>NZ_JAHHDX010000126.1 GCF_018619335.1 Alteromonas sp. ALT199 | reverse complement strand
ATTTTTGACTTGAAGTCTTTATTTATACTTCGGAATCTTATTTTTATTGTCATTGTTAAGACCCGTGATCGGGTAATAAATCCTTTTATTACATGCGTTTATTTGTTTTAAGTGTATTTAAACAAAAAATTAAAATTCATGAATTAACAATCATTTATTGACTTCGAAGTAAATTGGGTTGTATGTTTGTTTAGACCAAGAATTACACAACCTAGTATGATGTTGTCACAGGCAGGGTCATCAAAGGCTTGATAAACGCAGGGCACTTACAGGTTACTGCAAATAAGGTTTTATTAATCCGGGAACTATCACGATGAAGCAAGACCAACGAAAGTACCATACAACATACCTCTCCCGCGCTATTCAAAGTGCACTTCTAATCAGCGTTAGCTTTTGTGCTAGCGCCCAACAAGAAACCCCTGACAGCGAAGCTAAAGCCGCGGGTGTTGAACGTATTGAAGTAACAGCAAATCGACAATCTCAAGATTTGCAGGAAGTATCGTCTTCTGTGAGCGCGTTAGGTGCAGATGATATTTTGCGAAACGGCATTGAAAGTATCAGTGGTCTTGAAAACGTTGTTCCCGGGTTAAGAATAGGCAGCTCAGGTGGTGAAGTTCGCCCCGCTATGCGTGGTGCTCGTACAAATGAAGTGGGTGTAGCCGGTACAGGTATTGCTGAACAAGTTGTCGGTATTTTCCAAGATGGTATTTATGTGCCAACGACTACAGGCGGCTTGGGTGCTTACGTAGATATTGAGCGCATTGAAGTATTGCGCGGGCCGCAAGGAACACTCTATGGAAGAAATACATTCGCAGGTAGTATCAACGTTATTTCAAAGCAACCTGAACTTGGTTATACCAGTGGTTCTGTGAAACTCACTCACGGTAGCTATGACCGTTCGGCCTATGAAGCTATATTAAATTTGCCGTTAAGTGATAAGGCCGCTACGCGATTTGTAATGAGCCACGACCGTCATGACGGCATGATTGAAAACCATTTCTTGCCGGGCTCGTCAGACGATTTACGCGAAAAGAACCAATTCTACTTACGTAACACAACTAAATACGAATTCTCAGACGATGTCACTGCATTACTTCGCCTTGATTACAGCAAGAAAGACGCAAACTCAGAAGCGATTTGGGGTTACCAACAAACTGCGGGTTATCAAATTTCTGAAACCTCGCCGGGTTCGGGTGTTTATAACCCTATTGCTACGGTAACACCTGGCCACATTTATCAGCCAGCTGATGCTGAGCGAGATGATGAAGGCCCATACGATGTATACCGAAATGCGGTGTCTTTCGATAACCAAGAAGCGTGGTCGGCAACCTTGACGCTCGACTGGGCGATGGACTGGGCAAATGCAAAGTGGACCACTAATTATTCTGAACTGTCAGGCGAGCAATTCTACGATAACGACTACAGCGATGGTGGCTTAGACTTTGTTGGTGGCTTTGGGCGTCAGGACGATCAAAAAGCGTTTTCTACCGAACTACAGTTGTCATCTGTTGAAAGTGATAGCCCGTTTTCTTGGATAGCAGGTGTTTATTTGTTCTCGCAAGAAGCGGATTGGGAATGGCTGTGGCGTGAGGATACAACCGGTAACGGTGAGCCAGATTCTATTACGGTTCCTTCGTGGGGAAATCCAAACCACGACCCACATGAAGTCGACTCAGTAGCAGTATTTGGTCAGGCTCGTTATCAACTTAACGACAGTAATCGCTTACTGGTTGGTCTTCGCTACAACAAAGACGAAAAGACATTTACGGGCGATTCAATTCCCGATTGGGACGACTCAGCGGTATTGTGGAAATTAGCTTATGAGCTAGATGTCGCAAAAGACATGATGGTCTACGCCAGTGCAGCAACAGGTTATCGTACTGGTGGTGCTAACGACGCGAGGGTGGTAGCGCGTGGTGCCGATCCGCTATACGACAATGAAGAAGTTATTTCTTACGAAATTGGTTTAAAGAGCTTTTTATTCGATAACACCGTTCGGTTTAACGTTTCTGCTTTTGCAAACCAATACGACGACGTGAAAGCACAGCTGTTTGCAGTATCGTGTAACGACACAACAACTGACTTAACCGTGGCACAGTGCGTTTCTACTGGCGTTAGTACAACCTTTGAATACTATGAAAACGGTGGTCAGGTTGACACCTACGGGTTAGAAGCTGATTTGGAATGGCGGCCACTAAGCGAGTTAACGTTAAATGCAACCTTGGCGCTTCTTAACGCCGAGTTCGCTGACGACTTTGCGGTAGGTAATTCTCAACTTCAGCCGCTACTTGGGTTAGGCAATGTTGATGGCCGTCAGGATATAAACGATCCAAATAGCCAGTTTAGCTTTGCGGGTTACTCTCCAGCTATGTCGCCTGATTACACGCTGGGCCTAAGCGCAAGGTATGAGTACTCATTGCCAAATGGCGGTTACTTGACGCCTTATCTTCATGTGAACTTCGTTGACGATCACTACGCGTTTGATATCAACATTCCTGAAACAAAAGTAGATGCTCACGCCATGGTAACGGCTCGCATTTCTTGGGAAGTAAACGAAAACTTAAACGTCGATTTCTTTGCCAACAACCTAACAGACGAAGAAGTATTAACTCGTGCAGTGGTTCAGTCTCAAGTGCTTAATGGGCTGCCTATTAACTCCATTCAGGCAAACTGGAACAACCCACGTACGTACGGCGTAAGCTTACAGTACAAGTTTGACTAACAACTGTAGCGCAGCGCGCTATTTTAAACGCTGAACAAACTGGGCAATCACTAAGGTGATAAGCCCAGTTTTGGTTCTTAGCGCTAAATATCTACTTTACGCTCTGTTTCAAAACCCTAATTACGCATTCTTTTAACAGAGCTTTTAACAGCAGTACTCAACACTTTTTTGGGAGATATGAGATGAAAGGTTCACGTCCAGAACAAGGTATTCTTACAAAAGACAACGACTTGTCAAAAACGCAGGAAACCATTGATACCATTGACGCTATGGTCGATGGATTAAACGACCACGATATCGATAATATGGGCCGTTTCTTCAGCGAGAACTTTCGCTGGATGGGCAATGCGGGCTGCGGTTTCAAACAAGGGTTAAAAGAGTTTCAAGACAACTGGCAGCGACCGTTTCAGGCTGCGTTTTCTGATAAAGTTTGTATAGATGAAGCACGGGTAACACAAGGCGAGTGGTGCGCTGCGTTTGGTCGCCAGGAAGCAGTTCATACTGGAACCTTTATGGGAATAGAGCCTACTGGTAAGAAAGTTGAAATTCGCTATATGGATTTTTGGAAAGTGGTAGACGGTAAAATTGTAGATAACTGGGTTAACGTTGACTTCCCCTACATTATGCAGCAGCTAGGTGTAGATCCGTTCAACGGGCACGGGTGGGAAAACCGTGACTCAGGGAAAATGCCAGTACAAAACGGCGAATAGAAAATGGATAACAAACAAGCCGGACTAATGAAACTTCCGGCTTGTTTGATTTTATTACTAGAACTGGTACTTAACGCTTACCGTATAGTTAGTTGGTGAGCCCGGCATGGTCCAAAGCTGATGGTATGAGTTCTCAAAGTAATCTCTGTCGAACAGATTGTTCACGTCAAATCTCATAGAAAGCTCATCGCTGATATTCACCGACCCTGCCAAGTTCACAAGGGTATAAGACGGCAAAATGAATGTTGGATCTGTGGTTTGCCCCAATCGGTCGCCCACGTAACGCATAGTCACACCAAAGAACGCTTCTTTTTCAAATACGCTGGTGAAATGGTTAAGTGAGATATATCCCGAATGTTTTGCAATATTGATTAAGCGCGATCCTTTAGGAATAGGCACGCCAAAATCTAAGTCATTCACTGCTTTCGCGGTCTTAGCGTCGGTATACGCATATGCCATATCAAGGCGAGTGTCTGAAGTAAGGTCGGTCGTTAACTGAAATTCAACCCCTTGGCTTTCAACTTCACCAAGCGTGGCAGAAAAGCCAGTGTTCGGTTCAGCGGTTAGCATGTTGGTCTTTTCAGCATCAAAAATAGCGATGCTACCTGAAAACATATCAGCAATGTTTTCCCACTTAGCACCTACCTCAAAAGAAGTGGTTTCTTCAGGATCAAACGCGTTGCGGTCAGAATCAAGACCAGGATTGGGCCTGAAACCTTCCGCATAGCTAGTGTAAAGGCTTACAGAATCATTAATTTCATACACAAAACCCACTCGTGGTGTTACTTCTGTTTGGTCTTGTTCTTGCCCTTCATTGCTTAACTTATTAAGAATGTCTTGCTCGAACTTGTCCACGCGAAAGCCAACTAAAAGCTTGGTTGCTTCGGTAAGTTCTATTACATCTTGTGCGTAAAAACCTAACCCTTTTTGCTTTTCAGCCGTGAGTGTAGTGGGTGTAACGTCAGGTCTGAAAATGGTGTAATCTGGATTTTCAGGGTCGATGCTATAAGTGGTATCACCAGCACCCCACGCAGTGCGCCAACGACGATAGTCTGTATCGATGTGGTAGTTGTAATAGTCCAAACCAAATAAGACGTTATTTACGAAGCCTGCCACGTCTACCACGCCACTTAATTCAAAGCGTAGTGATAAGTCTTGCGCTTGATAGTCACGGGTTCTACGTTGCCTTGAAAGTATAGATGGGTCGGTATACAAAAGCTGACGGCCTTCTGACAGTTCAGTATCTGAAGACTGCCCTTCAAACGAAGAGTCTCTATATGCGAAGCCACTAAGTAAATGCCAATTGTGATTCAACTCGTGATTTAACACTAACTGATGTCCAAAGGCTTTAACTTCATGAGCTCCGTCTCTAACATCACCGTAAAAGTCTTCGGCATCTACAGCGTCGAAATCGTTATTCAAAATGAACACACCGCGATCAAGCGGCTTTTCCTGATCCAGTATTTCCATTTGATAGCTTAAGCTTGTGTGGTCAGAAATGTTCCAGATAAATGAAGGGTTAAGATTCAAATTCTTGAAAAACACGTTATCGCGATAAGTATCAGAGTCTTCGTACGAACCATTAACGCGATACGCCATGTCTGAATTTATGCCGTTCGTGTAATCGAACTCTACTTGCTTTTTATCGAAATTACCTAGGGTGCCTTGGATGTAGCCTTGCTCTTCAAACTGGGGTTTTTTGGTAATAACATTGATGGTACCGCCAGGTTCACCCTGACCATATAAGGCTGATCCCGGACCCTTCATTACTTCTATGGTTTGAACGTTAACCGTGCTTCTATTACCGCTATAGCCACGCACGTTGAAGCCGTTTATTAAATAACCCGATGGGTTATTTTCATCGCCAGAAAAACCTCGGATCGCAAAGCTATCGAACATGCCGCCAGAGTTGTTTTGTCTAACAATGGTGGGCGCAAAATCTAATGCATCGATGAAGCGTGTGATCCCTTCATTCGCTAATGTATCGGCAGTAATTCGGTCGATTGCTTGTGGGGTGTCGATTAGCGGCACGTTACCACGATATGGTTGAAAGTGTCTTTTTACCTCAATGTGTTCAAGTTCATCATGAGCACCTTGAAGGGAGCTTTCATCACTTTGCGCAGCGGCGCTTACTGATAATGCAACTAAAGAAAATATAAACGGTGTTTTAAGATCAAGCATAAGCAAGGTATTACGTGTCTTTGGCAGGTTTTGTAGAGGTTGCGAATGTTATGTTATCTCGTTTCTTTTGGCAAGAAAGGTAAGCAGACAATAAGGTGAGATTGATAATTATTGCGGGCTGCTACTGATACATACAGTCTGTTTATATTGATAAATAGAAATGTGCAGAGCTGTAAGTAAAAATAAACTTACTGGTCTAAACTCACCTGCGCAGCGTTTTCCTCGGTCTACTAATGCTATACACTTCGCGTTTTTATTACTCTTGCCTGCAGGCTGAACCTAAATTTTTAACTAGGACACTGAATGCGTCACACAATCCTATCTTTGCTCTTTTGTACTTTACCTTTTACCGCCATCGCCGCTGAAAGTGTTGATTCATCAAACGTTAACTCTGGCGTGAACAGCCACGAAGAAGGCGTAGAAAAAATTACCATTGAAGGGGCGGCGACGGCGAATAACAAGCCGGTAGGGACGTTTAATTCACCTATCTCAAATTTAGAGTACGACCCACGTGTCGATTTGCAATCAAGGAACATGGCAGAAGCGCAGGCTGACGTTACTATTCGTGGCGGTATATTCGAAAACACGGGTTTTCGCGTAGGAAGCGCAACGCTTATCGACCCGCAAACGGGGCACTATTTTGCTGAAATTCCCATTGCGCCAGAAATGTTGACGAAACCGAGTATTTTCACGGGGGTCGATAACGCGCTTTACGGCGTAAATAGCTCTGTAGGTACGGTGTCTTACGGCTGGCGACCTATCCAAACAGCAGGCAGTGTGTCACTGGGTGTGGGCAATAATAACTTCAATCTGCAGCGGGTGCACGGTGCACTAAAGCACGAGCTTAGTGATATTTCTGGCTGGTCTGTTGGAGTTGAAGGCGAGTATTCTCGCTCTGAAAGTGATGGCACCATTGCTAATGGCGATCATAATTTCGAACGCGCGTCGGGACGTATTCAGCTGGCAAGTGATGACTCACAAGCAGACGTATTTTATGGCTTTCAGCAAAAGTTTTTTGGCTGGCCTAACTTGTACACGCCTTTCAATGTAAACGAAACGGAAGACATTCAAACCCGTTTGGTCATGCTAAATCACAAACAGCGCTACGGCGAAGAGGGCATGAAAAATACCATTGAGGTTTCTGCTTACTACAGAGAGAATGACGACCATTACGTGTTCTCCCGTGAAAACCCTGAAGCGTTTCAGGCGTTTCACGAAACCCAAGTTAAGTCATTGGCGCTTTCTGGTACTCATAATGTATCGCAAGAATTTGGTATTAACTACGCAGCACAGCTTACTGCAGACGACATCACATCAACCACGCTAGATAACAATTTCACCTCTCGCGACTACTACAAAATAAGCGTAGTGCCCGAGTATCGAACTCAGTTGAACAGTAATGAATCGCTTACCGTTCGTTTTGGTGGGGCGTTTGACGATACGAATCGCGACGACGACCGACTGTCTTTTGTGGGCGATATTAGCTGGCTTGCCCAAACGGGCAACAATGCCTCGCGTACACTCTACCTTTCGTATGCAGAAGCGACGCAGGTGGCTGGCTATACTGCTGTAGGCGGCAGCACCTCAAGCGGTCTATTTAGAAGTAATAACCAGTTACAGCGGGAAGTAAGCAAAAACTTAGAGTTCGGAGCGTCATTTGATAAATCATCTTTCAAGGTTGATACCGCCGTATTCTATCGCTGGGATAACGAGCTGACAGATTGGACCTATAGCTTCGACGCTACTTCAGCTCGCAGTGCAAACCCGGTCGATATCGAAACCCTAGGTGTTGAGGTGATTGCCATTAAACGCTTTGAGAGCGCAGATGTGGTGGCCAGCTACACCTATTTAGATAAGTCTGAAGACTATCGAATTGATGAGGTAGACGCGAGCTTTTACGCCCTTAACTATCCGCCGCATCGCGCGACTCTTGGCTTGGTGTGGTTTGCAACAGATACCGTTGAAGTTCGCATGGACAATGAATGGCGAAAACAAGAAACCAATGCGCTTCGAAACGGTAGTGACTCAGCACTCTTCTCGCACGTCACACTTACCTATTCACCGGCTCAGATTGAAGGGTTAAACCTAGTTTTGGCCGTAGATAATTTGTGGGATGAGCGCTTTGAAGAAATTCCTGGTACGCCGGGTCGAGGCGACCAATACTCTGCCACCGCCACCTATTTTTGGTAAGGGAGGCGCAATGATAAAGAATCTTCCTTATACCCTAGACGACTTTGCTGGAAGATGGACGCTATCGCGTAAAATCATCCAGCGAAACGGCGACGTATTTACCTTTTCTGGCCAAGCTGAATTTAGCTGGCTCGAAGACAAAGAGGAAGTAGGTAAAGATAACGCAGGAACAGGCTACATCGGCGAGAACAATATTGGCAAAGAAGGCAAAGACAAGGGTAAAGCTTATAAGGGAAACCTCGCCTTAGCATATTATGAAAAAGGTGAGGTGATTGCGCCTAACGGAAGCGTTATGCCAGCAGAACGTCGGTATTTTTGGCAGCAACCTCAAACCGGTTTATTTGAAGTGTTATTTGATGATGAGCGCTATTTTCATACATTTAGTGCGAGCAACCCTAATGCCGAACACTTATGCGGTGATGACAATTACGTAGTGCGCTATGACTTCACTGCGTGGCCAGTGTGGCGCTCTACATGGCAGGTCAATGGCCCGCGCAAAGACTACACTATGGTAAGTGAGTATAGCCCTGCGTAGAGTCGGCTTTGTTTAGGCTTAGATCTGCTTCTGTTTTTTGGTGTATTGATGAGACATCCAAAGGGCAATAGCAATGATGGCACCGCCAAGAAGCAGGCGAGAAAAGTCGGTGTCTTTTTGCCAAAGCAGTAAATTAACCACAAGCCCCGCCGGAATAAGTGCGTTATTCATAATAGCCAACGTACCACCAGAAACGGCTAGCGCCCCTTTATTCCAAAAGTAATACCCAAGCCCTGATGCGACAATACCTAACCATAATAGTACACCCCATTGCTCGGTATTCTGGGGAAGTTGGTTTGGGTTGCCGAATAAAAAGAAAGCAGGCAATGCAACGGCTAGTGCGCCTAAATAAAACCACGCGAATATGTTGTGATAGGGCACTTGTGTTTTGAAGGTAGAGGTGAGTTTTTTATAACCCACCTGTCCTAGCGCAAAGGAAAGGTTAGCACCTTGAACAACGGCAAAACCAAACCAGTAGTTATCTGTAACGCCATCAAAGCGAATTATGGCTGCACCTGCGGTGGCAATAAGTGCGCACAATAAATAAAACGGAGTAAACCGCTTAAACAGGGCGTCGTTTAAAATGGCGACATAAAGCGGCGTAAAAATGGTGAAAAGCAGTACTTCAGGCACGGTTAAATACAAAAACGCGTGGTAGAAAAAAATGTACATTAACCCTAACTGCACGGCACCTAAACTCGCCAAGAACGCCTTTTGTTTAAGGTTCAATAATGCCGGCCTAAGGAAAGGAAGGAAAACCAGTGTGGCGAGCACAATGCGGGTCAAAACAGCAAAATAACTGTCTACTGAGCCAGCCAAAAACTCGCCAATAAGCGAAAAGGAAAATGCCCATAGGACAGTCACTGCTATTAAATAAAACACACGCTATGCTTCTTTGTAAGTTCAACCGCGGGCTAAAATAGGCCATCGCCGCTTGCATATCAACAGTCAGTTCACCCTCTATCGAAACTCGCTTGAGAAGTTTCTGTAACAACAGAGGTTTCGCAATCGTTAGGAATAGTACAAGCGCGACTATCCTGAGAAAGAGAACGACCTATCAATATAGGGTACAGCCAAGCGCCAAAGCATGCACCACATATAGGCGCGACAATAGGTACAATAAAGTAAGGAATGTCTTTCGCCCCAGAGAGCGCGTGCTCCCATCCTGCAATATAGGAAAATAGCTTTGGACCAAAATCTCGAGCAGGGTTCATGGCAAAACCGGTCAAAGGTCCTAAAGAGGAGCCAATGACAGCGATGACAATACCAATCAGTAGCGGGTTCATGGCTCCACGTGATGCACCGTTGTTTTCATCGCCCAGCGCCAGAATTGCGAACATCAACACTGCAGTTATAACGAATTCAACGCCAAAGGCCCCCCAGAATGAAAGGGCTTCGTGAGGAAAAGTAGAGAAAATGCTGGCTGTTGCTAGAGCCTCTACACTTTGGCGTGAAAGGTTGTGAGTCAGTTCATAGTCTATGAAGAGTTGATGATATAACCCGTAGATAAGTGCGGCAGCAGCGAATGCCCCCAGAAATTGAGAAAGAATGAAGGGGGCTACTTTGTGCTTTTCAAAGCCTTGAAAAAGCGCAAGTGCAATGGTTACCGCAGGATTGATATGTGCACCCGAAACTCCAGCAGTACAGTAAATGGCAACAGCTACGCCAAACCCCCAGACAATGCTTATTTCCCATTGACCGAACGAGGCGCCAGTTAATACCAATGCTGCGACTGCACCAACACCAAAGAAAATCAGAATTGCAGTGCCTATGAATTCAGCAATACACTGGCGGAAAAGCGTTGGTTCTGTGAGAGTTAACATAATTATTCCTTTTAATCTTTAACCAGTACAACGCATTGAGCAGAAAAAGAAGCGAAGGAGTTATGTCAGGGAGGATGAAAGCTGAAACCGTTTTATGTTGATGCAATAGTGCATTAGCTGTTCATTTTGACTAACAGACCGTTTAGTTCTTATTCTGACGCAGCTTCCTATGTACATTTAATTGGGACGCATCATAAAACGAACATAAACGAACTACAAATGAGCAAAAACGAATATTGGTCGTTCTTGGTATTGCTATAGCGCTCTTACTCGAAGGTAGTGAACGCTGTAAAGCTTGGTCTAGTGGAATACGGAGAGCTCTGTACTGGGGCTATTATTTTTGGTGTCGTTATCAACTTTTAAATCTCCAGCTTCTTCAACCAGTGCCGTCATGGCATCAATAATATCGAGAAAGCTTGCTAGCTGCTCTGGCGTTAGACCATTAGATAAATTTTCAATTTTAGCAATAAGCTGTTTAGTTGGTAGGCGCATAGTGTCAAAATCTCGTTGTTTTATAGCGTGAAAAACCAAAATTCAAAACATAAAGTCATGTTTTTTAGTAAGGCTTTCAAAAAACTTGCCAACATTTTTCTGACAGTTTTAGCCTATTTAGTCTCGAAACCTATTATTTATCAGTTTTTTAGATTTTTTCCTGTTTGGTTAATCTTTCTTTGCGTTCGCTGCCATCTATTAAAATCGATAATAACGCCTGCTTTTACATGTCGAAACAATGAGTAGTTTCTCCAAGTGCTGTGGTACTAGCACTGCTGTAGTGAGGCATTAGGGGCAGCGAGTACGAGTTTTTACAAGTGTTAATTCGTGCTCGCCAATTTAGTTACTTCATGTAGAAGTAAAAGAAGGCGTTGAATATGAAAAAGTAAGAATATCACTGACAGCGGCTGTCATTGCCATCAGTGCCTGTAGTTCTGATGAAAATAATGTGAATACTCCCCCTGTAGTTGAAGCAGGGGAAAGGCAAACAATAGATGAACGATCTATGGTAGTACTGCAGGGTAGCGCCAGTGATACGCAAGGTAGCGTTAGCGTTCAATGGGAGCAAGTATCGGGAAAGTCCGTAGAAATAGAAGACGCAAATTCACTAAACGCGAGCTTTCGTGCGCCGTCTACCTCAGATGACGAGACCCTAGTATTTCGCCTTATCGCAACCGATAGTGAAGGGACTACGGCCTTTGATGATGTAACGATTGTAGTGAACGACCGTAGAGCATCGTCTCAAGGGATAAACGAAGATGCTAACGAGCGAAGAGAGCGGGTTAACAATAACAGGGACGACGACAACGACTTTGTTGATAACAGAGAAGTTAGAACAATAGATGGCTCTTTAAACAATAATGCTAACCCACTGTGGGGTGCCGCGTTTACCCAGTTAAAACGTTGGGTTGAGCCAGACTATGAAGATGGCATTTCTACTATGTCGGGCGTCAATCGACCTAGTGCTCGCTTAATTTCCAATAATATACATCATCAAGATACTGGCGAAGTTATACCCAATAATTTCGGAACTTCTGATGTTGTTTGGCAGTGGGGTCAGTTTATCGATCATGACTTCGGTTTAACTGATGGTCTGGAAGAGATTGCGGACATCTCGGTGCCCGTTGGAGATACGTTTTTTGACCCACAAAGCACTGGTTCCGCGACTATTTTGTTCTCAAGAGCTATCTTCGACCATGATACGGGCACATCCACTCGAAACCCTAGAGAGCAAGAAAATGAGCTTACCGCATGGATCGATGGAAGCATGATCTATGGCTCTGACGAACAGCGTGCGTTGGCGATAAGAGTCGGGGAAAATAGCCCTTACTTAGCCACGAGTGAAGGTAACTTATTGCCTTTCAATACTAGCGGCCAAACCAACGGTAATGCGTTTGGTGTGGAAGACAGCGAGCTATTTTTAGGTGGCGAAGTGCGTGCCAACGAACAAGTTGGGCTTACCGTAATGCACACTTTGTGGGTAAGAGAGCACAATCGACTTGCAGCTATATTGGAAGATCAGTTGTCAGGAGCATCTGGCGAAGAGATCTTTCAAGCCGCTCGGCGTCTAGTGATAGCTGAAATTCAGGCTATAACTTACAACGAGTATTTGCCCGCACTTATTGGCGATAACGCGCTATCTCGCTATCAAGGCTATGATAACACTGTAGACCCAGGGCTTTATAATGCGTTCTCTGTTGCAGCATTTCGTCATGGTCATTCGCTTATTAACGACCAGATACTGAGACTTGATGCACAGGGAAATACGATTGATGAAGGGAATTTGTCGGTCCGCGAAGTGTTCTTTACGGCGCCCTACATACTTACTGATGAGCAGAGTGTTGAGCCTATTTTGAGAGGCCTTGCAAATCAGCTTCACCAAGCTATCGACGTGAAAGTGACTAGCGAATTGCGCAACTTTTTGTTTGGCTTACCGGGTCAAGGTGGTTTAGATTTGGTTGCGCTGAACATTCAACGAGGACGAGATCACGGCGTACCTTCTTACAATGATATGCGGGATCAATTCGGTCTAGTGCGTAGGCAGTCATTTAGCGAAGTTACCTCGAACACTGAGTTACAACACGTTTTAGAGACTACCTATGATAGCGTTGGCGATATTGACTTGTTTACCGGCGGTTTAGCTGAAGACCCAGTAGCGGATGAAGGTTCCCAGTTAGGACCTTTGTTTCGTGCAATGGTCACTGAGCAATTTGAAGCCCTTCGAGATGGCGACAGGTTTTGGTACCAAAACTATCTTACGGATGAAGAGCTAGACATGATAAATGGCGTGACCCTTGCCGATGTTATTCGTAACAACACAGGTATTAGAAATGAAATACCAGACAACGTGTTTTACGTGAGTAACTCGACTAACTAGCTACAAGTTCGATACCGCTATACAATTTGTGTAGCGGTATTTTCACTACCTCATGTTTTCTATTCCACCCCTATGAATTAAAATCACCAAGACGCGATGCAGCTCATCTTACAGCACAAAAATGACGCTAATGTTGATGAGCCAATAATGCATAGCGTATTTCCTGAAGGGGTATGCATTGTGGTACAGAAAAACAAACCTGGTTTATCCCTTTTGAGGCGCTATGCGTTTCTTCAACGGATTTGAGAAAAGCGTTAGTAAAACTAACTAATGACGCACGGGAAATGCTTAATGTACTGAATACGGTGTCGTAACTGCTGAGATCTTGAGAATAGCTAGCTGGTTTAAATGGTAGCTGTCTATAGTTGCTTCGTTTTCGTCATAGTGCCATGGTAGGTAAACCTTCGAACTAACGCTTAACCATGGAGCATCAAAGATGACAGATATAAAACGTAGGCAGTTTGTAACGAGTGCTGGCGCACTGGCTTCTTTTGCTGCACTACCCGCTAGTGCCAGCTCTCCAAGTTCTTTACTTTCAGACTCTGCATCTGCTAAGTCTTCAAGCATGAAAAGCAGTATGCTTCCTCCCATACTTCATATGGTTTATTTTTGGCTTAACAATCCTGGCTCTAATGAAGATAGAGCGAAGTTGATAGCTGGCTTAGAGTCCTTAAAAGCTATACCGCAAATTCATTCCCTTCACATTGGCCTACCTGCCAATACTTTAAAGCGCGATGTTATTGATAATTCTTTTGATGTGTCTGAGCTCATGTTTTTTGAAAGTATCGAGGCCCAAAATGAATACCAATCTCATCCAATTCATAAACAATTTGTTGAGCAGTGCTCAGGTTTATGGCGCAAGGTTGTAGTGCGAGATTCTGTTTCGGTGTAGGGCTTATTGAGTTAAACCGCAATGTAGCGCTTGGCTTTGCGGGGGAAAGGACAAGTAAGCTGAGATATTACTCTCCTTTTCGTATCGATATTCTACTTATCTGGATGCAATCAGTACCGAAATCACTCATCACCAATTTTACCAAGCAATGTGTAAAAACTACGGTAAAAAATGGTGGCTATGTAAAGCTCAATAAGAATAACCCTCACTTTACAAGTACTTGGCCGTTTATATTATTGGCCCTTGAGTTGCACATCTAACTGCCTCTATTCGAGTCATCGCTAATATCGCGATGCAATCTTCTTTTTTATTCCACCCCTCGCGTTGGAGCGCTAACAAAATGTGTGAAAATTTAATAGGTCCAGGTGTAGTAAAAACACAAACTGGATATCGTTTTTCCGTATGGGCGCCTAATGCGCAAAGTGTTTCACTTACCGGAGATTTTAATGACTGGAATCGCCCGGGTATCAGTATGCAGCAACAAGATAACGGTGTGTGGTGGTGTGAAACCGATGATGCTAAATGTGGCCATGAATACAAGTATGAAGTGACTAATGCTAAAGGTGATTGCGCTCTGAAAAACGACCCCAGGGCACGGTTGATGACCAATAGTGTAGGTAACAGCGTTATTTATGACGATGCATTCAGTTGGGAAGTAGATAACTTTAAAGCAGCCCCTATTCATCAACGAATTATCTACGAGCTTCATATCGGCACATTTCACCGCAAAAACGGCGAGCAAGGTACATTCGATTCGGCCATAGAGAAGCTTGATTACTTAGCATCGCTAGGCATAAACATGATAGAGCTTATGCCAGTAAACGAATTTGCTGGCGATATAAGTTGGGGCTACAACCCAGCATGCCCCTTTGCGGTCGAAGAAGCTTATGGCGGGCCTGATGGCCTAAAACGCTTTATCGACGCAGCGCACAAACAGGGCATAGGCGTAATAATGGATGTAGTGTATAACCATTTCGGCCCTAGTGACTTGGATATCTGGCAATTTGATGGCTGGAGCGAGAACGACAAGGGGGGAATTTATTTCTACAACGATGAGCGTTCCGCTACCCCATGGGGTGACACGCGGCCTGACTATGGCCGTCAAGAAGTACGAGACTACATTACCGACAATGCCATGATGTGGCTTCAAGAGTTCAAGGCAGATGGGCTGCGTATGGATATGGTGCCTTTCATGCGTACCGTCTCTGGTGCAGACTCGGGAGAAGATGATATCCCAGAAGCTTATGAATTAATTAAGGGAATAAATGGGTGTATTCAACAAGCATGCGCTGAAAAAATGACAATTGCTGAAGACCTTCACCAGCACGACTACATTACAAACCCCTTAGATGGTGGAGGCTGTGGTTACACGGCTCAATGGGACGCTGCATTTGTACATCCAGTGCGTGAAGTGCTTACTCAATCTAATGATGAAAACGTCAATCTTGATGTGCTCGTTGATGCATTATGCAAGCAGTACAGCGGTAGCCCCTTTGCTAGAGTGGTTTATACCGAATCTCACGATGAAGTGGCTAATGGAAAGGCTCGCTTGGTTGAAGAAATTGCGCCTGGAAATGTAGATGGCGATTACTTTGCACGTCAAAAGGGGATTTTAGCCGCGACGCTGGTACTTACAAGCGCTGGCATCCCTATGTTGTTTCAAGGGCAAGAATTTAAAGAGTCTGGTTGGTTTGACGACGTAAAAGACCTAGATTGGTCACGAAGCGATAGTTTTGATGAATACCTAGAGGCGGTGACGGCGTTGATCAAATTACGCAAAGGCGAGGACAAGGCAACCACCGGGCTAACTGGCGCAAATACAGAGATTGTTCATCAAGACAGTAAGAACAAAGTGTTGGGCTATCGCCGTTTCAATGACATCGCCAATGAATCGGTGTGGGTGTATCTTCATCTAGGTGGCGAAGACATAGATGATTATCAGTTATCAGGATTGCCGGCTGAACCCCATTGCTTATTTGCGTGGTCAGACGGGTTGTGTACCCAGTCTATTCATATAGAAAACGGGAGAATAAGGCTTCCATCATTCGGTATTTTTATTTTGACCGAGAGTGGTAACGTAGAGTAATTCTTAAGACAGGGAAGTAGCTATCTACTCAGCTATATAACGTTTTTATTTAGCACTTGATGGAAATATAGAAAGGCCTCACGGAGTATAAGATGTCCATTAGGCCTTTTTTGTTGATAAAGATCGTAATTAAAGGCTAGTCGTGTACGGTTTTTCTATTCTACTAACGGTAGGAAAATTATTTCGACTCAAGAAGCCTTATCCAGTGGTCAAAAACACCTAGATTTTCCAGAATAATCTTAACGCACATTAATATGGGCACTGCTAGTAAAACGCCCACTACGCCCCATAACCAGCCTGTAATGGCTATCCAAATTATAATAATCAGCGGGTTAAGCTGCATACTGCGCCCCAATACGGCTGGGGTAATCAACTGAGACTCAATAATATTCAAAACCAAAAAGACACCGGCTGGCAGAAATGCGCTGCTGGTAAGTCCAAACTGAACAACCCCTACCACTAGCAACACCATGCTACTTGCAATACCACCCAGGTAGGGAACAAAGTTCATCAAGGCAACGAGTGCTCCCCACAGAAGCGCGTCTTCAATCTTCAAATAGTAAAAGGCGCCAGCTGTAGCCAGCCCTAAACATGTGTTTATGATACTGATTGTGACTATATAGGCTGAAAGCTCTCGTTGAATTTGATCGACTAATACCAATGCTCGCCTTTTATCTGTAACAACTGGGAAGTCTCTTATAAAAACATGAAATAGGTTAGGCCCAAAAACCAACAAGAAAAAAATCAATACTACGCAGGCCATGATTTGTGCTAGTAGAAATGGAGCATTACTAAATAGGGTTAACCCCATATCAATGCCACTTTGCTTAATTTTATCCGTTACTGAATTTGAAGTGTCTGGCGATGTAACCACCTGTTTAGCGGAATCATCGTCGTCAAACCAGTCAAAAATAGACGACTCCTTTTCGACAGGAGCGTTGGCGGGAGGTGTAGTATAGGCATCAATACTACTGCTAATTTCTTCTATTTCTTCGGTGATCTCGGCGGCTATTTTAGGTAGCGAATGCATCCAACGCTCGGCAGGTTCAGCAAGTTCTACAGTGAGTAGAGTGAAGGGGGTAATTAGCAGTGCAATTAATGCTCCTGCCGAAATAGTCCGCGGTACGTATACCTTTCTAGCAATGGCGACAAGTGGGCTTAACAGTAAGGCTATAAAGGCTGAAAAGAACAACGGGATTAGTAAGGATTTCGCTAAATACATGGTGTAGATGAAAGCGAAGATTACCAATGTATTTAGTAGTTTAGTTTGTTTGGCTATTTTAGGGTACGCGCCAGTTAAGTTCTTTTTTTGTTTTTCGTTAGTAGAGCCAGCGTTATCCATGTCTTAGCCTTAGGTGAGAAGCGAACTTTGCGCGAGTTTTTTAAACATTGATGAACTTAGAGTATAAATATTACGAAAATTTCATGATTAAAGTTCAGTGCGTAGCATTTTGAAACGTGAGAATAAATCCGAAAAGATAAGTTGTTAAGATAATTTTTGCACGCTCATAACGATATACAGATTTAGTGCTGTAATTCTGAGTATTCTTGTTGTTTTAGTAATATATGTGTGATCTGTATAGGCAATTGAGTCACTACTAAAAGCATACATGGATTTTCTTCTTATGGAGAGCGCTAATGTCCCGCATCACTCGTCGTCATTTTCTGCAAATAGCGGGCTCAGGTTTGCTCGTTGCCCACAGCCCTTTTTTACTCGCTCAGCCTGCTAAAAAGAAGTTAGGGGTGGCACTGCTTGGGCTAGGCAATTACAGCACAAATCTATTGGCACCGGCGCTGCGGCACACTAAACACTGCGAGCTGCGAGGTATCATCACGGGTAGCGAAGAAAAAATTCCTAAGTGGCAAAGAAAGTACGGTATTAAAGACGCCAACGTATATACATACCGTACCATGTCAGAGATTGCCAATAACGACGATATCGACGTTATCTATGTTGTTACCCCCACAGGTACGCATAAAGACTTTGCCGTGGAAGCTGCAAATACTGGAAAACATGTGTGGTGTGAAAAGCCAATGGCGATGGATAGCGAGGAGTGCCAAGCTATCATCGATGCCTGTAATAAAAATAATGTAACCTTGTCTATCGGCTATCGCATGCAGCACGAACCTAATACACGCACTTTTCATCAGTATCTAAAAACAAAACCCTACGGAAATATAACAGCGGTATCGAGCTTTGCCGGTTATGCTGGACAGGGTAGGGCGGCAGACAACTGGCGCATGAAAAAGCATATGGGAGGCGGTGCACTCTATGACATGGGTGTTTATGCCATAAACAGCGCGCGCTTTCTAACGGGGCGAGAGCCTTTGTCTGTAACTGGTAGCCATCCTCCTCAACGTTTCCCAAACAAGTTTACTGAAGTTGATGAAACTACCTTATTCACCATGGACTTTGGCGACGGGCTGGTGGCAGATTGCGGCACTAGCGTAGTAAAAGGGTTTAACCATTTTAAAGCTGACTGTAAAGACGGTTGGTATCAGCTAAAACCTATGCAGAGCTACAATGGCGTAACAGGCACAACGTCTGACGGGAAAACGCTGCCACCTATTGACGAAATGCAGCAAACGCTTCAAATGGATAACGACGCTTTAGCCATAATAGCTGGGCGACAGCCAATGGTACCCGGTAGTGAAGGGCTTGCTGATATCAAAATCGTGAACGCGATATTTGAAGCAGCAAAAACTGGTCAAACGGTTAGGCTGTAAGGCTTTATCAACAAACTCAATAGGGGCAAAAGCAGAGCATTAATAATTCGTTGTTCATGTAATGCTAGGTTTGGCGTTCGCTTCGCCTTGAATGCACGAAGTCTCAAGATACGAAGCTTTCCCCTTAAGTCATGTAACGCCTAGACAGTCGATTAACGAGTTTAGCTTTGTCGCATCGGTTAACTCGCTAAACCATGGGGGTATCTCAACCCCGTGCATCAGCCCTAGTATGGCCCCTAACACAAAACCGCGATGCACGTTGTCACCGCCCACATTAGTGTTTGCTATAAGCGCTCTTTTCGGATTATCTGCATAGCGGTATGCAAAATATAATACGGCGGGCCAGGCGTTTGAGATATAACATGCCGGCGAATACATACGCCCAACAACTTCAATATCGCTTTTGTTCTTTGCCGTAAGGGACGCCAAGTTCAGTCCTGCTGACTTACTCGCAATATCCTCTAAAATATTTTTGGGGGATTCATCTTGGCGGTGCGCTAATTTGTATATCAGCTCAACATAGTAATCGCATACTGAAGCTAACGGTTCGTCGGGATGAGTCAAATACAAGTGCTTACGACACAGATATTTGATGTCGTTAAGTGCAGTATTTTTAGCTGCTTCTACTACCGCTAAAGGTGTTACTGATACAAAAGCCCCTATTGAAGCCGTATCATGGGTAACCGCTCCACATTTTTCTGCCGAAATGCCCTGTTCAAGGTTTGCGAAAAAACCTCTGTGATAAGACTCGGCATACGTGTCAGGGTGTTTAGGAACATCGGCGCGCATAAAGCTAATGTATTGGTTTAAAAACTCATCTGCGTCATAACCTCTAAGGGCGCAGGTTAGAACAATACGGGCGCAGTGGGCATTAAGCGTATTTTCACCCGCTTTCATCCCCTGATGATAATGAACATTGTCTTTACCCCAGTACTGCCTTTTCCCTTTAAGAATGACCTCACCCACTATCTCTTTTGGGCGAGCTGATGCTTTGTTTGCGCGACCACCTTGCTGTGTGGAATGCAGCGACATTATTGAAGAGGGATGAAAGGACGGCGCATCCTCAAACTGCTCTATTCCTAACGGAAACTGTTTGTAGATATCGGCTGGGTTGTAAAACCAGTGCACCGGCATAGCGAGTGGTCGCCGACAAATGCGTTTTTAAGTGCTGCTCTTGCGCGTTCTATGATTTTTGAAGCCATCTTTCCTCTCGCCTGCCAACTAACTCGTTTGGATGGGAATGGGTGTATCAACTTCTTTAAAATACGCGCATATGGGTAAAAATGATCGCTTTAATGCTCATCAAACAACGACTTGTTGCGGATATATTTTCGCATGTAGTGGTAGGTAATAGGGCGTAACAACCAACTTTGAAGCGACATAAAAAAGCGCTTATGCGTAGGTGTGTTTTCATATATTTTGTCGTCGTGCAGCCAAAGCATTTTACCCACGTGCCAAAAGTAAAAAGGAAAGGGCGGCATAAAGGTGATTACGTCTAAGTCGCAACAAATACGGTAGGTCCTGTGGTGTAGCGTGTAGTGTTTGTACCACGAGCGCGTGCCAACGGCTGGTTGACCAAAAGTCACTACTCTTTTCACTGACTTAGGGAATCGCCTTTGGAAATAATCGGCCATGAGCACAGCGACAGCTCCGCCTGATGAATGGCCAATAAACGAAAAGCGTTTGCCTTGGGCGCGAAGTGGTTCTAGTACTTTTACAAGTAATTCCCTTAGCGGTAAAGCGTCCTCAGAGGTTTTTGTACTTGAATACATTGGCTGCGCAAGTAATCTCGCAAACCCCCAATGAACAAAAAAGCTTCTGTTCAACTGACGTAATCTAAAGGGTATAAAGAACAAATTAGCGAACCAGTCTTTAAAGCCCAACGAACCGCGAAATACGATGATGACTTCTTTTTTGTTCTCAACCCACAATATTCTTACACTCATTCTGCCGTATTTGTCGACCAGTTGGCGTTCATGAAAGGGGTCTAATATTTTTTTGTATTGCGCGTCGGCGTCGGGGTAGGCGAGTTGACAGAGGATGGCATATCGTTCGTATTGATAGCGTTTCAATTTCTTCATGAAAACTCATATCGGAGCAATGTGCATTTTGAATTAGTGCTTTTGACGGCACTTTCAGAGAACCTTATACGCTATAGGATATTTATTTCAAAGATATGACGGTGACCAATTTTTTGGGGAAGTTAAGGATAAAAAGGCTTTATGTAGTGGGGGAATACCAATAATCACAAAGCCTAAAATCCGTTTTTGCTTTCTATGCTTATTCTGCAATCTCAGCAGCAACAACAGAAATTTCTACAAGAAGCGCCTCGCGTGCCATATCGGCTGTAACGCAAGCTCGCGCTGGAGCGTAACCCTCTGGAACCCAGTTATCCCATACCTCATTCATCTTCGCAAAATCATCCATGGTTTTAAGATAAATGGTCGCTGAAAGCATATGCTTTCTATCGCTTCCCGCTTGAACAAGTAAGCTATCCACTTTATCAAGCATGGTTTGAGTTTGGTGGGTAATATCTTGCGTAGCATCTGCACATACTTGCCCGCATAAGTAGATAACGCCATTGTGCTTCACAATGCGACTCATGCGCTGCTTGGTTTCTATTCGTTCAATGTTCATGAATTAGAGCCTTTCAGGAAGTGGGAAGAGTTTGTGTTGAGCGACTTTAATTGGTTTGCGGGGTTACTTCAATTATTAGTGTGTTGCGAAAAAGGCGACGCTGCACTTTTCCAATAAATTAAGGAAGGAAAGTGTAGTTTCATTGAGAACCACTACTTTTGACAGCTATTTTGCTTTTAACGTTCTAATAATCAAACTGCCGAGTTGCCTCGTATTAAAAGGGTTACCGTTGCCATTTAAAATACTCAGATTGAGCTGCTTTGCCACTTCCCGAAGGATAGGCTTTGCAGGCGTTATGTGTTCAGCTCCTTTGTAGACTTCGATAGTACCGTTTTCAAGCTCTTTAATTGTGTAAGGTGCTTTGTATACTGTATTAACAGTAGATACATCTTTCTTTATTTTATTGGTATTAAGTAGTCTAGAGAGCGATATGATTAACTTTCCACTATTTCCGCTAGATTCACGCATAAACGTTTTTGCTACATCTGTTTCTTCGTTTAGCAATGTTTCTATTTGCATTTCTTCAGTATTAACCTTTAGCACAATCACACGGTCTACGAATTGTAATGTGTTAGGGTTAAACGCTATGTGACCACTGGCGCCCATCATAGCTGTGGTTTTTACTGATACCCTCTCACCAGCTGCGCTAACAACATCATAACCTTGTTGATTTACTTCACTAGCCATTTGTCCATTAGTGATTAAAGCCGCGTACAATTCACCAATTCTTCCTATGAGGTGACGCAACTCTGTAGGTGGAACACCCCATGTGATTTCCCTTTCAAACCACGACATTGCTTCGCCTAGTGACTGAATGATTTGCATTTGTGTCAGGGCCATTTTAACTCCTGTTATGGTCTCTAATTATTTTGTGTTTAATTCAATAATGAACGGTTGAAAATTTGGGCAAGACAAAAGCAACTCCTGTAATAAACTAATTGAACGAACAAATTTATTAAGCTGCTCTGTAGACTCATGTAATTCAGAGAAAAATGCATCCATGCGCATCAACACTGCGAAAGGATGGTAAAGGTTAATTTCGACATTTTTTGAAGCGCTTAGACTATCAATAACTTTCCATTTATTATCATGGGGCGAATAACTAACGTTCGATGAATTTAACTTGTTAATTCTTTCTGTGAGCTCGCTTCTAAGCCCTTTAAAGATAGAGCTTGATTGGAGCGAGTTATGTAACGATTTTTGAAAGTCGAAGATTAATCCGACGTGCATGTGTTTGCCCGTTATATGTTCAAATTTATGGTCAGCACCATCAGCCAAAAAGCCGCAAAAAATACCTGGCCTCCAGTCAAGCTTCTGAGCACTTTCAACACTACAGAACTCTATTCCAATTCGACGCTCAACAGTGGAAAGTCGATCTTTTACAGTAGGTTCCAATAATTGGACTAAAGGCCAAGTGATATGTTCAAGAGAGGCTTGCTTGATAAGCGAACGCATTTGTTCTTCAAGCTGTTTAGCTTCAAGGTAATGCGTAATAGCCAATTGATTGATAGGAGATATCTTACCCAATCCCTCTGCTTGAAGAAGCCCTTTGAAGGATTCCAAGTACCATTGGGCTGTTTCATTTTTTAAAGGCTTAATTTTACCCAAAATTTCGTGAATATCATGCCAACAAATAGCGCAGTCGGGGTTTTGTTTATGTTGATACTCTCGTGCAGTTATAAGAACAACGTAATGATAATTGAAATGTTCTTCAGCATAGGCTCTGTAATTATCGAGCTGAGAATAACTCAATTCAGAATAGACTTTATGCTCGAAAACTATTACTACATCGTCCCACTTAACCAGCATGTCAGGAAATTTTCCATCGAAGTTTGCTTGGGTTGAGACTTCATAGTTATTGGCATTGAAAGCTTTTGGTAGCTCAAATTTTGAATTAATCTCTTCTAAGAGAGCTACCATAACTTCGCTGCTATTTTTTAAAAGGTGCGCAAATGCTTCTGTTAAAAAGTTTTCTAATGGGTCTGATTTATCTCTAGGTCGATACTTTCTTAAGTTTACGAGTAGGTTGTCTTCCATGCTTTGGACTCTTCCACATTGATCGGTTTTATTTATTTAGTTATCAAGTAACTCACAGAAAACGCCATTTTCATAAGTGCTTT
This sequence comes from Alteromonas sp. ALT199, assembly GCF_018619335.1. Classification (GTDB taxonomy): domain Bacteria; phylum Pseudomonadota; class Gammaproteobacteria; order Enterobacterales; family Alteromonadaceae; genus Alteromonas. The sequence goes on along the minus strand of NZ_JAHHDX010000126.1, from coordinate 61,903 downwards.
CACCTCGCTCGCGAATACTTATTGCATCCTAACGAAAAGAGTTAATGAATCCGGTAAATTGATTATGCGTTTGAAAGGTTAGGTAAAAGCCATTAGTAAGCTGTTCAAAAGACCGCATAATGAGTATCTCTTGTCCATTTACATTTTTCGTCCTGTAGTGAAAAAGCGTCGATAATGAGTTTTCTACTGTACTTATTTTTAATAATAGCGCTATCAGCAAAAACTTTAAACGTAGCACATTTCTTCTCAAAGAGAACTCGTCCACGAGGGAACATCTGATACTCAGAATTCATAAGTGTTGGAAATTCAGGAAGGTAAGCTTTCTCGGTTTCCCAAACTCTTATATGGCTAAAACATGTGTCGGCAATACCCAGACTACTGTACTTTGCTTTCGACAATAATATAGACCTAGATATTAGCCTTTCATGGTAAATCCAAAAGATACCAATACGTGCATTCGATGCTGTCATTAAAGTTGTCTTAATTTAGTTTTACACCCCACTGACACTTTTCATTTATAGACCCCTCTTTAGATGTTACGTTTTGAAAGCCCCAAAAAATGTTAAAACCGATACCCCAACATAAAAGAAGCACTGGATTCATATGCGTCGGCAACTTTCTGTATATTCACTTCGAAATCTAGCGTGATGTCTTCAAAACCGTATTGGTGCAAGCTCAACGATACTGCATCGATTGGATCATCACTTCCATATTGGTTGTAGGTCCTACTTAAGTTAACCGCCAACTTACTATTCAGTTTTGTATATGCGTTTAGCCCAATAACGGGCTTGGCGTACACAAATGCTTCGTCCTTGTTAGCGCCTGCCCCCACTATAATGTCGCTATACACCCCTAAACCTTGCATAACTTCACGTGTTAAGCCTAAACCAAACTCTGATTGAACAATGAGTTTGCGTTTTAGCTCGCCAGTTAGCACGCGATTTATCCCAATGTTAAATGAAGGTGACCAGTTGCTTATATTTTGTGTAATAGGTACTCGCGATACCATTTGGTAAAGCATGGCCTTGTCCACATAGATATCACCTAAGTTGTTTTGCTCTAAACCAACTCTGAACTCAACGTCGGCCAAGATAAGCTCGGTTTCACCAATCATGCTCCTGTTGTCGTCGGCTAGCCTTCTTGCAACAGGAAAGGCTCGAAATGCCATGAAAGAACGGCTGTCTTGATGAGTGAAACCGGCAGCAACATAACCTTCTTATTGGCGAGAGGAAGGAACAGGGAGTTCAGACACGTCTAAAGAAAGGTGCTTATATTTAGCATCAAACGCTGCAATTTCAGCGGAGTTCTTTTGATATTTCTGTTCTGAGATTGTTTGAGCTGACCTAAAGTACTGATTAAGCGCCAGTGCGTATTTGGTTTCAACAAACGAAAGTGATAATGAATCTAACTGAGCGCGAGCCAAATGCGAAGATATGGTAGACGCACGTTTACTCCCGATACTTTCTTCTAACGTCGTTATTTCCCACTTATTTGAAGGTACGAATTGGGTTGATGCAACGAGAGAGTTTGCTTGTGCAAATTTAACAACATCAAGAGGGGGCAACCAGCTTGCAACCTGATTTAGATGAGCAGGACGAGCAATATTTACCAATAACTGAGTAACGGTGGCACAGTTGAATATATGAAAAAAATAAGCGGGGCTCTGCTGTCCCATTCCCCATATGTAGTCTTGTACAAAGTGGCGCTGTTGCTCGTTGAAATCTAGCGTGTATCGCCAAATGTTTCTTTGCTCTTCATAAAGATAAAATTGCTCAAATTCTTGGTAAGGAGCAACCTTAAATACGCCTTCTTTTCCTGTCATCAATGTTTCGTACATGATGTGAGGAACGTTTAAAGAGTCTAGTTCTGTAAAAAACGTAATACCGTGCTTAACGGGAATGTCTTTATCGTTAGTGCCATCTAGACGAAGCATAATATGCCCCATCATAGAGCTCGCAGATGTAACATTTTCCGAGGCATAAATTAGCTTGATACTATCGGCCGGAACACTTTCTAGAAATTTGCGATATTCTGCGCAGTGCTCGGCTGGGGAAATTGATTCAAATTCGGGTATGTAGTGCTTGAGCAGTCGTAAACGAGCAGGGTAGTTGCAAATGTTTTGGATATTACGCTGAAAAAGCTCTACGGTAGCTTGCGCTTCGGCTAACGGGCTGACGAACGACTTTGATATATAAATAGAGGTGTCGTTAGTTATTGGCTTCCCATTTTTAAGTTGCAACAATAGGTGCCACAACGGGTCGTTAGCTATTTGCTGTAACGTTGAGCTATCAACTTTCGAGTAGCTAGTTTGAGTAACCTCACTGGCCGTGGAATTAGCTGCAAAAATCAAAAAAAAGGAAGCAAGAATGCTTCCTTTTAGAATTCGTGTAAACATATCTTATTTACAAGGTACGCTTACTGAATCTTGGTATTTCCACATTTTGTCTGAGCCGTAATCGGTAGACGAACCGAATACACCGCCACTAATGATGTTGATAAAAAACGCAGATTCAACTTCTTTGTTCAGGTTAACGTCGGTACATTTTGCATCGTCAGCAACTAGCACTTTATCTTTGTTCTCTTTCTTAACAGTAACTACGCCAGGCACTGTTTGAGACATACCGTCAACAGTAACTGTAGTTGTTAAGCAGTACGCAATTAGAAAGTTAATGTTCAAATTAGGTTGGTGAATTTCAGACACAAAAAACCGACTCAAGGGTCGGTTTCAGTATCTGCTTCAAAAATAAGAAGATGACACTGTAGTTGTCCAATCTCTCAGTACAACATGAAGTGAATTAGTTATTTTAACAGACATTCTTTACTACCGTATCGTTGAGATGCTCGCTATAAATAACGGTATTTATAAGTATTTGAATGAGGGGCTCATACGTTATGAATAGTAATACCTCTATTATAAGAATGTTTAGATAAGCAGGGTACGATGAGTAAAAAAAGTGCGGGAATTAACACTGTGATGCGCTAATATATGAGGTTAATAGGCTGATTAAGAAGCAAAAAATCGACATGACTAAAGAAGCATATATTATTGGCGTGGATGGAGGCGGTACCCGTTGCCGGGCACAGTTAGAAGATACGCACGGCAATATTCTCGGGCAAGCTGAATCGGGCTCAGCTAATATTATGACGAACGCTGAGCAAGCTTTACGATCGATTATTAGTGCTAGTGAAGAAGCCGTGTATCGCGCGGGGCGTCCAATAAGTCTCGATCAGGTGTATTTAGGAGCGGGCTTAGCCGGTGCTAACATTCCAAGTGCAGTAAAACAGTTTCATTCCTTACCTAATCCTTTTAAAGCGGTTCATGTTATGAGCGACCTACATAGTGCGTGCTTAGGAGCTCATAATGGCAGCCCTGGCGCACTTGTCATTTGCGGTACTGGTTCCGCAGGTACTGCATACCAAAATGGTAAATTTTTCGACAGGGGAGGATATGGCATTGCTGTAGGGGATAATGCCAGTGGTGCATGGCTAGGCTTAGAAGCAATTAAACATACGTTGTTGGCCTTTGATGGCGTAAAGGAAAAGAGTGTATTATTTTCCTCAGTGTGTGCTCATTTCAACCTAAAAACAGCAGCCGAACTTACCGCACAAGTTAAGGGTTTTAAAGGGGGAGATTATGGCGTTTTAGCGCCGGTGGTCGTAGAGGCCTTTAATAAAGACTGTCCTGTAGCAAAAGCGCTAATGACAAAAGGTGCGAGTTATTTGTCCACGATAGCGTCGAGCTTATCGGATAATTATCGTTTACCCCTAAGCTTAGTGGGTGGGCTAAACGGTATTTATACCCCGCTCTTAACCCAGCAAGTTCAATCTCTGCTAGTGACGCCTAAGTCATCACCACAAACCGGTGTTATTGACTATATGAAGCAAAAGCTGGTCGAAAATTAGTTCGGCCAGTTTTAAACAATGAGGGGAACTTACTATTATGGGTGAGTCTTTAAACTATCCGCGTTAAGAACCTTCACTAATCAATTGTCCGTGCTTCCAAACTCCGTCTATTTCTAACGCCTCATTCAATAGTAAAAAGTCAGCTGGCATTCCTGGTTTTAAATAACCTAGGCTTTTTTCCCTTCCAATAGCTTTGGCAGGTGTAGACGTGGCCATCTTAAGACATAGCTCAAGGGGGACACGCATGGTTAATGACAGGTTTCTTACTGCGTCTATCATAGTTAATACTGAACCTGCCAGATTGCCCTTGTTAGTAACTAACCTTTGATCTTTAAGATCTATTTTTTCATCTGCGTAATAAAAACTGGTTTCCTTACTTGCCGAGGGTGCCATAGCGTCTGTAACGAGAAAGAGTTTATTACTACTTAGTGCGTTTAACGCAAGGCGAATGTTGTATGGATTAACGTGGATAAGATCAGCAATAATACTTGCATAGGTAGTGGTTGACGCCAGCGCGCAGCCAACCAGCCCCGGCTCTCTTGCACTAAGACCAGACATAGCATTATACAAGTGAGTAAAGCCAACAGCTCCCGCGTCTATTGCTGCCTGTGCCACTTCAACAGACGCGTTTGAATGTCCTAAGAACACCGTTACGCCTTCTTTTACCAATAAGGCAATATCGTGTGTACTTACCTGTTCAGGCGCCACAGTTACGAGAACATTACCGATATCTTTTCGGGTAAATAAGGCGATTTCCTTATCACTTAAACCTCGTATGTGTTCACCACTGTGCATTCCCTTTTTAGCCACACTTAAGTGTGGACCTTCAAAGTGAATGCCCACAATACACGAAATATCTTGAGACAAAGCCTGAGCCACCGCATTTGCTCCTTGTTCCATAACAGCAAAGCTATCTGTCATGATTGTAGGTAGCATTGATGTCGTGCCAGTAAGGCTGTGAGCCGAACTCATCTTGGTAAGCGTTGGTAAGCTTGGCGCATGATTAAACTGAACGCCACCGCCGCCGTTTATCTGCAGATCTACGAAGCCAGGTACAAGTAATCCGTTTAACTTCTCGTAGGGGGAGCGGCGGGAGGCGTTAGGCTCGAGAGTTTCAATCCTGCCATCACGTACAGTAACTAAACACTCATTATGTATCTGTTCACCATCGAAAATTCGAGACACAAAATAGGTATCGTTTTTCATATAGTTTTTGTCACCTTCTTAAGACCCTCGGGGGAGTCGGGGTTCATGCCTAGCGCTAACGATATTGATTCTATATCGAGATAAAAGCGCTGCATTATAACTAAACACTGTACCGCAGGATGCAAATCTGGCGCCGTTTTCAAGGTTGACATCAATTCCCCACCACTCGATTTGATGATGGCGAGTCTATCTTCATGGGATTGCTTGCTTTCATCATAGATAAGCACATTAAGGATAGACAAAGGATTATTTAAAAGCGCAAAAGGGCCATGGGAGAACTCTGCTGAGGAGAACGCTTCAGCTTGAATTGCGCAAACTTCCTTAATCTTTAACGCCATTTCTCTGGCTATTGCATATCCAAAACCACGCCCAAGTACAACACATCTTTCAAGTGAAGCAAAAGCATCTATAGTTATTAAAGAAGGTTGTTCTAACTCTTCTTTAAGGCGCTTAGGCGCTGTTCTAAGATCATCAAATAGCTGCACATTGTCTGATAGTTTTGCTGCAATATGTATAAGCGCGCTTAACGCTGCAATATAGCTTTTCGTCGCCGCAACAGCTAACTCTGGTCCCGCGCTAAGCGGGATAAAGAAATCTACTATATGCCGCAGTTCAGCATCTTCATTATTTATAAGCCCAACTACTATTGCGCCTGCCTGTTTCGCCATCTCGGTCTGAGCAATAATATCATTGCTTCCACCTGACTGAGATATAACAAAGACAAGGGCATTTTCTAAGTGTAATGCTTTGTTGTAGATGCTGCTTAAAGATAGCGCAGCATGACAAACTGGGATTCCAAGCGTGGTTTCAAAAAGGTATTTAGCAAATACACCAGCGTGGTCTGACGAACCACGCCCTATCATATATATTAATGAAGGCCGAGACTCTCCAACCTTAGCGACTAGCTGAGCAATAACTTTTTCATTGCGGTTCAGCTGGCGAACGAGGGTATCCGAAACTTCCCGGGTTTCTTTCGCCATTAGTGTTCCGTTCATAAATATTAATATCCTAAATATGTTTTAGCTTTGTCAGCATCAAATGATTTTCTAAGAAACGGATGTGCTTCGGTATTGAATATATAGTCGTCGAAGTTAAATGCTTCACTACCCGCAAAGGCAACATAAAAGTACTTCAATGTTTCAGCATAAAAATACGTAGCAAGGTAATCTTTGGGCTCCATGGTACGGACATCTTCAACCGAGTTAAACGCTGTGTCGTTTCTGCAGCAGGCTTTCATATCGGCCCAGTATGTTTTGATCATGTCTAGATATTCTTCCTTCCCAGTTAGTTGGTGAAGGTAGTAAGCCGACTCTACAATTTCTGGGTTAAGCTCAGAGTTAGCATATTCAATTCTGTCTTCTCCATAATGGTAGCGCGTAGGCAATAAGCCATATTTTTGCCACAACCAATGCCAGGATTGCTGTGTTTTTTCCGCGTTTTCTATATCGCCTGAGATAGCCTGAATAGCAGGGAAAAATGCGTCGTACAAAGAAACGGAACGTTTGAGAATTTTTCCCGTGCGCATGTCGACAATAGAATAAAAACGATGTCCGTTGAAATCATCGGTTAAATATCTATCTATTTTAGCTTTAGAATCGTCCCATATCGCTTTAATTTCAGGGTCGGGGAGTATCATCCAGCTCTTGTACATATATTCATAGTAGGCATCTACACCAGCTTGTAAGTGGTGCCATTGCGTACCTTCCCATTCTCCCGTTTCTACATTAATAACTTCGCCAGGCAGACCTATCTCAGAGCGTCTTTCATAGATAGCTTTCGTCGCTTTTTTTGCAGCCTGATAGTATTTAGGGTCTTGGCTGTAATAGCTTAAAATGCCAAACTCGAATAAATAAGTGGCGGCCTGGGCGACATTAATTGTAGTGCCTTCACCCTGACCTTTATCACCCGCTACCTCACCCGTTTTCAAGTTTACAGAATGGTATGGAAGGCCTGTAGGGGAGTTAAATGCAGGCAGTAAACGATCGGCAAAATCAACGGCTTTGGCGAGAATTTTGGGATTTCCGCCAAGCTCATAGATGGCCAACAAACCGCCAAGAATACGAATATTAACTTCAAATACCTGGACATATTGATCTTTGTTCCAATCTTGCGCTAAGGCGTAATCTTCTACTTCTTTTGCTTCTTCATTTAGCCCCATAACTTTCAGCGTGCTATAAGCGTCTATCGGTGATATGCCTAACGAATTTTCATACCAGTTAAACCCTTTTTTCGACAGAGGCAGTAATACATCGTAACCCCACGCATAGTCTCGGTAGGCATGCCAGGCTCTACGGGTTTCTTCCACGACTTCTTTTGCAAGAGCGGGCTCAGCGGCAATGCCTTTAACGGCTGAAAGAGGCGCTGAATTCGCTTGTACAGAACCCCTGTAGCGCTCTTCACTAGTAGAAGTTGAACATCCACTTAAAATACAGGTTATTACTGAAGCTGCTAACCATGTTTTTTTCATATTTCCGCTATTCCTATGCTAATGAGTGTGTTTTGAAGGGTGCTCGACAGTGAGTTTTCCGCCTTGTACTAGCTCGCTATGAGAAATAAATGGCGAAGCTAAGTGACTTTCGTTGAATAAAATGCTCGTACGGTCACTGAGCTTCTTTTCGATGATGAGCGTGGTGTTACTATCGTGTTCTTCGCCCAACTCTAGGGTGATTTTGTCAAATACAGGGGCAAAAATTGTGTAATTCGCATCAGCGGGGCTTAATGGGTAAATGCCCATCATAGAAAATGCGAGCCAAGCGGACATGGTGCCGGTGTCGTCATTACCCGGTAAACCACCTGGCTGAATGCCAAAATGTTCGTTGATGAGGCTATGTACCACTGATGTAGTTTTTTCAACGCCGCTATTGAGGTAGTTATATAAGAATGGGTACGTAATGTCTGGTTCATTAGCCATATCAAAGTTATTTGTGGCAAACGTAGCATCTAAAGCCTTTTCGAAATTATCTTTCCCCCCATGAAGTTCAATTAAGCGAGGTATAGCGTGAGGGGTATAGAAACGGTAATTCCATGCATTTCCTTCGATGTAACCGGTGGCGGGTTCGAAATTTCGACCTAGTTCTGGATCAAAAGGCGACAACCATTCTCCTTTTCGGTTTTTAGGGCGCAGCATTTTTGTAGCTGGGTCAAATAGTTGTTCAAACTGGGCAGCTCTGGTGTAGAAAGTTGATGCTATGGCATCTTTGTTCAAGGCTGTGGCTAGCTTGGCAATAGCATAATCCGCTTGGAAGTATTCTAAGCTGGTAGCCACGCTACCATCATAAGGGCCTTCGTCGTCAAAGGGGACATAACCAAGCGTTAAATAGTCGTTAATTTCAGGGCGCAATAGGTTTGCATTTTCTTGCAAGGCAGACTTTAGCATCGCGTCAAATGCTGCCGTTATGTCGACATCTGTAATCCCGCGTAAATAGGCGTCAGCAATCATTACGGTGCCAGGATCACCTACCATTACTTGGGTTTCCATGCCAAAGAGTTCCCACTTGGGTAGCCATCCTGACTCTTTCGCCATTTGAATGGCACTATGCATCATTTGTTGTTGTAAGTGGGGGTATAGAAGACTTAATAACGGGTGAACGTTGCGACTCGTATCCCAAAGAGAAAACACGGAAAAGCGTGGGTTCTCTTTATCGTTTCCAGTACCACTTTGTCCCATAAGCGGATAGTCTCCGTTTACGTCACTAATAATACTAGGGTGAATAAGTGTATGGTAAAGAGCGGTATAGAACCGAATTTTATCGTCTGTTTCGCCCTCTACTTGCACACGGTTAAGCCTATTGTTCCATGCAGTCTCAGCCGCTTGAGTAACTTTTTTATTATTGAAGTCAGGAATCTCATGATGCAGATTCTCTCGGGCATTTTCGATGCTCGTAAAACTCAAGGCGACTTTCACCTTCACAGTATGCTTAGTATCACTGGTAAAGGTTGCCCATCCACCTAGGTCGTCTCCGTACATAGGGTGGCGGTATTGAGCGTAGCTTTTGTAATCGTCATTTGTACCTATCCAATCTGCCTCTACGTTTTTGTATTTGGGCATTTTTTTATAAACGCCCGAATCGGTAGGAAGCGTGTCAAATGATACTGCAAAGTACACAGGGCGAACGTCCTGTGAAGAGTAGCAGAAGGTACCGAGTGTTCGGCTTCCAACAAATTCGGTTTCAGATATTTGCTGAATAGAGCCGCCGGTTTCATTGGTGAGCCCTTGCCCTAGGTTTATAATGACGTTGGCTTGCCCCGCTGGGAAGGCAAACTCGGTAATAGCACTGCGCACTGAAGCAGTTGATGTCATCTCTACGCCATAACGATCAGCCTTAGCGCTATAAACGCCAGGTTTTGCGAATTGGCTTGAAAGGGAGCTGCCGTATTCTTTTGCGTCAAAGTTTTTTGTGCCCGTAGTAGGCATTACAATCACAACCCCCGCTTCTGGGCAACCAACACCACTTAAATTCAAATGGCTTAAGCCGGTAAAGTAGGTGTTTTCATGTATATAAACTCTTGAATTCCACGCTTCGTCTTTTTCAAATGGGTTTTCATTGTTGAACCTATGGGCCACGTTAAAAGGGGATACAGAGACTAAACCATTGGGATATTGAGCCCCAGGGTGGGTGGCCCCAAAATTTGAGGTGCCAATAAAAGGGTCAACATATTGAGCGTTATTTTCAGCGCGAACAGCGTGTGACAGCGTTAGGCAAAGAAGCCCTAAAAATACGAACTGTTTCATGGAGCGTTACTCATTTCAAAGACTAAGGAGCCACCGGCCAGTATTTCACTGTGCTTAAGCGTGAAGCGAGAAAGGGGAGTACCATTTAACAATACACGTTTCACGTACACGTTTTCGGGGGCTTGATTAACCGTATTTATTTTAAATTTATTGCCGTTTTCCAGGTGAATAACAGCCGAATTAAGTTCTGGGCTACCGAGTACATATTCGCCGCTTACCGGATTAACAGGGTAGAATCCCATTGCACTGAATAAATACCAAGCAGACATTTGTCCGGCATCTTCATTGCCAGATAAACCATCCGGTTGGGTGGTGTACAGAGTGTCCATTATTTGTCTGACTAAGCGCTGTGTTTTTTGTGGTTCACCGGCGTATTGGTATAGGTAGGGAACGTGATGACTAGGTTCATTGCCGTGCACGTACTGTCCAATATTACCTGAAATCCACTCTGGCAAGTCATCACTGCTTTGTGATGTGGCAAACATAGCATCAAGTTTAGTGGCGAAACGTGCTTTTCCACCATAAAGCGCAATCATTCCCTCAACATCATGGGGAACGAAAAAGCTGTATTGCCAGGCATTGGCTTCGCAATAGTCCTCAGGGTGATAGGCAGTAGGATCGAACTCAGGACGGAAGGCGCCTGAGAGGCTTTTAGCTCGCATGAAACCAGTGTTAGGGTCAAAATGATGAGCATAATTCTGCGCTCGAGCGTAGAACTCTTCAGCGATATGGGATTTCCCTAATGAATCTGCAAGCAATGCAATAGCGTAATCGTCAAAGGCATATTCCAGCGTTAGCGATACATTCCAGCTTTTTTCTTCATACGGGACATACCCTAAATTCTGATATGAGCCTATACCAAATTCTTGCTGTTTAGCACTCTTCATAGCGGCTTGGAGTAAGCGCTCACCATCTATGTCAGTGAGCCCTTTTAAATAAGCGTCTATTAATACGGGCACAGAATGATAGCCCATCATCATATCTGTCTCATTGCCTTCAAAAATCCATACCGGAAGACGCCCAGTTACCTCGTAATGTTCCATCATGCTGTTCATCATGACTTTTGTTGAGGCTTGGTCGGTAATGGTTTTAAAGGGGTGTAAAGCACGAAACGTATCCCACAAGGAAAAGAAGTCATACCGAGTTGAACTACTCGTATGTATTTCGCCATCAGGGCCTTTATAGCGCTTATCCGTGTCTGAAAATAAACGAGGCGCTAAATACGTATGGTACAAGGCGGTATAGAACTGCGTTTTGTTATCGTCTGATGCGTCAATCTCTATGGTCGATAAAAGCTTATTCCAACGGCGTTGGGTGTTAACAAGAGTCGCGTTATAGTCGTTAGCGTTTTCTTCGGCTAACCAGTTGAAACGGGCGTTATCCATACTAACCGAACTTAATGCGGTTGATACTTCAAGGGCTAAGGTATTAGGAAAGCTAAATATAGCTGTCACGCCTTCGCCTTGTGCGGTGGTTATAGTATTAGGACGTTGCGCGTTTATTTGGTGTTGCGCAAACGGCTGGGAAAAACGCGTATAAAAGTAAACCCGTTGATCTGTGGCCCAGCCCGTCGATTTTCGATAGCCACGTACCGTGTAATTATCGACGATTTCGATGTATGTGTCGGTTGTATCGTCCCAGTTCCGAGAGTAGCCTAAGTCAAGTCTTACCCGGTTAGACGTATCGGGCGCCTTAAATTGATAGCGTTGAATACCGATGCGATCTGATGCGGTAAGGCTAACAGTAATATCGTAATCGTCTAAATAGACTTCGTAATAGCCAGGCTTTGCTTGTTCTTTTGAATGTTTAAACGAAGACGAAATAGTGCCATCTTCTGGCCCCCCTTCAAGCTCGCGTTTTACCTCTTTACCACTTAGGGGCATAAAAGAGATATCATATAGATCCCCTGCGCCTGTGCCTGATAAGTGTTTATGGCTAAATCCAGCGATAACAGTATCTGGGTAAAAATAGCCAGAAATCCAATCCCATCCTGCACGGCCATTATCAGGACTAAGTTGCACCATTCCATAAGGCGCGGTGGCGCCAGGGTAGGTTTTACCTTTTCCATCCGTGCCGATAAATGGATCTACCCAGTCAATGGGTGAGACTTGAGGTTCTACATTGCTATGGGTTTGCAACCCTGTTGGAGTGACGCACCCTGCGAGCAAGCTCGTAGCAAACAGCGATACCCAAAAAGATAAAAACATTCTATTAGATTTGAAGGGGGCCATTGAAGAAACCTACATTATTCACTAAGAGTAGAAAGAACATCGAAGCACGCGCCAAGTGTGTGGTAATCACACTTTGCCCCAGCGGCACTTTTTTCATTGCTGTACTTAGCGTTAGTGCGTTTTAATACACGGAACCATGCACCATATTGATGGTCTACCATGTGCTCCCAACTGTACTGCCATAATTTAGCGTACGTGTCTAAAAAGCGAGATTCCTTTGTTTGTTCATAAAGAAGTGCGGCGGCAGCAAAGCTTTCTGCTTGTACCCAAAAGTACTTATCGTCGTCGCACCATTTGCCATTATCATCAAAGCCGTAAATCAAGCCTCCGTATGTATCATCCCAGGCTGTTTCTACCGCACGATCAAATAGTGATTTAGCGGTTTGTACAAGGCGCGGATCCGGGCGATAACGATGTAATATAAGCAACAGCTTAGTCCATTCGGTCTGATGGCCCGGCTGAAAGCCCCAAGGTCTGTACAAATTCTTTGGATCGTCTTTGTTATATTCCCAGTCGATATCAAATGAGGGCGTATAATGTTCCCAGATTAAATTGTCAGAAAGGGCTGCTTGTTTATACGCGATGTTATGAGCAAGCGTTTCAGCGCGGTCTAGAAATTTCGTTTCCTTAGTGGCTTGGTATGCACTTAACATTGCCTCACAAAGGTGCATATTAGCGTTTTGTCCGCGATAGGGGCTAAGCTCTCCCGATTCACTAATTTCATCAGCATACAGGCCGTAATCAGCTTGCCAGAAACGTTGTTCCAGCAAATCGTACACGTAATTGAGTTTATCGTTACTTTCGATAATCCCCGCTTTGCGAAGCGCTGCATAAGCGAGTAAAACGAAGGCATAGCCATACGCTTGTTGCGTTAAATCAAGAGGCTGATTGTCTTGAAGTGTCCACGCATAGCGTTCGCTCTCAGGTTGGAAATGAACGGTTTCAAGAAACGTTAAACCATGAAGTGCTATTTCTTTATACTTTTCATTACCAAATAACGTGTAGCTGTTTGCATAGTTGACAATGATGCGCGTGCTGCTTACTAGTTGTTTAAATCCGGCGTTAAACACTTCACCATCGTCATAATAGTTTTGGAAATACCCGCCATTTTCGTCAACAACACGAAGCGTATAAAAATTAAGAATGGACTCGCAGTGAGTCGATAAAAAATCTCGGCTATAAAAATTCATTGCTCTATCCTTCACTTTCTGATTTTTTCACATACATGGCATAAAAACCGATATAAATATACGCAGCGACAGGAACAATAAAGCTCGCTTGCACTGACGTGAAGTCCGCTACCGCCCCCTGAATTAATGGCAAGATTGCGCCACCGACAATGGCTTGACATAGCAGCCCTGAGCCTCTTCCTGTAAGTGGTCCTAACCCTTTTATGGCCAGAGAAAAGATAGTGGGAAACATAATAGAGTTGAAAAAACCTACCCCGATAACAGACCACATGGCGAGATCGCCGGTGGTATTCATCGTAGTAAAAAGTAACACCACGGCGGCAAGGGCATTCGTTACCAGTACGTAAACGGGCTTAACTACACGTGTCAGTGCTGCGCCCACGAAGCGCCCTATCATGGCACCGCCCCAGTAGTACGACACCATGCTACTGGCCGCTTTCTCACTCATATTGCCTATATCAGGCTGGGAAAAGTAATTAACTAAGAAACTGCCAATAGTGACTTCTGCACCCACATAAAGAAATATGCCGATGGCGCCCAAAATAAGATTTTTTTGACTCAATAAAGACACTTCAGACGAGGCTTGAGTAGCTTGGTGGCTTTTAATTTGGGGGAGCTTTAGAAATTTAAATCCTACCGCGATACATAAAGTAGCTATTGCAAGAATAAAGTACGGTAACTGAACTGATTCAGCAGACGTCTCTTGATGCACTGCACCAAATATCAAAAATGCGCCAAATAAGGGGGCTAACGTATGGCCAAGGGAATTGATTCCTTGGGCGAGGTTCAAACGGCTAGCAGCCGTTTTTTCACTGCCCAATATAGCAACATAGGGGTTCGCTGAAACCTGAAGGATTGCTACGCCACTTGCTAAGATAAACAAACCTAACAAGAATACGAAATAAAAACCTAGCTCCGACGCCGGATAGAAAATCAAGCAGCCGGTAGCGATTGTACATAAGCCGGTAATGATGCCGTTAGTATAGCCAATTCGCTCTATCAGTTTTCCAGCAAAAGGAGAAACGACAAAATAAGCGCCAAAGAAACAAAACTGAACCAGCATAGCTTGTGTATAAGATAGCGAAAACGCCGCTTTTAAATGGGGAATAAGTATATCGTTTAACGCGGTTATAAAACCCCATAGAAAAAACAAGGTTGTCATAGCTGCAAACGCAAAGTGATTCGTTTGGCTGCTTGGTGAGGTAGCGTTAGCATTGGATGGTATGTGCATGGCAATATCCTAGGAGAGAGGCGCGTTACTCGCGCCTCTATCAGTTTACTGAGTTAAAGAAAGTGAAAACGGCCATGCGTCAGCATTGATAGCGCGTGTTTTGTTTGGCGTTTCGCTCATATCGAATGTCATAGTGCCGCCCGACTGAAGAGCATCTAAACCGACCCAGGTTTTATTCCATGTACTGCCGTTTAGCTGCACATCATCCACATATACGGCAGATTCTGAGTTGCTTTTGGTGGTGATAGTGAAGGGAGTACCGTTGGGCATTGTCATAGTCACTTTGTCAAAAAGCGGGCTACCTAATACAAACTGATCAACACCTGGCGTAACTGGGTAGAAGCCTAAGGCGCTGAAAACATACCAAGCTGACGTTTGGCCATTGTCTTCGTCGCCGCTATACCCATCAGGCGTTGCCATGTATAGCTTATCCATCACATCTCTAACATAAGCTTGGGTTTTCCAAGGCTGGCCAGCATAGCTGTATAAATAGATCATATGTTGGATGGGTTGATTGCCGTGGGCATAATTACCCATATCTACAATTTGCATCTCACGGATTTCATGAATAGTAAAGCCGTAATAACTGTCGTCAAATACCGGAGGCATTTCAAAAACAGTATCGAGTTTTTCAATAAAGGCTTCGTTTCCACCCATCAGTTTTTTCAAACCTTCAATATCGTGAAAAACTGACCATGTATAGTGAAGCGCATTTCCTTCAGTGAATGCGTCACCCCATTTAAGAGGGTTGAAGGGCGCTTGGAAACTCCCATCTTTATTTTTTCCTCTCATCCAGCCTGTTGATGGGTCGAAGAGGTTTTTATAGTTCATGCTTCTTGCTAGATACTTATCGGCATCTGCCTGCTTACCTAGTTTTTTAGCTAACTGATACAAGCTGAAGTCTGCAAATGCGTACTCTAATGTACGAGCTGCGTTTTCGTGTATCCCAACATCATAGGGAACATACCCTAGATCGTTATAATAGGTTAAACCTTCACGGCCAACAGACGTCATGGGTCTATTAATATTCACTTCTGCATTTTTAACTGCTGCTTCATAGAGGGTGTCGATATCAATATCGGTTATGCCTTTCATATAGGCGTCTGCGATATTTACCGCCGAGTTCGATCCGATCATGACATTACGGTGGCCAGGGCTTGCCCATTCAGGAAGCCAACCCGACTCTTTATACGTGTTAGCTAACCCTTCCATTATCTGGGCGTTTAAATCAGGGTACATCAATGAGAAGAAAGGAAATACAGCTCTGAAAGTATCCCAAAAGCCGTTATCGGTGAACATATAACCTGGTAATACTTCGCCGTTGTACGGGCTGTAATGCACAACTTCATCCTGTGCATTTATTTCGTAAAACTTTCGTGGAAATAGGAGTACGCGATAAAGCGCAGAGTAGAAGGTTTTTACGTTATCAAGGTTGTCATCTTCAATCACTATCCGGGATAATTCACGCTGCCATGCTTCAAAAGCTTTTTGTCGCGTTATTTCAAAGCTATCTGTGCCTATCTCGCGCTCTAGGTTTAATTCCGCTTGCGCTAGGCTAATAAACGAAGAAGCCACTTTTACTGTCACTTGCTCATTATCCGCGGTGCTAAACCCAATAATGGCTCCTACGTGGTCACCTTCATTTTCTGTCGTATTTAGCGCCAACTCATAGCCATCGTGCCATGTGTGGGAAGTGGTAAAAGGTTTATCAAAGCTAAGCACGAAGTAATTTTTAAAGTTACTTGGTACGCCCCCGTGATTGTATTTTGTGTAACCTATAATCTTCTGTTCATCGGGTAAAATCGTTACTTTCGATCCTTTTTCAAAAGCATCTAATACAATATAGGCGTCTTCGGTTTTTGGAAATGTGAACCTAAATTGGGCTGCTCTTTCTGTAGGGGTAACCTCAGCGGTCACATCGTGATCAGCAAGGTAGACCGAATAATAGTTAGGCGAAGACGTTTCTGCTTTATGAGAAAACCATGAAGCGCGCTCGTCCTGATTGAATTTAATACCGCCCGTTACAGGCATTAAAGCAAAAGCACCGTAGTCGTTTAGCCATGGGCTTGGTTGGTGGGTTTGTTTTATTCCTCTAATTTTTTCGTCGTCGTATTTGTATGTCCAACCATCGCCTATAGGGGCTGTCATTGGGGTCCAAAAATTCATCGCCCAAGGCGTAGCAATCGCCGGATAGGTATTGCCATTTGATAGGCTAAATTTTGAATCGCTACCCATCAATGGATTAATGTATTGAACTAAATCCTCTTGAACCAAGTTGACTGACGTCGGGGCCTCGCTACTCGTGTGGTGATCGAGTTGCTGCTTATTGCTACAAGCTGCTAGGAGGGAGCCTGCAAGTATAGGAATAATAAAAGTTTTGCGTAAATTCAT
Source organism: Alteromonas sp. ALT199 (assembly GCF_018619335.1). Classification (GTDB taxonomy): domain Bacteria; phylum Pseudomonadota; class Gammaproteobacteria; order Enterobacterales; family Alteromonadaceae; genus Alteromonas. Next base: position 45,019 of record NZ_JAHHDX010000126.1, on the reverse strand, counting down.
GATTTATCCGTTCCACACCTTGTATAATAGATGTAAATCAATGGTTATAATAATGATTGCTGAGAACTGTAATCGATTACAATCTGAAAATCTATAATCAATTGCATAAAATTGCTCTTCTTCCCCTATTAAGGGCTAAAATCCCCGGTATATTGGTAGAATGTAATCGTTTACTCTTTGTTGTTGCTAATGTATGCAAGTAGACGGTATTATAAGCACCTCTACTGTCTCCATTAGACATTGATGGCTCTTAAAAAGGATTAAAATGACCAACATTAAAAAAGTAAGTGAACTGGCAGGCGTTTCGACGGCCACGGTTTCACGTGCCCTCAAAAATCCCTCTTTAGTCAATGTTAAAACCCGAGAAAAAGTAATGGAGGCGGTGAAAACCGCAGGTTATCGGCCTAATTGGTTAGCAAGCAGTGTGAAAAGTGGTAAGTCAAATTCCATCGTTGTTTTAGTGCCTAACTTGGTAAACCCCTTTTTCATGCGCATTATTGAAGGTATTGAAAAAGGTGCGCAAGAACATGGATACTCAGTACTATTAGGTGATACACAAGGCGAACATAAGCGCGAGAACGAATACGCTAGCATGCTGTTATCTAATAGGGCGGATGGATTAATACAACTTGATCACTCATTTCCGTTCTCCGAGGCTGATGAAGATCTATCTAAAAACGTGCCCCTAGTGAGTGTATGTGAACGGGTTACAGGGAAAGACTACCCGTATATCGAGCTAGATAATTACGCTGCGGGTAGGGCGATAATGAATCATTTGGTAAGCTATGGTCATGAAAAATTTGGATTTATTGCAGGTCAGCGAAGCTCACAAATTTTTCACGACCGCCTAGCGGGTATGAAAAGTGTGTTGTCCGAAGAGGGAATTAATTTTGAGGAGTCATCGTTAGTCGGTGAGAGTTACGATTTAGATACAGGCGTAGAGGGCGTAAAGGAATTATTAAAATTACCCCATCGCCCCACCGCTATTTGCTGCTTCAACGATGATATTGCTATGGGCGCGCTCTTTGAGCTAACCAGGCGTGGTATATCCATTCCTAAGGATATCTCTATAACCGGTTTTGATAACGTGAGAGTATCTGGGTATGTAAACCCGCCCCTCACTACAGTAGATCAACCTGCCTTCGATATGGGTAAACGGGCCGTAGATGTATTAGTAAAAATGATGAAAAATGAAGAACTTACAAGAAAAAGAGAAATCTTACCGTTTCAGTTACTGGAAAGAGAAAGTTCTGGTCCCGCCAAACGCTAGAATTAATTAAATGCCTTTATCCCACCATCTACGTTAACATTTTGTAAATAAATTCGCCTCAGATCTGTTGACAACTTCTTAACACAGTCATAATATCAAGCTCTAACTGAAAACGATTACATAACTTGCTGTGTAATGAATTCAGTCAAGTAAAGCTTGCGTAAGTCGTAAGTGAATGAAAAATGTATAAATATAAATTTAATTTACTTTCCTCATCGTAGCTTTGTTTACGATTACATGAAGGATGGAGACGCACCACATGGCTACCCAAAAGAAAGAAGATGATATGTCTATGACCCGTACATTTGGTAAATCACTGTTATGTATGGCAGTCGCGACTGCAATGAACCCAGTGTACGCCCAGCAGACTACTGACGCCGAAGAAGCAGCGTTAGAAGTTATTGAAGTAAAAGGTATTCGATCGAGTATGGCGGAAAACCTTGCTACCAAAAGGCTTTCTCAAGCAGTAGTCGATGCAATTACGGCGGAAGATATTGGTAAATTCCCTGATAAAAACGTTGCAGATTCACTACAAAGGGTACCTGGTGTTGTCATACAGCGAGATGGGGGCGAAGGCGCTAGCGTGAGTATTCGAGGACTAAGCTCAGACCTCACTTTTACTCAATTAAATGGTAACTTTATTGCATCTTCTCCGGGTGAGCCTTCACGCTCATTTGATTACACGCTACTTCCTTCCGCTATGATCAAAAAAGTAGAAGTGTTCAAGTCCTCTGAAGCTCGTTTAGATGAAGGCGGCGTCGGCGGCACCGTATTGCTGCATACGAGAAAGCCCTTTGAAATGGACGCTAATTCAGGCGTACTGAATATTGAAGCGACTTATGCGGATGTAACTGAAGATTATGAGCCGCAAGGCACCGCCCTTTATTCATGGAAAAATGAAGAGGAAACGCTTGGCTTTTTAGTCGGTTTTACCAAGCAAGATAGAACAAATCGTACTCTCTCTGGTGGCACCAACGCGAATGTTTGGCGGTGGACTGGAGAGGCCGGTAACGCAGTTGATGCGAATGGAAATGCTATTAATAACAATAACCCGTGGGCAGCACTTAACGATGCTACAGGGAATACCTATAGTGATGTCTATTTTCCACAGGTAGCTAGAACGTCCGTCGTTAAAGAGGATAGACAGCGCGAAGGTATCCAGCTTACAGGGCAATGGAGACCTACTGATCGCCTAGAAATAACCGCGAACTACTTTGGTTTTGAACTGGGGCAAGATAGAACGCTATCGGTTATTGATATTCCTGAATGGTCGCTTAGTCCTAATTTCATCAGTGATGTTACCCTAGATGAAGCGGGTCTGAACATAGTTGGTATCGACTATGTAGTGGGCGCTGGCGGCGTTGAAAACGATATGCAATTTCCTTGGATCCGTGGCACGTACACGCGAGAAGAGTCTACCTCAGATACCTTTGATTTAGGGTTTGAATATGAAGGCGATGAATTCGTCGCGAATTTCAAGTTTGGTCAAACAGAAGCGGAAGGCGGACCCACAGAAAACTGGGAGGCAGCGTATAAAAGCTCAAACTGGGGCCAAGGAGACGACTTTGTAGAAAACGCAGCGCAATATGCGGGCTGGTCACTTGGTTCTGATCGCCTATCCATGTATATGGATCCCAACACACTTAATGCGTTGTTGTCAGGCGTGGGTGGTGCAGCTGACCCAGGTTCATCAGGTTCCAGCTTTGTAAACAGTGAACTAGAAGAAAAATATGCCCAGCTTGACTTAGATATATACGTTGACTGGGGTATGTTCCATACCATCAAAACAGGCGCAAAATATCGTAAAGGTGAACTACACAGAGAAACCGGCAACAATTTCTTCCTAGACCCTGATTTCGATATTGCAGCAGCGGAAGCCACTGAGGATGGGATTGATGTGTTTGATAGCTACCAGTGGAATGGGGGAATGCCGAGTGCCGAAGAGGTGCTAAACACCTCGGGTGAAGGCAATATCGCTGGTGGGTTCGATATTAATTTGATGCCTACGATCAATTGGGAAAAATACAGAGATCTCGTGGTATCAAACTACACGCCATACACACGCATCGAAGATCAGTTCGTTTACGATATTGAAGAAGAAATTAAAGCGGCTTACATACAAGGTGAGTTCGACTACGCAGATTTTCGAGGGAACCTAGGTTTACGGGTTGTGGAAACTACGACCACTGCGGCATCAACCGACCTTTACACCTACTTCTTAGATAACGTTGATGATGAAACCGGCGAGCCTGTAGTGGGAGACGATCGGTTCCGTGAGCAATACGAGCTTATCGAATCAAAAAATACTTATACAGAAGTACTGCCTAGCTTAAATGTAGTATGGGATGCGGGCGAGAACTTAGTGGTACGTTTAGCTGCTGCAAAAGTGATGTCTCGACCTGGATACAGCGCGCTAGGTTCACAAGAAAGAGTGACTTTCGTTTCCGATGAGTGGGCCTCTGATCGGGCCGAGTTCAATGAGCTTCCCGGATTTTCAGGTAGTGGTGGTAATAAGGAGTTAGAGCCTTATCTATCTAAACAGTTCGATATTTCTGTAGAGTACTATTATGGCGAAGGGTCGGCCATTGGTTCTGCGTTATTTTACAAAAAAGTTGATAATTTCATTGTACCTCTTGTTATCGACCGCACCACCGACTATGCCGGGTTTGAAGATATCGTTCCGGCGGGTGAAATCACAATTACCCCCTATTCAACCTCTGGAAACGGCTCCAACGCTAAATCTAAGGGTTTAGAGTTGTTCATTCAACATGCGTTTGAGAGTGGTTTTGGCTTATACGCCAACTACACGCGAAACATCACTAATAAAGCGGATGTATCTGTAAATGGCGAAGTAGAAGGCCAATCAGCACTCGTGGGTAGCGCAAAATACCAATACAACTTATCTGCCTATTATGAGACTGATGACTATAGCGTTCGCGCTTCTTGGAATAAGCGAGGCGACACTGTGCTAGGCCTGGCCAGCGGCTTTAATGTATACCAAGACCCCTATACGCAAGTCGACATAAATGCGTCTTATTCGTTAACCGAAGATATTATAATTAGTGCGTCAGTAGTGAACCTCACCGAAGAAGAGTCAGTGTCTCGACTCGGAAACGATGTGGACTCTCGCCTTTACGGCACCAGTTACGCGGGCCGTCGATTCTATATCGGCGCGACATATAGCTTCTAGTCTCAGAATTTAACGATAAAAAATCGAATAGGACATATTATGAAAAAATTCACGTTAACAAAAGTATCTCTATCTGTGGCGGTAGTATTAGGTCTATTAAGCGCGTGTAAAGGGGGAGATGATCCTAAACCTGAAAGCGCACCCACACCTGTTAGTACGCAAGCAGAACTTTCTGGCTCGGTAACTAAAGGCACCATGATAGGCGCGGATATATCGGTAGCGCCTATTGTTGGCGGAGCCGCAACCACAACGAATGCGCAGACAGACAGTAATGGCGACGTATTTTTAACCTTAACCTCGTCACCCGGTTACGCCTTTAACGGTATTTACCGTGTCGAAGCACTCGCCGGCGAAAACGCTACTATGGTATGCGATACAAGCGCATGTGGTATCGCTGGTTTAGGCGAAAATGTTGATGCAGAGGCACTTGCCGGTACTAAGCTTACTACCTTGAGCTGGGTATCTGCGCCATTAGGTACACAAGAAGATGGTGAACCTGAAGCGACCTTCCAGGCTACTGTATTAACTACACTAGCCTCTGCATTACTTGAGCAGGCAATCGAAGAAGGGCGGAATATTTCAGCATTGGCTACATTGGCGCCAGCACAAGCTGAGTTTAGCGTTATGCTAATGCGTATTCTTGGCTATGAAACGTCAAATTTTGATGTTTTTGCAACACCCGTGGTTAGCGTTGAGAGCGTTGAAAGTGTAGCTGGGTTGGATGCAAAGTCACTAAATGCGTCGCTAATAAATGCTGCCTTTGCGTATATGCCTGAAGATACAACACTTGCTCAACACCTTGAGACCATGAAGGCAAATGTAATGCAAGCTGCCGCGGGAGATACCGACGCGTTAACAGCGATTCGAGAACAACTACTTACTGCCCTTAGCGCACACCCTGTAGTTAGCGCGTTAGGTATGGAACCAGAAAGCATCATTAATGTTGACTTGCCAGTGGCTATAGAGTCTCAAGGCGGCGGCCCGCTAATTGAGTACACTACTGCCGCTAATTTGGCATCCGCCGACATTACCTGGCGGGCTGCGATTAGTGATGGGGAGTCGGGCGATAAAGCTTTAGACAAAGATACGCAAACTAAGTGGCTGGATAATGCCAGCATTCCTTCGGTAGAGGATCCTTCGTGGATTGCCATCAGTTTTGAAGACGCGGTGCCGGTTAATACTTTATCCTTGACGAGTGCTAATGACGCACCCGAACGTGACCCTGAGAACCTGTCTCTAGAAGCCTCTTTAGACGGTGAAACATGGGTAACGCTTGGTGAATGGGCGGGCGTATCTTTTGATGAGCGTTTTGAAACCCAGCACCTTACATTAAATAATTCTCTCGCTTACCGCCATTACCGTGTGAATATCACGAAAAACAAAGGCGACAGTAATTTAATGCAGGTAGCGGAAATTGGACTATCCGGCCCCTTAGAGTCTGCCATCGTGCATTCATCTAATGCCACGTCAATAGAAGGGCGTGGTTTCATTGGCGACGCCGAAGCCCCAGCAATGGCGTTTGATTTAGACGTTAATACAAAATGGCTCGATGATACTGGTGTGCCCACCGAAGAAGCGCCGTCTTGGGTAGATGTAAGCTTTGCAAGCCCGGTTAATATTAATGTTCTTGCGATAACCAGTGCAAACGATGCACCATCGCGCGACCCTGAAAATTTCAGTCTGTTGGGTTCAAACGATGGCGGTGAAACGTGGAACGAAGTAGCGGCGTGGGTAGGTGAAACCTTCGATAGCCGATTTGAACGAAAGTGGTTAAGTTTCCAAAACCCGAAATCATATGCTCTTTATAGAATTAACATTTCTAAAAATAGCGGCGATGATAGCTTGATGCAGGTAGCAGAGCTTTCTCTTATTGGGCCTACACAGGCTCCAGTAAATCATGCTACAGCAGATGGCGTAACAATTGATTACCGTGGCGCTATCAGTGAAGCGGAAGCAGGCGAGTTTGCATTCGATGGTGATGCCTCCACAAAGTGGTTAGATAATACGGGTATCCCTTCGGTAGAAGATCCAAGTTTCGCTACCGTCACATTACCTGCACCAAAAGCTGTTAATACATTCACTATTACTAGTGCTAATGACGCCCCTAGCAGAGATCCGGAGAATGTCACTTTACTGGCATCCCATGATGGAGAAACGTGGGTAACACTTGGCGAATGGGCTGGTATCAGTTTCGAGGAAAGAGCGGAAACCCAAATTTATAGCCTTTCGAATATGCAAGCATTTACGCATTATAAGATTAATATCACTAAAAATAAGGGTGATGATAGCTTAATGCAAGTTGCAGAGTTAGGCTTATTCGGTACCGATTATGCTGCAATAGACCATACTGATAGTGCAGATAAAGTGGTTACTGCACGTGCTGCTATTAGTGATGCAGAGGCGGGCGAAATGGCCTTTGACAATGCGATAGCGACTAAATGGTTAGACAACGGCGGTATCCCTTCTGTAGAACAACCATCTTGGGTGGAAGTCGCATTATCCTCCCCAACAGTAGTAAACCAATTTACCATTACCAGTGCTAATGATGCGCCATCGCGCGACCCTGAAAACTTCTCTCTTTTAGGCTCTAATGATGGCGGTACAACCTGGTTCGAAATTGGAAGTTGGGCAGGGGAGACCTTTGATGATCGCCTCCAACGCAGGGTATTTACTACCAGTAACGGAAGCGCATTCAATTTATACCGTATCAACATTACCAAAAATAAAGGCGATGATAGCTTGATGCAGGTGGCTGAATTTGAATTATTAGGTCCACAGCTATAAAAAATGTATGTACTGGCATCGACGTTCGCGTCGATGCCATTTCCCCACTACACAATCATTCACCATTTTTAATACTTATAGGAGAAAACCCATGAGATGCTTCGCGTTGGCGTTAGGGTTAATTTTTTCGACGTTCGTTTTCGCAAAGCAATCAGGAGCGCCTTACGAGCTAACGCTTGATGAGGTAAAGGCTTGGTCACCTACTTCCTCGTTAGCAGCCCCGGATAATATTGCGGTTACGCCGTTAGCGAAGCGGGTCAGTGCTCCTCTACCTCACCAAATAAACGAGACTCCCGCGAGAGTACTTTATGCCCCCGATGGCATGAACAATTTTGCAAATGCCCAATATCCCTTAGACGGCAGTGAACACTATATCTTTAACCATTGGCCAAATATTGACATTTTAAACTGGTTCGCTGGTACGGCCGAAAAAACCGTACAGATACCCTCAAGAGCCTGGGTAGATAAAGCCCATGAGAACGGTGTTAAAGTGCTAGGTTCTGTATTCTTAGCGGTCGCTAGATGGGGAGGAAATCCCGATACTATAGCTCAACTAGTCGAGCAGGACGAAAAGGGACGTTTTGTTTACGCAGACCGCCTTATTTCGATAGCAAAATACTATAACTTTGATGGCTGGTTAATTAATCAAGAAACCGACCTTACCGTCATCAAAGACGAAGACAATGCGTTAGTTGAAGATACGTTTGATAATGTTCGCGGTAAAGAACTTGCAAATAAAATGCGTCTCTTTATGCAGTATCTGACGGCCAATTCACCTAAAAATATGGAAGTACACTGGTACGACTCTATGCTGATGAATGGAAAGGTCAGGTGGCAAAATATGCTTAATGCACAAAATGCTATGTTCCTACAGCAAGAAAAACGTACCAGTGATGCTATTTTTATTAATTATTGGTGGGACGAAGCAATGGTTGACGATAGTGTCGACTATGCTTACGCGATAGGACGTAGTCCATATGATGTTTTTATGGGCGTTGACTTATGGCCTGACCGCAATGCTCAGCGTGCCTTTAGTCGCAATGAATGGTTAGAGTGGTTATTTGATAAAGCCACTGCAAAAACATCAATTGCATTATTTGCACCTAACGTAAACTTTAATTTTTCTGGTAACAGCCATACCCCCGCCTTTGCTAATTTAAGCGCAAATCCTGAGAATGTGCTTGCTTTTCATAATACTGAGCAGCGACTGTTTAACGGCGACGACCTTAACGTGCTGACGACTGACACAAAAGGATTTAAGGGTGTTGCTGCATGGTTGCCGGCCAAAACCACTATTTTGTCTCTTCCTTTCAGTACTTATTTTAATGTTGGGCACGGAAAGAAGATGTTCAAAAATGGCCACCTTATAGGCGACGCATGGACAGATATTTCCCAGCAATCAATACCTCCAACATGGCACTTTGCAGTAGATGGCGATGATATTGAGGTTAACTATACCTTTGAAGACGCTTATCAAGGAGGAAGTGCGTTACGTATACACGCAAACGGTCCCGCTAACGCCACCGTACCCCTGTATAAAATTTTGGGTCAGTTATCGAGTACCCCAGCGTTGAGTGTTGTCAGTAAAGGTGAAGCAGACATGGTCTCTGTCATCGTTGAATATACTAATGGTACGACAAAAACGTTTCCTTTATCTAAAAGCCCGTCGTGGAAAGAGCATATATTTAAGCTAGCGCCTGATAGTGCGGCATCACTAAGCAGCATTAGCATTAACGTAAGTTCGACGGCTGAATCAACCGGCCTTATTGGTGCTATTGCAGTATCACGATAAGTCATTTTTCCTTTTTAACTAATTTTGAGGGTGCAGTATTTGCACCTTTCGTAAGGCTACTATGTCATCAAACACTTTTTTTCCTAACCGAGTTAATCAATCGCTCTGTGGTGGATGGAAATTCCGCCAAGCAAATACGAGTATGTGGTACGACGCCCAAGTGCCTGGCTGCAACTTTACTGATTTGCATGAAAACGGGTTAATTGAAGACCCTTTCTATCGTGATAATGAAACAAAGCTTCAGTGGATAGAGCAAAACGATTGGGTTTATAAAACAACCTTTCGCCTAGATGACACTTTGCGTCAGTTCGATGAAATTGCATTGGTAGCTGAAGGTCTTGATACCTTCTGCGATGTCTACCTTAATGGACACCTGTTAGGCGTGAGTGAAAACATGTTTGTTCAACGTCGTTTTCTATGCAAAGCGCATTTGCTCGATGAAGAGAACACACTTGAACTGTATTTTCACTCACCGATTAAAACTGTTCGTCCTTACTACGAAGAAGCGGGATTCGCTTACCCTGCAGAAAATGACAAATCTGAGGATAAGTTAAGTGTCTATTGCCGTAAAGCTCCCTGCCATTTTGGCTGGGACTGGGGGCCGCGTTTTGTCACCAGTGGTATTTATTTACCTATTTACCTACAAGGGGTAACGCCGGTAAGAATTACGGATGTACAGGTTTCACAAGTTTCTCTAACGGATGAGAAAGCGGTTATAGATATCATTTCTACGCTAGAAGGTGAGGATGCGCAGTTAACCACCCCACAAGTTAAGATTAACCAAGAAGCTTTTGTTACCAATAGCGAAGTTGAGGTTCAACAAGACCTTGTTGTAATTACCCAGCGCGTTGAAATAGATGCCCCGAGACGCTGGTGGCCCAATGGTATGGGCGACGCTTATCTTTATAATTTAGAGGTCACGCTTTCAAACGCGACAGACACGTTTGAAACAAGGTTTGGTCTTCGCACGGTGGAAGTAGTGAATGAAAACGACGCCCAAGGGCAGTCGTTTTACCTTAAAGTCAATGGACATCCTGTGTTCATGAAGGGCGCAAACTACATTCCTTCAGATAGCTTTATACATCGCGTGGACGACGCAAGGCTAGAGCAAGAATTCGCTTCGGTGGTGTCGGCGAATATGAATATGTTGCGCGTTTGGGGTGGCGGAGTTTATCAAACTAAGCGGTTTTATGAATTGGCTGACCAAAATGGTGTACTCATTTGGCAAGACTTCATGTTCGCCTGTACGCTATATCCAGGCGATGAAGCGTTTTTAAACAACGTTAAAGAAGAGGCTACGCAACAAGTAAAACGTCTACGCAACCATCCTTGTATAGCGCTGTGGTGTGGAAACAATGAAGTTGATATGGCCATCAAACATTGGGATTGGGCGGATAAGTTTGGCTACAATGACGACGTTTTTGCGAAACTAAAAAAAGATTACACTAGGCTTTTTGATGTATTGCTGAGAAACGTGGTTAACTCCTTAGACAGCCAGCGCTATTATGTTCGCTCCTCGCCCATTTCTTTTTGGGAAGAAGACGCTGATCATATCGCCAATCACCATTACTGGGGGGTTTGGCATGGAGAAGAACCCTTTAGTGAATATCAAAAGCGCGTACCGCGTTTTATGACAGAGTATGGATTTCAAAGCTTTCCGTTAAAAGCGTCGATAGACAAGTTTACACTTGCAAAAGATCAAGCGCTTACTTCTCCTGTTATGACTGTTCACCAAAAACATCCCCGCGGCAATGGTCTTATTGCTTCCTATATGGATGGCGTGTACCCCAGCGCGCGCACATTTGAACACTTGGTGTATCTTAGCCAAGTTCAGCAAGCCGAAGGATTAAAATTAGCCTTCGATGCCCACCGTAGGGCGAAACCTTATTGTATGGGCACCTTGTATTGGCAACTCAATGACACCTGGCCAGCTGCTTCGTGGTCGGGCATTGATTATTACGGTAAGTGGAAGGCGCTTCACTATCAGGCGAAAAGAAGCTTCGCCCCCCTCTCTCTTACAATAGAAGAGCTTGAACCGGATGAATTTTCTATTTTTCTGTTAAACGACACACTTACAACTCAGCGGGGAGATTGCGTTATTAACGTTAAAACCCTCGATGGCCTACTTCTATATTCTTCTGTGGTTGAGGTTACCGCGCCGGCTAATGAGAACGGGCCAATTGTAGATATGGCGTTGAATCAGACGTTATCCTCAATAAAAAGGGATAGTGCTTATATTGAAGCAGTGTTTCGTCCCCAGGGCGGTTCTACTCTAGTCAGTAATCATTTCTTCCTTGCGCCGCCAGTAGCTCAAAAGCTAGCGCGACTGGATGTTGATATTGACGTCCAAGTTCAAGAACAGCGCCTTGCAATTACATTAACGGCAAAGTCAGTAGTTAGACAACTTTATGTTGAATTGGAAGGAAGTCATGTTCAGTTCGATGATAATTTTATCGACCTTTTGCCAGAACAACCTAAAACACTTACAGCTTCGTTAGGTGAAAGCTTCGCTAGCGATATGAATGAGGTGCGTTCATCGCTTTCCCTACTCAGTCTTAACGACTGCCTGGAGGCACCGTGCAGTTAGCGAGTATTGATATAGCAATTATACTTGCCTATCTTGCGGGGACGTTAGGGTTAGGCTTATATATATCGCGACTTGCCAGTAAAAACATGGGGTCGTATTTCTTGGCTGGAAACCGGATCCCTTGGTGGGCGCTAGGTGTATCGAATGCGTCAGGTATGTTTGATATAGCTGGCACTATGTGGCTTGTATCCGTTTGTTTTGTGTATGGACTCAAGAGCGCTTGGTTACCTTGGGTGTGGCCAATTTTTAATCAAATATTTTTGATGATTTACCTTTCAGTCTGGCTTCGTCGTTCAAACGTTATGACGGGGGCCGAATGGCTGCAAACACGGTTTGGCAAAACCCGGGAAGCGAAATGGTGTCAGTTTATCGTTATATTATTCGCTTTGGTTAGTGCTGTTGGCTTTATTGCTTATGCATTTAAAGGTATAGGGAAGTTTGCGGAAATCTTTTTTCCGTGGGACCTGTCTGCGGATAATTACGCCTTAATTATATTCTCCGTCACCGTGTTGTACGTGATTAAAGGGGGAATGTATTCCGTTGTCTTTACTGAAGTTTTGCAGTTTGTATTGATGACCATCGCGGCGATAGCCGTGGGAATAATCGCCATGTCGTTAGTTACCCCAGAGCAAATTAAGCGGCAACCCCAGATGGTTGGGATACTTTGCTCTTCTCATGGCGACTTGACCTAAATTGGTCCGGTGTTATTGATAGCGTTAATCAAAAAATACAGCAAGACAACATGGAGTTGTTTGGGCTAATGATTATGATGATGCTTTTCAAAGGGACGTTAACAAGCATGGCGGGGCCCGTTCCCAGCTATGATATGCAGCGAATATTAGCCACAAAGTCACCTAAAGAGGCAGCTAAAATGAGTGGCCTTGTTTCCTTGGTAATGTTTTTTCCTCGCTACATGATGGTCACTGGGTTAACCGTATTAGCACTGGTTTATCTTGGCCCCGATATTCAGCTTGCAGGCGGAGGGTTTGATTTCGAACAGGTGCTTCCTTACGCGATCACAGAATTCGTTCCTATAGGATTAAAAGGCTTATTGATTGCCGGTTTGCTGGCCGCATTTATGTCCACCCTAGCGGCATCTTTAAATGCTGCCCCAGTTTACTTCGTAAACGATGTATACAAACGTTACATAAAGCCAAATCAAAGCGAACGTACCTATGTAAAAGTCAGCTATGTAGTGTCTTTAGTCTTGGTTATTATCGGGGTGGTAGTGGGCTTATTCCTAGACAGTATAAACGACATTATGCAGTGGATCTTCGGCGCTCTGTTTGGCGGTTACGCTGCCGCTAACTTACTTAAATGGCATTGGTGGCGTTTTAATGCCGGCGGTTATTTTTGGGGTATGTTGACGGGGTTGGTGGCAGCGTTAATATTCCCCCTAGCCATGCCTGATCTCCACCCATTAATGGCATTTCCTTACCTGCTATTGGTAAGTGTTGCCGGATGCATACTAGGAACGCTTTTAACCAAAGCTGACGATATTGAGCATATAAGTGAATTTTATCGCCAAGTACGTCCATGGGGCGTGTGGAAACCTATCAAAGATAAATTGTTGAGTCAGAACCCTTCTATTGAAGTTAAGGCAACGCCTGGCAGAGATTTAACCAATGTGGCCGTAGGCGTCGTGTGGCAGCTTTCTTTAGTCGTCGCACCTATTTATCTAATCATCCAAAATTGGGACGGGGTATTTTTCTCGCTGTTAATTACTGTACTGACCTCAATATTCCTCAAATTTAATTGGCTTAACAAGTTGGACGAAAACTAAAATGAAACGAATATCATTGTGTATTTTATTAAGTATGTCGGTAGTAGCATGCGCTAATCAAGCAAACCATACGTCGACCCAATATGCACAGAAGCATGATGGCGTGCTCGAATATGTAGACCCTATGATTGGTACAGGCGGGCACGGTCATACCTTCCCCGGCGCTGTTGTGCCCTTCGGAATGGTCCAGCTTAGTCCAGATAATCCTTCTAAGGGATGGGATTGGACATCGGGCTATCATTATTCAGATGATACGCTTTTAGGGTTTAGCCATACCCATTTATCTGGTACAGGTGTAGGAGACTTACTGGATATTCTGTTTATGCCATTTAGAGGGGATTATGCAAAGCGGGAGAAAGACGAAAAAGGGAGAATTTACACGTCTTATAGTCATGCGGATGAAGAGGCGTTGCCCGGTTACTATTCGCTGCGCTTAAATGATGAGAAAGTTACCGCAGAACTCACTGCTACTACTCGAACAGGTGCGCACAAATATACCTTTTCAGGTGAAGAAAACGCAAAAGTGCTTATTGATCTAGAGTATGCACAAAACTTTGATAAACCTGTAATGACGTTTATTCGTGTAGATGATGAACATACGATTAGCGGGTATCGACTGTCTACAGGCTGGGCGAAAAAGCAGCCTATTTACTTTACAGCTACGTTTAATCAAGCGTTTAGTCATCAGTTATATCAAAGCAACACTCCTGTAAAAGGCGATCAGCTAACTGCTGAGAGTACAAAGGTAGTACTGGATTTCGGCAACATTGATAACACCGCGTTAGAGGTTAACGTGGCACTATCTTACACGAGTATTGAAAACGCGAGGTTGAATTTAGAACACGAGGTAAATGGCGCTGACTTTAACACCTTAGCCAGAAAGGCATCAAAATTATGGCGTGAACAACTCGAGAAATTTGCCATTCACGACGATAATGAAACGGATAAAAGGAAGTTTTATACTGCGCTTTATCACTCTTTTCTCGCCCCCCAGCATATCGGCGATGTAGACAATAAAGCGTATGGCGCTGATGGAAGCGTGCATCAAGAGTCTTTCGAACGGTACTCGCTGTTTTCATTATGGGACACCTTTAGAGCGCTTCATCCGTTGCTAACCATATCTAACCCAGAAAGAGTCGATGGTATGGTTAAATCTATGCTAAGTTTTTATGAGGAAACAGGTTTATTACCTTCATGGGACCTCATGTCCAACGAAACCGATGTAATGATAGGATATCACGCGGTGCCTGTTATTGTGGATGCATATCTTAAAGGGTTAACTAATGTAGATGGCGAGCTATTATTAGAAGCTAGTATTGCGTCGGCTACTCAAGATAGATTTGGCATAGACTTATTTGAACAATACGGTTATGTACCCTCAGAACTCGAAGTAGAAGCGGTATCTAAAACCCTTGAGTATGCTTATGACGATTGGGCTATCGCTACCCTTGCCGCTAAATTAGGAAAAAATGAAATAGCCCAGCGCTATTTTAAACGTAGCAACGCATATAAGACACTTTTCGACAAATCAACTGGCTTTATGAGAGGTAAAACTGCTCAAGGAGACTGGGTGACGCCTTTCAACCCTACTTATGTAGAGCATCGTAAGACTGACTACACAGAAGCCAATGCTTGGCAATACAGCTTTTTTGTTCCTCACGATGTAAATGGCCTAATCGAACTATATGGCAGCAAGCAAGCGTTTACTAGCAAACTAGACACGCTGTTTTCAACAAGTTCAGATATGCAAGGCGATGTTTCGCCTGATATATCAGGGCTTATTGGTCAATACGCCCACGGAAACGAGCCGGTGCACCATGTTGCTTACCTTTATGCATGGACGGATACACCTCATAAGGGCGAAGAAAGGATAAAAGAAATTAGAGATACTATGTATTTGGCGCAGCCTGACGGGTTAGCCGGAAACGACGATGTGGGTCAAATGTCAGCATGGTATGTATTTAGTGCCCTAGGGTTCTATCCTGTTAATCCGGCAAATGGAGAGTTCGTGCTTGGAACACCTGAATTTGAACAGGTCGACCTGAATTTAGGTGGTAATACTTTCACTATTAAAGCTGATACGCAGGCTGGCAACGATTATGTTCAGCAGGTAACCCTTAACGGTGAAAAGGTAGGGAGATCAGTCTCTTATAAGCAAATTATGGCTGGTGGGGAGCTTGTTTTCGAAATGGGAGATACCTTACCTTAACCTAAGCTACGTAGTGTGATTGCGCAAAAATAAATGAGAGTATTAATTTTACTTTATCTCGGCGTAATCACACTACGTTTTTATTTAGTGTACCCTCGCTGTACGAGTTTTGAACTGTCCAATATAACCATGCTTCAATAATTATCACCACTTGGCCTTTCGATATTTTGTTCTCTAATATCTTCAAACTTCTGTGGAAGTGCTTTTTTAGTTACGTACTATGGAAATGCGATATCCAACAGATATGGCATCCGAGCTGATTTATAGTTGGTCATTTTGTTTTTGAAGTCGCCATCATCTTTAATGTCATATGACGTAGTTTTTATCTAAAAAAGCTCAATCTTTTTTAGTATATCAACGCGAACAGACATCGAGTCATATTGAAGAGCTGCTTCAAAGATAACGACATTGTCACTTTTTAATAGCTGATACGTTCGGGCAAGTGCATCTTCTTTGTCTAGCGTTTCAATATAGTACTACCGGGGGAATAGTGTTTAACTAGCTCACCGACCTGATAGCCACCGTCAGCAAGTGCCTTAGAAAAGTGTCGCCCAGTAAGATATTTTCATGACCTTTGTCATCAATATATAAAGGTTTAGTGGGGCACTCACACGAGAGTCTGAACTTGCTGTTAATAAGCATTAGCATGGAAAATGCTTATCCCTGACGAAATATTTAGCCCTATTTCGGAAATAGTTGATCAATGATTAACTTACAACGGTTATTGAACACGAATCGCTATTAAATATTGGGGGGCTTTGATTGGACCGACACTCGGCCGACACGCTCGCGTGGCAAATTCGTGAACTTCAGACACAAAAAAACCGACTTTAAGTCGGTTTGGGTATCTTCTTTAGAAGAAGATGGTACCAGTGGGCGGACTTGAACCGCCACGCTATCGCTAGCAGCGGATTTTGAATCCGCCATGTCTACCAATTCCATCACACTGGCATTGTGTATGGTTATCAACGTGGTGTTGATGCTTGGCATTATAGCGATGCGGCGCGCCTATACAACAACTTTTTGTGCTTTTTATGATTAAGTGCCGAAAGATTGTTCAAAAGCAGGTTTGGCTGAATCTATTTCTCGAGTAATCAAGGGCACACGTACTTTTACCAACGCTGCAGCGTCCAGTTAATTGCTATAATCGCAATGATTGAAGACGCAATTGGCATAATGGCTTTTGAATACACTCTCGCGTTTCTAAGCGCAATGAGTACAGGTAGAAGCAGTGCAACTATGGCAAGTTGTCCTATTTCTACACCTAAATTAAAGGCGAGAACGTTCATCACTAAACTGCCCGTTTGGGCACTCAGATCGCCAAACACACTCGCGAATCCCATGCCATGAAGTAAGCCAAATCCAAAAGTGATAAACCTTAAACGCATGATAATAGGGTACACGTTGTTTAGCGCAGTAATGACCACTGAAATAGCAATGCCTAGCTCAACAATACGGCTATTAAGGGTAATAAAGTCCAGTGCCGTAGCAGTTAAAGTAATTGAATGCGCTAGCGTAAATGTACTGACCAAAATTACCGTACTTTTTATTATGTGCTTTTTGCTCTGTTCTTTTACCCAGCGTTTATTTTTTCTTAATAAGTTAACGGTCAGTAGTGTTGCGACTAAAAAAAGGATATGGTCTAGCCCAATAAAAATATGCCAAATACCTTGGTAAATCATCTCGCCAAATTGCGAAACCCAATGGTTGTTTTGAAGGGCTACAGTGATAAAGCCGCGCTCACCATCTAGAACGTGCACACTGGTTTGTTCATTAAGGGTGATGGAAGTAAGTAGTTTATGTGTAGGAAAGTCGCTCACTATACCTGTGTAATGAACCGATACTTCATTTAAAAAAGCGCAATTCACCGACAGCGGATATACCAGTAATGACTCTGCAGATATGTCACGTATAGTGGGAGGGGCAACACTAACGGTGCAACGTGTCTCGCTACCACGAATTATCAGGTGATTTTGAATGTAACCATTCGCTAGATTATGGTATCTATTAACTTCACCCCACGTCAGATTACCGTCATTATTAGTATCAAGCCCGGCAACTTGCCCAATGTCTTTGGGGTTCAACAAAAGTTCGCCTGATAGTGTCTCGTTAGATTCATTTTTAAGCGTTAAATAACCGTTGCTTAGCTCGTGAGAAAATGTTGAAAAACTAAAAGTCGCTACTAAAAGAAATACAACAAATCTAATCATAGTTTGTTCACTGAGGTGGTTAAAAACATTAAGCATTATTTGATACATCATTAGCTCGACGGGCTCGTTCTAAAAGGCTTTTGTCACTTATCGCTTGAGCGTACTGCCAATTAAGCTCAGCAAATCTAAGTGCTAGCGGATAATCAGGCTCTATGTCTAAAAAGTAGGTGGCAACTTGCGCTGCATGGGAGCTGTCTTCTCGCCACACTCGAATTTTCATGTTTTTTGACAGTTGAGATTGGACCATTGAAGACGTTATATCTTGTGCGCGTTCGGCCACTGCCCATTTCAAAAGCAAGCCGTCATCTGCTTTTTTGATATTGAGTACATAACGGGTAAGGGTGGTGGTAACAGCCTCATAATTTTCTAGTTGAAAATTAGCATCTGCCCAAACTAACATTGCACTTATTGGAAGTTCTTCAAACTCAGTTTGTGATAAATATTCAAGTGCTGCTTCGGCGTTACCAAGTTGCAGTGACATATCCGCAAGGACTTCGTAAAACCACTGGCGTTCAGCAGGCCGAGCATTACTGGTGTAATCTTCAAAGGCCTTAAGTTTTTGTAGCAACTTAGCCTGAGCGGTTTTCGAAAACTCAGCGTTTACTATACAAGTAAACGCAATCAGAAAGCTTGTTTTCCCTACCAATTTTTCGCAGTTTTCTTTTGCTCTTTTAGCGTCCCCTTGTTGCATGGCGATATCTGCCATAAGCAAGTAAGCTGCCGGCGAGTGAAAGTGAGTGATTTGCTTTAGGTGTTCTTGGGCCTGGTCAAATCTATGAATGCCTTGTAATAAGCGCGCTTCTAATATTACTAAGCGCTCTTGTTGCCCTGCATTTAACGATGTAAAGTTTGCTCGCATTGAATTGGTAAAACGAGTTACACGCTCTCTTTCGTTGCCTTTTGAAGAAATATAGCGGCTCGATGAAAGCAATTTTTCTGCTTCATTTGTATTTGCTATCGATAACTGTTGAGGTTTCCAGCTTGCGATAACGGTATCGAAATCAAGTTGTTGCGATTGGGCATATGTGAAAGAAGTCGAGAGGGCTATCGATACGCCTGCTAGACCAAATTTCAGCGCTGAGTGCTTTGCAAACTTCATTGCTACTTCCTTAAAAAAAGCCTTCCCTGGCTTTACGGTTGACACTAGTTTTGTACTAACAAGTCTCTATCGTTTGATACGCTCTATTGGTCTATCAATAAGTCATCAAATGTAGAGTCGTTAGCATCTTGGGTGAACTCTCGTCCATTTATTGGTAAAGGTTCATCAGTTGGCGCTTGATAGAAGGCGTCGCGGGTATAGCTAGAGAACGATACCTGCTGGGCTTCTATGGTTATGCTGACACTCGCCGTCACCTCTGGATTTACGCCGTCAGACACAGTAAAGGTAAAGCTATCGCTCCCTGTTACTTGGGCTTTTGGCGTATAAGTAAAGGTGCCATCTGTATTTACTTCGGCACTCCCTAAACTGCCGTTTTCACCAAGGCCAAAGGTTAGCGCGTCGCCATCTTCATCGGTTGCTGTTAACGTGCCATCAAACGCAATATCTGCCTGCGTTGTCAGCATTTGGTCAACGGCAACTGGCGCTACATTTTCTTCTGGCGCTTGATAGTTGTTATCGTCGTCACTGTCGAAACAACCAGAAAGCGCTAATACCAGTCCTGAAGCAATCCACATACGGTGTTGTTGGCGTTTAACATACGATTGCTTTTTAGGCGTGGTCTTGTCACTTTTCTTACTCAATAACCTAATCTTAAAATACATGATGGGTCTCCTTATTCAGAGCCAGCAAGTGGTGTTTTTAGGTATGGGAATGACGTGTCAATCATGCTTGCATCTACAGGTGCGCCGTCAGTGAATGGTACATTACCTACACTCGCGTCCTCTGGTGCGCAAAGGCCCAAGTCGGTGTCTTCGCCCGCAACTGGAATGGGGTAGCATAAGCGACCCATCACTACGCGAAGCGCAATATCAACTACATCATCTCCTGGGCGGCGGCCGTTAGGGAAGCCCGCTAAGTCATCGCCTGCCACTCCAAATGTTGACTGTGATTCGGCTGGTGTTGCTGGTATACCTGTGTTTAGGCGCAGCATTTCTGATGCTGTTACAGTGGCTTGCTGGTTAACGCCTGGGAAGCCAGTAAGGAACGCTGTTACTAAGTCCATGCGTGGGAAGTTAGTAGGCGCAAGGGTCTCAATATCAGTACCCAGTGTAGTATTCACTGCATCTTTAAAGAGAATGTTAAGCAGCTCTGGTAACGATGGGTGAGTAACGTAATCGGCAAATTGACCGTCTGCACTTGGATGAGAGCTAGAAAATTTATCTTTATCCCCAATACCAATAACAAGCTCGTTAACTAGCGGGCTACCTAATCGAGACACTTGTGTCATTGCACCGCCGTTGGTTTCAGGTTTCGCGAAAGTGGCATCTGGGTTAAGAATGCGTGCCTGAGGTAAGCTTGCTGTCGTCCAGCTACCAATTACACCATTGCCTTCACCCGTAACGCACGTCTTTGGTACTTCAATAGATAACGCTGTGACGTTTTTATCAACTAAATCATCATTCATCGCGCTTTGCGTAATGCCGCCAGGGAAGCCTTCGCCATCGCCTGCGCCCGGTGCGCTATCGCCCTCAACAGGTACATAATTTACTAGGTCAAATGTTTTGCCCAAGTTAACAACGAATGAGTCTTTACGCTGGCCAACAAACACTTTTGCCATATCATCACACCCAGGGATACTGAACGAGTAAATAAAACTTTCAGCATAGCGCGCGTATTCCGCTTCACTGGTGAAGGTTTTATTGCCGATGTAATCAAGGGGCTTTTTGAACATGTCGCCCATAGCCGGTGTAAGCATGGTGCGATTGCCGGTTTGCATGTCGCCGCGTACCATAGTAAGGCTATACATTTCTGAGAAATTAGCAGCGCTTGAATCGTCTGCGCTGATACCACCTACATTTTTAAGTGGTACTTTCACCATTTTTTGCTCGCCTTCAGGACCAATTGGCAAAGCAATGCCTTCGTTATCGGCAGCAAGCTCATTATTAAATTGAAAAACAAAGCTGATGTCTTCTACCGCATCACCGTCGCTGTCGATATGAATGGCATAGTGTGCATTCGGATCCATTGCAAAATAATTAGGGCCACCGTAGGCATCTTGCAGTGGAATATAGTTTGCGATGAAGGTCACATAGTCTTCACGGCCCTGTTCATAACTATTGAAAGCATAAAAGTCGGTGCTATCTAAGGCTGGGTGGCGAGTGATGTTAGGTGCTTCTCGGTGACTTGACGCTATTGCGCCTGCGGTTACGGCTGCACATGTCACAGCGATAGCCAGTGACAAAGTTCTGCGTTTAAATTGGATCATGTCGAGTCTCTCTGTTTTTATGAGTTCAGAAGACCAAACGACTGAGGTTTCACCTTAGATGCAAAAAATGTTTAAAAAATTAAAATAAAGTTTTTGTTAAGTGTAAAAAGTGGATTGTCGTGAGACAGGGGAAGAGGACTTGATAGAAGCAAAAGGCCACGTTTGGTGGCCTTGTGGGGTGCTGCTGGGTGCGTGAAATTACACAGACACAATGGGTGCTATGTAGAGAACTTCGGTTGGAGCCCCCGTTACCGAGCCGCCAGGTGCTTCCAAGCTCACTGCTAACGCCGCGATACTTTGATCTAGCAATATATCGGGTGTTGCGCGCGTGTCGCCATTGACTTCAGGCATTAAGCCTAGGGAAATTGGTGCTTCACCGTTTGCCGGCACCATCCAAAGCTCATAGTCTTTGTTTGCTAACGCCACAAATGCATCGGTGACTTTAACGTTCATAGTCGTGTTAGAAACTTCTATCACCCACAATGGCGTGTTATCAGTATTGTTGACTACGGCAATATGGGAAACCTCTGAAGTAGGCACAGGTTGCATGACGAAAAGCAATACGGCCAACACCATTGCAGCAGCTGTGGATATGAATGATAAGGTCTTCCAGCGCTTCTGTTTTTCTTGCTCAAGATTAACAACATTGTCGCTACTTGGCTTAGCATTAGTCGTTTGATCGACAAACTCTGTATCACTGGCCGCCTTGTGGCCAAGCTTTATTTGTATGTTCTCCCACACGCTGTCAGGCGGCGTGACCGGAGGCAAGGTTTCAGCAAACCCAGTAAGGTATTGCTCCCATTGCGCGGTTGCATCGCTAACAGACTGATACTGCATCATTAACTTTTGATAGCGTGTTCGTGCTTTGCCGCGTAGCGTTCCAACTACATATTCAGCGGCGAGGGCGTTTAATCGCTCTTTTTTTAAATAATTCATAGTGATAGGCACCTCTGCAAGCTTTGCAAGCCTCGTCTTATCCAGCTTTTAATGGTTCCAAGTGGTGACGCCAAGTGAGTCACAACTTCTTGATGTGACATACCGTTCACATAGGCTAAATGGATAGCCTGACGCTGCGGTCCATCAAGTTCATCTAAACAAGAGGCTAATTTTGCTTGTTCTGCCTCTAACTTTATTGATTGTGTGGTTTCCATACCTGACGGTGCGTCATCATTTAATTCGACTTCATTTCTTACATTGTGATAGCGAATTAAATCAAGTGCACGATAGCGAGCAATACTGACCATCCACGTGAGTACTGTGCCTTTGCCCCGCTGATAGTTCCCCGCGTTGTGCCAAATTTTGATATAGGCGTCCTGGGTGGCTTCGTCAGCAAGTTCAGGACGTTTCAAAAGCTTTAAGGCAACAGCGTAAAGCTGACCACTTGTTAATTCATAAAGCTTTGCGAACGCTTCTTTATTTCCCTCTGCTGTTTTGCACAGCAGCGGAAATAGGGTTTCATGTTCCATAGGTGCTCCTATTATTATCATTATGGCGCGGCCATTTGTGTGTGGCTTTTAAGTCTAAGCATGCTACTTTCTAAAGTAGCACGCTTTATGTACAACTGCCTGAATGGTTACTCAATTGAGCCCGAAGGCTCCTTAGCAGTCAGCAAACAAAACCTTGGTGTTCTAATATTTCATTGAAAACGTAAGACGAATATTTCTTGGTTCAACAGGGTGGTAGTGTAAATCCTCAACACCGTCTTCAGGCTCACCCGGTAAGCGTGATGCATAGAAGTAGTCAATATCGTGATCGTCGCTATCTAAAACGTTGAGTACTTCTAACGTTACGTCCCATGATGGCTGACGGTACGCAACTTGCGCATTCATTAAAAATGTCGAGGGTGGTGAGATATCATCGAAACTTTCAACTGTACGAGAGCTTAAATAGCGGCCACGTAAGGTAGTACTAAACCCCAATTGATTGCTTCGTTGGTAATAGGTTATACCTGCACTGACTACTCCCGGCACTGTTCCGTCTATATGGCGACCTTCGCCTTCAACGCTGTCGCTAAATCGTGCTTTCGTCCATGCTGCTTCAATGTCCGTGGTTATGTGATGGCTAATCCAGTAATAGGCACTCACTTCAATGCCGTGTCGCTCAGAGGGACGGCTAGCCTCGGTAAAACCGGCGTCGCCCACGTATACCAGTTCGCTATCAAGCTCTAAGCGCCACAGCGCCGCAGATAGGTTGTAAGTTTTGTTGTCGGTGTAGTTAACACCCGCTTCATAGCCAAGACTTTTTACTAGTAAAGGCGCTGGTTCGGTAGCGTCACCGCTTACCGGGTCTATGCTAATGGTTGCTCCTCGCGCATCATTAGAATGAAAGCCCTGACCAATATTGGCAAACGCGGTAAGTACTTCAGAAACGCTATATTTTAAGCCAGCCTTGAGTGTAAACAAGCCATCGCTTTTGTTACCTGAATTAGCATCAAGGTTACTTGTTACATCAACATCAAAATAATCGTATCGACCACCTAATGACAGACTAAGAGTATTACTTAATACAATGTTTGACTGAGCAAAAAGGGCATAGCTATTGCTGTCTATTTCATCTTCTCGGATTGTGCCAAAGCGGCTTAAGTTTTGGGTGCGATATAAGCCTACATTATCGATATCGTCAAAACGCCACTGACCGCCAAGGGTAATACTGCTCCCGTTTGTAATGGCTAAGGGCAGGGTAGTGAATATTTCGCCGCCATAGATTTTTCTGTCATCAGCTTGTTCAAACTGATCGCCTCGCTCAGGGTTATCAAGGAAATAGGTGAAATTTGAAAACAAACTAAGCTCAGTGTCTATGGCATAAAGCGAAGCATTCCATGAATCACTGGTGTAGTTTGCAGATAAACTATACCGAGCAGATTCACCGCCAACTTGGGTGTCGATAGAGCCAAGTCGGTCTATTAAGCCGCCTTGGATAGCGCGTTCTGGAACTTGGTCAGCGCCATTCCAGCTATTGTCGTAAGCCATCCCTGTTACAGAGAGTTGGCCGTCAAGCAAGGGTGTAATATAACGGATGTGTGCGTTTTTCTTTTTTACGTCTTCGTTAACGTCAGTCCAGGGTCCGCCATAAGTTTGATATTCGAGCGCCGAAATAACGCGGCTTTCTCCAGCTTCAAAATGGTTTAATGCAACAGCGCGTTTAAACCCATATTCGCCTAAGCCTAAGAACAATTGGTTTTGTTCAAGAGAGTCTCGCAAGTTGAAGAAAGCGCCGCCAGCACTAGAAAAATCGCCTATGTTGGCGTAATAGGTACCTTTGAAATAGCTAAGGTTGTCGATAAATTCAGGAATGATGAAGTTAAGGTCGCTGTAGCCTTGACCGTGACCATGGCTTCGCATATTTACCGGCATCCCATCTACGCTCACCGTGAAGTCAGTACCATGGTCAAGGTTAAATCCACGCAGGAAGTACTGATTAGCTTTGCCCGAACCGCTATGCTGGGTCACCATCATGCCTGGGATAAATTCCAGTATTTCACCGGCGCGAAGCATAGGGCGCTCAACCAATGTGTCACCAGACACCCAGCCCTGCGAAGCAGAGATAAACTCTCCGTCTTTTACCGTCGAATCACCACGTACCCGAATGTGCTCAATATCACTTTCTGGGTCATCTAGTGCCAAAGCGGGTGCAATAGTAAGTGCAAGTGAGCTTGCTATAAGTGTTTTTACTAAAGTTATTTTTGTCACCGTAATTTACTTCCATCATCCGTTTGTAAGTGTAATAACGGTTAACTATTACGGTTAGATGCAAAAAACCTTAAATTTTATCGAAGGTAAATCGGGAGGTTACAGCTTCATTAAAAGACAGTAAGTGTCATTTATGTTGTTTAAGCTACCAGCGGCTTGTGTCAAAATACGCACTGTTATTTATTGAAGCAAAGAGAAACCTGTGGCGCGTCACGATAAAAAAGCTAAGAAGACATCCTCATCACCTAACCGCCCAAATAGCAAGGATGAGTTAAGCACAGATAACGCAGAATCTGATAGCTTGGCCCTACAGCGAGCAGGATTCGTTAGACGCTTGTTGGCAATGATTTACGATACGCTCGTGGCTACCGCTGTCGGTATGTGTGCCGCTATGGTGATGATAGTAACCTTGGTGGTTATGCTGAAAAACGGCGCCCTTGACCTGCAGGGCTATGCTGAACCTGCCGACCTGATTCAGGCTTCTTTTGGTTATAAATTGCTTATTCAAACGTGGGTAGGTTTGTGGATAGCGGGCTTTTTCTTATGGTTCTGGCGTAGAGGCGGACAAACACTTGGTATGCGTGCATGGCGTTTGCGTATTTACAGCACAGTTGACGAGCCTATGACATGGCCGCGCTTGTTGATTCGTCTTGTTGCTTCATTGGGAGGTTTAGGAACCTTGCTTGTTTTGTTTGATTTTAAAAATAAGCAATCGCTACAGGACCGCTTGGCACAAACAGAAGTGTTGAAACTGACTAAAGAAGCGAACGACCACAAAAGTTGGTGATGACGCATTCTAGGCCTTGAAGGGCGCCAAAAAAGTCAAAAAAAGAGGCTTCAAAACGCCTCTTTTTTATACAGCTTGACCGTGAAACTATTCGAGCATTTATAGTTTTATCAACGTTTAAGCATTACACCTGCGATAGCCGCAAACAGCAAGCTTGGTAGTAAAGCGCCTAAGAACGGCGGCAGCTGATATACCAAACTGACTGGCCCAAACACTTCGTTAAGAATAAAGAAACCAAAGCCTGTGAGTACGCCCATAATCACTCTTGCGCCCATCGTTACGCTACGTAGCGGACCAAAGATGAACGACAGTGCCATTAATAGCATTACGCCCACTGAAATAGGCTGAAAGATTTTTCGCCATAGCGCAAGTTCGTAGCGCGAGGGATCTTGGCCGTTGTTTTCTAAATAATTTACGTAATCTAGCAATCCAGTGATGGATAAAGCCTCTGGCTTAACAGCAACTATGCCCAGCTTATCGGGGGTTAGTGTTGAATTCCATCGCATGCGCTCGCTTTCTTGTACCGACACTTTAGTTTCTGAAAACTCAGTCACTTCGACATCGCTTAGCCACCAGCCATCGCCATCGAAAGCACTATTTTTTGCGTAGGTAATACTTTCAAGAGATAGGTCAGGGTTAAAGCTAAAAATGCTTACGTCTTTAAGCGAGTCTTGGCTAAGTACTTGACCAATACTCACAAATCGGTCGCCATCTTTAGCCCACACCAGCTTATCTGAAGAAAATAAACTACCGCCTGAAATGGCTTCGGTTCTTATTTGTTTGGCCTTGGTTTCGCTGTATGGGGTAACCCACTCACCAACCGCCATCACCAATAAAATCATCACAAGGGTGGATTTCATGGCTGAGTTTATAATGTTCCAACGGCTCATGCCCGCGGCCTGCATTACTACCAGTTCGCTATTACTGGCCAGTACGCCCATACCAATAAGGCCCCCAAGTAGTGTGGCCATAGGGAAGAACTGCTCTAGGTCGCGAGGCAAGCTAAGTAAAACATAGATAAAGGCGACAAGCATGTCATAGTCACCTTCGCCAATTTTACGCAGTTGTTCTACAAACTTTATGAGTGCGCTTAAGCCAATAAGTACACTAAGCGTAACCGTGATGGTGCCTAGCAGCGTGCGGGCAATGTATAAATCGAGGATCTTAAACATCTATTTTTTCCCCAATATCCAAGCGCGAAGCTCAGTGCCGGTCTTCCTGTCCCGCACTATTAACATGACACCAATAATCAACATGATGGTATGCACCCACCATAAGCCTAATTGTGGCGGCATTTTTCCGTCTTCTAGTACGCGTCTACTTGCGAGCAGCAGTAAAAAGTAGCCTAGATATAGCAAGATTGCAGGGAACATTTTTCCAAAGCGACCCTGACGCGGATCCACGGTACTTAGCGGCACAGCAATTAACACTAAAAAGGGGATTGAGAGCGGTATGGCAATGCGCCACTGAAGTTCGGCTCTTGCTTCAATACTGTCGTCTTCCCATAGCTCGTTAGTGGGCAGTACGCTTACTTTGCGACGAGTTTCGTCGGCGGGTTTATCAGCAATCTGAATTTGATATTCATCAAATTCTACTTTGCGGAATGCCTTTTCGGATTGTTTTCCCTCATACTGCACCCCTTCTTTCAATACAAGATTTCGGGTGCCATCAGGGTTATTAGCTACTTCGCCGGATTGCGCATATACAACGCGTACGTCGCCTTCGCTGTCATCCGTTTGATTCTGGGATAAAAACACACGTTGCAGCTTATCGTTGCTATCTACATCGTGCACGAATATAACCGCTTTTTCGTTACCCGTTTGCTGGAATCTACCTGGCATAAGGGCAGAAAGCCCTGCTTCATTACGGGCTTTTTCCCGCAATTGGTATTCGTTTTCAGCCGCCAGTGGCGCGAAATAAAGGGTAATTGCCCCTGTGACTATCATGATAATTACAGATAAAAACAGCATCACCCGAGTGACATACCATTCACTGATACCACAGGCCCTCATTACCGTCATTTCACTGTCTACATACAGCCTGCCGTGTGCCAGCATAATGCCCAAATAAGCACTGATCGGCAGCACCAAAGATGAGAGAATTGGGGCATATAAACCTAAGAAGCCAAGCACTAGCCCAGCAGGGATATCACCGTCTGATGCATCGCCTAACACGCGCACAAATCTAAGGGTGACAAAAATTGCCATAAGGATAAAGAAAATCGCTAACTGAGATTTCAGCGTTTCCTTAAGTAAATAGCGGAATATCAGCATCTCAGCCCTTCCGGAAAATTAGGAATTTTAGTGAAAGAAAGCACAATTTTGTTTAAACTTACCGTTTTTACAAGTTTTGCCTGCAATCATAAACCGTTTGCATGGTGTTTGGACGCAAATTTAACCTATATTCAATAGGTCTGTAAGCGCGAATTGCAGCGAACTAAAAAGTTATGCTGCGTATTAAAACATAAAGCAGCGCGAAACGTTACGTGATTTTAGTCATCGTGCAAACCATAAACGACGAAAAGCGAGGTGATATCGTGGAGTTTAGTGTAAAAAGTGGCAGTCCTGAAAAACAACGCAGCGCATGTATTGTTGTGGGTGTCTTCGAGCCGCGCCGTCTAACGGCAGTGGCTGAACAACTAGACGAAATCAGTGAAGGTTATATTAGCAACTTGTTGCGCCGTGGCGACCTTGAAGGTAAAGCGGGCCAAATGTTGTTGCTACACAACGTGCCAAACGTACTAAGTGAGCGCGTGCTTTTAGTCGGTTGTGGTAAAGAGCGCGAGCTTGATGAGCGTCAGTACAAAAATATTATTGCCAAAACTATTCAAACATTGAATGAAACCGGCTCGATGGAAGCGGTGTGTTTCTTAACCGAGCTTCACGTTAAAGGCCGTGATACTTATTGGAAAGTGCGTCAAGCGGTAGAAGCAACGGAAGATACGCTTTATACCTTTATGCAACTTAAAACCAAAAAGGGCGAGCCTCGCCGTCCACTGCGTAAAATTGTATTCAATGTACCTACACGCCGTGAGCTTACTGTTGGTGAGCGCGCGGTTGAGCATGGTTTAGCTGTAGCTCGTGGTTCGAAAGTAACCAAAGACGTAGCTAACATGCCGCCAAATATCTGTAACCCAGCATATCTGTGGCAGCAAGCGCAAGAGCTTGCCAGCCAATACGACAGCGTAACCGCTGAAGTAGTAGATGAAACACAAATGGCAGAGCTTGGTATGCAAGCGTATTTGGCTGTTGGTCGTGGTTCAGACAACGAAAGCATGATGAGTATTATGCATCACCGCGGTGGCTCTGCTGATCAAGCGCCTATTGTGCTTGTAGGTAAAGGTCTTACTTTTGATTCAGGCGGTATTTCAATTAAGCCAGGCGAAGGCATGGATGAAATGAAGTACGACATGGGTGGTGCTGCAGGCGTACTAGGTACTATGCACACTATCGCGGCGCTTAACCTGCCAATTAATGTTATTGGCGTATTGGCAGGCTGTGAAAACATGCCAGACGGTAAAGCTTATCGTCCGGGTGACATCCTAACTACCATGTCAGGACAAACCGTTGAAGTACTTAATACTGACGCTGAAGGCCGTTTGGTTCTGTGTGACGCGCTAACCTACGTAGAGCGCTTCGACCCAGAGCTTGTTGTAGATGTTGCTACGCTAACGGGTGCGGCTATCATCGCGCTAGGTCACCACGCTACGGCAGTGATGAGTACGCACAATCCACTTGCCCATGAGCTTCTCAATGCGTCAGAACAAAGTTCAGATCGCGCATGGCGTTTACCGCTATGGGACGATTATCAAGAGCAACTTGAAAGCCCATTTGCTGACATGACAAACCTTGGTGGTCGCCCAGCAGGGTCAATCACCGCAGGTTGTTTCTTGTCACGCTTCACTAAGAAGTACAACTGGGCTCACCTTGATATTGCCGGTACGGCATGGCGTAGTGGTAAGAACAAAGGTGCAACAGGCCGTCCAGTGCCTATGCTGTCTCAGTTCTTAATGAACCGCGCTGATATCAAGTTAGAGGACTAATCATTTATGCCACAAGTGATTTTTTATCAACTTACCAGCGGTGACAATGGTGTGGCAGGCCGCGCCAGTGAAGTCATTGCTTCAGCGTTTGCTAATAAGCAAAAAATTAGCGTGCTGTGTGATACACAGGCGCAAGCTGAAGAAGTTGATGAATTGTTATGGCAACTGCCGGCTGACCGCTTTGTGCCCCATAACCTTTATGGTGAAGGGCCGCAGTCGGGCACGCCGGTGGAAATTTGTTGGCAGCCAGAGCAGGTAGCCAGACGACAAATGGTGGTGAATGTGGGTTCCGGTATGGTGCCTTCACCTAATCAACATCGTCAAATCATCGATTTTGTACCCGTGGACGAGAACGCCAAACAGGCCGCGCGGGTAAGATACAAAAACTATCAGCAAGCTGGATGCAATATGCAGTTTAAATCTGCTTAAGTCATTCGCGTTTAGCTTCAATTTGAGAGTGTGTAATGGATAAAACCTTCGAACCGCAGTCCATCGAGCAGCAATGCTATAAGTCATGGGAAGAGGCGGGTTTATTTAAAGCTTCAGGCAGCGGCGACCCTTATTGTATTTTGCTTCCGCCGCCGAACGTTACCGGTAGCCTTCACATGGGCCACGGTTTCCAGCAAACTATTATGGATGCCCTAACTCGCTATCACCGCATGAAGGGCGACAACACCCTTTGGCAAGTGGGTACCGACCACGCAGGTATCGCTACCCAAATGGTGGTAGAGCGTAAACTTAACGCTGAAGGTAAAACCCGACACGATTTAGGTCGCGAAGACTTCATCAAAAAAGTCTGGGAATGGAAAGAGCACAGCGGCGGTACTATTACTGGCCAAATGCGTCGTTTAGGTACCTCTCCTGACTGGTCTCGTGAAGTGTTCACCATGGACGAAGACCTGTCTAAAGCCGTAACTGAAGTATTCGTGAAACTACATGAAGAAGGCCTTATTTACCGCGGTAAGCGTTTGGTGAACTGGGACCCTGTGCTTCATACAGCTGTTTCTGATTTAGAAGTACTGAACGAAGAAGAAGACGGCCACATGTGGCACATGCGCTACCCGCTAGCTGACGGTAGCGGTGAGCTAGTGGTTGCAACAACGCGCCCTGAAACTATGCTAGGTGATACAGCGGTTGCCGTTCATCCGGATGACGAGCGTTATCAAGGCTTTATAGGCAAAGAAATTAAGCTGCCGATTACGGGTCGTTTAATACCAGTTATTGCCGATGACTATGTCGATCAAGAGTTTGGTACTGGCTGCGTTAAAATTACGCCTGCTCACGACTTTAACGACTACGACATGGGTAAGCGTCATAACTTGCCTATGATCAACATTCTTACCGACGACGCGAAAATTAACGATGACGCGCCAGAAGCGTACCGTGGTTTAGATCGCTTTGACGCGCGTAAGCAGATTGTTGCTGACCTAGAAGCCCAAGGCGCATTGGTTAAAATTGAGCCGCACAAGCTTAAAGTACCGCGTGGCGATAGAACCAACGCGGTTATCGAACCATACCTAACTGATCAGTGGTATGTAGCGGTTGAGTCTCTTGCTAAGCCTGCTATTGAAGCGGTTGAAAGTGGCGAGATTCGCTTCGTGCCAGAAAACTGGAACAAAACTTATTACCAGTGGATGCACAACATTCAAGACTGGTGTATTTCTCGTCAGCTGTGGTGGGGACACCGCATTCCAGCGTGGTACGACGAAAACGGCAAGGTTTTTGTTGGTCGCACTGAAGAAGAAGTACGTGAAAAGCACGGTCTTGGTAGTGACGTAACCCTTTCACAAGATAACGACGTTCTCGATACTTGGTTCTCAAGTGCACTATGGCCGTTTGCGACTATGGGCTGGCCAGAAGAAACGCCAGATCTTGAAACCTTTGTACCATCTTCGGTACTTGTAACTGGCTTTGACATCATCTTCTTCTGGGTTGCCAGAATGATCATGATGACCAAGAAGTTCACCGGCAAAATACCGTTTAAAGACATCTATATTACTGGTCTTATCCGCGATGAGAACGGCGATAAAATGTCAAAATCGAAGGGCAACGTGCTTGACCCCATCGATTTGATTGACGGTATTGATATTGAGTCGCTAGTGACTAAACGTACCGCTGGCATGATGCAGCCACAATTGGCTGAAAAGATTGCTAAGCGCACCCGTAAACAGTTCCCTGATGGTATTCAGGCTTACGGTACAGATGCACTGCGCTTTACGTTTGCAGCTATGGCATCAACCAGCCGCGATATCAACTTTGATATGGCCCGTGTTGAAGGCTACCGTAACTTCTGTAACAAGATTTGGAACGCATCACGTTTCGTATTGATGAACACAGAAGAGCATGACACAGGTCGTGACGGCGGTGAAATGGAACTTAGCATGGCCGATCGCTGGATTTGGGCGAAGTTCCAACAAACCCTGGTTGAGTTTGAAAAAGCTCTTGAAGACTACCGTTTCGATATTGCTGCGCAAACTGTTTACGAATTCACTTGGAACCAGTTCTGTGACTGGTATCTAGAGCTGACTAAGCCTGTGCTTAGCAATGACGCTAGCACCGAAGCTGAGAAACGCGGTACACGTCATACGCTTATTAACGTGCTTGAAAGCCTGCTTCGCTTGTTGCACCCGCTTATGCCATTTATCACCGACACTATTTGGCAGCGTGTCGTGCCATTAAGTGCGCTTAAGGTGGAAGAGGGCGCAAGCATTATGGTTCAGGCATTCCCTGAAGTAGATGCGGCTAAACAAGACGATAAAGTGCTTGCTGATATTGAGTGGGTGAAGAAGTTTATCGTGGGTATTCGTAATATCCGTGGTGAAATGGATATCTCGCCAAACAAACCGCTTAATGCGCTACTTAAGAATGTAAGTGATGAAGACGCGCGTCGTCTTGATGCCGCCAAAGCATTCTTAGATAAGCTTTCTAAGCTTGAAACCGTTACTATTTTGAAAGACGGTGAAGAAGCGCCAGCTAGTGCAACAGCGCTTGTGGGCGAGATGGAAATTCTTATCCCAATGGCAGGGCTTATCGACAAAGACGCAGAGCTAGCTCGAATTACTAAAGCCATGGAGAAAATCGAGAAAGATGTTTCTCGTACGCGTGGTAAGTTAGGTAACGAGAAGTTCGTAAGTAATGCACCAGAAGCGGTAATTGAAAAAGAACGCGGTAAGTTGGAAGAAGGTGAAAAAGCCCTAGCTAAACTTAAAGAGCAGTTTGAAACGATAAAAGCGCT
Source organism: Alteromonas sp. ALT199 (assembly GCF_018619335.1). GTDB lineage: Bacteria > Pseudomonadota > Gammaproteobacteria > Enterobacterales > Alteromonadaceae > Alteromonas. Next base: position 12,076 of record NZ_JAHHDX010000126.1, on the reverse strand, counting down.
TTAGCACTTAGCTGTTGCCCCTAAAAGGGCGCTCAGATGCTTTGTATAGTATAAATGGGTTACCGGAAGGTAACCCATTTTTGTTACGTAAATTGATAATCTTTTGGGAGCACAAAGAAGAGGTATCTGTCGCTGAGAATTTCCTTTTGCTTTTGTTTATCGAAACACCACTTTAGCGGCCTATCTGTACCAAATTTCTATCATTGTTTACCTAGATATTGCTTTAACATACCTATTAGAGACTTTTGCTTAATTGGCTTTGTCAAATAGTCATTCATACCTGCATCAATTGCGTTCTGTTTGTCTTCTTTCATTGCGTTTGCAGAAAGACCAATAATTGGTAAAACCGCAAATTTCTTGTCTCGTAGCATTCTAGTGGCCTCGTATCCGTCCATTATCGGCATTTGTACGTCCATCAATATAAGGTCGTACTGAGGAGAATTTTCTACTTTTTGAACGGCTTGCTTGCCATCTTCGGCAATATCAAATGTCAGCCCAAGGTTAGTAAGCATTTCGCCGGTAACAAGTTGGTTTATATTATTGTCTTCAACTAGTAGTACGTGCCCCTCGAGTGTGGTTTCTTCAGGCTCGTCTTTAAAATGTTGCCCTTCAAAACCGATGTCCTTTGCAATAACTTGGTGTACGAAACGCTCAAATTGGGCAGGCGTAAAGGGGTGCATGATTAACGGGCCTTTCCAGAGCGAGCCATATTTAGCTTGTAGTGCACTACCTGCGCTTTCCATCACCAAGCCCACAGATTTATCGTTCTCTAACAAATTATTCAGCCAGCTGATATTTTCTCTGAAAAAGCTAAAATCATGAACATCTACAACGATAAAATCGGGAAGAGCTGCAGCGTTTCTAGCTTCACCGATTGACATACGCGCTGATGTCGAAAGCTGAATTTGCTCACAGTATGCCTCTGGGAGTAATGCTGACTCTGTAACGTAGAGACTGTTACTCGGTAGTTGGGGGGAATTTTGTAATACACCTGGTTGGTTTTTAAATGCTTTTAGAGGAAGCTGTACCTCAAAAGTGCTGCCTTTACCCATTGTAGACGTAGCGTCAAGCCGTCCATTCATAAGTTCGGTAAGCTGGCTTACAATTGCAAGCCCTAAGCCCGTACCACCGTATTTTCTGTTGGTTGAACCATCAGCTTGAGTAAAGGGTTTGAATATTTTATCAAGCTGCGCCGAACTCATTCCAATGCCGGAATCGGTTATTCTCATACAGAGGTTAAGCAGGTTGCCTTTTTCATTTAAGCAACCGTCAAACTCAATATTTATACGGCCTTGTTCGGTAAATTTCACAGCGTTATTGCCAATGTTCATGATGATTTGGGCAATCCGCAGCGGGTCTCCTATGACTTGGGGAGGTATTTTGGGGTTAACCGTAAAGTGAACAGATAAATTCTTTTCTTTTGCACGTAGCGCTATCACAGCAATCAGATTGTCGAATAGCGAGTGTAATGAAAAGCTCACTTCTTCTATTTTAAGTTTACCTGCTTCAATTTTAGAGAAGTCGAGTATATCGTTAATTACGCTAAGTAGTATTTGCCCTGAATATGCTGCTTTGTCTAAGTAGCCTCTAACCGTAGTGGAAAGCTCTTGCTGCTGCGCCAGTTCAATTAATCCAATAATGCCATTCATAGGCGTGCGAATTTCGTGGCTCATATTGGCCAAAAACATGCTTTTTGATGCGGTAGCCTGCTCGGCTTTCTCTTTAGATTCGGTGATGACTTTATTTAAGTTCTCTAGTTGAGAATTCATCGTTCTCGCTTCATTTAGCAGCTTCTCTGTTTCACGGTTTTTGTCGCTGAAAACAAGGGCAGCTTTCGCGAGCTTGCCAATTTCATCTCTTCGACTACTGCCGGGAATATTGGAGATCTGTACGCCTTTAGCAAGTTTATTGAATACTTCTGTGATTGAACGAATAGGACCAAGGATTCGAAATGTTGAAAATAATGCCGCTGCCAGAGCAAGTAGAATGGCAAACAAAGAAAAAAGCTCTCCGTTGCGCTGAGTGCTTTCTGCTATTTGGTAAGTTCGTTGCGTAATGATCTTTGAGTCAGTGCTCACTTTTTTCGCAAGTTCCCCACTTAAATAGAGGAATTCATTGGCAGATCCTGCCATAACGACATTAACCAGAAAAAGGTTACCTTGCGTAATTTGCGTTAGCTTGAAAAAGTCGTTCTTTATTCTGTCGATAATTCGTTCTATGCGCTGTTGCAGCTCAGTATTAGCAGACGAAGGCATGCGTATCAAAGCGTCAATGGAATCATTAAAGGACTTAATGAATTTCATATCAGGCTTCATCAAGTATTTCAGCATCGCATTCTCTGTGCGGATAAGAATGACCTTGGCATCGTCTACGAAAGCAGCAGAAATCTTCCCTTGTGCTAAAGCCTTATCAAGCTCACTTCCTAGCAACGTAATGTCAGACATGGTGCCCTGGTCGATAAGATTATCCCTTTCAGAGCGTGCTTCAACAACCTGGGAGAAATTCTCTTGATAGGCGCTCAAATGCTCTCTCATTCTATTGAGAATTTGATTGTTGTCTTCTTTTTGAGTTGAGAGCTCGTTTACCAGCGCAAGCTTATCGAGTTTATTGTTAATAGTTACCATAAGGCGGCTAAAGCGAGTAATGGCAGATTTACTCGCATTTTCTTTGAAGATCAAAACATTGCGCTGAAGGTCGACCACGTCACGCTCTAGCTCTTTAACTATACCCACATCAATAACGGCTTTAGCTGCAGACGCCACGCCTTTACTTAAAACCTCTTGGTTTTTTCGCGCCACAAAGCCTTGGGAAAGTATTAGCGCAATCAATGCTAGCAATACTGTTATAAGCTGTATCCGGATCGACGATAACATATAAGCCTAAAGAACCTTATTCCATTTAAGATGTGGTACTAAATCATTTTATGCAGTGATAAATTCGTACCACTTTTGCAAGCTATATTCATAGCTTGGCATAACCGTATTCCAAACTGCAACATTGCTAAAACGCTCTTCATAACTGCCGCCGGTTCGCTGCGCGCCTTTTTGTACACTTACTTTGCCGTCTGGACCGTTTAGTGGTTCAGAGGCAACGTTACCTTTATACCAATAGTCCCACTCAGCCTGCGATAAATAATCGGCAGAACGTTGGGGATTCGAAATGTAATAGCCCTGTCTCGCTATGAATGCGCCAGGCCAGCCTGAGAGCCACCAATTCATATATTCGTAAGCCACATCTTTCATTCTTCCTTGGGTAGCTGAAGAAAGGCACATTACGCCGTGCCATCCTCGGTATCCTTCTTTGGGAGCTGCGAAGGTGACGGGAATATGCTGGCCATTTAGCGCTGAAACCGCAGGAGAAAACATGCTTTCAATGGCAACGCGGCCACTTTTCATGAATTCGACAGATTCGGGAACCGATGTCCAAAAACCGCTAAAGTGATTAAGTTGGGTAAGCTCTATCAGCAGATTAAATAGATCGTCTAGCTCGTATTCAGTGATAGAACCAATATCTTGGAAAGTGACAAAGCCCTTGGCTTGGGCAGCCAATGCTAAGTCGAATAGCCCGATGGTAGGATCGTTCACAATCCCCACTTTTCCAGAAAAATGGCGATCTAGCAACCACCCCCAGCTCTCTTCTTGACCCTGCAGTTCATCAGGTAATTTTGACGTGTCGTAACCAAAAGAATCTACATTATGCACATAGGGTAAAAAACTGATGGTATCGGTATGCTTTTCACCCAAAGACCCATCGTCTTGTACATTGAGAATTTTATGCGGTGCATCGCCCGCACCCATTCGCGCGTTTTCAGTGAGCTTACCGGTTTTGCTTAAGTTGTTTATTTCTTCCCAATATTGAAGACGCTTTTTTTGTATAGGTTGGATAGCCTTTGCACGCCACAGAACGTTAATGCTATTTGACCATTGCTCATACAAGTCGAAGGAGTGGGGATTCATAGAGGCTTTTTGTAGCACAGTTGCACTACCACCTGGTTCAAACTCTATGTTAATGCCTAAGTCTTCCATAGCGCGTTGTCGAATTGCTTCTTGCAAAGTAACGTGGGTTCCCATAATCCGTAAGGTTGGCTTTGTTTTACCAATGGCAAAGGGGGTAATGCCTGCCGTTAAGCCAAACGCTAGCCCTCCTTTTAATAGGGTGCGACGTGATGTAGAAGAGTTATTAAGTTTATAAGGCTTAATAGACATTGTTAAAGTCCGTATAAAGGGTTTCCCTTGTTATATTCTGGCATCTAGTACGAGAAGTTACCAAGATATGTTGAAAGATAGTTAATGGTAAAGTGCTTTTGACATATTCAGTAACATTTCACCGTTAGCTTTGCTATCTTATTTCCACTATAAAGATATCAAAGTGATATCAAAGGTGAGTGATATGCAAGAGAGAAAGGGTTTTTCAGTAAATGGATATTTGATGATTTGCGTTTTGCTATTGGCACAGGCTGCGGCATTTTTCTACGCCGTCAGAGGAAACCCCGAAGGCGGAATTATTTTAAGTTTTTTGGTTGCTGCTTTATGGATGGGGTACTTTATGGTGCAGCCAAACCAAGCCAAGGTGATGACTTTTTTCGGCAGTTATGTCGGAACAATCTCTGATGTGGGATTGCGCTGGACCATTCCTTTCTTCCGTCGAAAGAATATCTCATTACGGATAAGAAATTTCGAAAGTGCAAAAATAAAGGTGAATGACAACCAGGGAAACCCCATTGAAATTGCGTCAATTGTGGTGTGGAAAGTGACGGATACTGCTGAAGCCGTATTTGATGTAGACGATTATGAAAGCTTTGTTCGCATTCAAAGTGAATCTGCAATTCGTAATATGGCAAGTAGTTTTCCTTATGATCCTCGTGATGATGAGCAAGCTGAAGTGGCACTTCGCAGTCACCCGATTGAAATTTCTGAGCGGTTACAACAAGAAATACAGGCGCGTTTGGCCAAAGCTGGGATCACCATACTAGAGTCTCGTATTAGTCACCTTGCCTACGCCCAAGAAATTGCCAGCGCCATGCTACAGCGGCAGCAAGCTTCAGCTATCGTTGCCGCGCGTAAGCAAATAGTTGACGGTGCTGTGGGAACGGTTGAAATGGCCCTTCAGCGTTTAAACGAAAAAGGGGTGGTAGAGTTAGATGAAGAGCGTAAGGCAACCATGATCAGTAATCTCTTAGTGGTGCTGTGTGGTGATAAATCGACGCAGCCGGTTATTAATACAGGTACAATTTATTAATAGGGTTTCGAGATTGTAATTACGGTGCCGTAGGCTTACTGCGGCACATAAGGTTTGTTATTTTGGCAAAGAAAAAAGCATATCCGCTTCGGATAAATGAAAATGTACTTGCCGCCATGGAAAGGTGGGCTGCCGATGACTTACGCAGCGTTAATGCGCAAATCGAGTATGTACTTCGACAGGCGCTTGTAAAACAAGGTAGAGTCAAGCTCGTTGAAAAAGTGGTAGTAGAAGTTGAAGAAATTCAATCAACGAAGAATGATGGTTTATAAAGGGCATTGAGATGCCCTTGTGTTTCGCAGTGAGAGTGTTTTGAACGTAAGTGGTGGGCGTTTTTTTAGAATATCGGTCAAAGCGCTTCCCGTGATTTATCTTCTAAAGGCTCTGGAGCTGAAATTGGTGAAAGTTTCACGCTCTCCTGAATGCACTCCACCGTATTTCGTCCATTATTTTTTGCCTTATAAAGCGCTTTATCGGCATAGGTTAAAAGCTGTTTGGCGCTTCTGTGCTGAAGCTCCTTCGTTTGAACTGAACCAATGCTTATCGTGATCTTATGGCCTTTTAAAAGCGGTTGCGTTTGGTGCAATTTGCTCACTTTCTTTCTCAGCCTATCTAGTATTTGATGCGGCGAAACTTGGCTTAGAAGCACAATACAAAAAGCAAATTCTTCGCCTCCAATTCTGCCTATTGCGTCTTCAGCGCGAAAGAATCTCTGCATTGTTTGAGCAACGATAGTAAGCACTTCATCGCCAAACCCATGCCCAAAGCTATCGTTTATTGACTTAAAGTGATCAACATCAGCAATACCTACAAGTACTTCATGGTTGTTGCGCTTGGCAAACATTAAAGATTTAGAGAAGGCATCCATAAAAGCATGTCTGTTGGGTATATTGGTTAGGGCGTCAAAATATGCCAGCTTTTCTAGTTTTAAATTTGCATCTCGCAGCTCACTTGTACGTTCGTGAACTAAGTTTTCTAAATTGTGTTTTATCCTTTTTAGCTCTGAATTTCTTTTATCCAGCTGTTCAGACTGAAATTTCATCTCACTCACATTGCGCTGTACCGCAGCAAAGTGCGTAACTTCACCAAAATCGTTAGTCAATGGGAATATATTCATTTGAACCCAAAAAGGGGTGCCTGTTTTTGTATAGTTAAGCAGAGTTTCAGTGCAGGGTCGTTGTGCGACAAGTGCTTGTCGAATACGCTGGGTCGACGCTTTGTCTGTAAGTGCCCCTTGTAAAATCCTTGGGGTTTCGCCTAATAGTTCTTCAAGTGAGTATTCTGTATGTTTACAAAGTGCATTATTAGCATAAATAATCTTCGGAGAGAGTGGGGCGTCAATATTCTGTGCTTCTGTCACTAAGATCATGTCTTGTGAATTTTGCACAATGTCCCGGTAAGAAAAGTCGTTAATCTTTGAGGTGATATTCGTAAAATAAACCACTACGAACGGTGGCGGGCTGCTGTTTGTATCATACTTCTCGGGGTATGCATTAACGCTAAACCAAGTAATTTGCCCTGACGTGTCGTTTATTTTTCCTATTATCTGATTATCAACTGATTTGCCTGTCGCGAGTACTCGGGCTATGGGTAATTCATCGTAAGGAATTTTTCTGTTTTCCATGTCGACGAATTCCCATGTCTCCCCATCAAGGCTTTTTTCTTTAAGTTCTTCTAGGCTTAAATTAAGCATCGACGCAGCAGCAGGATTAGCATACTCCACAGCCCCATTTGCGTTGTGAATGACCACACCAATTTGCGTATTTTCTAAAAGGTTGAACAAGTTAACATTGTTGAAGCTCATTGCACTACACCACTTGAAAGCGTCAGTATGTACTCTTTTTTCGGTACATTGGCGAATTAATGTTAGTTGAAAAGAGGGGTTAAACTATATATTAGACTTTAGTTTAAAAAATAGCCAAAAGCTGAGTTTAAAGTAGTTTTTGGCCTGATCAGCGGTGAAAGAGGAAACTAAGAGCGAGAGCGTGTACTTATGCGTCTCACAAATACAATACCACCTAACAAACATAGCGGAAGTAGTGACCAGGTTCCGCCGTGTTCTTCTACTATCACTACCGTATCATCTACAACGTACTCATAGTTTTCACTTTCAAGAGGAAGGTAAGCCAGAGCGCTATCGTCGTAAGCATCGGTAAACGCTACAAGCATCTCAGTATCTGCATCGTAAAGTTCTAGCAATATGTCGTATTCACCTGGCGGATAGCCTGATACTAATGAACTCTCAATGGTGAATGTATCGGTTGAATCTTCTGAATAAATATAGAATTCAGACGACACATGAATAGCGTCGTAAACACCGTCTTTACCTAGATACAATACCGCGTATACGGGCGCTCGTGTAAAAATAGTGTCGGCGTCAAATTCAATTGAAAATGTAGAGTGATATCCGTCGTAGTCGATATCTTGCTCAAGCGCTACCCAGCTTTCATAAATCCAGAATTCATTAATGCTGCTAACCACTATGTCGTTTGAAGACTTATTTACATTAAGGTGTTGTTGATGCTTATTGGCTTTACTGTGGCTATTTTGGTGCGGGGCAACGCCATCGGTAGACTGTTCAACAGCACTTTCATTGGGCAGTTCGCCTGATGTTTTAGGCAAGAGTGATTCAGCAGCTACAAATGGCTGGTCGTAACGAAACTCGTTTGAGGTAACCTGTTTATCGTCTGACTTGCTATCGGTATTTGCATGTACAGGTGACAAAAACGCAAGCTGTAATGAGGCGATAGCAGAATATGCTGTGAGTGCTAATACTAATTTTTTCATCTGTCCATCCTTTTCCAATCGATAATGACATAGCCATTGTTGACGAAAAAAGATGAACAAAAGCTGAAGAGTAACTTAATGGCTCCTCAGCTTTTAAAGAGGGGAGTAAAGTTTAGTCGTCGAAGTAATGGTCTTCTTCTTCGTACTCACCTTCTTCACGTGGTTCGAAGTACGTACCCCACCCATCGTAAGTGACGTCGTGTTTGTCGGCAATTTTTAACAGTGCGTCTGAATCAGTATTGAGTTTTTCGATATCTAGCTTTCTCTCTACCACGGCGTCGAAACAGAAAATAGTTTCGCCATCATCTAGAATAAGCTCTTCCGCGTCAGTCACTTCAAAACCAGCTTTAAACGCATCGACAGCCGCTTTTTCTAACACGTCGAAGTCGGTGCTGGCGAAATGGTGCTCAATGGTATAGTCGGCGTCGGCTTGACTACCATCTTCTAGAAGGGCATCAATAGTTTCTTGGTTAAACTCGTACCACTCTTCTCTTTCATCGAACTGGGTCATAATAAACACTCGTTAGCAATTTAGGCGCAAGTTTACCTGCTTTTTTCCAGTTCATCGACCCGTGTATTGAGTGCATCAAACTTTTGCTTCATTTCATCATTTAAATGCACCATCCACTCTTTGATTGTATGTTCTTCGGTCAATGGTTGAGGCTCTGCTATATCAATTAAAACGATACCGTTGTCCCAGCGGTTCCATTTAACTTTTTTATGCAGGTTGCTTGCTGTAACCATAACAACCGGTTCATTAGTGGTTTTTGCTAAACGAAAAGCTCCTTGCTTAAAGGGCAGAATACCTCTGCCGTAACTTCTGGTACCTTCAGGGAATAACCATACAGAAGTTTTCTTTTTAGCTATGCGGTTAGCGGCAATATCTAAGGTGTTTCGCGCTTTTCCTGAATTTTTTCTATCAATCATAATATTCCCAGACAGCCAATAAATTTGGCCAAATATGGGGATCCACTTCAAACTCTTCTTGCCAATTGTCACCACGCCGGGAAGTGCAGCCTTACAAATTGTAATAACGTCAAAGCTGTTTTGGTGATTTGCGATGAAAACATAAGGTTCGTTCGTTTTTACAGCGGGATCTCTTTGAATAATTATTTTTAGGCCAACTATCTTTGCCATGAGCGAGTATAAACTGCCGGCAGCATGCACGTTATCCTTGTGAAAAGGGCGCAATATACAAATTATCAGCAAGACAATATTGATAAGTAAGAAAGCAATAAATAGTGCCGGTATGCGAAATAAAGCGATCAAAATAACTCCTAGATACAATTGACGCGCGCAGTATAGATGAAGTTTCAGCGTACACTTGTCCGATGAGTTTTTACAGTGTTTAGACTTAATCGGGTCATCACTTATGAAAGTTCCTTCTTTTATCACCTTTAGTATGAGGAAATTTTGCCGATACCGAATTACAATAATACAAAGCTAATCGAACTTAACTCGGTATTCATTACATGCAGACATTTACTCCAGACGACCTAGAAGAAGATATTCTTGCTGACCTTATGGAGGAAATTAACGAACTCTATGAATCAAGTGAACAAACTTTGATTGAATTAGAGCTTCGTCCGGAAGATAACGAGTTACAGCGGGCTCTGTTTCGTTCCATTCATACTATAAAAGGCGATTTGGGCTTAGTTAATTTTTCTCCTATGATCCCTCTTTTACAGCATGTCGAAGACTTGCTCGATTACTTGCGTAAAGGCCAGGTGGCATATACCAGCACTATGAGTGACTTGGTGCTTCTTACCATGGACAGGGTAAAAGCCTTTGTAGAGACTGTAATGGCTGACGGTAAGGCTGAGTACGATGACAACCTTCATAACCAGCTTGTGCTTGCTATCGGTAGAGTTACGCCTGAAAATTCTTCTGAGCATGAAAATCGTCTTACTGAAGCGGTGTTGTTACTCAATCCTGCGTTAGACGTTGTTGCTGACGGCGACGACCCTGAAAACGTGCAAATAAAACCGCCTACATTAGCCGCGACAGGCATCCCTAAAGATATTAGCAGTGAGAAGAAACAAGATATTTTGTTTTTCCGCGACCTTATGCAAACCATAGAGCGTCGCTCTAATTACTGGGTTGGAAGAGGTGACCGCATTGCCAAGTTGGCCATGTATATCAACGATGTCGCCGAAAACCCGATTGACGTAGACCAGCTTGCGGTAGCCAGTTATGTACATGATTTTGGTATGGCGTTCATGCCAATAAAGTTATTGCATAAAGGCGATGAATTAAGTGATATCGAGTTTAATCTAATGCGCTCTCACGTGTACAAAAGCGCACGTCTGTTAGAGCATTTAGACCAGTGGGATATGGCGCGCAAAATAGTGATGCAACATCACGAACGTACCGATGGAACCGGATATCCATTGGGTATAAAAGAAGACGATATCTGTGAAGGCGCTAAGCTGCTCTCCATTGTAGATACCTACGATGCAATGACGCACCCAAGGGCGCATAACGAAGACAATGTGCTTTCCAAAAAAGAAGCGGTGATAGAAATCAATCGCAGTGCCAAAGGACAGTTCAGTATGAAGTGGGTAAGGCTGTTTAATCAGGCAATGACAGCGCTTTTAACTAAAGGGCAGTAAACACCGCCCTTTACTTGCCAATTGATTAGTTGGCTGTCTTCAATTGCTGCCAAATCAAATTCTTGAATCCAGCTGTATTTCATTGCAGAGCTGCTGGTTTTTAAATTCCCAACAGAGTGGCACTGTTTCTCTTTTGGGATGACTTAGCGTCATTTTCAGTTTATCGAAGCTTGCATAGGTAACTAGCTCCCCATCAAATTCCGTGATGATACTGCTGACTGAAATTTTGGCAGCATAAGCGCCGGTATCTTTAGCGACATCTAAGACAATGGCACCTTTGGAGTGGGGGAGCAAGCGAAGGCCTGAGCGGTCTGCTTCTACAAAGGAAGTATATTGCTTGCTGGGTTGATACCACATGCGTTCTTTAGAAAAATCAAACACGGTGTTGAAACGTTTTAAAACTTGATTGCCCAGTACCCCGTCGCTTCCGTCCTGCGGATTGCTACCTTCAAATCTGAAGTATGTAGGTAGGTGATCAAACGTGACGTCACCAAAAGAGAAGTGAGTAAGTAAGCCCACAAGGTTAGCCGAATCCCCTTGAATTCCAGTGCTGGTTGCTTCAAAAGTTTTATCTGGCAACGCAAAACGGTCGTTTTCGGCAAATAAGCTCAAGGTTCCTGTCGAACCAGTATCCAGCATGAGTTTTACCGTTGTCAGGTTCTTTTCATCGTGAAGTGTTGTGGTGAAGTAGGGCGTATTGCTCTCTACAGGCATTGCGATTTCCTGCCACTGCTCAGTGCGATAATACGACCTGCTGTTATCGTCCGGTTTGGAAATTACTAATGTCTTAGCGTCGTGGTTTATCTCTACAAGACAACAATTAAAAAAATCAGCACCAAGTACACCGTCGAAATACGTTTCATCTACACTGCGAAACGGCATCGCAGATGTTGGTGCGTAAATTACCGATAAATCGGAGATAGAAAAACCACCTAGCTGAATATGGGCGTCATGCACAATGTAAGCTGTTGGCGCCTTTCCATTTCCAGCTCCCCCTATCGTAATTGGTTTGTTCATAGGTAACTTAAGTGCGTTGGTTTTACTCGTTTCCGTAATGACTGTGGCAGCTGCGCCCGAGTCTAGTACAAAAGTCAGGGGCGTGGTTTCATTAACAGCCACATTCACCAAAACGTGGTCATTGAGCATAGTGAAAGGCACCACGGTCCGAGTAATGGCTTCATCTACGAGCTCTTTGTCAGCGTTTTCGCCTTCGCTTTGCCAAGCGATTTTCGCGTTCTCATTTTTCCACTGAAAAGCGGCCATGTCCCAAATGCGACATCCAGAGAGTCCAATGAGCATAGTCGTCATCAGTATCCAACGCAGACAACCGCGTTTAAAGCAAAAATGTGGAGTTTCATTAGTGTGATATATCATATTAATTGCCTCGTCGTTTTTATTAAGTGTAAAAGAAATTAATTATCGTTTTGCAGTAATTATTG
>NZ_JAHHDX010000049.1 GCF_018619335.1 Alteromonas sp. ALT199 | reverse complement strand
GATTAGCTAAATGCATTTCAGACGCCTTTAACTAGAAACGTTTATTTCAGAAAATTAACGGTAGAAACAAAAGCATCAATTAATTTACACTTAAGCAAATATTCGAATAGACCCATATTTACTCTCTTTTTGGTATTGACGAAAATCAGAGTCAGAAAATGGGACACAGCATGTCAAATCTTTTGAAGGTGATCCTTGAAGAAAAGTAGCATTAATTTAGTCATATTCGACTGTGACGGAGTACTTATCGATAGTGAAGTACTTTCTATGCAGGCCTGGCAATCGATTTTAGCTAAATTTAACATTGCCATTACTAGGCGTTATTTTATTGCAAACTTCTTAGGTAAAAGCATGGAGCATGTAAGGTGCAAAGTAGAAGAGGACTTCGACCTATCGCTAACCCAAGCAATAGAAGACGATTTTCACACCCTGCTCTTTCAAAGCTTTGAGCGTCAACTCACCAACACACCTGGAATTATTGAAGTACTGTCTTCTTTACGTGTGCCGTTTTGCCTTGCCACAAGTAGTTCACCAGAAAGAACAAAGAAAGCGCTGCAAACAACCGGCTTACTTCATTTCTTTAACGACCGCATATTTACCCGTTCTTTAGTGTCAAGAGGCAAACCTGCACCTGACTTGTTTCTACACGCGGCAGAAGTAATGAAGTGTAAACCGCATAATTGTTTGGTTATTGAAGACTCCGAACCAGGACTAGCCGCAGCACAAGCTGCCAACATGCAATGTCTTCACTTCATTGGGGGCGCACATCTACATAATTTGGTAGATAACACCGATAATACGATTGCTTCTTGGGAGACTTTTATTAAGCGCTTCCCAGATATAATGAATATGAGTACAACAAATGAGTAAAAAAGCACAAAACGATCTTAACCGCCTAGACGAAGCTGCTAGGGCGGGATGGATGTATTACGTGGGCGGAAAAACCCAAGATGAAATTGCAAAAACGCTTAAAACCTCCCGTCAAAGCGCGCAAAGACTAGTAGCGCTTTCAATGTCAGAAGGGCTGGTAAAGGTGCGCTTGGAACACCCTATCGCACGATGTATGGAATTAGCACAGGGTCTTCAACGGAAATTTGGGCTTACTTTTTGTGATGTAGTCCCAAATGTTGATGACGACCCTAACTCTACCCAGGGATTAGGTCAAGCGGGCGCTACAGCCATTGAACGTGCACTAAAACACGATGCTCCGCAAACCATAGCGTTTGGTACTGGGCGAGTACTTCGTGCCTGTGCTGATGAATTATCGCTTCTTCACTGCCCTCAACACAAAATTGTCTCTTTGGTTGGCAATATTGCAGAAAATGGTGAAGCCACTCGATACGACGTTGCTGTGCACGTCGCAGACAGAGTAAAAGCCCAACACTACCCTATGCCAACTCCGGTTATTGCTTCAAGCAAGTCTGAGAAAGATGTATGGCAACAACAGCAGCATATCTCTCGTATTCACTCGCTAGCAAAGCAAGCCGACATAAGTTTTGTAGGTATAGGTAACTTAGGTAGTGTCTCTCCGTTATATAAAGATGGTTTCATTGACGATAATGAACTCAGCACGCTTGGCGATTCAGGGGCTTGCGGTGAAATTATCAGCTGGGTGTTTAACGAAGAAGGTGCATTGATCAATTGCGACATCAACCATAGGGTCACAAGCTTTAAACTTAAAGCGACCCCAGAAAAGCCTGTCATAGGTGTTGCTGCTGGCGATAGCAAATTTAATGCTATAAGGGGTGCGCTTCGTTCGAAGTTTTTAAACGGGTTAATTACAACCGAGCGTACTGCTTCAGCTTTATTGGATTCATAATTTTCCTTAGGCCGCTAGCTAGTGCTTTTCCTACAAAGCACTAGTCTAAAAAACACTGTCTACAAATAAAAGTGCACAAATTGCGGCTTTTTTGGCAATTTTTTAGCCGCTTTAAAAATCGCTTTTTTATTTACCCTACCCCTCGCTGTCCCTTTACTACTAAAGGCTAACGACAAATCAGCATTCACTACACCTTTAGTATAAGGTATTAGCTTGCATACCTTGTTATTCCAATGGCTATTTTTCAAACTCCTCACGTGCTCTTTAATAAAACCCGTCAAACAGATTTAATTTAAAATAAACAAACGAAGGAAATTTAACCATGTTGAAAATTGTTAAAAATTCTCTAGTAATTGCAGCATCTACTTTAGCTTTCACTAACGCAGCACAAGCCAACGATGTAAATGAAGCCCTTGCCAATATCTGTACAATAGTACAAGCAGACGATAAAGGTGAGCTACGTAAGAAAATGAGAAGTGTACAATCAGACTATAAATTGAAGCTTCGCGATTATTATTCTGGTATTTCTTGCGGCGGTCAAAGTCTAATCAGAACTGCAATTACAAATAATGCGGTTGAAGTAGGAACCCTACTTGTGAAAAAAATGCCAAGTAAGGATCTTTCTGCACCAGAAGCGGACGGTAAAACTTTGCAGGCGTGGATCGCTGAACAGGGACTACAGAGCTCACCTATCTCTGCCGAGCTTAACGACAGAATTTAAATCCTAATTCACATCGCCATGTGAACTTTTTCAACATGGTTGCAGCGCATGCTGCATTCTAAGGCCCCACTGCTACGGGGCCTTTTTTATTGTTTTATTTTACATCTAATGCATGCTCACCCTTAAGGTATACTTTGGTATACCTTGTTATTTTACAGCATGTTTTTCAATAGGTTAGATTGAGGTTTAATACATCTCAACGAACAAAGATAATCTTAATAACAACAAACGAAGGAATTTAACCATGTTGAAAATCGTTAAAACTTCTCTAGTAATTGCAGCATCTACTTTAGCTTTTTCTAACGCCGCACAAGCTAATGATATAAACGAAGCCCTGGCTAACATCTGCACTATCGTTCAAGCAGATGATAAAGGTGAACTTCGCAAAAAAATGCGTAGCGTTCAGTCTGACTATAAGCTCAAGCTTCGCGATTACTACACTGGTATTTCTTGTAGCGGTCAAAGCCTTATCCGCACAGCTATTAGCAGCAACGCTGTTGAAGTAGGGACATTACTTGTAAAGAAAATGCCTAGTAAAGATTTGGCACAGCCAGAGTCAGATGGCAAAACCCTTCAAGCTTGGATTGCTGAGCAGGGTCTTCAAAGCTCACCTATCTCAGCTGAACTTAACGACAGAATCTAATAAAACAATTTAGTCACACCATGTGATACAACGGTTCAACATGGTAGCGGCAGGATGCCGCACTGGAGGCCCCTTTTAGGGGCCTCACCCCTTTTTAAGCCTCTATAAAATTTGTCACTTTTTTGAAAACCCATTGAGGTTCGTCTCTGTGCAGCCAGTGAGAAGCGTCTTTATGAAAATGGATATCAATTGAAGGCACATAGTGTTGAATGTTATCCAAAACACTTAGGTCAAACGCATCATCTCGCTCTCCCCATAACACTAATACCGGAAGATGAATAAACACATCAGGCACCCGTATACTGTCAAGTTCGCTTTCTGTCGCGTTTATCTGAGGCACTTGCTGCGGCATTTGCTTGTAATAGTTAAGCATTGCATTCAGCGTTTTAGGTGCACTCCAATCGTTGATTAAACCCTTGCCATAAGCTTCACTTTCTTCATCAAGTGACTGTCCTAACATTACTTTTAATAGCTCAAAATTTGTATCTACGAGCCATTGTTGTGCATTTTTATCGATAAGATCGTGGATATACTGGCTTTTCTCTCGCTGTCGCTGTGACGTTTTAAGTGACTGTGTAAATGTAGAAGGGTGCGCTGCATTTATGATGATCAGTTTTTTGATTAGGTCTTGATGAAACGCAACTAACGGCCATGCTATTGCACCACCCCAATCGTGCCCCAATAGAATAACATCTCTATCTCCTTTAACTTTTCCAATAAAAGTAGCCATACGCGATATAAGAAAAGGCACTTGGTAATCGATTTCATCCGCAAGTGGGCTCGACAAATGATACCCTGGTAAGTCAGGTGCAATTACATCAACAGACGTTGGTAATAAGCTTATTAATGCTTCCCAAGTATGAGCGTTTTCAGGAAACCCGTGAAGCAAGACGAGTAAAAGCCCATTGCTCTTTTCTTCTTCACGAGATAAGTAATGGATAACAGAGCCACCGATATCAACATATTTTGAAATTATCACGTTAAATGCACCCTCATATTCCAGAGACAAAAAAGCCGAGCTAAACAAGGCTCCCAAATAGTATTGGGCTGCTTTATTTGCTCGGCGTTTGTACGCTATTTACCAGCGTACGAGTTTTATTTTTAGTTTGATTTCTATTCGCTTACTCGATAGCAAACATACTCTCTGGCATAGACATTAAGTTGTCAGCGCCTGACTGCATGGCAGAGACAAGAGAGCGAGTTCTTGTCAGTAAGCGGTCAAAATAGAAACCCGTGGTTAGTATTTTGCTCTTATAGAACTCGACTTCTGTGCTTCCTGCGTCAAGTTGCTCTTGCGCTTTCACCGCCATTTTAAGCCAAAAATAAGCCACGGTGACGTAACCTGAGTACATCAGGTAATCAACAGAGGCTGCACCAATCTCATCTGGGTTCGACGCTGCAGCTTTGCCAATGTCCATAGTGATCTGCTGCCACTCATCAAGATGAGAATTTAGGGCATTGGTCCAAGCACTAAACTGCGCGTTATCGCGAAGTGAGTTACAGTAGTCACGTACTTCTTGTACAAATACATTAAGCAGCTCACCGTTAGACCCCATCACTTTGCGTCCCAGCAAGTCTACCGCTTGAATACCAGTAGTCCCTTCGTACATGGTGCAGATACGTGTATCGCGCGCAAGCTGCTCCATGCCCCACTCTTTAATAAAGCCGTGACCACCGTATACCTGCATACCGTAACTGGTTGCTTCTTGTGCCGTTTCGGTCAAAAACGCTTTAACAATAGGTGTTAAGAAAGCAAGTTTTGCTTCTGCGACCTGCTTTTCACCGGCATCATTACCGTAAAGCGTGACGTCTACCATTTGCATGCAATACGCCGCTAACGCTCGGTTGCCTTCAGCAAACGCTTTTTGTGTTAATAGCATACGGCGCACATCAGGGTGAACAATAATTGGATCAGCTGGACCATCAGGGTTTTTACGCCCCGTTAGCGAGCGAAACTGAATGCGGTCTTTCGCGTAGCGTAATGCGCCCTGGAAAGATGCTTCAGATGCAGCAAGGCCTTCTAAACCAGTACCAATACGCGCAGTATTCATAAAGGTAAACATGCAGTTGAGGCCACGATTAGGTGGGCCAATCAGAAAACCTTTGGCGCCATCGAAGTTGATAACACACGTTGCGCTGGCTTTAATGCCCATCTTATGTTCAATACTGCCACAGGCTACTGCGTTTCTGTCTTGCTTTTCACCGTCTTCAGATACGTTGAACTTTGGCACGACAAACAGCGAAATACCTTTGGTACCCTCTGGCGCATCAGGCAAACGAGCCAGTACAATGTGAACGATATTCTCAGACATATCGTGCTCACCGGCAGAGATAAAGATCTTTGTGCCAGTTAGACTATAGCTACCGTCTTCTTGAGGCTCGGCACGGCATTTAAGCATACCTAAGTCTGAGCCACAATGTGCCTCGGTTAGGCACATTGTGCCTGTCCACTCACCGCTAACCAGTTTATCTAGAAACATTTTTTGCTGTAGCTCAGTACCGTGCGCTTTCAATGTTTCCATGCAGCCTTGGCTAAGACCCGGATACATTGCCCATGAATGGTTTGCGCCTGAGAACCACTCAGCAATGATAGATGACAACGAGTATGGTAGCGCCTGACCACCAAATTCCTCTGGGTGAGACATACTTGGCCAGCCACCTTCAACATAGGTCTGGTAAGCTTCTTTAAACCCTTTAGGCGTAGTAACTTCGCCGTCAACCCACTTACACCCTTCTTCATCGCCAGATGCATTAATTGGTGCAAGCGTATTTTCTGAAAACTTGGCCGCTTCAGCAAAAATTGCAGACACTAAGTCTTCGGACGCTTCGTCGAAACCCAATTTTTGATAGTGATTTTGATAATTTAGTAGCTCATGTGTTACAAACATGGCGTCACGTTGTGGAGCTTTATAACCTTCCATACCCAATACCTATATAACTTCAAATAGACCAGCAGCGCCCATGCCGCCACCGATACACATGGTGCAAACAACAAATTTTGCACCGCGTCGTTTACCTTCGATGAGTGCATGACCCACCATGCGAGCACCGCTCATGCCGTACGGGTGACCAATAGAAATGGCACCGCCGTTAACATTTAATAATTCGTCTGGAATGCCTAACTTATCGCGACAATACAGAACCTGTACTGCAAACGCTTCGTTAAGTTCCCATAGACCGATATCGTCCATGGTCAATCCATGCTGCTTTAATAGCTTAGGAATGGCGAAAACTGGACCAATTCCCATTTCATCTGGCTCACAGCCTGCCACTGCAATACCGCGATAAATACCAAGTGGCTGGGCACTACCTTTTGACGCTGACTGTTCATCCATAATTACTGTTGCGCTCGCCCCATCAGAAAGCTGACTCGCGTTACCTGCAGTAATACACCCGCCTTCGATAACTGGATTAAGTGACTTAAGTCCCTCAAGTGTAGTCTCCGGGCGATTACCTTCGTCTTTTGACAAGGTCACTTCACGCTCAGATGTTTCGCCAGTTTCTTTGTTGAATAACGCTTGAACTGCCGTAATAGGAACAATCTCGTCGTCGAATTTACCCGCTTCTTGAGCCGCTGCCGTGCGCATTTGGCTTTGATAACCGTACTCATCTTGTACATCGCGGCTAATATTATAGCGCTTACCCACCACTTCTGCGGTTTGCAGCATAGGCATGTAGATATTTTTGTGCTTAGCAACAAGCGCAGGATCAACGGCGCGAAACATATTCATGTTCTTGTTTTGCACCAAAGAAATAGAGTCTAAACCACCAGCAACCATTACGTTTGTTTCGCCAGTTCGAATTGAATTTGCTGCGGTAGCGATTGCATACATACCAGAGCTACATTGACGATCTAACGTCATGCCAGCTACTGTTACCGGAAGCCCGCCAGCAAGACCTGCTAAACGACCTATGTTCATGCCGCCGCTGCCTTGAGTAAGGGCTGAGCCCATTACCACATCGTCTACAATAGCAGGGTCAATACCTGCGCGCGCAACGGCGTTTTCAATTGCATGGCCACCTAAAGAAGGCGCCGGCAAGTTGTTAAGTGCACCTTTATAGGCGCGGCCTATTGGCGTACGTGCTGTACTTACGATAACTGCATCACGCATTGTGTTGTTCCTTTCAATTGGGCTGACAGTTCAGTCAACATTTAGCTCGCGCCATCTCGTTTTAGAACAGGTTCTTAGATTAGGCGCTTAGCGTTATTTCATGATTTCATTGAAGGGCGTAAACGCTTTGTTTGCGCCCTTAAACTCTTTTAGTTTGTCGCTATTTGGTTTGATAACTTTTAAAAGTTCCGCCGCTTTGCGCCAGTTTCACAAGTAAGTCACTCGGCTCAAGCCACATTTTTCCGTATTCACCTAACTGATCGCGATAAGTAGTGAGTTTATCTAAAATAATGCCAAGGCCGACTTCATCCGCATATTGCATAGGGCCGCCGCGATACACAGGGAAGCCATAGCCGTAAACATAGATAACGTCGATGTCGCTAGATTTCGCTGCAATCCCCTCTTCTAAGATGGCTGCACCTTCGTTTATTAGTGAATACATGACGCGAACAAGAATTTCTTCATCACTTATATCCGAGCGTTGCACCACACCTAAGCGTTCTGCTTCTTGCTTGGCAATTTCTAAAACTTCAGGGTCTGCTACAGGAACTCTACTACCTGGCTCATAGTTATAAGCACCGCGCCCGGTTTTTAGACCGTTGCGCCCCATTTCTACAAGGCGGTCCGCCACCACGCCGTATGCTGGGTCGTGAGAAATATGTTCTTGGCGAGACTGACGTACGTAATAACCAATGTCCAACCCAGCCATATCTCCCATGGTGAATGGCCCCATAGGCATGCCGAACTCGGTAAGCACGCGATCGACTTGCTCGGGCGTCGCCCCTTCAAGTAGTAAGCGATTAGCTTCACGACCGTATGGCTCAATCATGCGATTGCCCACGAAGCCGAAACACACGCCCACTAGCACGGCGACTTTTCTTATTTTCTTAGCCATCTTCATACAAGTTTTAATAACTTCAGCAGATGTCTTTTCAGCCTTAACGACCTCAAGTAGCTTCATTACATTGGCTGGCGAGAAGAAGTGAAGTCCAATTACATCTTCGGGACGGGACGTGGCTGTTGCAATTTCGTCTATGTCTAGTGTTGATGTATTGGAGGCCAAGATAGCGCCAGGCTTACACACCCTATCAAGCGTTGAGAATACCGTTTTCTTTACTTCCATCTTTTCGAAAACCGCTTCGATAACTAAGTCGACGTCAGCTAAATCCTCGTAAGATGTTGTGCCAGAAAGCAGAGCCATTCGGCTCTCTACTTGTTCTTGGGTCAATTTGCCTTTTTTCGCTGAATTTTCGTAGTTCTTACGAATAAGTGCTAAGCCCTTCGCTAGCGCTTCTTCTTTAAGCTCTAGCATGGTGACCGGTATACCAGCATTGGCAAAGTTCATGGCGATACCGCCACCCATAGTACCTGCACCTATAATCGCCACTTTTTCGATACTGCGTTCTGGAGTATTTTTATCGAAATCACTCACGTGCCCTGCCGCGCGTTCAGCAAAGAAGAAATGCTGCTGCGCACGAGCTTGTGGCGTATTCATGCATTCCATGAAGAGTTTGCCTTCATTTTTAAGACCATCTTCGAAGGCTAGCGTGTACGCACCGCGCACAGCTTCAATACATTTTAGCGGAGCAAAGAAACCGCGCGTTGCTTTTTTAGTTTGCGCGGTTATCGCATCAAACACTGCCTGTGTTTCATCAGACATGGTCAGCGTAATATCACTAGTACGCTTTATCGCTTTGTCAGGCGTTAACGCTTGTAAATAGGCTTTGGTATCTTCAAGTAGGTGTTCAGGCTTATCGGAAATTTTGTCGAACACCCCTGGTAATTTAACGACAGAGGTTGGTTTGCCGGTAACGATCATTTCCAGTGAAGTTTGCGCGTCGGCAAGACGAGGAAGGCGTTGAGTTCCACCTGCGCCCGGCAAAATACCAAGGTTTACTTCTGGCAACCCCACCTTGTTACCAGCAAAAGTGATGCGATGATGACAGGCTAACGCCACCTCTAAACCGCCACCAAACGCTGGCCCTGGCAAAACAGCGACAACAGGCTTAGATGCATTCTCAATTTTATCTAGTACTTCAGGCAGCATGGGAGACAAATCGCCGCCAGAGAATTCACTAATATCTGCACCACCGGAGAAAATAGGCAGCGATGACGTTATAACAATCGCATTAACACTTTCATCATTGAGTGCGTTATCAATGCCTTCTATTAGCCCTACTCTGATAGCGCGCGACAGCGCATTTACCGGCGCGCTTTGCATTGTCAGCGTGACAACGCCTTGTTGTACTGCATATTCTACGGCTTTATTTTCCATCTCAGTCATCACCATGTCCTGTTTATCACGTTAACTGGATGTTATTGCAGTGTTGTTAATCATCCAAGTTTATTGGTGTTATAGACATTTATCATAATATTTAATAATAACCGCAATCCCTCTTGAAAACTTGCCTTGCTGCGCAGGCCATGTCCTACCTTACTTAAGCTTTAATTGACAGATTTGGATACCAGTGTTTTTGTTAACACTGAAAGCATATAAAATTACATTTCATTTACAAAGGATGTTTAGCGATGCAAGTACTTAAAACTCCAGAAAGTGCTTTTGACACAATTACAGATTTTCCATATGTCCCTCAATTTATAGAAGTGACTGATACTGTCAGTAGTGAAATTTCAATGGCCTACTACCAGTGCGGTCCAAAAGACGGGCACACAATATTGTTAATGCATGGCGAACCTACTTGGGCTTACCTTTATCGCAAAATGATGCCGTTGCTTGCTGATGCAGGGTTCAATGTTATAGCACCAGATTTAATTGGGTTTGGACGTTCTGATAAACCAGTAAGAAAGGAAGACTACTCTTACGCTCGTCACGTGATATGGACCAAGGATTGGTTTACGCAAGTGACTAAAGGCCCTGTGACTTTGTTTTGCCAAGATTGGGGAGGGTTGTTAGGACTGCGACTCGTCGCTGAGATGCCCGAACGCTTTTCCGGCGTAATGGTGTCTAATACTGGATTACCGACAGGAGATCACACGCCAAGTGATGCTTTTATCAAATGGCGCCGGTTCTCACAAGACGTTCCTGTATTCCCAACTTCAACCATTATTCAAAATGCGACGACAACCCAATTAGATGAGGCAACACTTGCTGCTTACGATGCTCCCTTCCCTGATGAGAGCTACAAAGCAGGAGCGCGCATGTTTCCCCTTCTTGTTCCAACTAGCCCTGATAATGCAGAGGCGCAGGCGAACAGAAATGCGTGGGACATTTTGATGCAATACAACAAGCCTTTCGTGACTGCTTTTGGCGATAGCGATCCGGTCACTAAAGGTGGCGATAAAATATTTCAAAAACTTGTGCCTGGCTGCAACGGCATGCCCCATACATTAGTAAAAAATGGTGGTCACTTTATTCAAGAAGATAAGGGTGAAGAGCTAGCTGATTTACTCATTCAATTTATTAAACAAACACAGCTCAAGTAAACGCCAAGATTAACTACAAACAGCTGTGTTATCGACAGACATAAACAAACTAAAAAACAGGAAATTATCATGGATGCATTACTCGACTTTACCGGGCAAGTTGTATTAATTACTGGTGCTGGCAGCGGTTTTGGTCGCTTATTATCTTTGGGTCTTGCCAATCGAGGCGCTAAACTCGTGCTTTCTGATATCAACGAGGCTGCTCTTGAAGAAACGCAAAAAGATGTAAAAGCCCTGACTGATGTAGTAGTGCTTGCTGGCAACATAGCAAGTGAGCCGTTTAACAAAGCATTAGTTGATAAAGCTATGGAAACCTTCGGTCAATTGGATATAGCTGTAAATAATGCGGGCATTGCGCACACCCCCGCCCCTGTACATCAGATGACAGAAGACATTATAGATGCGCAGTTCGCTGTAAACGTTAAAGGCGTGATGTTTGGCATGAAATATCAAATTCCGGTTATGCTTGCACAAAAACAGGGCCATATTCTTAACGTTAGCTCACTCGCGGGGCTAGGCGGCGCCCCCAAAGGTGGTGCTTACGCTGCGGCAAAACACGCGGTGTCAGGAGTAACGCGCACCGCTGCTGTAGAGTATGGACGCAAAAATGTTCGCGTTAATGCTATTTGCCCTTTCTACAGCCCTACCAATATTTTAAACGTAGACGGTTACAATACCCCTGAAGCTCGAGAACAACTTGGCATGGGCAGCCCTATGAAGCGTCTTGGTGAGCCGCAAGAAATTGTTAATACTATGATGCTCATGCTTTCACCGGGGAATAGCTATATGAACGGCCAAACGATAGCTGTAGACGGTGGTGTAACGGCATGGTAAAGGGCAATTACACGGCTAAGTAGCACTACCTATTCGAAAGTATAAGAATATATACCTTCGTATAACACCTTGTATTTATA
>NZ_JAHHDX010000127.1 GCF_018619335.1 Alteromonas sp. ALT199 | reverse complement strand
GGAACAGGCTCTGCTTCTAACAAAGCGCTCAAGTTCACTCCCTTCGGTCGCTGGAACGCTAACACGCGGGCTGACTCACTTCGTTCGGATTTTAGCCCACGCGCTAGCGCCCCTTAGCTTAAAGTTAAATGCCACAAGGAAGCAGCATGTTTAAACTTTTTTGGTCTTTTATTTTAGTTATTTCTCTGTCATGCGTGTCAGCACATGCTAGTGAAACAACAGTTGATTTGAACGAAAACACAGTAATTTATCACGGTAAATTATCGCCATCAGCAAATCAGAAACTTCTTTCAATTCTGAACAATGCAAAGAGTAAAGTTGAATGGCTGTCTATAACTTCCGAAGGCGGTGAAATCAATCATGGAATGGATCTTGGTAATATTGTTCATGACTATGATTTGAAGCTTGAGGTCAATGATTATTGTCTCTCATCATGTGCCAACTACGTTTTTTCTGCAGCAAATCATCACAGGATTTCGAATCACGCAGTTATTGGTTTCCATGGTGGTACAACCGGAATGGAGAAAGAAATAACATCGTTTATTGATGCTCTTCCTGAAGAAGAGCGGGAATCAACAAAGCAGAACTTAGAAAAATATATGAAGTTAGCTGTAATTCGTGAGCGAAACTTCTTCGAAAAAATTGGTGTGGACCAGAAAATAACAACACTAGGGCAATCTTCCGAATATAAAGAGTTCGCCGAGAAAGAAGACTTTATCGGCTGGTACTATTCACTCGAAGGGCTTGCTACGCTGGGCGTTTCTAACATTGATGTGGTAAACCCTCCTTGGTCATATCAACATTTAAGCGAAAAAACTAAGTTTTTCAAAGTCAGAGTAGGCGGCATTTAACAATCACATTAAGCCGCTCGCAGGCTCGCTGGGACAGTAACACGTAGGCTCTGTCGCTCCGCTCCTAATTTTAGCCCACGTATTACTGCCCCTTATGTGGAAGTTATGCGCCAAAGCGTACAGGATTTACATCCATACTTTTATGAAGGATTCTTATGATCAGAATTTCCTGACTGCCCGTTTGTTTGTAGAAAATCACATGGCTACCTTGAGGGAATTTTCTGTATCCATCTCTTATTTCGTCGCAGTTTTTACCAATATCAGGATTTTCAGACAACATCCAAAATGAATCGTCGAATTGTTTAAGATATACATTACGCTGTTCTCGGCCCCACTTCCGTTGCGTAAACAATGCAATATCTTTTAGATCTGATTTTGCTAGTACGGTTAACTTAAACGGTTTCACTCTTTTAATTCACCATCTAGTTCTGATATCAGATGCTCAAGGTCGTATTCAGCTTCGCCGCTTTCTTCACCTGCTACAAGTAATTGACGCAGAGTGTTTAATTTGGTTTCCTGTGTTTCTAGCAAGCGAAGAGCTGAACGAATCACCTCACTTGCTGAACCATACCTACCAGTTTGAATTTGGCTAGCAATAAAGCCATCGAAATGGTCTCCAAGGGTAATGCTGGTGTTTTTAGCCATCTGATTTCTCCAAGTACCAATATATACCTAATTATGGTACTTGCGCGTTGTAAGTCAATAGCGCATAACAATCACATTAAGCCGCTCGCGGGCTCGCTGGGACAATAATACATAGGCTCCCTGCGCTTCGCTTAGTATTTTAGCCTACGTGTTATTGCCCGTTATGCGGGTGTTATACGCAATTGGTCAGAATAACTTTTTAACATCGCGATAAAAATTTTCATGAGATCCAAGTGCAATCAACTCAAGTATTACAGTGCCATCCTCGTAGCTGTAACCAAGTAAAGTTAACTGCTTGACCATCTTGAATTTGTGCACGCGAAGAAAGGCTAGGTCGCCTTTTTTCTGCTCACCTAGAAGAGGATCGTCCATCAACTCCTTAACAGCTTTATCCAAGTCTTTTTTCTGATTCTTATGTAACTTCTTTACTGCTCTCTTAAAATTAGCTGTCTGTAAAACACTCGTAATCTTAGCCAAAATCGTAAGGCTCCAATTTTCCTGCCTCTTTTTCCGCTTTGGAAATAATTGCCTGTTTCACAAATTCGTATGGTAAATCAGGATTATCTTCCATCATTTCACCTATTTTTGCCCAGTGCTCAATCTGTTTTGGCATAGTTCGGTTTAGTGCTTTGCCCATAATGGTAGCTTTCTCGACTAGATCTTGGTCTAGTCTTACGCTCGCGGTTGCCATAATATGTCTCCTAATCGTTCATTATCACATTGTAGCAATGCGCTACAGGTGTGGCAAATTGCGTATAACAAACGCATCAACACTCGCTACGCTTATGTGGACTCCCCATAGTCAACAACTATTTTTACCATTCAAGATGTAATGCGTGCTTATGTACGAGCTCATAATGGGAAGCTATCCCGGCTCTATGATATTTACGCGAACTTGATGCCACATCTCGCTGGCGGGCTTTTATGCCCTGAGCGCAGCACTGGCTTACCAAGCTGATTTTTATCTCGTATGGCGCATTTAGTTGTTAACTTAAAACTAAGCAGCTAATAACTCTGCTTTATATTCAGTTCCGTTGCGTAGCAACGAAAATGCCGTTCTAACTGTTTTGTTGGCCAGCGCCACAGCAGCGCACCGTTTACCTCGCCGCTCTACTAACCCTTTAATCCATTCATCTTTCTTGGTTCGTGAATCACGTTTAACTGCCTGGTTTACTGCTGACATCGCACCTGCAACCAAGTTAGCGCGCAATGACGAATTCCGGATATTTTTACCTATAGAACCCAAGCGCACTTTTCCACCTGAAGAATGTTGTATTGGCGTTAAACCAATACACGCAGCAGCGTCTCGCGCTTTTTTGAAAACACCCAACTCACAGCAACCTAGCGCTATGTACAGGTTAACCGCATTTGTCGGGCCAACACCTTCTATCTTCATGAGATTTTTGCAAGCTTCTGATGCTCTGCTGGCTCTAGCTACACTCTGTTCGTAGTGCTTCACGAGTTCTATACTCTTAAGGTATTGATGCCATGCCGTGTGTAATGCATCTCTGAATATCGCGCTAAATCCATTTTCTGCATCTTCTAATATCGACTGTATTGCACTGTTCAACCCCGTATCTGTTGGTGATAACTTAATGTTGAACTCTAAAAGTAACGAACAAAGTTGATTCCCGTAAGCAACTTTATGCTTTACTGATAGTTGATGCATACGAACAAGCGATTGAAGCTCTTGCTGCTCCTTAGACTTCCCGCTAATAAATTTCACGTTACTAAGTTGTGATGCCTGTAAAACCGCCTCGGCATCATTCTTATCAGTCTTTTGGTTTTGACGAATATTCGATACAAGCTTAGCTGATATTAAACGGGCATCATGCCCGTATTCACGCGCACATTGATACCAATAATTTGACGTTGCACACGCTTCGAAAACAACTGTCATTGGCTTTTGAGTGGCTAGCCAATTAGAAAAAGCGGTGGGCGTCATCGCCATATTGCGAATTATTTTATTCGATTTAGCAACGCAAACTTGAATCTCTTTTTTTGCGAAATCTACACCAGTGAGCATATTATACATACATGGACTCCTACCTAACCTTTGTGTGTGACAACGTAAATGTTAGACCAACCTATTAGGTTGGGGAGTCCAATTATCTCGCTAGGGACAAAAACACGTAGGCTCCCTTCGCTTCGCTCAGTATTGTAGCCTACGTATTTTTGACCGTTATGCGGGAAGTTAGACACTTGTCATGGATATCACATTAACAGATCCCGCTATACCTCTCTTTCATTTTGAGGTCATCAGAAATGTTTCCATTGCAGCGGCATTTTTAAGTGTTGTTGTTGGCCTAATTTATAAGGTTAAATACGATACAGCTTTGAGCTTATATAAAATCATTTTGTTTTCTCCTGTGGTACCAATATTGTGTACATACTATGGTTACAAACAATATCTTGACGTTTTTTACGCTCTACATAACAAAGGGAGTCGGACTGTCGAATTACACTATGTATACCCTGCGAATAAGCGCATGGTATTGGAATATCCAAAATCAACTTTCGATCCGGATGGCAGAAGCCAAAGCTGTAGGCTAGTTTTCAGAAAAAATGGAGAAAAATATAGTAGTGCTAGGGCTAATGACGTATCTACATGCAAACAAATTTCGAGATCGCTTTAGGTACCTATCTAACAAACAACTGTTAGAACTCACTACGTTCGCTGGGACGCATACTCGTGCGCAGCTTCGCCATTATTCCCCACGCAACTGCGCCACTTAGCTTAATGTTATGCGCTCAAAAAATTACGCCGGCAATCCGTAACCCCTAAGGTTACAATAGAGTCATGATTAAGAGTTTTATACATAAAGGCCTTCAAAGTTTTACGCTAAAGGAACCACGTCAGGCATTCAGAAAAAGCACGAGAATAAGCTTCGTCTTATTCTGTCGAATCTTGATCAAGCCGAAACACCTGATGACATGGATTTACCAGGACTTTATATACATAAACTCGAAGGTAACAGAAGTGATATTTGGTCTGTCCTGGTAAGTGGAAGCTGGAGAGTAACATACCGCTTTGTTGGACGAAATGTCGAAATCGTTAATTATGAGGATTATCACTAATGAATATGCATAACCCTGCGCATCCCGGTTAGATACTCAAAGATCTTGTTATTGATGCTCTAGAACTGACCATTACTAATGTAGTGCAACGATTTAGATGTGAGCCGTAAAACATTATCGAAAGTTCTTAATGGTAAAGAGGCTATCACCCCAGAGATGGCTCTTCGTCTTGAACTCGTTTTCGGTAAACCTTCTGCAGCCCATTGGCTTCGTTTGCAGAAGCTCGCAGCGCTAGAGTCTAGTGCGGTAAAAAGCATCAGTAGGGAAGAGATAGAAAAGGATATTAATTAAAAGATGCTGCCTGTTTCCTTTCACCCAGAGGTTAAAAGGGAATTAAAAGAGTCGTTTTATTGGTATCAAGAGTAGTCGCAGGGGTTGGGTCACGAATTTATCCAAGAGCTTCAGGAAACCATTGATTCAGTTAGCTCTTTGCCATCGGCATGACAGAAATGAGACAAACTCATCGTCGCTTTGTCTTAAGCAGGTACCCATACTCTATTATTTATGAAATTATCGAAAACAGGGAAATTAATGTGGTGGCTATTATGCACAACCACCGAAAACAAGGGTATTGGTGCGTCTTATTTACATGCCACATACAAATAAATTATGGCCGCCCAACAAGTTGGGCTGGGACGCGCAAACAACGCACGCTTCATATTGAAGCGTTATGTGTTACGAGAAACAATAGAGGAAAAATGAGAAGGATCATATTTTTGGCTTGTGCCATAGCACTATCAGCTTGTAATTCAACTCCGGACGGTAAGAGTAACGAAATACAACCAATTGATTTTGTAGGTAACAAAAAGTCCCTTGAAAAAATGTGGATTGTTTCGAAAAACGACTACCCTATATACCCTATAGATGCAGCTTGGAAAGGCATAAGTGGTTGTGTCGATTTTTCATTTGTGATCAGCAGTGAAGGGAAAGCACAAAACATCCAAGTTATTAAGGCTATTCCTGACTCTACTTTTATCCGCTCAGCAACAAAATCACTTAAAAATTTCAGATGGCAGCCTACGGAATTAAACGATGAACGCCAGCCTGCAGTTACAACTTTGCAGCTCGATTTCAGTACCCCCCCAGTAATGAAGGTTGCAGAATGTATAGTAGGCGACACATAGAAAACCACTAAAGTCGCTCAGGGGCTCACTGGGACAGTAACACGTGGGCTGGCTCGCTTCGCTCGGATTTTAGCCCATGTTCTAGCGGACTAAAGCTCAGCGTTATAATTAATTTTAGGATTTAATCTCAATGGAAGACATAGCAATAAAAGTTCAGCGTTCTACAATATTAATCAAAGTAGCTATGGCGATCCTGATATTTGTAGAAGTAATGTCCTTTCAAAGAACTAACACACTCAACTTCGGCTCAATAGCTATGACATTAGGTGCCTTATGTTTATTACGTGGGTTGCTGTTATCACCCTATATGTTAAGCAAACCAGTAAAGATTTGGTTTAAACAAAATGTGGGCTTCAATACAAATAGTCATAAGTATTTTGTTCTTTCTTTTATACTTATTTCGATTGGTTTAGTTAGGTACGTATAACAAATAAATCAAGCTCACTCGGATTTTAGCTCACATGTCTGCGCCCTTTATTTCAACGTTATACACACAAGGAAGATTATGCATAATCTCTTGTTTTTATTAGCTTTTTACTTCTATCGCTTGCTGCCAATTCAGCTCTCTCTGAGGGAGAACTGAAGCAACTAGCGACAAAGTTTGTAGAAGCCAAAAATGCTCGACAGCAACCTGATACTACAATTCAGGATATTGATGCTTTTATTAGTTTAATTGCAGACGAATTCGTCGATGAACATGTAAAATTTAAAGTAACGATTACGGAAAAGTCCGCTTTACGTGAAGGTATGATTGCCATTGCGCCTAGCTCTGTTGTTTGGGCCGGTATTTTGAAAGATTGGAGTAAAGTACCTAGATCGAGCTGGACTCACAACGGAAAGGACTTAGCATTTGTTCCTTTCAATCCGTCGGGCGAAGTCAATGGTTTGCTAGATCTTTATACACAATCTTTAGAAAACCGTTCGGACAGCGGTGACGCTAATATTCCGGTACAGGATATCAGTGCTAATGTTGTGTTAATGACTGGCGAAAACGATGAGATTTGGCCATCGCCAACGATGGCTGACACAGTATGTGAGAGGATAAATGCACGCACTGAAAAGAAATGTAAGCACATAAATTATCAAGGCGCAGACCATTTGCTTAACTATGAGTTCTTAAAAAGTGGTAGCGATATGAACCAAACCTTTATTAAGATGCTCGATAACCACTAGCCAGTTTCTTTAACAAATAGAATGATATGACCCTTGATGAATTCAATCACTTTTGCAATGCACTGCCCCACTCTACTCATGTTGTTCAGTGGGGAAATTCAGAAGTATGGAAAATAGGTGGAAAAGTCTTTGCTATAGGGAGTATTGGCAAGGACGGACATCCTGCTTTTACTTTTAAAACGTCTGAACAAAACTATTATTTTTTGGAAGAAAAACCTGGCTACAGGCCTGCGCCTTATCTTGCTAGTCGAGGGATGAAGTGGATACAGCAGTACAGTTGCGAAAACGATGAGGATGAGGCGTTAGAATATTACTTAAGCGCGTCGTTTAAGCTAGTTTCGTTAGGATTAACCAAGAAAATGCAAAAAGAGCTTGGTTTAATTCAACCTCAATAAAGGGCGCTTACACCATGTCGAAACCAAAAGGCTTTACACAAAATGTTCGCCCTCATGTAGAAGCAGAACTAGCGCTGGCTCGTAAAGAACAAAATCAAAACAACCAGCAGAGTGCTTTTACACACTTAGAAAATGCCCATGTTCTTGGTCAAGCCTCTACAAGGCTGCACGTTAAAGTACATGTTCAAATGCTTTTATGGGCAGTGAAGACAGGCAGTTTACGTGAGTTTCTTGGTCAGCTTTTCAGAATAGCAGGCGCAGCCACGAAAACTATTTTTGGGCTAGTACCTCATGGAAATACAGGCGGGGCTAACGTTAGTCCATTTAAAGTAATGCCAATTAAACCGAATCTTGCAAGAATATTAAAAAAAGCGCGCTCGTATGAAAATTAAGATTAACGTTGTTGATGCATTTACCAATGTAAGGTTTAAAGGCAACCCTGCTGCCGTTGTTATAACGGGTAAATGGCTCAGCGATGAAAAAATGCAAGAAATCGCTGCTGAAAATAATCTTTCAGAAACCGCATTTTTGGTAGAAGACGACAGCGGCGTATTTGTTATACGCTGGTTCTCTCCCATAACGGAAATCGACTTTTGTGGTCACGCGACGCTGGCGTCCGCATTCGTTATTTTTAGCGATAATTACCAGTTACCGCACATTTCTGTTTTTGCCAAGTCGGTGGGTATGATGAAAGTCGTTAAGAAAGACAACGGATTCATGCAAATGGACTTCCCTAATAGAATACCTCACCCAGTTGATGACGTGCCTGAAGCATTACTGAGAGGGCTTTCTATCAAACCCAAAACCATATTAAAAAACGATCAAGCTTATTTTGCCGTCTACGCTGATGAGAACGATGTTTTAAGCGTAATTCAAGACAGCGAAAAACTTAAAACACTTGCGCCTTATGATGTGGTAGTGACAGCACCGGGTACGCAATTTGACTTTGTATCCCGTTATTTTTGGCCTGCGAACGGTGGTGATGAAGACCCAGTAACCGGTTCAATTCACACGGGATTAGCACCCTATTGGGCAAAAGTGTTTGGTCGGTCAAAACTTACGGCTTATCAAGCGTCTAAACGAGGTGGTACAGTGAAGTGTGAAGTAGCAGGTGACCGCGTGCTCATTTCTGGCCAAGCGGTTTCTTACCTTGAAGGTTACATTACTATCTAACAATTTAGAGAATAAAGCTTTAGAAGGAACTATATAAATGCAAAAAGTCGTTGAATTTAAAACTCGTAACTTTTGGTCTAGCCAACTTAATTTAGACACCCTTAACGAAGAAATTAAAAAGTACAACAATTAGGGCTGACGTGTTACTCAAGTAACACCAGCGGCGTCGTTTTCCGCACATGTTCGTTCGGTATTACTCCTTCTTGAAAAATCGAATGGTTAAAAGTAGAAACTAGAAAGAGCCGACCATTCTATTTGCACTCCCTAGCGCAAACAAAAAAGCGGAAGATATTTAACCTTCCGCTTTCACTCACTCAACAACACACTGCTGTATCTTGTTCTATCTACGCAAACGCAGCATTAGCGCCCTACTGCAATGCCTTCCCTGCGAGGGTCTGCACCGCCAATTAGCTTGCCCGACTTAAACTGAATTCCGTGAAGCCCGCTGTTCAAATCTACTACTTTAACCTTGTGGCCAAGCGCCTTTAATGATTCTTCAAGCTCGGCTATCGGCGTGCCCTTCTCTAACGCCGTATAGTCATTCCTATTGGTTATTTTAGGTAAGTTGATGGCCTGTTGAATATCCAAACCAAAGTCTAAAACACCAATTAGGGTTTGAGCGACATAGCTTACAATTCTAGAGCCGCCCGGCGAGCCGACAACAACTTCTAGGTTCCCTTCTTTGTCGAACACCATTGTAGGGCTCATTGCGCTTCTTGGTCGCTTACCAGGCTCTACGCGATTTGGCACAGGGAAACGGTTTTTAGTCGGAGAAAATGAAAAGTCGGTAAGCTGATTATTAAGCAAGAAACCGTCTACCATAATTCCAGAACCAAACATAAACTCTATGCTAGTTGTCATAGATACTGCATTGCCTTCTTTGTCCACGATAGAGACGTGTGACGTGTTTGGCAGCTCCATTGATGTACCAAGCGCTACGTTCGCGTCAGCGTACGGACTACCAGCACGTTTGCGACGCCACTCTTTATCAACGGCAATATTCTCAGCACGGCGCTCAAGATAGGCGGTGTTGATCATGGCCGCAAACGGCAGGTTAGTAAAATCACTATCTGCTATAAACTTCTCTCGATCAGCGTATGAAAGCGCACTCGCCTGCGTGTACAAATTTGCAAACTCTACTGAATCCGGCGCGTATTGGCTAAGATCAAAGCCTTCTAGCATTTTTAAAATCTGATAGACGTTCACGCCACCAGAACTCGGGGGAGCCATGCCACAAATACGCTTCTCGTGATAGAGCCCGCAAACAGGTTCACGTTTAACAGGCTCGTAGCTTGCTAAATCTTCCAAAGTCATTTGACCTGGATTTATCTCAGCGCCATTAACCGCTTTTACGATTTTTTCAGCAACCTCTCCCTTCAGTAAATAGTCACTGCCCTTTTCAGCAATACCCTTTAACGTCTTGGCGAGCTTTTTGTTTTTCTTAACCGTACCTTCTTTTAAAGGAAGTCCTGCTGGGAAGAAATAGGTCGAACTTGCGGGAAAGGTTTTAAGACCGGGGTGATAGTCTAATGCCACCAGCTTAGCTAAACGTGGCGATACTTTAAAACCATCTTCAGCTGTCTTGATTGTATCGTCGAACAGCGTATTCCAAGGCAGCTTGCCGAACTCGCCTTGAGCCATTTCTAACGCTTTTACTGCACCGGGCACGCCAACTGACTTACCGCCAACTACGGCGTCTAACCAGCGCATAGGCTTATTACCCTCAATGAACCAATGAGAGTTTACCGCTTTTGGTGCTGTTTCACGCCCGTCGAAGGTATGAAGTACTTTGTTCTTGTTATCCCAATATAAAATGAAAGCGCCACCACCAATACCTGATGATTGTGGTTCAACAAGAGAAAGCATTGATTGTACGGCCACCGCCGCATCAATTGCACTTCCGCCCTTTTCTAAAATATTCTTCCCGGCCCAAGACGCATAAGGGTTTGCCGCCACAACCATGTAGTCTTCGGCTTCAAAGGCCTTTTTCTCTACGTAGCCTGTGGCCGCTTCTGGCTCACCCACTTCGCGAGCTTGTTTAGCGTTAGCTCCAAAAATGAAGCAACTAGATAATGCAAGAGTAACTACTGAAGCTCTGAAAAAAGCACTGCGTCTCAAAATGATACTTCCTCTTATTTAAATTTTTCGGGGTTAATGGGGCGTTTCTTAAGAAACGCATCAAACGCTTCTTGGGCTGCAGTTGTACCTAACGCTTCTAAAAATATATCAAACTCTTCATTCATTTGTTGGTTTGTTCGTTCCCCATCGCCTTTTAATAGTGCTTTAGTCTGTCTAAGCGAGAATGAAGGCTTAGCAATGAGTTTGTCTACCGTAGATTGAACAGTTTGATCTATTTCCTGTGCATCGACAATTTTTGTCAATATACCAAATTGATAAGCATCGACAGAGGTAAAGGGTTCTCCCAGCATAAGCCACTCTGCCGCTTTGATATGACCTGCAACCTTAGGCAAAAGATAACTTGATGCATACTCGGGAACAAGCCCTAAGTTGATGAACGGTAGAACAAATCGGGTATCTGGTGTCGCGTATACAAAATCGCAGTGAAGTAAAAGCGTTGTGCCTATGCCCACCGCCAAGCCGTGAACTTGTGCAATAACCGGTAAGCTACATGCGGCTAGTGCACGCATAAACGCTGCCGTCTCAGGCACTTGAGCACCATCTTGTTGCTGCGCAAAGTCGCCAATATCATTTCCTGCGGTAAAACAATCGCCGGCACCTTTAATCACCACCGCCTTAGTTGAGCCATCATTTTTAACGCCTAAAATAGCATTTGCCATTTCTTGGTACATGTCGCGCGTTAACGCATTTTTCTTGTCGGTACGGTTAAGTGTAATAGTTAAGCACTGCTGATTATTTTCGGTAATGATGTAAGACATAATCACTCCTTTACTGTCATCTTTTTTATTTCAGGTGTACTTCAGTTTTCACCCAGTAAGCAATTTCTGTATCATAGCCAGCAAATTCTAAATTCAAAAATAACTAACACTGATGATGTCACTGCCGTTTTCGCTTAAGTATAGTGCGGGCCCCCTTTTTATTGCGCTATGCTCTGTTGTCGCGTTTTTCTTTGAGCCTATGTCTGGCAATTATTTGGCTTACGACAGGTATGCCATTCAAGGCCTGGAGACGTGGCGTATAGTCAGCGGCAATATCGTTCACACTAATGTGTACCACCTACTTTTAAATTTAGCAGGTCTGGCGCTGTTGTGGGCCCTACACGGCGAGCATTATCGCATTGGGTTGTACTTAAAAGTTTTCGTGTGGTGCTGCTTAGGAACCAGTATCGGTCTTTATTTCTTCTCTCCAGATCTGATTTGGTACGCAGGTTTGTCTGGCGCGTTACACGGTATTTTCGCGTGGGGTGCTTGTGTGGATATTAAAGAAAAGATGAAGTCAGGTTGGTTGTTACTTATTGGTTTAGCCATAAAAGTGGGATACGAGCAAGTTGACGGTAGTAGTAAACAAGTCGCAAATCTTATTGATGCAAAAGTTGCCGTAGATGCACATTTATTTGGTGCGCTGACCGGTATTGCGATCTTTTTACTTATGTTTGTTACGGCGAAAAGAAAATAAACCGCTGGCGATGTAACAGCGTTCGTTCTATGCATATAGACTCTTTAAGACGGATAGAAAATAGATAAGCCACCGAACAAAAAACAAAAAGGCCCGAGTTCAACTGAACTCGGGCCTTTTTGTAGCGTTCGTATAGACCACATTGGGAACAACCCAGTGTATTTTAGACTTTTAGTTGTTTACGCACGAAGGTTCACTTATAAGTTTTCTTCAAATAGCTTATAGATACGACGGTATTCATCTAGCCAAGAGCTTGGCTGCACAAAGCCATGAGGTTCTACCGGATAAATGGCCGTTTCAAAATCTTCCTTCTCTAGCTCAATAAGACGCTGTACCAATCGCACTGTGTCGTGGAAAAACACATTGTCATCAACCATAGGCGCGTTAATAAGCAACGGTTTTTCTAGCCCATCTGCGAAATAAATTGGCGAGCTGCGCTCAAACGCGATGGGGTCTATATCTGGCGTATTGAGAATGTTGGCCGTATATGGCGTGTTGTAGTGCGCCCAGTCGGTTACCGGGCGAAGTGCAGCACCTGCAGCAAACAAATCTGGCGCGGTAAACATAGACATAAAGGTTAAGAAGCCGCCGTATGAACCACCATACGTGCCAATACGCTCACGGTCTACATTGGCATTTTCGACAAGCCAGTTAACACCGTCATGCAAATCCTGTACTTCAGGTGTACCCATTTGGCGATAAATAGCGGTGCGCCAATCGCGTCCATAGCCAGCACTTGCGCGGTAGTCCATATCAAGTACAACGTAGCCTTTCTGCACTAGCATACTGTGGAACATGTATTCTCTAAAATAACCAGACCAACCCATGTGGGCGTTTTGCAAATAGCCTGCGCCGTGGTTAAACACAACCGCTTTATTTGGTGCTGTCTTGTCGTAATTCTCTGGAAGATATACGCGTGCGTAAATAGGTGCATCGGTATGCGACGATTCAATAGCAACGATGTTAGGTACCGCCCAAGGGAGTGCGTTGAAGCAGCACTGGTGCTCTGGGTTATTTGCTTTGCCGCGGTAGTTTCATCAACCGGCTTAACATAAAGCTCTTGTGGCTGATTCACTTTACTATGGCTTAATAGCAAGTTTTTGCCATCAGGGCTAAGTGAATAGTCGGTCATACCATTCAAATCAGTCATGGTGTCGATGGTATTGTTGCTTAAATCAGCACGATAAACTTCGTAAAGCCCCGGGTGCTCCATGTTAGCTTTGAAGTAGATATAGTTGTCATCGCTAGAAAGAGTTAAATCGTCAACGATAAAACGGCCGCTGGTGAGCGCGACAGGTTTTTCGCCTGGCTTTTGAACATATAAATGCGAGTAACCTGTATGCTCAGATTGATAGTAAAGCGTCTCGCTGTCATTTAGCCAATCAAACGCGTTGAAACGGTAGTTTACCCACGCGTCATCATGAAGCCTATGCTGGTTTTCTAGCGTTTTGTTTGCTAAGTCCACCGTGGCAATCCAGCGGTCTTTGTTGTCCCACGCTTCAAGCATGACCGCTACGGCGTTACCGTTTTTGTGCCAGCGAATAGAAGGCTTGGTCCAGTACCAGCTTTGCAATAAGGTAATGTCGCGCGGCAAACGATTTACTTCGTAGGTCGCGCCTTTTACCTCTGCGTTTTCTGCTTTTACTGTGGCAAGTACATCGTCATTATAACCAGGCAAATTGAAGTATTTTAGTTCACTTTTTTCGCCTGTTTTTAAATTCAATAGCCAAAGTGTATGGTTTACCGACTCTGCATCAGCTACACGTTGGCGCACAGGTTTCGCAGCAATGCGGCTGTCTTCTTGAATATAATGCGGCATGATGTCGCTGTCATCACGGGTAGGCTTGCTTTCAGTGGTTGCAACTACTGCGAACTTGCCCGCAGGCGATACGCTGATCCCCGCTAGTCGGTGCGACTTATCAAAGTAAAATGGCGTAGGTGCTACGCTCTCATTTGCTTTAGCCAGCGCCTTTTGTGCATTTTCTTTATCTTCTTTGTTTTTTCGCTGCAGTTTGATGTATTCCACCAGCGACTGCTGTTGCTCGGCAATATAGTCTTTAGGTGGCTCAATCGCTTTGGGCTCGTCGCTAAATTGCCAGCTAAGCAATTCTTCGCGCGTACCGTTAGATAGGTCGATAGCAATGAACTTGTTACCGCTTAACGCCATTAAGCGACCATCAGTCATAAATGAAAGTGTCGATAGCGCGTTACCACCGCGAGCAATACGCACGGTTTCACCATTTGTAAATTGCACATAAACACTGTCTTCAAATGAATAGGCAATAACCCCGTCGTCCCTTACTACACGTTCGTCAAAACGGTACTTGTGTAAATCTGATAACGGTGATTTTACCGCATTTGCAGGGTTAGAAAGGTCTGCAACATAAACATCTTTCAGTGCACTGTTTTGTTTTTCTTTTTCAAAAACAATTTTATCGCCGTTTACCGACCACCCCATACTTTCAGGCAAGGCGCCAATCCATTGAGGGTCGGACATTATTTGCTTTAAAGTAATTTCACCTTTTTGCGCGCTGGTCTGAGGCGCAACATCTGGTGCAACGGTTTGCTGAACTGCGGCAGCAGGAAGCGATGTAGACGTTACTTGGCTAGATGGTTCGTTAGTGGTGCTTGCACATCCACCCAACGCAAAGGTAACGCTAGCCGCAATGAGTAAAGAAGAGTATTTTTTCATTATTTTAAGTCGTTGTTATGTAAAAAACGTTAACATTATACGCAGAGCAATGGCTAAAGCGCTAACGTTCATCGATTGTGATAGTGAACCAAACGTAAAGCAACCGCGTTTATGGTGTTGAATATTTGGTCATTCGACCTAAACAAAATAACAAAAATTAACTGATGAGGTAAAACAAGATGAAAGCAAAAGCTATTGTACCGGCGTTGATTGCGCTTAGCTTTTTTACTACTTCAAGTATCGCGAACGAATGCCCTAGCGTACTAAAATTCATGAAGCGTAAACTTAACTCCCAAGAAACGGTGAATTTGTGTAGTGAATATGCGGGAAAGACAATATTGGTTGTGAACACTGCCAGCTATTGCGGTTTCACTCCACAGTTTGAAGGGTTAGAAGCGCTATACAGCGACTATAAAGATAAAGATTTTGTTGTACTTGGTTTCCCTTCACACGACTTCAATCAAGAAGATAGCGATGAAGGTAAAACGGCAGAGCTATGTGAATTAACCTATGGCGTGAAGTTTCCTATGTTTGAACCTATCTCTGTGAAAGGTGACGACGCAGACCCTATGTATCGAATGCTTAAAACTGCCACTGGCAAAGCGCCCTCTTGGAATTTCAATAAATACTTGATTGACAGCACAGGTAAACAAATCACTCACTACCCTAGTTCAACTAAGCCTACTGATCCTACTTTCATTGCCGATGTTGAAGCACTTATCAAGGGTGAATAGGTATTCGATTATTCATTCTTGTTTAATTCAAAAGAATACCCGCACGAAGTTCTGCACATAAAAAAGCCCCACCTAATAGGCGGGGCAATCAAGCACACTCAACTTGGAACACACTTTTAGCTGAAAACATACTTCCTACGTTTTAGCTAACTGCATTAATTTAGTGTGCTTAGCCGTTAGTTAGTTCAATAATTTTTTCACTAGCACCGGCAAAAGCTTTGTTTGCCTGCTCCTCGCCCATGTTAAGTCCTTCAGCGTAAACGAATTTTATATCGCTAATACCAATGAAATTTAAAAAATGTTTTAAGTATGGCGTCTGTGTATCAAAATCTGATCCTGCATAAACGCCCCCACGGGCAGCAAAAACCCTGGCTGTTTTGTTTTCTAACAAACCGATAGGGCCAGTTTCTGTATATTTGAACGTTATTCCTGCCCGTGCAATGCGATCGAAGTAGGCTTTTAGGCTGGATGGAATACCAAAATTGTACATTGGCACTGCCAATACAATTTCATCAGCCGCTTTCACTGCTTTAACAATATCGTCCGAGATCTTCGCTAGTGCTTGCTGAGACTCATCTCGCTCCGCTGCTTCCGTCATCCACGCCTGCATTTCTGCGCCAGTTAAGTGAGGTAGTGCCAGTGAGGCTACATCCACGCGGTTAATTCTAACCGAATCATCACTTTCAATTTTTGAAAGATACTCGTTTGCAATTTTTGAAGAATTACCTTGTTCGTCACTAAGGCTGGAAAATATAGCTAATACTGATTTCATGCCGTACTCCAAGTTTGTTGTTTCGATGATACACAACAATGTTACCGGAATAAGTTTGGATGAAAATCTCAAAAAAATGAGGAATTCGTTCTAATTTGTCGAACAGAACGTGATAAATAGAACGCCCATGTAAATCATTTGAAAACATTACATTGCGTTAATGTTGCAAGGAGGATGATCTTCCCATAATTACCTAGCGTAATCGAGTTTGCCACAACACAATTAAGAGGATACAAAAAATGAGAAGGACCAAAGCACTCCTTGCATGTTCAATCTTACCACTATTTTTAATTGGCTGCTCTGACGATGACGACGATGACGTAGTTGAAGTCCCCGCCCCCGTTATCGAGTATTCAAATGTGCGCGTGTTTCACGCCGCATCTGATGCCCCTATGGTTAACGTTACTGCCAATGATGCAATCCTTAATGGTTTAGAAAACGTTGACTATCAAGTTGCTTCATCTCGATTCGAAGTGGAAACAGGTACCTACGACATAGGTGTTATCGGCATTCTGCCAGGTGAGAATGCTGAAGTACTTCAAGCTGACGTAACGCTAGAAGCTGACATGAACTACGATGTCTTTGCCGTAGGAAACGTGAGCGATGAAACACTTGCGTTGTTAACAGTAACAAGCATGGAAACTGCCGTTGATGCCGGTAATGCGCAAGTACAGATTGTACATGCAGCGTCTTTGGCTCCGACGGTTGACATTTACGTGACTGCTCCAGAAGCGGATATTACCGCAGAACAACCACTCGTTACCGCTGAATTCACAGATGCTACTGATTTAATCCAAGTACCAGCAGGCGATTATCAAATCCGTATTACACCGGCAGGTGAGACGACGGTTGTATACAACTCAGGTACTGTTAACTTAGCTGACGGTGCTGATTTGCTTATTGCTGCTACTGACAACGTAGGAACCGGTGATTCACCTGTTACGCTTTTAGCTGCAGACGGTGACAGCAGTTTCAAGATATGGGATTCAGAAGCA
The DNA here is from genome assembly GCF_018619335.1 of Alteromonas sp. ALT199. Lineage (GTDB taxonomy): Bacteria > Pseudomonadota > Gammaproteobacteria > Enterobacterales > Alteromonadaceae > Alteromonas. The sequence continues at coordinate 28,559 of NZ_JAHHDX010000127.1, read as the reverse complement.
GGTGCTGAAATTCGCGTAGTACATGGTATTAGCGATGCGCCAGCCGTGGACGTAATTGCTAACAATGAAATCGTCTTGGTTGATGCTATTGCGTTTCCTGGTACAACAGACTATTTATCGGTTGCCGCTGGCGATTACTTGATTGATGTTGTTGCTGACAGCGATAGTAGCGTAGTTGCAATCGACGACGCTCCCTTGGCACTGGAAGTGGGTATGTCATATACCGCCATCGCAAATAACGTTTTAGCTGCACCAGAACTTGATGTACTTGTTGATATGCCACGTTCTGTTGCAACAGAAGCGAAAGTGCGCATTGTACATGCTTCACCTTCAACAGGTAACGTAGACATTTACGTAACTGCAGATGGTGAAATTGATGCGGTGGACCCAGCGTTTGCTGATATTGCCTTTGAGACTGGTGAGCTTGTTGAAACAGGTTACGTAAGCTTGACGGAAGGTGACTACGTAGTGACGGTTACGCCTACTGGTACCAAGACAGCGGCAATTGAAACGGGCGTGCTATCACTAGAAAATGGCGAAATTTACACGGCAATTGCGCTAGATGGCGCGATGGAAGGTGATTTGCCACAGTTGGCACTACTTGATGGTTTAGCACCTACAGACTAGCTTTGTTAATTACGTTTTATGACAAAACGTTGTGTAAATTAATTGGAGGGGCTCAGCCCCTCCAACCGTGTTTAAAGGCACTATTTAAATTGTACTTAATGCCTTTTCAAAATCCGCAATCAGATCTTGTGTATCTTCAATACCTACTGAAAGACGTAACATCGTATCGGAGATACCCATAAGCTCACGCTCTTCTGCCGTGTTCTCGAAATAAATCGTAGGCGCAACAGGTAGGGCAAGGGTGCGATTATCGCCTAAGTGGGTGGCACAGATTACCAGCTCCATTTCGTTCAAAAACGCAACAGGGTCAGCATCATCAATAAGATCAAAGCTTAAAATTGCGCCATAGCCACCGTTTAAGTATTCACGTGCCATAAAATGTTGTGGGTGATCGGCAAGACCCGGATAAAACACGTTAGATACTTTAGGGTGGTTGTCTAAAAACGTTGCTAGCTGCATAGCATTGTGCTGGCTTCGTGCTAAACGTAGATCAAGGGTTTCCATGCCTAAAGCAATAGCCGTAGCTGACTGCGGTGCCAATGTAGCGCCTAGGTCGCGCAAGCCTTTCTTTTTAATTTGGGTAATGCCCCACTGCGCTGTATCTGCAACCTGATAATCAGACTTGAGGTTGTCAAACTTTGTCCAGTCGAAGTTGCCTGTGTCAACCACTGCCCCACCTAATACATTGCCGTGTCCTGCGATGTATTTGGTCAATGAGCAAAACACTAGCGACGCCTTAACATTTTTTGCGTAGAAAACTGGCGGCGGTGTCATGGTGTTATCAACCATAAACAATATGCTTTTCTCTTCACAATATTGACCAATAGCGTGAAGGTCAGCAACCTGTGTTACAGGGTTAGCCACGGTTTCCGTGTAAACACCTTTCGTGTTTGGCTGATACGCTTCTTTAACTTGTTGAATGTCGGTCACGTCAGTGTAGGTAACCTGCACACCGAAGTCTTTAATGGTTTCGAAAAAGCTTCTTGTGTTGCCGAAGAGGTATTGGCTTACGATTAAATGATCGCCCGACTTTAACAAAGCGAATAGAGAACTGCTTATAGCCGCCATACCGGTTGAGTAGCATAACGTACCTACACCGCCTTCTAAATCATTTAGCATATTTTGCAATGCAGCCACAGAAGGCGAAGAAGAACGAGAGTAAACGTGAGCTGCGCGCTTACCTTGAAACGCATCGATAATGCCTTGCGCATCTTTAAACTCAAAAAGAACCGAATTAGATGTGCTGCTGTGTACACCGCCATGTTCCGGGGTGTTTAGCATGCGATCAGAATGTACCTGACGGGTTGTGAATCCCAATTTTGTCACGGGTGAAGCTCCGAAAATAGATGTTTGCGACCTAGCCAAATTCGCACCGTATTTGTCTATGTAAGACGGATGCGTATATACCACTTACACAAATGGTTATGGCTTTATAATGCAGTTTTTAGGATATTTTGCGCAAACATTATCATAAAACGTATAAATAGTTTGCATTTGTTCATCTATATTAGTCACTTTCTGAATAATCGGCCCCAATACAATTCTCTTTCTAGCGTAGTCTAACCCTAAGACTTGGATTGGAATTTCAGCTTGTTGTGCAATGTGCATAAACCCCGTTTTCCATGGGTAAATGGGACTGCGTGTACCTTCAGGCGCTAAAGCAAGAATAAGCTGATCAGCCTCTTTAATTTTACTTGCAATGGAGGTGACCACACCGTGGGCTTTGCTTCTTTCAATAGGGATGCCCCCTAGCCTTCTCACAATGGCACCTAGTGGCGGCTTAAAAATGGTGTGTTTGCCGAAAAAGTTAATATTGAGTTTGAATGAAAAAACCACGAATAAGCCTATAAAGAAGTCCCAGTTTGATGTATGCGGTGCTACCGCTAATATGGCTTTTTTCTGATTAATGAGTTCGCCTTCTACTCGCCAGCCTCTTTTTGTGAGCACCCATGCCGCAAATGAAGACAGCCAATTTGGCCATTTTCGCGGTATATTGTTCCCCACGATGACGTTATTAGCTAATTGAGAATGGTTATTAGGGTGCGAGGGTTTTGTCATTATTATTATGCTCTGTTTTTTTCTATATTGGGTTTTATTTAAAGTTTTACTTAAGGTTTGGTTTAGGGCTTTAATACTGGTTAGCTACATCGGCATGGATTTATCGGCAGGTTTCTCTCAATACTTCATAGGCCTTCGTGCTTTCTTTTTCTGTTTTGTACCCGCATATTCTCTTATGACGTAGCACATCATACTGCGCGTACATCGACGAAGAGTAATCAAAATAAATATGTAACGCAATTGTTAACACAAGCGGTTGAAGGATGTGTGGTGAACAAGTTAATACAAGGACACTAGGTAAGCTATGTGTATTTTATTTATCGCAAACAAGATGCGAGATGACTACCCTCTTATAATTGCAGCGAATCGAGACGAGTTTTACGCACGACCAACTGCACCTTCAACATTTTGGGAAAGTCACCCGCACGTACTAGCTGGGCAGGATTTAGAAGCTAATGGCACCTGGATGGGCGTTACGCGTAACGGCAAAGTTGCAGCACTTACCAATGTAAGAGACCCACACAACATCAATAAAAACGCGGTATCCCGCGGGGAGTTAGTTGCTAACTGGTTGAAGCAAAACCCGGCCCCAAAAGGTTATGCCGAACAGTCAGCATATTTAGCTAGGCTTGAAGAAACACGTCACCAATACAATGGGTATAACTTACTATTTGGTGATGTAAATGCACTTCATGTTTACAATAACGTAAACAATTCGACCCACTCAATCGATACCGGTGTATACGGATTATCAAATGCTGATATTGCTACTCCATGGCCAAAAGTCACTCAAGGGGTTACTGCCTTAAATGATTATGTGCAGCAGCAAAGCACCATGAATGATGACGACTTATTTGATATTTTGCGCTACGAAAATAAAGCTGAGGATGCCCTGCTACCCGACACGGGTATAGGTTATGAATGGGAAAAGGCGTTATCTTCCATTTTCATTCAAACGGAAAAATACGGCACGCGTACATCTACTTTGTTATTGGTTGATAAAAACGATACGCTTACTTGGAAGGAACGTCGGTTCTCAGACAAAGGAGAAACAATTGAAACCCGTGCCTTTTCTTTTTCAATTTAGGGTATTTTAGAAATGAAACTTTCGTTTACGCTTTATAAAGCAGATTAATTGAAATATTTTCAACCTTTAGGGGTCGTTTTTTCTACCATCGATGGCATAATGCCTGCCTGCTAATTATTGCACACCAACGTAACGTGAGGACATATCGTGTTTGAAGTATTACCCCATCTCGCCCCAGATCCAATTCTTGGCCTGTCAGCTGCTTTTCGTGAAGACACCAACCCAAATAAAATCGATTTAGGTGTTGGCGTTTATAAAGATGAGCAAGGTAATACCCCTATTCTTTCAAGTGTCGCTAAAGCGCAAAAAGTGCTTTTAGACAAAGAGACCAGCAAAACCTACATTACGCCTCAAGGCAACCAAGGTTTTATCGACGGTATGTTGTCTTTGCTTTTAGGTAAGAATAGCCCAGTACTTCTTGCTGACCGCGTTGCTGCGGTTCAAGCACCAGGTGGTTGTGGCGCGCTGCGTATTCTTTCAGAATTGCTAGTGCGTTGTAATGAAAATGGCAAAGTATGGGTAAGCGACCCAACGTGGGCTAACCATATTCCACTTATCGGCTCTGCGGGCCTTAAAATTGAAACCTACCCGTACTTCGATAAAGCATCAGCGAGCATTCGTTTCGACGCTATGATGGAAACCCTTCGCAAAACTGAAAAAGGCGATATCGTTCTTCTTCATGGATGCTGTCACAACCCAACAGGTGCAGATCTTACAAATGCACAATGGGATGAAGTACTAGAAGTAGCGAAAGAGCGTGAATTCTTACCTTTCATCGACGTGGCTTACCTTGGTTTCGGTGAAGGTTTAGACGAAGATGCGTACGGCATGCGCTTGTTGGTAGAAAATCTTCCAGAAGTCATTGTTGCAGCGTCTTGCTCTAAAAACTTCGGTCTTTACCGCGAGCGTGTTGGTCTTGCAGCTATAATCACTGAAGATTCAGCAACCCGTAAAATTGCGCAGGGTCAAATTCAGTCAATCGCACGTGGCATCTACTCTATGCCGCCGAGCTACGGTGGTGCATTAGTAGACATCATTCTTGCTGACGAAGCACTGAACAACGAGTGGGTATCTGAAGTGAACGAAATGCGCGACCGCATGAAGTCTCTACGTGCCATGCTTGTTCAAAACCTTCACGATAATGGTTCACCAAAAGACTTTAGCTTCGTGAACGATCAGAAAGGTATGTTCTCATTCTTGTGTATCACGCCTGAGCAAGTGCGCGAAGTACGTGAAAAGCACAGTGTGTACTTTGTTGATTCTAGCCGCGTAAACATTGCGGGCATCAACCAAGAAAACGTAGAAAAACTAGCAAAAGCATTGGTATCAGTGCTTTAACTTAAAGCTAGCGGTTTTAAAATTTCAAAAGGCAGAGTTGATACTCTGCCTTTTTTTCATTCGAATTATTCACCTTCCCTTTCACCTTTCCTTTCGCCTTTCCATATTCTGCGACAAACGTCTTCATCCATGCTTTCAATTGCAGTTTGTTACACTTCCTAACAAATTCACGCTGAGCTTTATACGCTTTTTTATAGGGCGCACAGAGTATTATAGTTACACTATTACAATGTTGACGTAAACGTTAACTTGGTATGTATTAAGTTTGATTTATAACAATGAGATTAACGACAAGAACAAGGATCACTGATGTCTAAAGTAAGTGTATTTTGTATTTCTGCCGCATTGCTAGGCAGTGCTATGCAGGTAGATGCTAAGGAAGGCATGTTCACGCCAGAACAGCTCCCCTCAATTGCAGGAGACTTAAAAGAAACCGGTTTGGCAATTCCTGCCAGCAGCATTAACGATTTAACCGCCTTTCCTATGGGGGCAATTGTATCACTTGGTGGGTGTTCAGCATCCTTTGTGTCTGACAAAGGCTTAGCAGTAACCAATCACCACTGCGCACGTGGTTCAGTGCAATACAACAGCACCCCAGAAAACAACTACTTAAAAGACGGTTTTCTAGCAAAAGAAATTGGTGATGAACTACCCGCAGCACCGGGTACTCGCATGTTCGTTACTGTCGATTTTTCTGACGTTACCGATAAAGTTATTGGCGGTATCGGTGATGATATTGAGGGGCGTGAGCGTTACGACCTTATCGAAGCAAACCGCAAAGCACTCATTGCAGAATGTGAATCTGAAGCAGGTTTCCGCTGCTCTGTACCTTCATTTTTCCAAGGCCTTGAGTACAAGCTGATTAAGCAAATGGAAATCCGTGACGTACGTATTGCCTATGCGCCTGCTGACTCTATCGGGAAATACGGCGGTGACGTAGATAACTGGATGTGGCCCCGTCACACCGGTGATTTCTCTTTCTACCGAGCTTACGTAGGTAAAGATGGAAAACCAGCTGATTACAGTGAAGAAAATGTGCCTTTTAACCCTGATCATTTCTTAAAAGTTTCAGCTGCTGGTCTTGAAGATGGAGACTTTGTGATGGCGGCGGGCTACCCTGGCTCTACCAACCGCTATGCCCGCTTGTCGCAAGTGTCGTACATGTTTGACTGGCTATACCCTACTTACCTTGAACTGGTGGGTGAATGGATCAAAACCATTGAAAATTCATCTGAAGAAGGCAGCGATGCCCGTATTAAATATGAAGCAACACTTGCAGGCTTGAATAACTTCCATAAAAACACGCTAGGCCAGCTTTCTGGTGCCAAGCGTGTTGGCCTTGTTCCTCGCCGCGCCGAGCGTGAAGAGCAGCTAGCAGCATGGCTTGATAAAAACGGTAAAAGTGAATTGAGACAAGCATTGGCCGACCTTGATGCGGTTAGCGCTGAGCAAATGCAGATGAACAAGCAAAACTTCTGGTACAACAACCTAAGTCGCGCACAACTTTTATCGTCTGCTCAAACCCTCTATCGCAATGCTATTGAAAGAGAAAAACCAGATGCTGAGCGTGAACGCGGTTACCAAGAGCGCGATCAAATTCGCCTTAAAGAAGGCGAAGAGCGATTGGAGCGCCGTTTTGATCCAGTTGTTGATCAAGCTGTATGGCAAAAAATGATCAGTATGTACTTAGAGCAGCCTCAAGAAAATCGTGTTGCCGCTTTTGATAAAACAGTAGGCATTGATGGTAGTACAGACAGCAAAACACTCCATAAAACGTTAAAAGCGTTTTACGACAACACGTCACTGAACAACACTGAAGAGCGTTTGAAGTGGTTAACCGCAAGCCGTGCTGATTTTGAAAACAGCAACGATCCATTTATAAAACTTGCAGTTGCACTATTTGATACCGAGATGGCGATTGAAGATAAAAGCAAGACGCTAAGCGGTAAATCTGCTGCGCTTCGCCCTAAATACATGAGTGCGATTATTGAGTGGCAAAAGTCTTTGGGCAGCCTTGCTTATCCAGATGCGAACAGCACGCTTCGAGTAACTTACGGTAATGTGATGGGCGGTTCGCCAAAAGATGGCCTCATTTACGAACCCTTTACCCGTCTTGAAGGGATTACTGAAAAAGATACTGGCGAAACACCGTTTGATTCACCGAAAAAGCAGCTTGAGCTTATCAAAGACAAGAAGTACGGACCGTACAAGCTTGAAGACATCAATAGCGTACCGGTTAACTTCCTAACGGACTTAGATTCAACGGGCGGTAACTCAGGTTCTGCAACGCTAAACGCGAAAGCAGAGCTAATCGGTCTGTTGTTTGACGGCACGTTTGAAAGCGTTAATTCAGATTGGGACTTTGACCCGAAAACAACCCGCACTATTCACGTAGACACGCGCTACATGCTATGGGTGATGGAATACGTTGACGGTGCAACAAACCTTATCGAAGAAATGACCATCGTGAAATAACCACTAAATAATGGGGTCAGAGTACATTTCTGCCCCCATCTCAACCCCGCAAAAATGGGGTCAGAGTCTGAGGTATCCCCACAAATAATTTAACGATATCAGTGAGATAAAAAAGATAGGAACATTCATGGTGTTTAGTGATCAGATCAATCGCCAAAAATCACCGAGACCAAACTGCCATGAATGCCCTATCTATTGTGAACAATGTCGTATCGCTTGTCAGCTATAAAATGCATAAAGCTCGTCAGGATGCAGTAACGGCGTGCGCGAAGAGCCTTCTTCATGGGAGCGCAGCAACCGTAACCAGCATAGGTCGTGGGATTAGTACTAAAGCTTATGAAAAACATCGGATTAAACGTGCCGACCGCTTGCTTTCAAACCCGCATTTATTAAGTGAAACACCGTTTATCTATGCATCTATTTGCCAACTATTTTGTGGCAGCACGTCACGCCCTGTTATCTCAATCGATTGGTCTGATTTAGACGACCGTAAAGCACATTTTCTTTTACGCGCGGCCATATCTTTAAAAGGTAGGCCTGTCACACTTTATCAAGAAGTTCACTGTAACAAGACCAAAGAGAAACCAGCTACGCACAAGGCATTCTTAAAGACATTGCACGCCATATTACCTTCCCACTGTCGGCCCATTATCGTCACCGATGCAGGGTATAAATCACCTTGGTTCAGGGAAGTATTAGCGTTAGGCTGGGATATTGTCAGACGGGTTCGCAAACCGCATTTTTACTCATTCGACAGTGGCAATACGTGGCAGTGTATTCGTCACCTTTATGCCCAAGCGACCGGTCGACCGAAGCGTTTTGATAACAGCCAAATAGCAAGAGGTAACCCCTTTGCCTGTACGTTAGTTCTGTTCAAGCAGAAAACCAAAGGACGTCATGCTTCAAATCCAGATGGTACACGCAATGCCTCAAAGCGCTCAAAAGTGCATGCTCAAGGCGCGAAAGACCCATGGCTATTAGCGACATCGCTGGCGTCTCACCGAAGCTTATCGAAACAGGTTGTTGCCATTTATCGCCAGCGCATGCAGATTGAAGAAGGATTCAGAGACATGAAAAGTACCAAGTTCGGGCTTGGCTATGAGCAAAATAAAAGCGTGAAAAAGCAGCGTCTAACAATACTGATATTACTTACTACGTTAGCGTCACTGGTTGCTATCTTATTGGGTATGGTGGTCGTCTCTTCGAATAAACATCGGCGCTTCCAAGCCAATACCGAAACCAGAAGCGTGCTGTCATTCCATTACCTTGGACTCAGGGCTGTCGCTTGCCGAATAAGATTCACTATGCGACAGTGGAAAGCTGCACTCAAATGGTACAGCTCCATAATTGATGCTGCTTGGGCCGGAGGCACATGAAATTAAATTCGTGGGGATCCCTCAGGGTCAGAGTACTTTTTTCAGTATATAAAGTACTCTGACCCCATATTTTGGGTGCTACACGCTGTAGAAATGTACTCTGACCCCATTATTTTATTTGAGGGCGCGGAGGCCTTGAGTTAGGAGGCGGTCTAGCGCATTGGCAAAGTTTTGTTTGTCGCGTTGGGAGAACGCCTTTGGTCCACCGGTATGCTCGCCGCTTGAGCGCATGGTATCCATGAAGTCTCGCATGCCCAATATCTGCTTAATAGACGACTTGTCGTACTCTTCACCGCGATTATTTAATGCTAGTGCATTTTTCGCCAATACATCAGCAGCGAGTGGGATGTCGTTGGTAATAACCAAGTCGCCCGCTTCACACTTTTCTACAATGTAATCGTCAGCAGCATCGAAGCCAGAAGGTACTTGCGTTAAGGTTATGTGCTTGTCTGGTGGAACAGACATGGTATGGTTAGCCACCAAAGACAAAGGCAGCTTGGTACGTCTGGCTGCCTTAAACAGAATGTCTTTGATCACTGCAGGGCACGCATCGGCGTCAACCCATATATGCATGGTCGTATCTCGTAATTATAACTATTTACGCTAGCATACCACCATCTACTACCACTGTCGTGCCCGTGGTGTAGCTTGATGCATCTGATACTAAGTACAGTACCGTACCCGCCATTTCATCTGGGTCTGCCACGCGGCCCAGCGGAATAACTTTTAGCGCGTGCTTAAGAATTTGCTCATTCGTTGTTAATGCTGAAGCAAACTTAGTATCGGTTAGCCCAGGTAGCAACGCATTAACGCGAATGTTTAAGCTACCGCACTCTTTCGCAAACGACTTGGTCATGCTAATAACTGCAGCTTTGGTGATAGAGTAGATACCCTGCATGTCGCCCGGTGTTACGCCATTAACTGAAGCGGTATTGAGTATGACGCCACCGCCCTGCTCTTTCATCATTTTGCCTGCTTCAATTGACATGAAGAAGTAACCACGAATGTTTACGTCTACAGTTTTGTCATAAGCGCCTAAGTCAGTATCTAAAATATGTCCAAAATAAGGGTTGGCTGCCGCGTTGTTTACCAGAATATCCAGTTTTCCAAAATCACGTTTGATGACATTGAAGGCTTCGGTAATTTGTTCCATTTCGCCAACGTGACACGCTAGCGCTGTCGCTTTACCACCTGTGTCGCGAATTGAAGAAGCAACTGCTTCGCAGCCGTCAATTTTGCGGCTCGATACAATAACATGGGCGCCATACTGAGCAAGTAAACGCGCGATAGATTCACCAATACCACGACTAGCACCTGTAACGAGTGCCACTTTTCCTGTTAAATCAAATAGATTATTCATTAAATATTCCTTCTCTCGCTGTTTTTACGCAAACTACGCAGCTCTTTGTTCTATCTACGATAGCTGCATTTGTCTTGTACTTAAACTTTTACAGGCTTTAAAAATGAGGGGCCCTAAAAGCTTATCGTTTGTCTTTATTTGGCTTGGTGCTTATGCCAACATACCGCCATCAAGTACCACAGATTGCCCCGTCATAAATGACGATTCATCACTACAAAGCCATGCAATAGCATTTGCAATTTCATCAGGCTTACCCAAACGTTTCATTGGGTTGGCTGCTATTAACCCTTTCTGACCGCGCTCATCTAGTTTAGATAACACGCCTTGCACCATAGGCGTATCTACAAAACTAGGACATACCGCATTGATACGAATGTTCGCTCGCGCGTATTCCACCGCAGCCGATTTTGTCAGCCCTATGACTCCGTGTTTCGACGCACTATAAGCACTTATCATGGGCGCAGAACGTAACCCAGCTACAGAGGCAATGTTAATGATGTGCCCGCCACCTGTGGCAGTCATATGCTTCAGCGCGTTTTTCATGCAATACCATACGCCAGCTAAATTAACCTGAATGTTTTTCATAAACATAGCGTCGTCGACTTCGGTAAGCGGTGCAGGAAAATGATCGATGCCTGCGTTATTAATGATCACATCAATCTTTTCGTTATGAGAAAGCGCTGAGTCAAACATAGCTTTAACCTGAGTTGGCTCGGTTACATCTACCGAAATTGCATACGCTTTGCCACCTGCAGCAATAATTTCCTCAGACAATGTTATAGCGTTATCTTCGTTTACATCTGCAATACCAACAATTGCTCCGCGTGCACTTAATATGCGAGCAGAAGCGGCGCCGATGCCTGAACCGCCGCCGGTAATAAGAATATGTTTGCCTTCAACATTTGCAGCTACATTCATTAGCTGTACTCCCGTTCAATTTTTAAGCGCAGCGTGGTTTGACAATATCTCTACTGCGCACATAGGGTTTATACTTTGAAATTAGAAATAGCTTGCCTTTACATCGTTGCAAGACGCATCTCGTGAAGTCAACACCTCTATATCGCGACTAACGAGCGGCAATTCCCAATTTAAGAAATACTCTGCTGCGGCAAGTTTCCCTTCGTAGAAGTCAACATCTTGATCGCCTGCACCATTACTTAACGCTTGCTCAGCAACGTTAGCTTGTCTCAGCCAAATCCAACTCACTACACAGCTTGAAAATATGTTTAAGAAGCAGCTTGCGTTAGTTAGCAACACAGACTGTTTGTCAGAGCGCAGGTCGGCAGCAGCTTGTTGGATAAGCCCGCCAAGTTGGTCTAAATAAGGTTTTAGCTTTGCTGCTATGACTTGTGCTCTTGGCGTTTCTGCGCGTTTCATATCGCTTGTTACTCGCGCGAGTAAAACTTGCAGACCTTTGCCGTCATGCTGCCATAGCTTTCTTCCCAATAGATCTAGCGCTTGAATGCCGTTAGTTCCCTCATGAATTGGGTTTAATCGGTTATCGCGCCAGCATTGTTCGACTGGGTATTCGCGGGTGTAGCCAGCGCCGCCTAAAATCTGAATTGCTAAATCGTTGGCTTTAGGGCCAAACTCTGACGGCCACGCCTTAAATACAGGCATTAATAGATCAAGAAGCTGAGAAATCTCAGTACGCTTCTCACTATTTTCTTCGGTCTCCATTTCATCAATCAACATGCTTCCGTACAAACAAAGAGACATTCCGCCTTCACAGTAAGCTTTCTGAGCTAACAGCATACGGCGAACATCGCCATGGTTGATAATTGGTGTTGCTTCATCTTCTGGTGCCAAGTTCGGTGCTGCGCGTCCTTGTGTGCGATCTTTAGCGTATTCCAATGAATAACGGTATCCACGATAACCTATCATGGCAGCACCATAGCCTACGCCAATACGCGCCTCGTTCATCATCATAAACATATAGCGCAAACCTTGATGTGGTTCGCCAATAAGATAGCCATGACAATCACCATTTTCACCAAAGGTAAGTGCAGTAGAAGTGGTACCTCGATAACCCATTTTATGAATAAGGCCCGCAAGGGTTACGTCGTTGCGTACATCTGGATTTCCATCAGCATCTAGGCGGTATTTAGGCACAGCAAATAACGAAATGCCTTTTACGCCGGCCGGCCCACCTGGAATTTTGGCCAGTACTAAATGTACGATGTTATCGGAAAGCTCGTGCTCTCCGCCTGAGATGTAAATTTTGCTACCTTTAATGCGGTACGTTCCATCGTCTTGTGGTCTTGCAGAAGTGCGTATATCAGCAAGTGACGACCCTGCATGAGGTTCGGTAAGCGCCATAGTACCGGTGAAATCACCTGCTAGCATTTTTGATAGAAATGCACTTTTGATTTCGTCAGAAGCAAAATGCTTTATTACATTAGCAGCCGCCGCTGTTAAAAATGGGTAAGCGGTGGAAGATGGGTTTGCTGCTAAGAAATAGCCCGCACAAGCGTTCATTATCGTAACGGGAAGCTGCATACCACCGTCTTCGAAATCGAAGTGACCCGCAATAAAACCTGATTCCCTGTACGTATCGAATGCGACTTTCACTTCGTCGATCATCGATACTTTGGTGCCATCAAACGTAGGCTCATTTTTGTCAGCCATAGCATTGTGAGGAAGAAACAGCTCTTCCGCCATTTTTTCCGCCATATCAATCACAGCATTAAAGGTTTCAACATTGTGTTCTTCAAAGCGTGTTTTTTCGCACAATGCTGCTGTGTTTAATACCTCGTGCAGCTGAAACTGCATTTCACGGCGGGGAATAAGTTGATCGGCCATGGTGTCCTGTCCTTTACGAATGTTTGTTAACACATTGTGTCATATTCGTTACCATGCCATCATTGTCATTAATGACACAATAATGGCCAATACCGCCAATAATAACTAAGCTTTATTTTCTTTTATAAATTGAATTACTTTTATGAATAACACTAAATTTACTGTCACCGTGCTCGGTTTCAATCAAGCCTTGGCATCTGCCATTACAGGGGCACTCGATGTATTTGCTTTTGCAGGTATAAGTTGGCAGCGAATTCATAACTTAACTACTAGCCCACAGTTTAAAGTGCAGCTTGCAAGTCACCACGGGCAATCAATTCTTTGCTCTAATCAAGTATTGCTGCAGCCGAATATTGCAATTGAGGATGTGTCTCACACCGACATTTTACTTATACCAACTATCGGTGGAGATATTGATGAAGTCTTAAATGAGGCTCTACCACTTTTGGTTCATATAAAACGTCTTCAGAAAATGGGAGCTGATATAGCGGCCAATTGCACAGGTAATTTTTTATTAGCACAGACTGGTTTACTTAATGACAAAATAGCCACTACTCACTGGGGCTATGCTGATAAGTTTAAAGCTATGTTTCCGAAGATAGATTTGCAGCCAGATAAAATGGTGACGGAAGACGAGGCAGTCTATTGCGCGGGCGGTGGCATGGCGTGGATTGATTTGTCAATTCTTTTAATAGAACGTTACTGTGGTCATCAGATAGCGAGTGATACGGCAAAATCCCATGTATTAGACGTATCTAGAACAAATCAAACAGTGTATGCGAGCAGTCGTCAACGACGATTTCATTCAGACAGAGACATAAAAGCGGTACAGTCCTTTCTCGAGAAAAACATGCAAAATAAATGTACGCTAAACGAACTAGCGCATCGACATAATATGACCGAGCGCACGCTTATTCGTCGCTTTAAAAATGCTTGCGACACTACACCCGGCCAGTATTTACAATCATTACGCATTGAGTATGCAAGAAAACTTTTGGAAACATCTAACATGCCGCTAGAACGCTTGATTAGTTCTGTAGGTTACGAAGACTTGAGTTCTTTCACCCGGTTATTTAAAAAAACTACTGGATTGTCGCCCTCCCAGTACCGCACCAAGTTCAAGCGACGTTAGTGTTTGTTGAGATTTACCAACGTGAGCGCACCAAGAAATATCTTTCCTTCCATTTTATTGTTCCATTACTGTGCACAAAGGCTACTCAAGCATATTCATTCTAACTAATATTGTGCGTTTTCATTGAAAAATACTTTCAATTGCACAAATTTGAAGTTTTTATGTCAAAGTTTGTGTAAAATACAGCGCCAAGCATGAATCGTTAATTTTTGTGCTAAAAACACTACAAAAGTATAATTTTAGAATCATCTTGGTGGAAACATGAGAACACACAAAATCGCCACACTAGCGTTAGCCGTTAGTGCTGCGTTCAGCTCTTCAGTTCTTGCTCAAGAGGCCGCATCGACAGAAAAAAAAGAAGCCTCACTTGAACAAATTACCGTTACTGCACAAAAGCGTACGCAATCAATTCAGGAAGTACCTATTTCTGTTGCGACATTAAGCGGTGAAAAATTCGAAAGCCTATTCTCAGGCGGTGAAGATATTCTTGCTCTAGCAGTGCGCGTTCCAGGCCTTTATGCCGAGTCTTCAAACGGTCGTGTTGCACCGCGTTTCTATATTCGTGGTTTAGGTAACACCGATTTCGACTTGGCAGCGTCACAGCCTGTTTCTATTATCATGGATGAAGTGGTGATGGAAAATGTAGTACTGAAAAGCTTCCCGCTTTTCGACGTACAGCAAGTTGAGGTACTTCGCGGCCCACAAGGCACACTATTTGGTCGTAACACCACAGCCGGTATTATTAAATTTGACACCGTTAAGCCTACACAAGATGTAGAAGGTTACGCAAAAGCTGGTTTCGGTTCATACGGTACTATGAATTTTGAAGGCGCCATTAGCGGCGGACTTACTGACGATCTTTCTGCGCGTTTATCATTACTATCGCAAGAGCGTGATGACTACATTGATAATGCCTTCACTGGCGAAAACGATGCAATCGGTGGCTACGACGAAAAAGCTTATCGCCTACAGCTTCTTTGGGAACCATCAGCTGACTTCTCTGCCCTACTAAACGTACACGGTCGTGAACTTGAAGGTACAGCGTCTATTTTCCGCGCCAATGTATTTACTAAAGGTAGCAACGAACTTAACGCTAATTACGATCGCGAAACTGTATACTACGATGGCGATCTACAAGGCGACGGTATTGATAACAACCCACAGGAATACGACGGTTTTGGTGCTTCACTTAAACTCGAGTATGACATGGATGAGGTTACATTCACGTCAATCTCAGCTATTGAAACTGCTGATGGTTCAAGCTTAGGTGATGTAGATGGTGGCTACTTCATCGATACTAATTCCGACGGTGTTGCTGAAGAGACAGGCCCTGGTTTTATTCCTTTTTCAGCGGTAACGCAAGATAACCTGAACGATCTAGAGCAATACACCCAAGAGTTTAGATTTGCTAGCAACACCACGGATGCCCTGAACTGGCAGCTAGGTGCTTTCTACTACGATGCATCGTTTAATGTTACCAGCATCGACGGCTACTATGGTGCAACCACAGTATTCCATGAAAACCAAACATGGGCAGTATTTGGCCAAACGTCTTACCAAGTAAATGAAAAACTTAACGTGACGGGTGGCATTCGCTACACGCATGACTCTAAGAGCCTAGTAGTTGGCGATCAAAACTTGAATGGTTTTGCATTGGTTACCGGTGATGCTCTAATTCAGGACTATGACGACATTGATGTAGACGACGGACAAACTAGCTTTGAACTAAGCGCAAACTATCGCGTTACTGATGATATGTCTGTTTTTGCTCGCTATGCTAACGGCTTCCGTGCTCAAACAATTCAAGGTCGTGACGTTGCATTTGAAGGCTCGCCTTCGGTTGCAGACGCTGAAACCATAAACTCATTCGAAGTGGGCATTAAGTCTGACTTGTTCGACGACTCATTACGTCTAAACGCTGCAGCATTCTATTACACAGTAGATGACATGCAGTTCTCAGCCATTGGTGGTGGCAACAACTTTACTGCGCTTGTAAACGCAGACAAAGGCGAAGCATACGGTTTTGAAGTAGACGCACAGTGGCTTGCTACTGATGAGCTTACCTTTACAGCGGGTTACAGCTACAACCACACTGAAATCAAAGATGATTCTTTGACTGTTTCACCATGTGGAACTAGTCCAGCCTTTGGTTCTACAGGCAACTGTACAGTAACAGATCCTCGCCCAGACGGCTTCGTGGCCTCTATCGATGGTAACCCATTCCCGCAGGCGCCAGAGTCTATCTTTAACTTCACAGCACGCTACACCATCCCGATGGGTGATGATGGCGAGTTCTTTGTATTTACTGATTGGGCGTTCCAAGGTGAAACGAATATCTTCCTATACGAAGCTGTTGAGTTTACTACCGACGATAACTTTGAAGGCGGTCTACGTATTGGTTACGAGAACTTTGCGCACAATTACACTGTAGCGCTATTTGGTCGTAACATTACTGACGAAGACAACGTTAAAGGTGCAATCGACTTCAACAACCTTACTGGTATCGTAAATGAGCCGCGCGTTTGGGGTGTTGAGTTCAAGTACACTTACTATTAAGCAAAGATAAGTAGCTACTTTATTTACAGTAGCTACGTTAATTATGAAAAGCGGTGACGTTAAAAAACGGCACCGCTTTTTTTATGTCTTTTATGCCGCCATGTGAACGTCGCAAGTTGGCACTTGCACTAACTGCTGTAGTTTTCTGCACACCTGCACCCAGCGCGCGACTTTTTGATAGTAGACTTGCTCTATTAGTTTCCCTTTTTCATCAAACAGAAAACTCGCTAACTTCCCTTTATTACCCGGCATATAAAAATGGTGCACGGTAAATTGCTTTGATAAAGGGGCGTGTGCCACTTTTTGATACATACAAAAAGGCAGTGCGTTTGCGCGCTCATCGCCACCGGTAAGGCGAGTGCGGCGTTGAAACGTGTCTGCACCTAAATCAGCCATAATGCCGTGTTTTAAAATAAGTTGATCAACCGCTTTAATGCCTGTTTGCATAATTTTCTCCTAAAGGTTGTGCAAAGAAGTACAACCGAATAAGACTCATAATAAACCATACTGATATTTATACAGTACATGGTCATTTGTTTAAAATGCAAACAAAAAAGCCGCTTTTTACAGCGGCTTGTTTTCATTGGAAATAATAAGAGGTTAATTAAGAGCGGATTCTAAAAACGCCCACTGGTCGGCATACCCCTCAATTCGCATCCACGTAGGCGTACCTGCACCGTGACCCGCGCGGGTTTCTACACGAAGCAGTACTGGGTTATCACACCCTTGATTTGCCTGTAATTGCGCTGCGAACTTATAGCTATGCCACGGTACTACTCGGTCATCGTGATCACCTGTAGTTACCAATGTGGCCGGATAACAAGTGCCAGGTTGAGTATTGTGAAGTGGCGAATAAGCATAAAGCGCATCAAACTCGTCTTTGTTTTCACTTAGGCCGTAATCGGAAGACCAAGCTCGGGCGTTAGCACTTGGCGTGTGGTAGCGAAGCATATCTAACACGCCCACTGCAGGTAGTGCTGCAGAGAAGAGATCAGGTCGCTGGGTAAGTGTCGCACCTACGAGTAAGCCGCCATTTGAGCCACCTTGAATTCCCATTTTGTCTGGTTTGGTATAGCCACTTTCAACTAAATACTCACCTGCCGCAATAAAGTCATCAAAAACGTTTTGCTTGTTAAGTTTAGTGCCAGCCTTGTGCCACTGCTGCCCATATTCACCACCGCCTCGTAAGTTTGCGATGGCCAGCACATTACCTTGCTCTACCCATACCATGCGTGACACTGAATATCGTGGAAGCAATGAAATATTAAAACCACCATAACCGTACAATAGGGTTTTATTGTTTCCGTCTAGCTTCAAGCCTTTCTTGTGCACAATAAACATGGGAACTTTAGTGCCATCTTTACTGGTGTAAAACACCTGCTTGGTTTCATAGTTATCGTAGTTAATTCCCGTGTCGATAGTTTTGAACAACGATGACTCACCACTTTCTACATTGTAGGCATACACCTGACCCGGGTTAGTAAACCCCGTAAGTTTATAGAAAGTTGTATCTGCATTTTTACCGCCGTAAAAGCCGCTCACGCTACCGATATTGGAAAACGCAATTTCATCTACTTTTTTGCCACTTAAATCAAAGACACTGACTTGCCCTTTTACGTCTTTTAGATACTGAGCAAAAAGCTTTTCACCTAAAAGTGAAACACTAGACAAGGTATCTGGGGTACTTTCAATCACGGTATCTGTAGCTTTAACACCACCATCAAAGTTCACCTTGATGACCTTTCCTGTTGGCGCATTTGCAGTAGATTTAAAAAATAGCGAATCTTTGTGTTCGCCGACTAAATCGTAACGCCCATCCCATTTATCGAAAACGGGAACGAGCTCACTGTTTTCTTTTTCAAGGGATTTAGCGTAGACACCGTTAGCCTGGTACCCCTCGAAAACAGATATAAGCAAAGTATTTCCGTCTTGCACAACTGATGGGTATGGGTTCCAACTGGGTTTATTGTCAAATGCAAAGACCTTTTTATCTACACTTTGCTCTGTACCTATAGCGTGAAAATAGATAGATACAGTTTGGCTATCATCGTATTTACCCGCCTCATTTTGTGGGTAACGAGAATAGAAAAAACCACTTTCATCAGGAAGCCATGCGATATTTGAAAACTTAATGCCTTCAATGGTATCGGTTAAGTCTGTTTTACTGCTGGTGTTACGAATTTGAATGGTTTTCCAGTCAGTTCCGCCATCTGACAGCATGTAAGCAAGATAAGACGCTTTAGGGCTAAGTTCAGTCGACGCCATTGACACTGTGCCGTCATCGCTCAATGTATTCGGATCGATAAGTACTTCAGGTTCACCGCTCACGCCGTCGGCCATATAGAGCACATATTGATTTTGCAAACCGTTGTTATAAGAATAAAACAGCTTTCCATTTACCATATAGGGAGTTGAGTACTTCTCGTAATCCCACAACGCGGTTAGACGTTCTTTGTATAGCTCTCTAGACGGTAATTTCGCTAAATAAGGACGTGCAAGCGTGTTTTGCGACTCAACCCAAGCCTTAACTTCTTCGCTCTTTTCATCTTCTAGCCAACGGTAAGGGTCGCTAACCATAGTGCCGTGGTAGTTGTCTTGTTGTGCGACGGTTTTAGTTGCTGGGTAACTAGACAATTTCGGCATGGTCACGCTTTCAGTTTCACTTTTGACTGAACTAGCAATCTCGCTTGGCGAGTTTGTACACGCCAATATTAAGCCAGCCGACGCCGCTATCACAGAAGCGTATATTGGGTTTTTCTTCATTTTTTATTCCTTAAAAAGAAAAATGCCGGTTTTATCCGGCATTTTCTATTTAGTTTTCTGTCGTGATTTGTGCCTGCCTTCTACCTTTAAATACATTCTTAAGGTCGTTAAGAATAAGATAAAGCGCAGGAACGAGTAGCAAGGTAATCACCGTAGCAAACAAGATTCCAAAGGCTAACGAAATTGCCATTGGGATCACAACTTGAGCTTGTAAACTGCGTTCAAATACAATTGGCATTAGGCCCATAAATGTTGTTAAAGAAGTTAGGATAATCGCTCTAAAACGCTGTGTACCTGCGCTAATAGCTGCATCCATAAGCGACATACCTTCTTTGCGCGCACGATTTACAAAGTCCACCATGATCAAACTGTCATTAACCACTACGCCTGACAATGCAATTATACCGCAAACGGAAAGAACGCTGACCGCCATGCCCAGCACCAAGTGGCCAATTATAGCTCCTACTATACCAAAAGGAATAACCGACATTATGATCAAAGGCTGGCTGTAAGATTTAAGCGGAATCGCTAACAATGTATAAATAGCGAATAACGCAAACAGTAATCCTTGCATTAGGCTAAACATTGCGTCCGCTTGTTCTTTTGAATTACCTTGCAGTTGGAAGTCTACTTTCGGGTATCGGGCCAACAGGTCTGGCATAAGATTTTCAATCACATCATTTGTCACTTCTGATGGGTCGAGTAACGCCTTATCAACCACACCTGTAACAGTAACAGAACGTTTTCCATCTACTCGAATGATTGAGTCAAAGCCCTGGCCAACAGTAAAGGTAGCAACTTGCTCAAACGGTATCTCTTGGCCATTAGGTGCGCGAATTCGCATGTTCTCTAAATGTTCAATAGAGCTACGTTGCGCTTTCGGATAACGCACCATAACCTTAATTTCTTCATCGTCTCGTTGGATACGCTGCACTTCTGCACCGTAGAAACCAAAGCGAACTTGTTGCCCCAAGTCTCTAAGAGAAATGCCCAACGCATCGGCCTGGGGCTTCAGCGCTAGCTGTATTTCTTCACTACCGCCCGAAAATGTATCGTTGATATCCGTTACCCCTTCGTACTGATCTAAGGCTCCTTTAATCTCGTTACTAATAGCCCGTAGCGCTTTAATATCGCTTGAGCTAAACTCAAAGCTAAGGTCTGAGCCGCCACCAGGGCCGCCTGGGGAGCTGATATTAAATGATTTCACCCCAGGAATTTCTGGTAGCTCTTGACGCCACATATCCTGAATCTCAAAGTCAGTTAACGTTCGGGTTTCGCCCTTCGTAAGCTCAGCAAAAATTTCGCCGCCTAGGTTGCCATTATCAAATGCAATGGCGTGTTTAATAACATTTTCCCCCGACTCATCTGAGACCTTATTGTCCATACGGCGCATGGCTTCACGAAGAGTAGTCAGTACATTGTCACGCTGTTCCAGTGACGAGCCTGGCTCCAGCTCGAAACTGGCAACCATAAAGTCGCTAGGAATATTTGGAAAAAATACAAAACGTACGATCCCGCCACCAAATAACCCAATTGTAAGGATAAGCATGGCCAAAAACACAGCCACCGTTGTATAGCGATTGCGTATTGCTTTTGCTAAAAACGGCGCGTACTTGTTGTTGACAAATGTTTTTATGCCTTCACTGAAGAAGTCTCGGAACTTTTGCAGTGCGTTAGCCTTTTCTGGATCATAAGGCTTAAGCTTCATGTGCACTAAGTGGGCCGGTAGTATGAGCTTTGATTCAATAAGCGAGAAAATAAGACAAACAATAACCACCATACCGATGGTCTTCCAAATAATACCGAAAGGTCCAGACACCATTAACATGGGGGTGAATGCAGCGATTGTGGTAAGTACACCAAATGTTGCAGGCATGGCGACCTTTTTAACACCAGCAATAACGTTATCTGTGCTATGGCCCTTTTTATCTATTTCAGAATACGCTGACTCGCCCATAATGATGGCATCATCGACCACAATCCCTAAAACAAGGATAAAGGCAAACAAACTGAGCATATTAATAGACACACCAACTACATCTAACGGCATGACGAATAAAGTGCCAAGGAAACACACCGGTAACCCGACTATAACCCAAAACGCGAGTTTTATTTTTAAGAAAAGCGACAGTACCAAAAATACAAGTAGCGCACCGAAAAACATGTTTTCAAGCATCATGTTAAGGCGATCGGCTAGGTAAAATGAGCTATCGCCCCAGGTGTCAGCGGTAATATGACCGGGAAATTCTGACTTTTGGCTATCGATGTAGTTATTTACCTGCTCTGAAATTTCTAATGCATTCTGATCGCCAACGGCTTGAACCCTTAAGCTAACGGCTGGCTTTCCATCGAATAAAGCGTATTGATTGTTTTCGATAAAGCCGTCATTAATATACGCAACATCGCCTAAGCTTACTCGCGTGCCGTTCGAATTAGTGACCAATACAATTTGGGAGAAATCCCAACCGGTATAAGCCTGGCCTTTTGTTCTAAGCAGAATATCGCCGTTTTCTGTGCGGATTGAGCCACCGGGCAAATCTACGCTAGACTGACTTAAACGCGCTACAACATCAGCAAACGTAAGGTTATACTTTTGCAAATCGACTTCAGAAAGCTCTATGGATACTTCGTAGTCGCGTGCGCCTACCACCTGAACGCTCGAAATTCCTGATAAATTGGCAATGTCATCCCGTAAATTTTTGGCAAATTCTTTTAATTCTCGCTCAGATGCATCACCGTAAACTGAAATCCATATCACATCTTGTTGAATTTTTTGTCTATAAATAACGGGCTTTTCAGTGTCGGCAGGAAAACTCGGAATAGCGTCAACCTGGACTTTTACTTCATCAAGCAGCGACTGGACATCATAGTCCTCTTCTACTTGAATACTTACCGTCCCCATACCCTCTACGGCGGTAGAGTTAAGCTGTTTAATCCCCTCTAAATCTTTGATCGCCTCCTCTATTTTAAGCAGCACACCCTCTTCAACTTCTTGGGGAGCAGCGCCTAGGTACGGTACACGAACGCTTATAACGTCTATTTCAAAGCTTGGAAATACTTGTTTTTGTATACTGAATGCACTGAACAAACCGCCAACCACAAGCAAAACCATAAGTAAGTTTGCGGCTACATTGTTACGTGCAAACCAGGCAATTAAGCCTTTATTGGTATCGATGCGACTCATTAGTTGTCACCTTCCGATGATTCGCTTTCCACGCTATCTGTACTATCAGTAGTGTCTGCTTCAGCAGTGTCAGCAAGTACAGGCTCGTCTCCTGGCAAACGCACTTTCATGCCGTTATAAGGGTTAGGCACTGCGCTGGTCACCACTAAGCTTCCTTCATTGATACCTGAGCGAATAAACACATCTTTCGCCGTTGTACGGGCTACTTCAACAGGCTTTATTTCAATTTCGCGATTATCGTTAACAGTTAGTACAGTATTATCTAGACGCAGAATACTACGCGGTAATACCAAAAGTTCTTCGTTTTGACGTGAGGTAATTTCCGCTTCAACGAATTGCCCAAAACGTAAGGGAGCATTGTATGAAGACTGTAGGTTGTATGGATCTTTCACCTCGACTATGGCATACACAACTCGGCTTCCTGTATCCAGAATACCTTCTGAACGAACTAACTTCCCTTCCCAAGTACGTTTAAGTCCGCCAACAGATGCGGTTAGTAATACGGGTGCCCCCTCATTAGACTGCCCAGCGATATTTATAAACATTAGGTCTTTGTCAGTAATCGGTAGCCTAACTTCAGCAGTATCGGTGGAATAAACGGTACCAAGTACTGACCCCATCGCCACATACTGACCAAGGTCTATATTTCGTTCAACTACAATGCCATTATACGGTGCTGTAATTTGCGTTCTGGCTAGGTTTCGTTTGGCGCGTTCATAATTGGCTTCTGCCGCTTTAACATTAGCCTGCTCTTTCGCTAGTTGAGGCTTCCTTAAGCCTAATTCCGGCGGCGCTACGTTTCTTACCGAGCGCCATTCTTGCTCAGCCACTTTGCCGCGAGCAATTTCTTCTTGAAGCGCTGCCTGAGCTTGGGCTAACTCAGCCTCTGCAAGTTTGAGATCAGTGCGATAATCATCTTGTTCTAGAGTGGCCAGCACATCACCTTTCTTAAAGGTGCCACCTGCAATAAATACATCGGATAAGCTCACCACTTGACCATTAACCTGTGCACTTAATGCGGTTTTATTTCGTGGAACCACGTTGCCTTGAGATTTAACAATGAAACTTACGGGTTCTGCGAATACTTCTTTAGCGTCCACTAGGAAAGCGGGAATTTCTACGGGAACTTGCTCTGGCGGCTTACGTGACTTGATCATGACGGTGGCCGCAATAAAAGCGACCAACAGTATGATTAATGGAATACCACTTTTCATCAACATGGAATTTTTCATTTACTATCCCTAGGAACGAAGGCAACCCGTGTGAATGATGTCGACACAGTAGTGTACTGCGCTTATCACTTACCCCGTGATAACCCACTAAATTCTATTATTATTGTTTCAACACTAGTGTACTGACTTTATGTTTTATATGCCCAATTAAGATTGTTAAATTTTGTGTCTATTTTTTAGTTTTTTAACATGGGCGCAGATATCAGCACGCCTAATATAAAAAATTATTAAAAGAATACAAAGTAAGATTGATAATTATCAGCTTTTCGTTGATTATTTAATCACTCATTGGTTATGAGTTAACCGAGGGTTGTTATTTTAGCTTGGTCTTCAATGCGAAGTAGCCTCGGGAATGATTTCGCTACGTTGAAGGGAAAACACATTATGAGTCTTAAGAAAAAATACCTTAAATCAAAACCTCTGTGCAAAGTGACATTTCGACTAAATGCGGAAGCGGCAAAAGACGCTAAAGAAGCTGCGCTTTGTGGGGATTTCACTGATTGGAAAACACAGCCATTAACAATGAAAAAACTAAAAAGCGGTGACTTTACGTTAACCGTGGACCTAGAGAAAGATCACGAATATCAATTTCGGTACCTTATTGATGGCGAAAAATGGGAAAACGACTGGGAAGCCGACGCTTATATTCCCTCTCCCGTGAGCATTGACGAAAATTCTGTCGTGCGCGTTTAGTTCATCGCTCTCTATTGCGGCAATACCAGCAAGTATCGCGAGCACTTATAACTAAACCCTACAAAAAAGGCTGCAAAACTGCAGCCTTTGTCTTATCTAGCTTTAAAGTGCTAATTAAAGAGAGCCTTCCAATTCTGGAAGTACTTCAAACAAGTCACCCACTAAACCATAGTCAGCAACCTGAAAAATTGGCGCTTCTTCATCTTTGTTGATAGCAACAATAACTTTTGAGTCTTTCATACCAGCAAGATGCTGGATAGCGCCCGAAATGCCTACAGCGATATAAAGCTGAGGCGCAACAATCTTACCTGTTTGGCCTACCTGCATATCGTTAGGAACGAAGCCTGCATCTACCGCGGCGCGCGAAGCACCAATAGCTGCACCTAGCTTGTCGGCGATACCTTCGAGAAGCTTGAAGTTGTCACCGTTTTGCATACCGCGGCCACCTGAAATCACAACCTCAGCTGCGGTTAACTCAGGACGCTCAGATTCTGTCAGCTCGGCTGAAACAAAGTCAGACTTTTCGCTGCCTTTTACCACATCAATTGCGGCTACTTCTGCGCTACCGTCTGTAGAGGCTGCATCGAAAGAAGCTGCACGCACCGTTATCACCTTTTTAACGTCAGATGATTGAACAGTTGCAATGGCATTACCCGCATAGATTGGACGAACAAAAGTATCTTCACTCTCTACGCCGATGATGTCTGAGATTTGCGCTACATCCAATAATGCCGCCACGCGAGGCATAAAGTTTTTGCCTGTTGTTGTTGCCGCCGCAACAACATGACTATAATCGCCAGCAAGTTCTAAAACCAAGTCAGCCGTATTCTCAGCAAGCTGATGCTTGTATGCCGAGTTGTCGGCAACAAGTACTTTTGCAACGCCGTCAATTTGCGATGCAGCTTCAGCAACTGTTTGGCAATCTTCACCCGCTACTAATACATGGATATCGCCACCCATTTTTTGCGCGGCGTTAACAAGCTTGTGCGTTTCCGTCTTTAAGCTTGCATTGTCGTGTTCTGCATATACGAGTACGCTCATGAGATCACCTTTGCTTCATTCTTTAACTTGTCTACCAACTCAGCAACGTCTGCTACTTTAATGCCACCCTCACGCTGAGGCGGAGGCGTAACTTTCAGTACCTTAACGTTTGATTGAAGTGCAACACCAAAATCTGCTGCAGCTTTAACATCAAGAGGCTTGCGTTTTGCTTTCATAATGTTTGGAAGCGATGCGTAACGCGGCTCATTTAAACGAAGATCTGTCGTTACAACAGCTGGAAGCGAAAGCGCAACCGTTTGAAGGCCACCGTCGATTTCACGTGTTACATTCACTTTCTCGCCATCAACAACAACTTCTGAAGCGAAGGTACCTTGAGGCATACCAGTTAGTGCTGCTAGCATCTGTCCAGTTTGGTTGTTGTCAGAATCAATGCTCTGCTTACCAAGAATGACAAGTTGAGGCTGTTCTTCTTCAACCACTTTAGCTAAAAGCTTTGCCACTTGAAGTGAATCAAGATTTTGGTCGGTATCAATTTGAATACCACGGTCAGCACCTAGGGCTAGTGCTGTTCGTATTTGTTCTTGGCAGCTTTTGTCACCAACTGAAACAACAACGATTTCAGTGGCCACGCCTTTTTCTTTTAACCGAACGGCTTCTTCAACAGCAATTTCGCAAAAAGGATTAATAGCCATTTTTGCGTTAGTAAGATCTACGCCTGATTCATCAGCCTTCACTCTTACCTTAACGTTGTAGTCGATCGCGCGTTTGACCGGTACGAGTATTTTCATATTTACCTCAATTGTTGAGTTCGTCGGTGCTAATTACGTTTCATTAATAATTAACTATTAATAATTAAAAACGTATTACTTCACCACGCTTTTTGAAACTTTAACAATGCTTCTACGTTAAAAAAGAATCTGTGGAACGTACGTTTTATAAAGGCTAGCCTTAAAACGACGTTAACACCACGTTTACGAGCAGGTATAATACTCTGCCAGTTAACGTTAACGTAAACTGCTTTGCAATGTACTTACTGTTGACGTAAACGTCAACCTGCATTACCTTGCAAAACGACAATTAATTTACATGTTTTTGACACAAAGCATTATTTGTTTCATCAATAGTGCACTATAAAAATACAAACATAAGGAGCCTCCCGTGGAACGAGAATCGATGGAGTTTGACGTAGTCATCGTCGGTGCCGGCCCAGCTGGATTATCAACTGCTTGTAAGCTTATGCAGCTTGCGAATGAAAAAGACCAAGAACTTATGGTTTGTGTGGTCGAAAAGGGCTCCGAGGTAGGTGCACATATTCTCTCAGGCGCGGTATTTGAGCCCCGTTCGCTAAACGAACTATTTCCCGATTGGAAGGAAAAAGGCGCGCCACTTAACACGCCGGTAACCGAAGACCACATCTATTTGCTTAATGATGAATCTTCAGCGAAGAAGTTACCCAACGGCATTACACCCAAAACTATGCACAACGACGGTAACTACATTGTGTCTATGGGTAACGTGAGCCGTTGGCTAGCAGAACAGGCCGAGCAGCTAGGCGTTGAAGTATTCCCAGGCTTCGCTGCTTCTGAGGTTATTTATAATGAAGACGGCAGCGTTGGCGGCGTGCTTACGGGCGACATGGGTATTGGTGAGAACGGTGAGCCCAAAGACGGCTACATGCCAGGTATGGAATTGCGTGCTAAATACACCGTATTTGCAGAAGGCTGTCGTGGTCATTTAGGTAAAGAGCTCATTTCTCACTTTAAACTAGATGAAGACAGCTCACCTCAGCATTACGCTATTGGCTTTAAAGAGATTTGGGATATCGACCCAGCGAAGCACCAGCCTGGCTTAGTAGTACACAGTGCAGGTTGGCCACTCGATGATGCCACAGGCGGTAGCTATTTATATCATGCTGAAGACAATCAAGTATTTGTAGGCTTAATTGTCGACCTAAACTACGACAACCCTTACTTAAGCCCGTTTGACGAATTCCAACGCTTAAAACACCACCCTGTTTTCAAACAGTATCTTGAAGGCGGGAAACGCGTATCTTATGGCGCACGAGCTATTGCCAAAGGCGGGTTTAACTCTTTACCTAAAATGACCTTCCCAGGTGGCTTATTGGTAGGTTGTGAAGCAGGCACCCTAAACTTTGCCAAAATTAAGGGTAACCACACAGCAATGAAGTCAGGCATGCTCGCTGCCGAGAGTATTTTCGAGGCCCTATCGGAAAACGCGGAAGCACCCACAAAAGAGCTAACTAGCTTTACAGATAAATTCAAATCGTCTTGGTTGTACGATGAGCTATTCCGCTCTCGTAACTTCGGCCCTGCTATTCATAAGCTAGGTAATTTCTGGGGCGGTGCTTTTAATACGTTAGAACAAAATTTCTTTAACGGTAATTTGTTTTTCACTATGAAAGACGAACATAAAGATTACGCGCAGCTTGAAGAAGCGAAAAATGCCACAGAGATTTCATATCCAAAGCCTGATGGTGTACTTAGTTTTGATAAACTATCTTCAGTGTTTTTATCTAATACAAACCATGAAGAAGATCAGCCGTGTCATTTAAAATTAAAAGACCCTTCTATTCCTTTACAGGTTAATTTGCCAAAATTTGCAGAACCCGCACAGCGCTATTGCCCAGCTGGCGTTTATGAAGTAATTGAAGAAGAAGGTGAAAAACGCTTCCAAATTAATGCACAAAACTGTGTTCACTGTAAAACTTGCGACATTAAAGATCCTAGCCAAAATATTAAGTGGGTTGTACCAGAAGGTGCTGGAGGCCCAAATTACCCAAATATGTAAATTAATGCATCATTTGGTTATTTAACTGATATTTTTTAAAAGCGAGCTTAGCTCGCTTTTTTTTTG
>NZ_JAHHDX010000014.1 GCF_018619335.1 Alteromonas sp. ALT199 | reverse complement strand
AAAATTTATTTTCTGAAGCGTTTCTTCTAAACTCCCGTCTTTACTGGCCTATATAGGTAGTAGAGACTTACTTCAGGAGGTTTGCTGTTTTGCTTTTCCCCCGAAGCGGATGCGCATTTTAGGGAAATGAGCGCTCACGTCAACACTTATTTTAAAAAAAGTGTCATATTCGATTTGAACGCTCAAAATACCAACTATTTCCAGTATTTCAGCTTATTTCTCAACCGGAACTTGCGCCAAAGGTTAAGAGGCTTAGATTTTATCTTACCTCTATAGTTATCATTAAAGTCATCTACCGCATCCAAAATTCGTTCGCAATTGCCACCATCTCGATAAGCTTCATGATAATGAGCAAATCTATTTACTTCTTTCATTAGCGATTCCGGTCGCGTTAATGCTATTTCAATAGCATTTTCTACATCATCTACTTCTGTGACATTAAGTAGATGTTCTCCGGGATTCGTATTGCGGTAAGTAACAACAGGCTTATCCATCAGCATAAACTCTAGAATGATTGAACTACTGTCACACAACATAACGTCTGACTTCCGAAAGTCCTCTAGGCTAACGTTGTCAACGAATGTTACGTTGCTGTGCTCAACTGCTAACTGGCGATATCTATTTAGTAGCACTTGGTCATTCAACTTAGGATGGAATGTCAAACGCCAATTCCACTTCTTTTCTTTTACTAGCTTACTAATTGTGTCGACTAATACAGGCGCGGAGGTGATACCTTTAGAGAACGTGGTGGAATAAAGAACAGTTGGAACCTCGCTCTCCTGTTTATATGAAGTGAAGTAATTGTCTACTTTAGCCCACCCTGTCTGGTATACCTTGAAGAATTGATGCTTGGCCTCGAGCTTTTTGAAGTACTCTGTACTGCTTGGTCCTTGCGTACAGTACATATCGAACCACCCGCGAATAGCGAAGTGATCATCTTTTTCACTACTTTTTTCCCCTCGCTTACCTATTGGGTAACCATGAAATACAGACACCTTTATACCTGGCAAGAAATGGTAGATGATATTTCCACAGGCAAAGATAGCCAGAGGGCTATATTCATTGATATCTTCTAATGAGCTAAGTTTAACTTCATCCTCTGAAAGAAGATTTGGGCATCCATCCTCCAAATACCAAGCAACTTCGTCTCCTCTTGCCCTTATGGCTTCTTGTATAGGTCTGTAAATTGGATACGCATAGGCAAGTGAAGTAAAAAAAACGTAGCGCTTTGTCATTGGTTTTTCTCTGTTTCTTTATTAGCACGCTACTTTATCATTTTTCTTTTTAACATTCCCTAAGCCGACTGGATAAGAGAAGATGGTCTATAACAGCCATATAGTATAAACATAACTCTATTACTGCTAAAGTTTGTAGTGTTTATTTACAGCTGTATTTCTAAGAGTGTGTAATGCATAAATCGATTAATAGTTTTAAAGGCGTATCTCCTACATTAGGCAAGAATGTTTATATTGACGACTCGGCAAGAATAGTCGGTGATGTAAAAATTGAAAAAGATAGTAGCGTCTGGCCTTTGGTTGCTGCGCGCGGTGACGTGAACAAGATTCGTATTGGCGCTCGCAGTAATATTCAAGACGGCAGTGTTTTGCACGTTACCCGTAAATCAGATAAAAACCCTGATGGGTTTCCACTTATTATTGGTGACGACGTTACCGTAGGTCATAAATGTATGCTGCATGGCTGCCAATTAGGTAATCGTATTCTGGTCGGTATGGGCGCTATTGTAATGGATGGCGTTGTTGTTGAAGACGATGTGTTCATTGGGGCAGGTACATTAGTACCGCCAAACAAAAGATTAGAGAGCGGATTTCTTTATGTAGGAAATCCCATGCAAAAGAAAAGGCCACTCAACGACGCTGAAATGGCATTTCTAAAACAATCTGCCGTGAATTATGTGGTATTAAAAGATGAGTACCTAGAAGAAGCGAACTAGTTTCGCTTCTCACTTTGCTCAACGATATCTCGAACCTGTTTCACAATGTCCGAGGTGTCAGGGCGTTTGCCCATCCATATATAGAATGCTTCGGCAGCTTGTTCAACTAGCATCCCTAGCCCATCTATCTGAGTTTTTACACCCAGCTCAGCCGCATCTCTCATAAAACGCGTGGGTGAGTTTTTATAAACCATGTCATACACCACTTCACAGTGCTGTAAAACACCGTCATTTAAACTGCACGGCAATTCATTACTTAAACTGGCGGCTGTTGAATTAATAACAATATGAGGCGCTATAGTTGCAATGTCTTCAAGTGCAACCACCTGCACTTTTGGGTTTGAGACAGCGTTTGCCACTTGTTCAGCTTTGGCTTTCGTTCTGTTAGCAATAGTCAGCGAAACAGCGCCCGCTTTTAATAACGGAGTGATCACACCCCGAGCTGCACCGCCGGCACCGATAAGCAACACGCGCTTATCTTTAATCTCCACGCCGCTATTTAGTAAATCGTTTACTAGCCCTACACCATCCGTGTTGAACCCTAATAGTTCACCAGTGTCACTATTCATTAACGTATTAACGGCTTGTGCATCTTTGGCTGCTTGGTCATCTACCTTTGCTAGATTGAAGGCATCAAGTTTAAAAGGCATGGTGACATTGCAGCCTACTGCACCTTCCTGAGCTAAGAATGCTTTGGCAGCTTCAACAAAACCATCTTCAGGCGCAAGTATCTTTTCATAAGAAATCTTTTCTCTAACTTGATCTGCAAACATTTGGTGAATAGTTGGTGATAAACTCTGTGCAATAGGATTTCCGAATACAGCGAATTTTTTCATGGGAATACGAGACTTATTTAATATAAAGAAGAAAAGCGATAGTCGTGCTTCGCAGAGTACACCATATAAACGTATAGGTGGAGAGGAGAAAGTACGGGAATTAGCAAATACGTTTTACGACATTATGGAAACCGACCCACTAGCAAATGAGCTGCTTGCTATTCACCCTCAGCCATTAGACAGAATTCGCCATGTATTCTTTTTATATTTAAGTTTATGGCTTGGCGGACCTGATGATTACCAGCAGCAGTTTGGACACCCGCGTCTGCGCGCGCGCCATCTTCCTAATACCGTAACTCCAGAGTTAAAAGCTCAATGGATGTACTGTATGCGAAAAGCCATGTTTAAAACGGTTAATGATATTGCTTTAGCGCAACAGTTAATCGAAGCCCTTGATCAACTAGCGGAACATATGGTGAATACAAAATAAAAAAGCGCGTAAAAAGGATTATCCTCTTAACGCGCAAGTCCCCTGCTACTGTATGCACTCTTTGAGGCGCATTAAGTAGTGCAATTATGGAAGCATCACTTGTTGGATGTTATATCTTAAAATGTATAGCCTACCGATAACGTGTACACCCAAGGATCTATTTCGATATCACTAACAGTTCCATCAGCCTCACCAACTTTAAATGTGGCTTCGGTATCAATATCAATAAATCGAACCGAAGCGTTTACATGCCACTTGGTATCTATTTGATAGTCCATACCGACCTGAGCTGATAAACCAAATGAGTTATCAAGCGATAGATCGTTTAAGCCCGCAGTTTCATTTGCTCCCGTAAATTCCTCGTCAAAGATAAAGGTATAGTTGATACCTGCACCAATGTACGGCTGAAATGCAGAGCTTGCGTCGTTAAAGTAATAGTTCGCCGTTAGCGTAGGTGGGAGGTGTGTGACTTCACCAAGCTGATTCCCTGTACCTAGAGGGTCAGCTACGGAAAAATTAACGTCGTGCTTAAAGGGCGTTGCGGCGAGCAGTTCAATATTAATATTATCAGTAATAAAGTACGCAACGTTCAAACCTAGCTGGGTATCGTTATCGATATTAAGGGCAACACCAAGGTCAGTTCCACCAGCGACGATGTTAGAAGTAGATTCGTCGGGTGCAACGGTAGTAAGACCGCCACGGACAATCCAGTCGCCCTGTTGGTGAGCGTTAGCTAAAGGTGAAAGTGCAGCAAGTGTAAGACAAAGTGCAGATAAAGTGTGTTTGCGCATGATGTGTCTCTTTTATGTTTAACTAAGATGGCGCAACTTTACGCCCCTGGTTAAGAGAAACATTGATCCAGCGCAAGCTTGATAACTTACTGAAACACAGTTGATATTAGACCTTGATGTAGATCAAAAAAACGCCGCATCATAACTCTATGCGGCGCTTGTTAGTCACGAAAGTTTAGTGCTTGAGTGATATTGCAACGTAATCCGAAAGGCGGCCTATTTAAAGGATAATCACCAGTCAGTAGGCTTTAACCAGTCTGTTAACTTAGCCTCTGCGCTTCCTGGAGCAGGCGTATAGCAATACTCCCAGCGCGCTAAGGGCGGCATCGACATCAATATAGACTCGGTTCGCCCGCCGGTTTGCAGCCCAAACAAGGTGCCACGGTCAAAAACAAGATTGAATTCAACATAGCGGCCTCGGCGATAAAGCTGGAAGTCTCGCTCTCTTTCACCGAAATCGGTCTGCTTGCGACGTTCAACGATAGGAACATAAGCATCAATAAAGCCATTTCCGACCGCCTGCATGAAAGCAAATGACTTTTCAAAGCCCCACTCATTAAGGTCATCAAAGAACAAGCCTCCCACTCCGCGGGTTTCGTTGCGGTGCTTTAGGTAAAAGTAGTCGTCACACCACTTTTTATACTTTGGATAAACATCATCGCCAAATGGCGTGCACAACTTCTTTGCAGTGTCATGCCAATGCACAACGTCATCTTTGTACGGATAAAACGGCGTTAAGTCAAAGCCACCGCCAAACCACCAAATAGGTGCTTCACCCTCTTTTTCCGCAATAAAAAAGCGAACGTTAGCGTGCGACGTTGGGATATACGGATTGTGTGGATGAATAACTAAAGATACGCCCATTGCTTGAAAGTTTCTTCCCGCGAGCTCTGGACGATTAGCCGTTGCTGATGCCGGCATTTGACTGCCAAAAACGTGAGAAAAGTTAACACCGCCTTGCTCAATAACCGCACCGTTTTTTATTACTCGAGAACGACCACCACCGCCTTCTTCCCTCTGCCAACTGTCTTCAAGAAACTGACCTTTGCCGTCGGCAAGTTCGAGGGTTTGGCAAATAGTATCTTGCAACCCTAGTAAATAGCTTTTTACTTGTTCAATAACTTCGTCGGCGTTTTTACCATCCAACAATTCTGCTGATGTCATGCTCTTATTACCTCTGCTGTATCACCATCGCGAATGGTACTTGGTTTGGTTGCACCGCCTACTTGCCCGTCTACGTAGAAGACGGAATCAGCGAATACGGCGTTTGCCTCTTCAGTAGTGGTGGCGGGCGGTTGACCAGTAAGGTTAGCACTTGTAGAAACAAGTGGCTTCCCTAACTTATTGCACAGCTCTACTACTACTGGATGATTAGTTACGCGCACTGCTATTTTACTATGCTTACCGGTCAACCATGCAGGTGCTGATGCCGATTTAGGTAATAGCCAAGTGTTGGGGCCTGGCCAGCTTGAGAAAATATCGGTGCGACGATGTGGTTGTATGGCATTGTCGTTGACATAGGGCAATAGCTGGCTGTAATTGGCAGCAATTAAGATTACGCCCTTTTCTACCGGTCGCTGTTTTATCTCTAACAACGCATTTACCGCTGCTTCGTTGTCTGGGTCACATCCAATGCCCATTACCGCTTCGGTTGGATAAACAATTAAACTACCCGCTTCAAAAGCGGCAACAACAGGGTCTACTTCAGATGAATTAGCCTCAACGGGGTTAAACGTATTTACGTTCCCATTTTGGATATCAGACATGTTTTTTATCTCTACGTATAGTTCTTCGTTTAGTTCTTCGTATAGCTACTTTTTAAAACCGCAAGCCGGTTGAGGGCACTGCAACTGCCCCTTTTTATCTATCAATACTCCCCAACCACAGTCAGGGCAGCTTTCATTTACAGGCGTGAAATTTAGCACATATCGACATTGTGGATAATGGTTACACGCGAAAAACTGCTTGCCGTATTTGTTAGTACGTGAGATCAAATGCCCTTTCCTACATTTAGGGCAATCTACCAAGGTGTCTTCTTTTTCTTTAATAGGCTCTATGTGATGGCATGAAGGAAAATTGGTACAGCCGATGAACATGCCAAACCGCCCCTTTTTAATTGCTAAATCAGAAGCGCATTCGGGGCAGGCAATACCATCTAAGGTTTTAAGTATTGTGGTTTGTTTATCGTGAAGTGGCTTACTAAAGTTACATTCAGGATAACCGGTACACCCGATAAAAGGGCCTGATTTACTGTTCTTTATATGAAGAGGTTTGCCACACTCAGGGCAATCTCCGAAGTTATCATCAAGAGCGTGCTCGTGTGCAGAAAAAAGTGAATGGTCTATTTAGACATGTTGTGGACGTAAAAGCCTTAAACGCGCTGCTGTTGCACAGCGCATTTAGTTAAGTATAGATGTAAAGAGCAGTGGGCAAGCCTGCATTAATGCAGAACACCATCTGGCTCTTCGAACAAAAGATCTTCCATTTGCGCATAGGCTTTTTCTTTACCCGGTACATTAAACAGTACCATTAGCACAACCCACTTAAGGTCTTCTAGACAGAATTCGCTAGAATCAATTTCCATAACGCGGTCTATCACCATTTCTCGTGTAGATGCATCTAAAACATTGACCTGTTCTAAGAACATAAGAAAGCCACGACATTCCACGTCTAAACGCATTTGTTCTTCGTGTGTGTAAATACGACTTAAGCTTGTGCTTATCCCTTTACAAAAGTACGGCTTTATATCGGTTTCTTGCAGAGCCGCTAGCTTTTCCAACCATGCGAGGGCTTTATAAATCTCATCATGATGGAAACCTGCGCGTACAAGCTCTTCCGTCAACTCGTCTTGATCAACACGAATTTCCGTTTCACTGTGAATGAAGTTTTCAAACAGATACATGAGGATATCGAACATATTATTTTCCCCTCAATTTAACGTAACCACCAGGGACAGCGGCTACTAAACCACGCAACTCATATTCTAATAATGATGCCATTGCTTGCGATACAGATACGGCATTGCGCTGGGCTATAACATCAATAGCGGTGATGTCATAATCCACACTAGCTAATAATTTATCGGTTGCCAAGCTATTCGCTGCACTTTTTTCGTTTTGCTCATTAACATCCAAGCCTAGTTGTTCAGGCCGAAGACCAATTTCATCAAGAATATCGTTAATATTAGTTACTAATTTGGCGCCCTGTTGGATTAGCCAGTGGCAACCTTCAGAATACGCGTGAAAGATATTGCCCGGCACAGCGAATACTTCTCGCCCCATATCTGCGGCCAAATTCGCAGTTATCAAGGTGCCACTCTTGATTTTTGCCTCAACCACTAAGGTACCGAGGGATAACGCCGCTATAATTCGGTTGCGTCTAGGAAAATGCCAAGGCTTAGGTCCCTGCCCCGGAAAGAACTCTGTAACGGTTAGGCCTCCTTCATTATTGATAGCTTCATAGAGCTTTCGGTTTTTGGTTGGATATATACTATCGGGTCCCGTCCCCATTACCGCAATGGTACCAGTAATCCCAGCCATGGCGCCTTGATGAGCAGCACTATCAATGCCCATGGCAAGCCCACTTGTTACCGCGATACCTTTACTAGAAAGCCCATACGCAAACTCATTTGCGACACGTTTACCTTGAATGCTGGCCCTTCTGCTGCCGACAATGGCTATTTGTGGGTTTTGTAACAAAGTACTGTCTCCTGCTGCAAACAACACAAGGGGTGGACTGTCCAACTGCTTTAAAGATTGAGGATAGTATGAAGACGAGTAAGGAATAATGTGTCTGTTGTCGCTTTCGTGCTGCCATGTAATAGCTGCAGCAATAAGTGGCTTGGATATTTGGTCTGTGAGTTGTTTCACAGCGTCGGGAAGTGATACTGCATTATCGGCTAGATCAGCGGCACATAGTTGATAATGTTCAAGGGCCTGTAGCCAGACTTTAGGAGAAACACGCTGAGCAGAAGCCAGTGCAACCCATGCAGATACGTCGCTGTCTATTTGAGAAACTTGTTGGTTCACCATCGCTCCTTTGTGAGCGACAATGAACCATGTAACGCTTAAGGCTTAGCGACAATAAAGCCGCGCTTAATTCCTTTTTTCGCTCGCGTTATTAATCCGTAACTTGCCGCATTAAATGTTTTAAAAACAATAACCTCACCTACTTTAAGTGCAGGCTGCTCTACCGTATCAATAAACCACTCACCACCATTTTTAGCACCGGGTTCATTAACATAGCGCGGGCTATCTTCATCAATAATGGCCGGGCCTTGCGCATATACGCCTAATACAGTGCCTGGCGCCACGTCCATTGAGCCAAGATTTAGAATGACAACGTCATACTTGCCAAGTAAATCGTGATCGTGCAAATCACCAACTACGGCACCGCGTTGTGAGGTAGCAGGAGTCAACTCAAAATCTTCAGGATGGGTAAAGCCACCGGCCATGAGTTTGTCGCCACGTTTTGCTTCTTGATTGGCGTCATCTATAAAAAGCAGCATAGTATCGTCTGCTTGATCTTTCTCTACTAATGAAGCATTTGACACATGCGTAACCTGAATACCCAAGGTTTCTCCGTCTAGGTTTCTGATAGTAGCGTGCTTTCTTATCACTCTGTACTGATCGTCGGTACTGAATTGTTGCTGGCTTAGCACAAAATCGTCCGACGCAAATCTAACGTTTCCATCCTGATTACCTAGTAGTCTAGGCAGCGCAGAATAGCTTTCTTCATCAAGCAACATATGTTGCCTCACAAAGGGAGAAATCGTAGTCCACGACAGCACATCAACAGGTTGTGACTTAATTCGTTTATCGGTCGAAGGAGACAATTTATAGGCGAGTTTATCGCGCTTGACAGTTAACACAGGCTTACCATCAACATAGCCAACAAGTATTACATCACCGGGATAGATGAGATGAGGGTTCTCAATTTGAGTATTGGTTCGCCACAATTCTGGCCACAGCCAAGGCTCGTTAAGAAAAATACTGGCAATTTCCCACAGTGTATCGCCGCGCTTTACTGTATAAGTTTCTGGCGCACTCTCTTTTAGTTGAAGAGCGAACACAGGCAGAGACAAAAGCGCTCCTAATACAAGTATTACTGCGCGACACGCGTTATTTAATCGCTTTTTCAAATTGACCACCTGCAAATTATTCACTATCACTTATTGTTGTTTTTTCAGACAATAGCACTTTATCGGCATAAGTTCGTATTCTTATAGGGGTTTGGCAAAAAACTGCGCGAATGAGCCCGATATACGTTAGAATAGTAACTTAATAAGCACTGTAAAGTGTGCTGGCAATTAGATCGTATATTAATTTATACAGCGAAAAGGTGAAGTAAGCGAGAAATGGCAATTTTAGACGTATTAAGTTTTCCTGATGAACGTCTTCGCACGGTAGCTAAGCCGGTAGAAGAAGTGAATGACGAAATTAAACAATTGGTTTCGGATATGTTCGAAACCATGAAAGACGAGAACGGTATTGGGCTTGCTGCGACGCAAGTTAATCGCCACGTTCAAGTTGTTGTAATGGACGTATCGGAAGATCAAAACGAGCCACGCGTATTTATCAATCCTGAAATAACCCACAAAGATGGCTCAACAATTAGCGAAGAAGGCTGCTTGTCTGTACCGGGCAACTACGCCAAAGTTGAACGCGCTGAAGCGATCACGGTTAAAGCTTTAGACCAAAACGGTGACGCTTTTGAGTTGGAAGCTGGAGGCCTATTAGCTATTTGTATTCAACACGAACTCGATCATTTAAAAGGTAAGCTTTTTATCGATTATCTCTCACCGCTTAAGCGCCAACGTATTCGTAAAAAGTTAGAGAAAGAAGCGCGCCTTGCCGCAAAAGCCTAAGGAATAACGTGACAACTCCATTGAAAGTTATTTTTGCCGGTACTCCGGATTTTGCAGCTAAGCATTTATCAGCGTTGCTAGAAAGTGAGCACAAGGTCATTGGTGTTTACACTCAGCCTGATAGACCTGCCGGGCGTGGTAAAAAGCTTACCGCTAGTCCAGTAAAAGTGTTAGCAGAAGAAAACTCGATTCCCGTATACCAACCACAGTCACTTAAAGCACAAGACGCACAGAAAGAATTGGCCTCGCTGAACGCCGATTTAATGGTGGTTGTTGCTTATGGCTTGATACTTCCTACTGCTGTACTTAGTGCGCCTAAACTAGGCTGTATTAATGTACACGGTTCTATTTTGCCTAAATGGCGTGGTGCCGCGCCAATACAGCGTTCTATCTGGGCTGGTGACGTTGAGACTGGCGTAACCATAATGCAGATGGATGAAGGCTTAGATACCGGTGATATGCTACATATCGCCACATTGCCCATTATGCCTGAAGATACTAGCGCGACCTTATACGAGAAGCTTGCTGAACTAGGACCACAAGCGTTAGTTGAAGTCGTTGATAACTTTGAAACCTATATGCCTACTAAACAAGACGATTCTCAAGCTACCTACGCGAAAAAGCTCTCTAAAGAAGAAGCCCTTATCGATTGGGCTGATGATGCTAAGCAAATAGAACGTAACATTCGCGCGTTCAATCCTTGGCCAGTAGCGTGGATGCAGATAGAAGATCAAAACGTGAAAGTGTGGGCAGCTAAAGTTGTAACGTTAGATAAAGAAGTTAAGCCAGGTACGGTAGTCAGTACTAATAAAGAAGGCATAACTATAGCGACAGGACGGGATGCGCTTTGCATCACATCGCTTCAAATTCCAGGTAAAAAGGCGCTACCTGCGTCTGACGTAATCAATGCTCGCCAAACGTGGTTTGAAGTGGGCCGGTGTCTTACACAAGCGGACTAAACGTGAAACCATTACCCTTACCAAAGCAAAAGAACCTGCGCGCAGATTGCGCCTGGGTTATTTATCAAATATTAGAGCAAGGCAAGTCATCTCGTGAATGCTTAGAACGCGTTCAGCGAAGACATAACGCTAAAGATAATGCATGGATTCAAGAGATGTCGTTAGGGGTAATGCGACGACTTCCCCTATTGCAGCACTGGTTGCGCTCTTTACTTGATAGACCTCTTAAGGGTAATAAGAAAGTGATAGAGCATCTTATTATTCTTGGGTTATATCAGCTTAATTTCTCTCGAGTTAGCACGCATGCCGCCGTTGGCGAAACTGTTGCAGCAGCCTCATACTTAAATGCGGCGGCGCTAAAAGGCTTAGTGAATGCGGTACTGCGTAATTTTCAACGAGAGAACCTTGCCGACAAACCTGTAGACGATGCCATTATAAACAGCGGTTTACCCAAGTGGTTGTTTAAAGCAATAGAAAACGCCTATGGCGAAGATGCCGAGCATGTACGTAGTGAAACTAACGCCATGGCCCCCATTTGGCTGCGCGTGAATAAACTACAAATATCGTTAACGGCATTTGCCAACGCACTTGATGAAGCAGGGGTAGAATATGCCTTTAGCGACAATCACACAGATGCAGTAATTTTGACTAAACGAGAAGACATTACTGCCCTGCCTGGTTTTGAAAAAGGCCACTTTGCGGTACAAGACGGGGCCGCTCAATTAGCTGCGCATTATTTAAATCCACAGGCAAACGAGCGTATTTTAGATTGTTGCGCAGCGCCGGGAGGAAAGACAGGGCACATTGTAGAATGTGCGCCTGATACAGAGTACGTACTAGCCCTTGATGCCGATGCCACCCGCTTAAAACGTGTTGAAGAAAACATGACGCGTCTTAATCATAACGTAGACATCAAACAAGGTGATGCAGCCAAACCTGAAACCTGGTGGGATGGAAAACCATTCGATAAAATATTATTGGATGCCCCCTGCTCTGCAACCGGCGTTATTCGCCGCCACCCAGATATTCGATGGCTACGAAAAGCTAATGACATCGACAACTTAGCGCAACTTCAGCGCAAAATATTAGATACGCTTTGGGGTTTATTGAAACCAGGGGGTACACTACTTTATGCAACGTGTTCAATTTTGCCAAAAGAAAACATGGCGCAAATACAGCAGTTTTTGGCCGATACTCCAGATGCCATGTTATCGCCCATAGTGAAAACAGAAACCGTAGATAAACCTGGACGTCAGATAACCCCGGGTGAGCAACAAATGGATGGTTTCTATTATGCGAGGCTGGTAAAGTCGGCAAACTAAGTTCAATTGTTGTGCAACGTAATAAAATTAAAACCAGCACGAAGATGAAGGCAAAACAATAACGATGAAGATCATCATTTTAGGGGCCGGCCAGGTAGGCGGAACACTTGCTGAAAACCTAGTGGGTGAAAATAACGAGATAACTGTTATTGACTCTGACCCCAATATATTGCGCGCACTTCAAGATCGCCTTGATTTACAGGTGGTATCAGGTGTGGGATCACACCCTGACGTTCTTCGTAAGGCCGGTGCAGAAGATGCCGATTTACTGATAGCTGTAACTAACAGTGATGAAAGTAACATGCTAGCCTGCCAAGTAGCGTATAGTTTATTTAAAACTCCGACCAAAATTGCCCGCGTACGTTCTGAACAATACATTATTTATCAAGAGCAACTATATAAGCAGCAAGACATTCCTGTTGATCACATTATTGCCCCAGAGCAACTGGTCACTAAAGCCATTAAGCGTCTTATCGATTACCCAGGCGCACTGCAGGTTGTAGAGTTTGCTGAAGGTAAAGCCAGTCTTGTGGCAGTGAAAGCCTATTATGGGGGCCTACTAGTCGGTCATGCATTGTCTGCACTTAAAGATCACATTCCTAACGTTGAAACCCGTGTTGCTGCCATTTATCGCCGCGGCCGCCCTATTCGCCCGTTAGGCACAACGGTTATCGAAGCTGACGATGAAGTATTCTTTATTGCAGCCACTAAACATATTCGTGCGGTAATGAGTGAGCTTCAAAAACTCGAATCGAGTTATAAGCGAATTATGATAGCCGGCGGCGGTTTAATTGGCGCAGGCTTAGCGAAACAACTAGAGCATAACCACAACGTTAAACTTATTGAATACAGCCCAGAGCGCGCCAAG
The DNA here is from genome assembly GCF_018619335.1 of Alteromonas sp. ALT199. Lineage (GTDB taxonomy): Bacteria > Pseudomonadota > Gammaproteobacteria > Enterobacterales > Alteromonadaceae > Alteromonas. The sequence continues at coordinate 91,609 of NZ_JAHHDX010000014.1, read as the reverse complement.
TATTTATCCGCTAACTTAGATAAAACTATTGTTTTTAGTGGTGACGCGTCGGACCCTGAGTTACTAAGCGAAGAAAATATCGAGCAAGTCGACGCCTTTATCGCCGTTACTAACGATGATGAAGCGAATATCATGTCTGCGATGCTGGCAAAGCGCATGGGTGCACAGAAAGCCATGGTGCTTATCCAACGAGGAGCTTATGTTGACCTAGTTCAAGGCGGTGAGATAGATATCGCATTTTCACCTCAACAGGCCACTATATCGGCATTACTGACCCACGTGCGACGCGGCGATATTGTTAACGTGTACTCATTACGACGCGGTGCAGCGGAGGCTATTGAAGCCATTGCCCATGGCGATGAAAACACGTCTAAAGTGGTTGGCAGACAAATTGGCGATATTAAATTACCGCCAGGCACCACCATTGGCGCAATCGTTCGTGACGATCAGGTCATTATTGCTCATAGCGATACTAGGATAGAAGCCAACGACCACATTATTCTGTTCTTGGTAGATAAAAAGTACATTAACGATGTAGAAAAGCTGTTCCAACCTAGCGCTTTTTTCTTTGGTTAGACTTTTTGACGCGCTAATTTGCGCACTTTTTGGTTAGGCAAGGACGATGATTATCGTCCTTGTTTTTTGTAAGTTTAATTTAAAACTAGTGGCTTATTGATGCAGTTTACTGCGTATATTAGCTTCGCCAAAACGTAGGCGAGAACAACACCAATAACGAGAATACCTCTAGTCGTCCAAACACCATCGCTATAACCAGTATCCACTTGCCGGCATCGGTAACATCAGAATAGTTTGCAGCAACACTACCTAAGCCTGGGCCTAAGTTATTCAACATAGCCGCTGTTGCAGTAAACGCACTTAGGTTATCTAGTCCCGTAGCAATCAGACCTATCATAATTACCACAAACACCACCGCGTATGCTGAGAAGAACCCCCATACGGCTTCTACCACTCTGTCGGGCATGGCGCGGTCGCCAAACTTAACGCTATAAACCGCTTTCGGGTGGATAAGCCTGTCGACTTCACGTTTTCCTTGTAAAAACAGTAAACACACTCGCACCACCTTTAAGCCTCCACCTGTGGAGCTAGCACACCCACCGATAAAGCTGGAAAAAATAAGCATTATGGGCAGGAATGTGGGCCATACCGAAAAATCTGTAGTAGCAAACCCAGCTGTAGTGCTAATAGACACAGCCTGAATCATGGCTTGGTCTAAGGCTTGCTCTGCAGAGCTGTAATAGCCGGATAGTGTAAGCACCAAGAAGCAAATGCCAATCAGTGACGCTTGAATTATAAAGAAAGCTTTGAACTCAGGATCTTTAAAATAACCTTTCACAGAGCGGGAGCTAACAGCAGCGTAATGCAATGAAAAGTTCAACGCTGCAATAAGCAAAAACACCGTGCACACCATGTTTACCATGGGACTATTGAAGTAACCTAAACTGGCGTCATGGTTAGAAAACCCGCCAATAGCTACGGTGGAAAATGCGTGGCATATGGCGTCAAATACATTCATCCCCGAAAGCCAGTACGCACCTGCACAGGCGATAGTTATCGATAGATAGATATACCACAAGTGTTTTGCCGTATCGGCAATACGCGGTGTCATCTTATTATCTTTTACAGGTCCTGGGGTTTCTGCCCTGTAAAGCTGCATGCCACCCACGCCAAGAATAGGAAGTATGGCAACGGCAAGCACAATGATACCCATTCCACCTAACCACTGAAGCTGCTGACGATAAAACTGCACTGAATGAGGAAGAAAATCTATTCCCTCTATAACAGTAGCGCCCGTTGTAGTCAGTCCAGAGAATGATTCAAAAAAAGCATCGGTTACAGTCATGCTCGGTTGTTCTAGCAAAATAAGCGGAATTGCACCCACACTTGCCAGTACCGACCAAAACAAGGCTACGATAAGAAATCCTTCTCGTGCTCTTAGGTCATTTTTCTGCTGACGGTTGGGATACCACAATGCCATGCCGCCGATAACGCAAAATATGAAAGCAAGGGTAAAAGGAAGGCCACTGCCATCTTGATAAATCAACGACACGATTGCCGGTGGGATCATGGTTACGCTGAAAAGCGCAATTAATAACCCAAGTATTCGTATGATGGCACGGTAGTGCATTATTGTTATGCCTTTATTTTTATAGTGCGCATAAGAACCGTTAGGCCCTAGTTACAATGTACTTTTTTGAACTAACTTCAAAAAACAAATCTAGCTTCATAAAACGATGTGAGTAAACTATATACGTTACGTATAGGATTTTGATTATAGGGCTATAATCAATAAGGGGAAACCTTTGTCTCCCCACAATGTTGCGACTTACTGCACATTAGGACTGCAAGGCATTCCTGAAAGGAAAAACCAAAATTCCTAAACTTTTTTCTCTATTTCATAGCAAGCACGGTTTTAACCATCTTGCTTATGCTCGCATTTGCTTCGCTGATACTTTGCGCCAACATATATGCAGGCGTGGTTACGAGCTTTGCATCATTATCAACAACCACTTCATCTACCGAGCAATCTACATGAGTTGCTCCCAGCGCATTCAAACCACCTGCTGTGGCTTCATCATTTCCAATGGTAAGTTTAGTTTTATTGCCATAAACCTTGGCGGCCAATGCAGGTGCAATACACGCATAAGCTGCAGGTTTTTTAGCTTGTGCAAATGCCTTGCATACCGCTAGAACTTCTTCATTATACGTACACTTATCCCCGTCGACAGCAAAGGTACACAGGTTTTTCGCCGCGCCAAAACCGCCGGGCAAAATTAGTGCATCAAACACATTAACGTCGCACTCCGTTACGGTCTTAATATCGCCACGCGCTATACGTGCAGACTCCACCAGTACATTGCGTTTTTCACTTTCTGATACTTCACCGGTTAAATGATTGACCACGTGAAGCTGCTCTACATCAGGCGCGAAGCACTGATAAGAAGCCCCCTCTTGCTCAATAGCCAAAAGCGTTAATACTGCTTCGTGTAACTCAGACCCGTCGAACACTCCACTACCACTTAATATAACGGCTACTTGTTTCATATTGTCCTCCTAGGCGTTATGCCATCTACTTATTCAAAATTTGGCTATTATTCACACAACTGTATAAAAAAAGTTCTTATAAATACGTATATACAATGTTAAAGCTTATGCTACATTACTTGACCAACTTGGTTAAACCAAAAATAAACGTACACCGAGTTATCCACATAAAATGGAATGGTAAGTAGCAGGTACGCTGTTTTCACACCTTAGTCTCATTCCCTTATTTTTCTTGATTTGAAAGGTGATCTTTAACTTGACAAAGATCATCCGGATCACTGCGCCTAAAATTTTAGATCACAAAGTTATCCACAGGAGTAATACTATCAGTTATCGACTTTAATGTTCCTTCATAATATGGCGATCTGCCCTAGCCTGTGGCATCCTTGCGCTCATATTGTTTATTGGAAAATAGCCGTCTATGCCAGATTCTAAAAAGCCTCCATTTATTCTTGTCGATGGATCATCATATCTTTTCCGTGCCTTTCACGGTCTACCACCATTAACCAACTCAAAGGGCCAAGACACTGGTGCTATTTACGGTGTTGTGAACATGCTCAAAAGCTTGATCAAACAATACAACCCCACGCACATGGCGGTGATTTTTGATGCCAAAGGAAAAACCTTCCGCGACGATATCTATAAAGAGTACAAAGCGAACCGCCCTCCTATGCCGGACGAACTTAGAAGTCAGATCGAGCCGTTGCACGCTATCATTAGGGCAATGGGCTTGCCGGTTATTGTAGAGTCGGGTGTAGAAGCAGATGACGTTATTGGTACGCTAGCCAAACATGCTACAGAGAAAGGTATTGATACAGTTATCAGTACTGGCGATAAAGATATGGCGCAGTTGGTTAATCAGCATGTAACCCTAATTAACACTATGACGAACCAACTTATGGACGTTGAAGGTGTAAAAACTAAGTTTGGCATTCCACCAGAGTTGGTAATCGATTTCCTTGCGCTAAAAGGCGATAAAGTCGACAACATTCCTGGCGTACCTGGTGTAGGTGATAAAAGTGCACAGGCTTTATTAAACGGTATTGGCGGTATCGAAGACATTTATAAGAACCTGGATAAAATTGCAGATTTGTCGTTTAGAGGTAGTAAGTCTATGGCGGCAAAAATGCAGGAATATGAAGAGCAAGCGCGACTATCTTACACCCTAGCCACTATTAGCATCGATCTTGACCTAGACTATGATGTTGAGGCCTTAATGCCTTGCCAAGCCGATAATGAACAACTTCGCGATCTGTTTGCTGAATACGAATTTAAACGCTGGCATACAGAAGTAAGTGCGCTAGTGGCGGGCGGTGATAGCTCAAATAGCGAAACGACTACCAGTGAAGATAGCAACAGTGGCCAAGAGAGTGAGCAAAGTTCGTCGGTAGACATAGATAAATCAAAATATGAAACCGTGCTTGATGAAGCGCGCTTTAACACTTGGATCGCTAAGCTCGAAAAGGCAGCGCTGATCGCCTTTGATACCGAAACCACCAGCCTCAACTATATGGATGCCGAATTAGTTGGTGTTTCATTTTGTATAGAAGAAGGTGAAGCGGCTTACGTTCCTGTAGCGCATGATTATCCCGATGCGCCGGCACAGCTTTCACGAGAGTTTGTACTAGACGCATTAAAGCCTATTTTGGAGTCAGATAATGTTATCAAAGTAGGTCAGCATATTAAGTATGATAAAAACGTATTAGCGAACTACGACATTACCCTAAACGGCATTGGCTTTGATACCATGCTTGAAAGCTATGTGTTAAATAGTACTGCGCAGCGTCACGATATGGACTCGCTAGCCTTAGCTTATCTTGGTCACAAAACTATACATTTTGAAGAGATAGCAGGTAAAGGCGCAAAACAACTTACGTTTAATCAAATTAGCCTTGAAGAAGCAGGCCCTTATGCAGCGGAAGATGCTGATATTACGCTTCGCTTACATAACGCTATTTGGGCTAAGTTAAAAGATATTCCGGAACTTAAAAACTTGTTGATAGACGTTGAAGTTCCCCTTGCGTGCGTCCTTTCTCGCATGGAGCAAGAAGGCGTACTGATTGACAGCCAAAGACTTCGTCAGCAAAGCCAAGATCTTGCTACGCGTATTTCCGAGCTTGAAAGCGAAGTACATGAGGAAGCGGGCGAACCGTTTAATTTAGGTTCAACAAAACAGCTTCAACACATTTTGTTTGAAAAAATGTCGCTGCCAATCATTAAAAAAACCCCTAAAGGTGCGCCATCTACTTCTGAGGATGTATTACAAGAACTGGCACTTGAGTACCCGCTACCTAAGAAGATCATGGAATACCGCGGTTTAACCAAGCTTAAGAATACCTATACCGATAAACTTCCTAAGATGATCAATCATCGCACGGGCCGAGTGCACACTTCTTATCACCAAGCGGTAACGGCCACAGGACGTCTATCTTCAACCGATCCTAACTTACAGAACATTCCTATTCGAAATGAAGAAGGCCGTCGCGTGCGTCAGGCATTCGTTCCAAGGGAAGGCAATAAGTTTGTCGCTGCCGATTATTCACAAATTGAACTGCGGATTATGGCTCACCTTTCAGGTGATAAAGGTTTACTCGATGCGTTCGCGCATGGCAAAGATATCCATAAAGCAACGGCGTCTGAAGTATTTGGAGCTCCCCTCGATGAGGTGACTACCGAGCAACGCCGCAGTGCAAAAGCGATTAACTTCGGATTGATTTACGGTATGAGTGCCTTTGGGTTATCTAAGCAGCTTAATATTCCCCGTAATGAAGCTCAAAACTATATGGACCTTTACTTTGAACGCTATCCTGGTGTGCTTGAATATATGGACTCCACCCGTGAAAGCGCTAAGGAAAAGGGATATGTAGAAACTGTATTTGGTCGCAGACTATATTTACCTGATATTAAAGCGAGTAATGGCGCACGCCGCAAAGGCGCAGAGCGCGCAGCAATTAATGCCCCTATGCAGGGTACGGCGGCAGATATTATCAAGATGGCGATGATTAAAGTTGACGACTGGATCACAAAAAATGCATCTGGTGATGTGACCATGATGATGCAAGTGCACGATGAGTTAGTTTTCGAGATTAAAGAAGACAAGGTCGAGACCTATGTCTCTACTATTACTGCACTTATGGAAAGCGCAGCTACACTCAATGTACCACTGGTTGTTGAGGCTGGCGTGGGTGAAAACTGGGATGAAGCTCATTAGTTTGGTAATTAGATTACAGTTTTAACATTAAAAGTGCGGTTATTTTCATTAAATTTGGTAATTTAATTACATAATGCCCTTGCCTTTTCTGCTCTTTGTTGTAATATTACGCATGTAGGGTACAGAGGTGAGAAAGCTGTTTTCAAACCTTTGCTTTAACCCCGACAGTTTTGTCGGGGTTTTTTTATATCTGTAGAAAATAAATAATCATTAAATATCATAGACTTAAAAATTAAAATGATATTTCTTTCTATTTTTTCTGAACTTCTTTATTTCCTACTACTCTATATCTACGGTTTTTATGTGTTTTCTCTCAGTTTACGCCTCGCTTATATGCGGGGCGTTCTTTTTTGTAGCGCTTCATCCTACCCAACTCAAGCGCACTAAGTCAGCGTGAGTGAGATTCAAAATATAGGTTATTGGCCTTCGCTTTCAGATTCGTCTTCATCGCCTTTTTTGCCCATTCCGAACCAAGAATTCAAGATATGCTCAAGCTCTGGTAAACCATGTTTATTTAATGACGAAAAGGTTTGTACTGTTACATCGCCCATAAATGCCATAGCAGCTTCACGGGCCATTAACAGCTGTGCTTTACGCTTGCCGCTTTTCAGTTTGTCCGCTTTAGTAAGAAGCGCGAGTACCGGAATATCTGAAGCGACTGCCCAATGAATGAGGTCTTGGTCTAAATCCTTAAAAGGATGGCGGATATCCATTAGTACCACTAAGCCTTTTAGTGATTTACGCTTTTGAAGGTATTCACCTAGTGACGCCTGCCACTTCTTTTTCATCGCAACCGGGACTTTTGCAAACCCGTATCCTGGCAAATCGACAAGGCGCAAGTCTTCTTCTAATTCAAATACATTGATTAATTGAGTACGACCTGGTGTTTTACTGGTTCTTGCCAAGTTTCTTTGGCGCGTTAATGTGTTAAGTGCACTCGACTTGCCTGCATTCGAGCGACCCGCAAACGCAACTTCAATTCCGCTATCATTCTTTAAATGACGAATGTCAGGTGCACTCGTAAAGAACTTTGCTTTGGTGTAATACGACATCTAGACTTACCTCCACATGCGTCTTGACCTTTGGTTTACAGTTTTTTAATGAATAAACCAGCTAAAAACCATAGTTTTATCATGGAATAGGTTTTTCTGACGCGTTAAATGTGTAAAATACGCATGATATCACGTATATCACGCGAGCCGTTGGATCCATTTAAGAGATTTATTATGAAAAAACTGTGTTTGTTGGTGTGTATGTCTTTAGGTTTGAGCGCGACTGCTGTAGCAGAAGGCGATGCCGAGGCAGGTAAAGCGAAATCTGCAGTATGTGCAGCCTGTCATGGCCCTGATGGCAACAGCATGATTGACATGAACCCCAAGATTGCTGGCCAGCATGAGAAGTACATTGTTAAGCAATTAGCCGAATTTAAACTTGCCTCTCAAACCGGTGGCGAGGAAGGTCGTAACAATGCTGTAATGAACGGTATGGCAGCCCCACTTTCAGAGCAAGACATGAAAGACTTGGCCGCTTATTTCTCAAGCCAAGAGCCTAAAGCGGGCGAAACTCCAGAGCAGTACGTTGAAGCTGGACGTACACTCTATCAAGGTGGCGACGAGTCACGTGGCGTAACTGCATGTATCGCTTGTCATGGACCTAAAGGTAATGGTATGGCGCTAGCAGGCTTCCCTGACATCAGTGGACAGCATGCAACTTATACTGCATCTCAGTTAAAAGCTTTCCGTTCTGGTCAACGTCACAATGACATGAATGGCATGATGCGTGATATTGCGATGAAATTAACAGACGAAGATATCGAAATTTTATCTAACTATATCGCAGGCTTACACTAAGCCTCACCGTATTTACACACTGTTGTTAAAATTTTGTTACCAGAAAAGTTGTATTTTAAAATTATTCGTGTAATCTAACGGCGTAGTTTGTAGGTGCCTTTGAAAATCTACAAACTAAATAACAAGAATAATAATAAAAATGCAGCATGGAAGACGGGATAAAGAGCCACGAGGGCCAAAAACAACAATACAGCTCTGCTAACAATAAAAATAAGGGGAGCACAGCTAGGGAAGCCAGCTACACATAGATGTGTATAACGGGAGAGGTGTCATCTGACACTCATACAATGTAAGGTGATGGTGAAAACCATCGCCTTTTTCTTTTTTAGCCCCCTATTTTTATCTGCTTTTTATGTCTTGTCCTTTATGTCAAAGCGCTAACACGTCTTCTCACTACCACACTGATAAAAAGCGGAGCTATCTCCAATGTAGTCAGTGCGACCTCGTTTATGTTTCTCCTGAGTTCTTACCGTCAAAAGAAATGGAAAAGCAAGAATATGACCTTCATGAAAACAGTTTCGAAGATGAAGGCTATCGAAAGTTTTTAAGAAAGGTTTTAACGCCACTTTCACCTTTTATAAAGGCTACTAGCGAAGCTGAGCTATGTGGATTAGATTTTGGCTGTGGTCCGGCACCCGTTTTAGCAAGCATGCTCACAGAAGAAGGGGTAAATATGAATACCTACGACCCTTTCTATGCACCTAACTTACAGGTACTTGAGCGAGAATACGACCTAGTAACCTGCACCGAAGCCATTGAACACTTTCACGCCCCTCACGTTGAGTGGGCGTTATTTAACGAACTTGTGGCTTCTGGCGGCGCTCTTGCCATCATGACAAAGCGCGTGCTCGATAAAACACGGTTTGCAAATTGGCACTATAAAAACGACATTACTCACGTGAGCTTTTTCAGTGAAACAACGTTTCAGTATTTAGCCGAAAGAGATGGTTATGATGTTAGTTTCCCTGCTAATGACGTTGTCTTATTGAGAAAGCGCTGATATAGAATATCTATTACTTAATTTTTACCGTATTGATTTTATCCAGTACACCCAAAGATCAATACGTACACGCTAATTCGCGCTATAATAGCGCTGTTTTTTTACTCTCTTTGTTATTTGGAAATTATGGCACGTTCAAAGAAATCACGTAAAGTCGGCCTAATCGGCGTTCGTAAAGATCCTGACTTTAAACCAAGCGAAAACCGTAAATCAGACTCATCTCGCCCAAAAAAGCATAAAGGTAAGCCTGCTGGTAGCCGACACAATGTTGAACAGAAAAAAGTAACCGGTAAAAAGAGTGCTGAGAATAAAGATCCGCGCCACGGTAGTAAGAAGCCTGTTCAGCTTGTAAAAGCAGTGACGCCAACTCCTGCTCAAAAGAAAAAGTATGCTACTCCAGCGCAAGAATTGGCAGCGCTAGAGGCAGACCAACGTTTAACGGATTTACTCGACAAACTTGACGACGACAAGCCGCTAACACGTGAGCAACAAGCTTATGTTGACGAAAAGATGGCGCGCCATCGCATCCTTTGTGATTTGCTTGGCATAGTAGAAGAAGATGATGAAGACGACGATATGGATCCGTTTAGCGATTTAGACGCTATTAACATCGACGACTTTAAGCATTAATAGATACGGGAAAGAGTCATGCTTTGGGCAGTACTTTCAGGCATTGCACTACTAATCATTGTTGGGCTCGGTTTTTACGCAGGTAAACTGCTGTTTATGTTAAAGCAGCAGAAAGCTCGACAGGAAGCAGCAAGGCAGTCTCGCGTTGCTAACATTACTGACAGTATCATTGTGATAGCTAAAGCAATGGAACAGCAGCAATGTGATTTATCAGAAGGTGTTATTCGCATTGTGAACTTGCTAAATGCCCTTCCCATTAAATCTCCACCAGATTTCAAAGCACAGTACCCTCAAGTTTATGCGCTTTTCACTGAAATCAGTGGCTTTGCAATTTTAGAAGCAAGACAGCAACTACCAAAGAGTGAGCGAAGGAAGCAAGATATCGCACGCGAGCAAATTGAGTCTGAATACGAATCTAAGGTATTGGATGAATTGCCGCCGCTGAAAGCGTATTGCGAAACCCTTTTAGGCGCTCAATAGAAAATTGCGTTAGCTTGTAAAAGCAAAAAACTATAGCGTTAGCAAACATTACAAAATGACCAACATTATTATGTGCTTGGTCATTTTTTGCTTAGTTCACCTTATCGCAAGTTCGCAGGTACGCTGATAACAATGGCACCCAACTTCGTGGTCGTTAACCATACCTACCGCTTGCATAAAGGCGTAGCAAATCGTTTCCCCTACAAAATTAAACCCCCGCTTTTTTAAAGCTTTTGACATTGCTTTGGATGCTTCGGTTGAAGTAGGTGCCTGCTTAAAGTCGTCCCACGCATTAATAACTGTTCGACCATCTGTGAATTGCCAAATAAACTCACTAAATGGTTGTGTTTCTTCTATCGCTAGAAAGCCCTTCGCGTTTTTAATAATCGACTCTATTTTAACTTTGTTTCTTATTATGCCGGTGTCTTGCATAAGCCTTTCAACATCAGCAGGGCCCATCTCTGCGATTTTCTCAGGATCAAACTGGTGAAATGCCCGCTGAAAATTCTGCTGCTTTTTAAGGATAGTTAACCAAGACAAGCCTGCTTGCTGACCATCTAGGCATAATTTAGCAAACAGTGCTCGGCTATCTACCTCAGGTACGCCCCATTCGTTGTCATGATAAGCCAGATAAACAGGGTCATTGCTCACCCAACCGCATCGGTGTAATGGCGTATTTTGTTCTGTTTTTATTTGATTGGTCATGACTAAAGATTAATTCCTTGTTGTGAAGTGGCATATTGCCTTTATTAGTGATGTTTTTTCACCCTTTACACCTACATACTATGCCTCACAAATTGTATACTATCCCACCTTAATTTTAAGTCAGTTAACTAATAAGCAGCGGATGTATGCAGAAATACGATATTAAAACCTTTCAAGGGTTGATCCTTGCGCTTCAAGATTATTGGGCGCGTCAGGGCTGCGTTATTATTCAGCCTCTGGATATGGAAGTGGGTGCAGGTACTTTTCACCCTATGACATTCCTACGTTCTTTAGGTCCAGAGCCAATGAGTAGCGCCTATGTTCAACCATGCCGTAGACCCACCGATGGTCGTTACGGTGAGAACCCAAACCGCTTACAACATTACTATCAGTTCCAAGTAATGCTTAAGCCTTCGCCTGACAATATTCAGGAGTTGTACTTGGGATCTTTGAAAGAGTTAGGCTTTGATCCGCTGGTTCACGACATTCGCTTCGTAGAAGACAACTGGGAATCACCAACACTTGGGGCTTGGGGTCTAGGTTGGGAAGTGTGGTTAAACGGCATGGAAGTGACTCAGTTCACCTACTTCCAACAGGTAGGCGGCATTGAATGTAAGCCTGTCACCGGCGAAATCACTTACGGCCTTGAGCGACTAGCCATGTACGTTCAAGGTGTGGATAGTATTTATGACTTGGTATGGACAGACGGCCCAATGGGGAAAGTCACCTATGGTGATGTATTCCATCAAAACGAAGTAGAACAGTCGACGTATAACTTTGAACACGCCAATGTTGAAGCCTTGTTTAGAACTTTTGACGAGTGTGAAGCCGAAAGCAAAAAGCTTATTGAAAACAACCTTCCATTACCCGCTTATGAGCAGGTAATGAAGGCGTCTCACGCATTTAACTTACTTGATGCACGTCACGCGATTTCAGTGACAGAACGCCAACGCTATATTCTTCGCGTTCGAACTCTTGCTAAGGCTTGTGCAGAGAGCTACTACCAAGCACGTGAAGCACTAGGCTTCCCGCTATGTAACAAGGAGGCATAAGCGTGCGTACAGAAAATTGTTTAGTTGAATTAGGTACTGAAGAGTTACCACCAAAAGCACTTAAGACTTTGGGTGAAGCCTTCGCCACTCAGTTTGAAGCTGCGCTTACCCAAGCTGACTTAAGCTTTGACTCAGTTAGCTGGTTTGCGGCCCCTCGCCGCTTGGCGGTTTACGTGTCAGGCCTTGCTGAAGGTCAAGCAGATAAAGTCGTTGAAAAACGCGGTCCGGCGGTATCCGCTGCATTTGATGCTGATGGAAACCCGACCAAAGCAGCACAAGGCTGGGCCCGCGGTAACGGTATAGATGTTGCTGATGCAGAACGTCTTGTTACAGATAAAGGCGAATGGCTTCTTCATAAAGCCCATGTGCCTGGTCAATCTATTGCTGAGTTGTTAGAAAGCTTGATTAACCAAGCCGTAAGCAAGTTGCCTATTCCAAAGCCTATGCGATGGGGTAATTACAACACCCAGTTTATACGCCCTGTTCATACCCTTTGTGTGCTTTACGGTAGCGAAGTAGTGAACGTTTCTGTGCTGGGTTTAACGAGCGGTCGTGTTGTTCAGGGTCACCGCTTCCACGGTGAAGGTCGTTTTGAACTGGATCATGCTGATAATTACGCCTCTGCGTTAGAGCAACAATACGTGCTAGCTGATTTTGAGGCTCGTAAAGATACAGTCCGCCAACAACTTGAAGATGCAGCGAAAAGCTTATCGCTTACACCAGATTATAACGAAGACTTACTTGAAGAGATTGCGTCTCTTGTAGAGTGGCCTGTTGTACTTCAAGCTGGTTTTGATGAGGCTTTCTTAGAAGTACCAAAAGAAGCCCTTATTTATACCATGAAAGACGACCAAAAATATGTGCCGCTGCTAGATAGCGATGGTGCACTTTCAAACACTTTCTTGTTCGTTACGAATATTGAAAGTCGCGATGCGTCTCAAGTTATTTCTGGAAACGAAAAGGTTATCCGCCCTCGCCTAGCAGACGCCGAGTTCTTCTTTAACAGCGATAAAAAGACTACGCTGGAAAGCCGTCTTGAAAGCTTAGAAACCGTGTTGTTTCAAAAGCAGCTTGGCACGCTTAAAGAAAAATCTGAGCGCATATCTGCTCTTTCTGAATTCATCGCATCTCAAATTGATGCGAATGAAGCACAAGCAGCACGAGCAGGATTACTAGCTAAAACAGACTTAATGTCGAACATGGTTATGGAGTTTCCAGATGTTCAGGGCGTTATGGGCAAGTATTATGCGCTTAATGACGGCGAAGATGCGCCTGTTGCAGAAGCATTGTACGAACAATACATGCCGCGTTTTGCAGGTGATGCACTTCCTAGCTCTGGCGTAAGTGCATCAGTAGCCCTTGCTGATAAGCTTGATACTCTAGTAGGCATATTTGGTATTGGCCAGCTACCAAAGGGCGATAAAGACCCGTTTGCGCTTCGTCGTGCAGCAATCGGTGTTTTACGTATTGTTACTGAGCTATCGTTGCCGTTGGACCTTGAAACGCTTGTGAGTAAAGCGATAGATGTATATGGCGATAAGTTAACGAATGCTGAAACGCAAACTCAGGTGGTGGATTTTGTACTGGGTCGATTTACTGCACTTTTACAAGATCAAGCTATCGCCATTGACGTTATCCAAGCCGTAGCAGCCCGTCGCCCTACTAAGCCAGCTGATTATTTAGCGCGTGTCCATGCGGTAGATAAATTTAGAGCTTTAGAAGAAGCAGAAGCGTTAGCAGCTGCTAACAAACGTGTTGCTAACATTCTTGCAAAGCAAAACGTTGACGTAACCAGCACTGCTAATATTGATGAATCACTATTAGTGGAAGACGCTGAAAAAGCACTTTATGCCGATCTGGTGGCTGCACGGAAGGAAGTAGATAACGCTGTGCCCTCGCAAGACTACACTCGTATCCTTACAGCCCTTGCTACGCTACGTAATGTAATCGATAACTTCTTCGATAACGTAATGGTTATGGCTGATGACAATGCGGTTAAGAATAACCGACTTGCTTTACTGTCGCTTTTAAGGCAACTTTTCCTTACTACCGCGGATATATCTATTCTCGCGAAGTCGTAGGCTAGTAAAAGTTAATACGGTTTTAGGCCGTGAAAAACAAAAAGCCCAGCCTTAACGTTGGGCTTTTTTATAAATGGAGACGCTGTGAAAAAGTTATTAACTATTGCTTCTATGTGCATAGCGCTGTCGGCGTGCTCAAGCAGTGGAAGCTTTAAGATCCCGGAAATAGCACCGGAAGTACCACGCATTCAGTTTGAAAACATGTTTCTTAGGGGCGTGTTTAATTGGTGGGAGGCCGATCCTACCTACAAGTTCAAACAGTCTAGTTCAGGTTGGACAGTTGACGTTGAACTTATCGCCGACGGGCAACCTTACGATTTCAGATTATCAGATGCAAAATGGACGCCCTCACAGAGCTGTGGCGGCAAATATAAAGGTCAGCCTGTAATGTTAGGCTCCACCGTTTATTTAGTTTGTGAGCAAGGCTCGGAGAACCTCCAATTCACACCTTCTTCAACAGGTACCTATCGCTTTACGGCGACCGTAGCAAGTGCGGGAGAAGTCGCTCTAGTTGTGTCTAAGTTGTAAATTAGGTATAAGTTTGGCTAAACACCTACTGCGAGAAAGATACTTGAATACTAGCCTTTCTCGCAGCAAGTCTTTAGAAAAACTCCATTTCGAGTTCAAAAAGCATCATTGTTCCGTTATCGTTTTCAATAAAATATAGATCATACTTCGCATCATCTAGGAAAACCTGCCAATAATCGTCGCTACCCATAACCTCCTCACCGTAAAGATCTTTTATCTCTGTGCTAGGTTGTTTGAAATAGAGAGCTCCAAATTTCCAGTCTGCTAATTGCTGCTTTTTTCTAAACACACTTTCATAAACGGATAACTTGCTTAGTTCTTCATAACTAAAGTTTAGTACTAGATGGTTGCCGTATACTTGAATGACGTCGCCGTTATCAGCATAAGCATCAAATATTGGATTAAAACCCTGCTCATCTAATTGCTCTAACGTTATGGTATCGCCCTTTTTACGCTTACTGTCAACAAAGGCGATGACATCATTATATTGACGCGCTTTTTCGCTTTCAGTGTCGAAGTCTTTAATAAAGGCAAGATCTGTATATCCATATTCGAAACCATTAATTAGCCGCTGCTTTTCACCATTAATAATTTTTACATCGATTATTACATCAAGATTAACATTAGCTCCCTTATCTTTTGTGAGGCGATATCTTCCATTTTTAAAAAGATGTCCCTCAGGCAACTGTTTTAACAGTTCTGCTTTTTTAGTTTCGTAGCCTACCTTACCTTCAATAAGCCATTCGCTGTTAAAGCGGTTATCAAAAGCGATATAATTAGTAAGCGTTGTTGATAGCCAGTGGTTCTCGGTAGTTACTTTTTTTACCACTCCTTTATGGGTCAACACCCAAAGGTTTCTCCCATAAGAATGAAGCGCTGTGTCTTCGTTAGCGTTATACGTTGATGTAGGTGTGCCAAGTACGCGCAGCATATTTTCTACACTTTCATTAACTTTTAAGCCAAAAACACCACTTTCAAGGGATACATTGTTATTTTGTAGTAGTGGCTGAGATTTATTAATACTTGGTGTTCGAGATATAGAAAATTTTACTCGTCTTCAATGACAAGCACTGTTTCTTTTTCTGCGCCTTTTATTACTTTTACCGGTTTATCGTCATTATCTACAATCTTGTACTTAGTTTGTGCTAAAGCGGTTGGACTGCTTGAAGCATTAACAATGCCTAGACCCATACATGCAATTAGTGTTTTTCCCATTGTCGCCTCTTTCTTTTAGAATTATTATTCAACGCTTAAGCGTTGGTTGCGTGTCGCTCTTTTTGTATTGAGCACCAAGCGCTTTTATTTCTTTTTTATATTCTTTTGCTGTTTCAGGTTGTCTTAGCACATCTGATAATCTAGCCTCGACATTTGCTATCATTTTCCTTAAAGCGTAGTGCTCCAATTTGTCAACTTGCCCTAAAAATATGGCTATATCTTTTAAATGAGATATACAACATGAACTGACATCATCACTGTATTGCTTAGCCAAAAATTTTACCATGCCATCGCTTGTCGATGTGCTATTACTAGTTAGAGGTTGTAACGGCATATCTTCGATATCATTTTTAAAACTTTCCGTGATGTCTACTGACTTATGCAACAGCTTTATAGCCGTTAAACCTGCAATGCTAACGTGAGTAGCAATTCGGTTATCAAGGGCTGCTAAACTTTCACTTTTTAAATTGATTTTTGCGTCAACAAATACTTGCTTAGCATGAAGTGCTATTTCACTGGCATAAGAAATGTGGTTTAAATCCTCTAGAAAAATACCTTTAACTTTGGTGTCTAGAATAGTGTTCGCTTTTTCAATGAAAACAGACTGTGCTCTTTTTGCTTCCGACAAACGAATTTGAGATTCAGTAGGTCCCGGCTGTTTTGAGCAGGCTAAGAGTAAAAATGCAACGATGAAGGTAATAAGAAGTAAACGCACTGTCATTTTTCTATCCCTGAGAATCTTAGTGATGTTTTTTATCAATCTTTTTTATAGACCCATAGTAGTTCAATTTTTTACTTTTTGTTGCTCTCTCTTATATTTTCACGCTTGAACAAATGTTGTGTACAAAAAAGGCGACCCATTTGGGTCGCCTTTAAAAAAAACAATTCGCAATGTGAAACTACACGTCTAAGTTTTCTACATTAAGCGCGTTAGCTTCGATAAACTCACGGCGAGGCTCAACTTGGTCGCCCATCAAAGTTGTAAACAACTGATCGCAACCAATAGCGTCTTCAATGGTAACCTGAAGCATACGTCGACTATCTGGGTCCATGGTAGTCTCCCAAAGTTGCTCAGGGTTCATCTCACCAAGTCCTTTATAGCGCTGAATATATTGACCACGTTTTGCTTCATTCATCAGCCAATCTAACGCTTCCTTAAACGATTCTACTGGCTGTTTACGCTCTCCGCGTCGAATATAGGCATCAACCCCCATCATGTCATTGATTGCCAAATTAAGCTCTTTTAGGCGCTGGTATTCAGACGACTCAATGAATTCGTGATCGATGATGTACTCATAATCAATACCGTGCATACGCATAATAATCGTAATGTAGTACTCGCTAAGCTCAGCATCAGTTCTAATTTCGTAACGATAAGTAGCGCCGTCATTTTCACGCTCTGTAAGCTGAGCTACGAAGTGTTCTGCTACGTTTGCTAGTGCTGCTTCATCTTTAAGGTCTTCAAGGTTTAACGTAGGCGTGTACAGCATTCTGTAGAGAATCGCTGAAGGCATCTTACGTTTCATACGAGCAATCATTTTCTCTACTGATTGATATTGCTTAACAAGGTTTTCTAACCCCACACCACTAATACCTGGGTCGTCGTCACTAGTATGCAAAGATGCACCGTCAATCGCGATTGAAGTAAGGTAGTTAGTTAGCGCATCATCATCTTTAAGATACTGTTCTTGTTTACCCTTCTTCACTTTGTAAAGTGGAGGCTGTGCAATATATACGTAACCACGCTCTATGATTTCAGGCATTTGACGATAGAAGAACGTTAGAAGAAGCGTACGTATGTGTGAGCCATCCACGTCCGCATCGGTCATAATGATGATGCTGTGATAGCGTAGCTTTTCAGGGTCATATTCGTCACGACCAATACCACAACCTAGCGCAGTGATAAGCGTTGCAACTTCCTGTGATGAAAGCATTTTGTCGAAACGTGCTTTTTCGACGTTTAGGATCTTACCTTTAAGCGGCAAAATGGCTTGGTTCTTACGGTTACGACCCTGCTTAGCTGAACCGCCTGCAGAGTCACCCTCCACTATATATAGTTCGCTTAATGCAGGATCTTTTTCCTGACAATCAGCTAGCTTACCCGGCAGACCAGCTAAGTCTAATGCGCCTTTACGGCGAGTCATTTCACGTGCTTTACGAGCAGCTTCACGAGCTCGTGCAGCATCAATTATTTTACCGGCTATAATTTTACTTTCTGCTGGGTTTTCTAATAAGAAATCTGCAAGCTTTTCATTCATAGCAGACTCAACCGCAGGTCGAACTTCAGAAGAAACAAGCTTGTCTTTCGTCTGTGAGCTGAATTTTGGATCAGGCACTTTTACCGAAACAACAGCAGTTAGACCTTCACGAGCATCATCACCGCTAGCATTGGTTTTCGCCTTTTTATTAAGGCCTTCCTTTTCCATATAGTTATTTAGCGTGCGTGTTAATGCTCCACGGAAGCCCGCTAAGTGAGTACCGCCATCGCGCTGTGGAATGTTGTTTGTGAAACAGAATACATTTTCTTGGAAACTATCGTTCCACTGCATCGCTACTTCTACAGAAATGCCGTCTTCTTGTTCGCTTGCGAAGTGGAAAACCTTTTGATGTACTGGGGTTTTCTTTTCGTTCAAGTACTCAACAAAAGCTTGGATACCACCTTCATACATAAAGTGGTCTTCTTTGCCGTCACGCTCGTCTTTCAAGCGAATAGAAACACCAGAGTTCAGAAATGAAAGTTCACGAAGACGCTTAGCAAGAATATCGTAATGGTAAAGTGTATCTGTAAACGTATCTGAACTAGGCCAGAAACGAATCATTGTTCCTGTTTTGTCTGTGTCGCCAGTAACACCTAGTGGCGCTTGTGGAACACCGTGTTGGTATTCTTGCTCATGCGCTTTACCGCCGCGACGAATACGTAGCTTCAATCGGCTTGAAAGTGCGTTTACTACCGATACACCTACACCGTGAAGTCCGCCAGATACTTTATACGAGTTATCATCAAATTTACCGCCGGCGTGAAGTACCGTCATAATAACTTCGGCAGCAGACACACCTTCTTCTGGGTGTAACTCTGTAGGTATACCACGTCCATCGTCAGACACAGAAACCGAGCCATCACTATGGATTTGCACAGTTATTTCAGAACAGTGCCCAGCCAGTGCTTCATCGATAGAGTTATCGACCACCTCAAATACCATGTGGTGTAGTCCGGTACCGTCATCAGTATCACCGATATACATACCTGGACGCTTTCTTACTGCATCTAATCCTTTAAGTACTTTAATACTGGACGAGTCGTAGTTGTTCTCTTCTGACATACTAGCTTTTACTCCTCTTTCACGCTTCCATGTTCCACGTGAAACATTTTCTTTTCGTTGTATTTTTGTATAAATGCGAGTTGCGAGGATTCAATTGCAGTAACGAAAACCTGCGTATCCATTTTTAGCAACCCATCAATAAATTGTTCTCTTTTATCTGCATCTAACTCAGCACCGACATCATCAAGTAGAAATATACTTTTTCGTTGCGTTGCCGAGTTGAATAGCTTTGTCTGTGACATTTGTAGTGCAGCCACAGCCATTCTAAGCTGCCCTCTCGATAAAAGCTCCTGGGCATTTACCCCATTCACTTTAAGCTTTAAATCGGCTTTATGAGGCCCAGAAGAGGTATGTCCTATTTTACCATCATACTCGCGTTTTTTAACTAAGCTTTCTGATAAAGCGACATCTTTTTCCCACCCTTTATAGTAACTTAATTCTACGTCAAAGTTCGGAAGAAATTCTTCAGCATATAGTTTGAATATAGGAGTAAGACTAGCCACATAATTCTGACGAGTCGCTGTTAAAGATTCTCCCAGTTCGGCAAACTGTGACTCCCAATATTGATTTTGGGGCGCAGTTAAATTTGCTTGTTGCTTCAGTAATGCATTTCTATGTTTCAGAAACTTACCATACTTATTTGCAAGAGATGGGAAGTCATGTTCCACGTGGAACAATCCCCAATCACAAAATCGACGACGCTCTGATGGAGAACCGATTATTAAGTCTGTACTTTGAGGGGTAAATAATTGAACCGGAACTAAGCTGACTAAATCTGACAGTTTATTTGAGTGTTCGCCATCAATACTACAAGTGAATGTATCGTTTCTACTTCTTTGAAAACCGAGTTTCAACTCTTCCCCGGCTTCGGTTTTACAAGTGGCAAAAACACTAAAGTTGTCTTTTTCATTCTGAATCACTGAACTGTGTTTATTTGTTCTGAAAGAACGACCAAAACCTAAGTAATAAAGCGCTTCAATTAACGAAGATTTACCACTGCCATTCGCGCCCTTTATGATAGTTAAAGATGGTGAAGGAGAAAGCGTTACGGAAATAAGGTTACGAAACTGAGTAATTTGGACACGGTCCAGTTTCATGAGATCACACTAAAGATAAAAAAGAAGCGATAAATAAAAAAATTCATCGCTTCTTGGTTTGAGAATATAGATAACAAAATAGAGGAAGTTATACGAAAACAATCAATGTAGACAAGACTACAGTCGCATTGGCATGATTACGTATAATGCGGCGCCATCAGCGTCATCTTCAATGAGTGCACTCGCGTTTGAATCAGACAGACTAACTTTTACGCCATCTGTACCTAACGCATTTAATACATCAATAAGATAGGCAACATTAAAGCCAATTTCTAAGTCGTCGCCTTGGTATTGCACATCAACGACTTCTTCTGCTTCTTCCTGCTCTGGGTTGTTTGCTGTTATTTTTAGCTCACCAGAAGACAAGTTTAATCGCACGCCTCTAAATTTTTCATTAGACAAAATAGCGGCCCGCGAAAACGCTTCTTTAAGTACAGCTTTACTTGCGATAATTTCTTTATCACCATTTTGAGGTAAAACCCGACGATAGTCAGGGAACCTGCCGTCTACTAGCTTTGAGGTGAAAATGAAATCATTGGAGAAAATACGAAGATGATTTGCGCCAATCTGTACTTTTAACGATTTATCATCTTCGCTAATAAGACGAGAAATTTCCAATACACCTTTTCGAGGAATAATGACCTGGCGAGACGGTAACGCAGTTTCATAGTTCAAACGGCAAAGTGCCAGACGGTGACCGTCAGTAGCAACCGTTCGAATGATGTTCTCTTCAGTTTCAAGAGACATACCATTTAAATAGTACCGTACATCTTGTTGCGCCATAGAAAAACTAGTTGCATCAATAAGACGTTTTAAGTCGCTGCACGATAATTCAAACTCAACCTCACCTTCCCAATCCTCAAGATTAGGATAATCGTTAGCAGATAACGTTGAAAGCGTATAGCGACCGCGACCAGCACGAATCAGCGCCTTGCTTCCCTCTAACGAAAAATGAATGTCTGTTCCTTCAGAAATACCGCGGATAATATCAAACAGTTTTTTAGCGGGAACAGTAATTTCACCTTCAGTGAAATCTCCCTCTAATTTCACGCTCGAAATTAGCTCTACCTCTAAATCTGTGCCAGTAAGCCAAAGTGCGTCCTCACTAACTTTAATGAGAACATTAGAAAGAATTGGAAGTGTATGTCTACGCTCTACAGCACCAGATACCAACTGTAGGGGTTGTAAAAAATGCTCGCGGCTTATAGTAAATTTCATCGCAGTGCTATCTCGCCTCTAGGGTCGTGTTGTTAGGAAGACAAAGTCCTAATGAGGTTCTTATAGTCCTCTTTTATATCATGACTTTCTTCTCTTAGCTGCTCTATTTTTCTACATGCATGTAAAACTGTAGTATGGTCACGCCCACCAAACGCATTACCTAATTCAGGTAAACTGTGATTAGTAAGTTCTTTAGCCAGGGCCATCGCTACCTGTCGAGGACGCGCAACACTACGACTACGTCGTTTAGACAAAATATCAGCTACTTTTATCTTATAATAATCTGCGACAGTTTTCTGAATATTATCAACGGTTACTAATTTTTCTTGTAAAGCGAGAAGATCTCTAAGTGCTTCTCGAACAAAATCAATAGTAATAGGACGGCCAGTGAAGTTTGCATTTGCTATAACACGGTTCAAAGCGCCTTCTAATTCACGTACATTCGACCGCAGTCTCTTAGCGATAAAGAACGCGACTTCATTAGGTAGGTGAATACGGTTTTCAGCTGCTTTACGCATCAAAATTGCAACACGAGTTTCAAGCTCAGGCGGCTCGATAGCAATAGTTAAGCCCCAACCAAAACGCGACTTTAATCGATCCTCGACCCCATCAATTTCTTTAGGGTATCTATCAGAGGTAAGAATAATTTGTTGGTTGCCTTCAAGGAGTGCATTAAACGTGTGGAAGAACTCTTCTTGCGAACGCTCTTTGTTAGCAAAGAATTGAATATCATCGATAAGTAACGCATCTACGCTACGATAAAAACGCTTAAAGTCTTCTATGGCATTATTTTGAAGTGCTTTAACCATGTCTTGCACAAAACGTTCAGAATGCATGTATACAATTTTTGCGTCGCCATTGTTAGCAACAATCCCATTACCCACGGCATGCAATAAGTGAGTTTTACCTAAACCCGTTCCACCATAAATAAACAACGGGTTATAAGACCCTCCAGGATTGTTTGCTACCTGCGTGGCAGCCGCACGAGCGAGTTGGTTAGATTTACCTTCAACAAAATTATCAAACTGATACGTAGGATTAATATTGCTTTTGTGCTTCATTGCCTCGGGGATCGGGATCACCTTAGGGGGCGTAGAGGATCGCGATCCTTGATTTCCATAATGATTGTGAACGTTATGATCCGAATTTTGTGATCCATGATTGCGTTGTTCGCCATGCTGTGTATAAGGCGTCGGACGCTTATTCTGCACATTGTAGTTGGACGGATCACTACTATTAGCGCCCATGCGCGAATTACCGCTTTGGGATAAAGGCGAATGATGAGATACCGGTTGACCTTGGCCTGCACTATTACTCGATTGAGGTGCGCCATAATTAGAATTATTCCCTTGGTACACTTGGTTACCAGAAGAAGAATTATTGTTATAGCTGCTGGCGTTGCTTGTACTAGGTATAGAAGCAGACGTATTAATCCCAGAGGGTTGAGAGCGATTAACACTGTCGCGGCTCATGACCTCCAATCGTAATTGGGGCGCATCACTACCAGCAAATTCTCTTAGAAGCGCAGTAATGTTGTTTAAGTATTTGTCTCTCACCCAATCAAGTACAAAACGATTTGGAGCATATAAAGCAACTACGCCCTCTTGCTCTTCACAAACAAGCGGCCGAATCCACATACTAAACTGCTGCGTTGGTAATTCTTGACGCAGTCTTTCAAGACATTGGTTCCACAAGGACATGGTACGTTGTTAGCTCCTGTGACTCACTCGAAAAACCAACTCCTTAATAAAGCCAAGCATAGAGTAGCAGGCACTGGAAAGCGCCATTGGAAGAAAATAGCGTTGGAAGTGTTGGGTAGCAGCGAGAAATTTAAGTTATCGTTTTAATCGCTGTGGATTATCTAACGTTATCAACAAAATGTAAATGGCGATCCCAGACGATCTTTTCGATCAAAACAGTAAGTTATTGTAATTTATGCGCTTTGTTTTTAGATCAAATACAACTAAAACAAGATAAAATCATTCTAAATTTAGATGAAAAAACCGTTGGATCACCTTGCTTTTTACGTTTTGTTTTACGTTTTTCACAAACTACTGTGGATAACCTGAGCCTCTTTTACGCGTTATTCACAACTCATATGCAAGAAAAATCTAGCTGCTGATTAAAATATAACGAAAATTGTTCAGTTATTCGTCCGAAAAGTAAGAATATGCATTGACAGTAGGCCCCGAGATCTCTAGAATTCAGCGTCCTTTTTCGATGGGCTTTTCTGGTGAAAACACCACATTGTTCTGGCAACAGTTCATTGTGTTACCAAAAACGCCTATGTTTAAACTAAATATAAGTGAGACTTTGGTCATGAAAAGAACATTTCAACCGAGCAATTTGAAGCGTAAGCGTTCTCACGGTTTTCGTGCTCGTATGGCGACTAAAAATGGTCGTAAAGTACTAGCAGCTCGCCGTGCAAAAGGCCGCGCTCGTCTTTCAGCTTAATTAGAAAGACGCCAAAGTGGGCGAAAATAATTTTTCCAGGGAGTTACGTCTGTTAACTCCCACCCACTTTACTTATGTGTTTGATGACGCAACCCCTGCTGTATCTCCCTCTTTTACTGTTCTAGCCAGAAAAAATACCCTTTCTACTCCTCGTTTAGGCATTACGCTTGCAAAAAAACGTATTCGTAAAGCGCACGATAGAAATCGATTAAAACGTTTAGTTAGAGAAAGTTTTAGGCATAAGCAGCACAACTTACCAAATGTCGATATTATCGTTATTGGCAAGTCTGGCGCTGACAACCTTAGCAACCAAGAAGTTTTCGCTACATTGGAAAAGCTATGGAAAAAATTAAACAAGCGTTGCGGCAACTCTTAATTGTAGTGCCTTTGGCATTGATAAAGTTCTATCAATGGTTCATTTCCCCTATGTTAGGGCAACGATGTCGTTTCCATCCTTCTTGTTCTTGGTATGCTATAGACGCATTAAAAACACACGGATTAGTAAAAGGCGGTTGGTTATCTATTAAACGCATATTAAAATGCCACCCTTTGCATGCCGGCGGATATGATCCAGTGCCGGAAAAACAACAAGATAAACACTCAAAATAAAGAGACCTCTATGGAATCGCAACGTAGTTTTCTGATAATTGGCCTTGCGCTAGTTAGCTTTTTGCTTTGGCAATCATGGCAAAAAGATTATGGGCCGCAGCCAGTTGTGCCTGTCGAGCAACAACAATCGCAAGAAACATCACAAGGTGTACCTTCATTTAATGATAACGGTAGTGAAGATGTACCTAGCAGTGATAGCGTGCCCGCTGCACAGCCTATTGCTGCCGCGCAAAACACAAACCGAATTATTGAAGTAAAAACCGATACGCTAGATTTACGCATCGATTTGTTAGGCGGTGATGTAGTATCAGCAGACTTACTTAAGTTCCCAGTAGAGCAAGGTTCAGACATTCCGTATAGCCTGCTTCGTTCAGGCAATGGTCTATATGTTGCCCAAAGCGGTCTTATTGGCGCACAAGGCCCTGATGCCAGCAGCAGTGGCCGACCTGTTTATAACGCTCAAAATGAATTTTATGAGATGACAGGCGACACCCTTGTTATTCCTCTTACTTGGAAAAACAATCAAGGCTTGGCCATCACCAAAACCTTCACTTTTACTAAAGGTCACTACGACGTAAACGTTAGTTATAGCGTTGAAAATGGTACCGGCAATTCAGCAACGCTTCAGCCTTATGCACAACTTAAGCAAGTGATGGAATTTGAAGACGACGGCAACATGTTTATGCCAACGTACCGTGGTGCTGCTTATTCAACAGAAGACGATCGCTACCAAAAGTACTCGTTTGACGATATAGAAGATGAAAAGCTACGTGAAACAACCAAGGCAGGTTGGGTTGGCATGCTTGAACACTACTTTGTGTCAGCCTGGGTACCTTCACAAGAACAAACTAACACGCTTTACTCGCGTAACTTGAAAAATCAGTATGCGGTAATTGGTGTGTTATCACCGTCTGAAAGCGTAGCCCCTGGTGAAACCAAAACTATTGCGTCTACCCTTTACATGGGTCCAAAAGACCAAGAAAAACTTGCCAAGATTGCCCGTGGTTTAGACCTAACCGTTGACTACGGCATTCTTTTCTGGATTTCACAGCCGCTGTTCGCCCTGCTTACGTTTCTTCACAGCTTAGTTAATAACTGGGGTGTGGCAATTATCCTTATCACTATTGTAGTGAAAGGCGCAATGTACTGGCTAACTAAAAAGCAATATGAGTCAATGGCACGTATGCGCAATCTAGCGCCTAAGATGCAACAGCTTAAAGACCGCTTTGGCGATGACAGACAGAAAATGTCACAAGCTATGATGGAGCTATACCGCAAAGAAAAAGTAAACCCGATGGGCGGCTGTTTACCCCTTCTTCTGCAAATGCCTATATTCCTAGCCCTTTATTGGGTACTAATGGAAAGTGTTGAATTACGCCATGCAGACTTTGTACTTTGGATCACTGACCTTTCTACGAAGGACCCATACTTTGTATTGCCTATTCTAACAGGCGCAAGTATGTATCTATTGCAAAAGCTTCAGCCGACCACCATTACTGATCCAATGCAGCAAAAAATTATGCAGTGGATGCCAGTAGCAATGAGTGTGTTCTTCCTGTGGTTCCCTGCGGGTTTAGTCTATACTGGCTAGTAAGTAACGTGATTACCTTGGTTCAAGCCAAAATGATTTATGCTTCCATGGAGAAGCGGGGCATCAGCAGTAAATAACACGCTGATCAATTAATTATACAGCCCGCCTATGCGGGCTGTTTTGTCTTAAAAGATAGAGGATTAACCTGTGCCATCATTTGATATTGTTTCAGAAATCAATATGGAAGAAGTTCGCAACGCCACCGAGAATGCCAGTCGCGAACTATCTACGCGTTTTGACTTTCGCGGCATCGACGCCAGCTTTGAATACAAAGATAAAACCGTGGTTATGAAAGCCGAAGCTGAATTCCAACTTCAGCAAATGGAGAGTATGTTTAGAACGGCGATGTCTAAGCGCAATGTAGACACCTCTATGATGGATGTGAAGCCTTATGACGCTCACGGTAAAACCTATCGCCAAACCATTGCGTTTAAAGAAGGTATTGAACAGCCAACGGCAAAGAAAATTGTAAAGCTTATTAAAGACGCCAAAGTTAAAGTGCAAACTGCCATTCAGGGTGAAGAACTTCGCGTAACGGGTAAAAAGCGTGATGATTTACAGCAGGCAATTGCGCTAGTTAAAGAATCGAACTTAAGTCAACCTTTTCAATTTAAGAACTTCCGCGACTAATTTATGGAATCACTCACCCTTTCTACCGACACTATTACCGCACAAGCAACGGCCCCGGGTCGTGGCGGCGTGGGTATAGTGCGCGTATCTGGCCCGAAAGCTAAAGCTATAGCTGAGGCATTAGTTCCTAGTGCGCTGGCACCTCGTCTTGCAACCTATACGCCGTTTGTTGACGCCAACAAAAGTGTAATAGATCAAGGCATAGCCCTATTTTTTAAAGGCCCAAATTCGTTTACCGGTGAAGATGTACTTGAACTACAGGGCCATGGCGGTCAGGTAGTGATGGATATGCTGATTGATGCTGTACTCGCTACAGGTCATGCTCGCTTGGCCAATCCCGGTGAATTCAGTGAACAGGCCTTTTTGAATGATAAGTTAGATCTTGCACAGGCAGAGGCAATTGCCGACTTAATTGATGCAAGCTCTAAACAGGCAGCGAAAAGTGCGCTTCGTTCACTACAGGGTGAGTTTTCCACACAAATTCAAACGTTATCTGACCAAATTGTACACCTGCGTATGTACGTAGAAGCCGCTATTGATTTTCCTGAAGAAGAAATCGACTTCTTGTCGGATGGGAAAGTATCAGGTGATTTGAGCGCCATCATGCAGAGTCTTACTCAAGTGCGCGAACAAGCTAAACAAGGCACCTTACTGCGCGAAGGTATGCAGGTGGTTATAGCGGGGCGGCCTAATGCGGGTAAATCGAGTTTATTAAATGCCTTGGCAGGACGTGATAGCGCTATTGTTACTGATATTGCCGGTACGACGAGAGACGTATTAAAAGAGCACATTCACATTGATGGCATGCCAGTGCATATTATCGATACTGCAGGTCTTCGTGAAAGCCCAGATAAAGTAGAACAAATAGGCATTGAGCGTGCGTGGCAAGCTATTAACGAAGCTGACCATGTGTTGTTTGTTGTGGACTCTACCGCTACGTCAGTTATCGACCCTTATGAAATTTGGCCAGAGTTTATGGCGCGATTGCCACAAGGGATCCCGGTTACAGTGGTGCGCAATAAAGCAGACTTGAGTACCTTAGATATTGGACAAAGCTCGGTTGCAACAGAACAAGGCGATATCTCGGTTATCAACTTATCTGCCAAAGAAGGTAGCGGCGTTGATACACTAAAAGCGCATTTAGCAAAAACAATGGGCTTTGACACGACGACTGAAGGCCAGTTTATTGCGCGTAGACGACACATAGATGCACTTGATCAAGCTTACAGCTATGTAAGCACAGGTGAACAGCAGCTACATGACGCCATGGCCGGTGAATTACTTGCTGAAGAATTACGCTTGGCGCATCAGGCGCTATGTGAGATAACCGGTGAGTTCACATCCGACGATCTGCTTGGCAAGATTTTTTCATCGTTCTGTATCGGCAAGTAGCGTAATCAATAAAGTTACAAGTAAGATGGTGAATAACCTAACAGATAAGACTTACTTGCGTTAAGACGATAATCGTAAATAGAGAAGTAACCCATTAATGAGCAAGCACTTTGAAATAATTGTCGGCACCATGTTAGGTGCGGCCGAATACGTGGCGGATGCCATTGCAGAAAAACTTGATGCAAGTGGGCACACCTACACTATTCATGCTGAACCGAGTTTAGAAGAGATCAATACAGACTCAACGTGGATCGTTTGTACGTCTACCCATGGTGCAGGTGAACTACCTGACAATATCCAACCGTTTGCAAAACAGCTAGAAAGTGCTGACTTAAGCACAGTTAACGCCTACGTTATTGGTCTGGGCGACACCAGTTACGACACCTTTTGTTTCGGTGCCAAAGAAATGGAAAAACACATAGCAAAGGCTGGTGGAACATTAATAACCGATGCCCTATACATTGATGTCCTTGAACATCCAATTCCCGAAGATGCTGCAGTAGAATGGTTTGAAGAAAAGCTGGCAAATGCTTAATTACACCTTCAATGTGGACATTACGCTATGAACAGCATCCTTACCCAAGCTGAACTGGCTGCATTACAATCTCCTCTTTCAAATGATTGTAGAGTGCTCTATTTACTTGGGCTGCGCACAGGAGCTAATTCAGCGACCACTTCGTCTGCGCCTATTGATTACAAGAAGTTATTGAATTTGCTAAACGGCGACAGCAAAGAAGAGCCTTATCAGCGTGGCCGTCAGATCAACAGTTTAATAAGACAGCTTGAACAAGTAGGGTTAGTCGCCCTGCCCCTTGAGCTAGACCTTGATCACACGATCAACGGCAAAGCCTTACTTCTTCCACTTATAAGTGAACCTCAATCAGACTTCGAACAACTCCATGCTCGTCATAGTGCCATGAGCCCAAATTGGACGCCTAATAATGCGCTGTTTGAAGAGATGGCGTCGTTGCTTGGTATTATCGATAAAACATTTGATGACAATGAGGTGGGTGAATTCATCGCCTACTGGTTGGGAAGACCAAGTTCTGTGTTTAGTGAGTTTCAATGGACACAAAAATTTGCCAACAATATTAAGCGAAAGCGCTTGGCTTCAGGCTATGCTCCGACAAAAGTGGTGGGAACGCAGCAAGTGAAAGTTGCAGCCGGCATTGAAGCAGATGATAATGCTAGAAAGCTGGTTGAAAAGTATGCCGCAACAAAGAAGAGTTAACTCATTATGGATCGTATAACTGACAAAATTGCTAATCTTGCTAAAGCGCTTAAAAAAGATGTCGATCCCAATGGGGAATACATCGACTACAAAACGCTGCGCAAGCAGTATGAAGCGAAAGCTAACGAGGAAGTGTCACAACTACAGCAGCGTAGTAAGAAAGCGCGTGTAGAAGCTATCCATGGCCGTTCTGACTTAAATCCAAAGTGGACGTTTGCCAACTTAGTGGAAGACAGTGACGATGTCATTGAAGCTGTTTCTATCGCACAGTCGTTTATTGCTGCTCATGATGATCCAGCGTGGCGCCAAAGCGGCTCTCATATGATGATTTTTTACGGTGATTACGGTCGCGGTAAATCTCATATTGCAGGTGCTATCGCCCATCAACTTATCGAGCAATACGAGATCTCTGTACTGTACCGCCAACTCTCGACTCTGCTCGAAATGCGCAACTTTTCTTTTGATTTCTCTGCTACCGATAACGCTAGTCAGCGTTTCAGAGAAATAAACCAAGAGCTTTTAGACGTAGATTTGCTTATTTTAGATGAGGTCTGTGTGAACGAGTCGGCACTTAAGAAAAACGCACAGAGCTGGTTTGGGAACTTACTCAGACAGCGCTTAGTGAACAAGAAAAACTGTATCTTAATCACTAATCACAACTTAGCCGAACTTGAAAATGCCCTTGGTCGCTATTGTTTTGAGTCGATTAAAGAATACGATACCTATAAGGTTCGATTCCAAGGCCCAAGCCGCCGTGAAGGCCTAACTATCGAACAAGAGGATATGCAAAGTTCTGTTGCACAGCCACGCTATCAACCTAACCAGGTGCGCTAACAGCACCTGGTTGCGTTTATTCCGATATCTGATCTCTTCCTAGTTTTATCCTTTGCAAACGCTTATCCCCTTCTCAGTTTGTGCTAATTGGGAACGGATCAATTAATCTGTTGATCACCCGCTCAACCAAAATGACGGTGTTCCAATCCATAGGAACACACATCGATCCCTTTAATCTTTACAATGACCTTTCCTGTTTTCTCGCATCTTCATTATAATTGTGACTATATTTTGCTCAGTGTTGACGGTTCTATCTTGAAAAATGGGTTATTTTAGAAAAAATATTATTGTCGTTCATAAAAGCATGCACTTTTTTAAAGGTTCGCATAAGTGCGATCGGGCGATCTAATCACAGGTTTTGGGAAAGATCTCCTCCACAGTGTGATCACGCTATAGCGCGCGTGACTACACGATCTTTTGATCACAATACATAAATAGCAAACATTTTATCCCCAGCTGGATCACATCTTGATCACCCCTGTGGATAGGATCCTACAAACCACTGTGTATAAGCTTTGATCGAAAAAAGAATAACTTTTCAAACAAATTGGGGTGTGGATAAAAAGGCTATTTATACACAAGTTTGAAGTAGGGTTATGGATCGGGGTGTCCCAATGTTATTGATCGCGTAACTTGATGATCTTTATGTCCTTTGATCGGTTACCCACAGATCTTGATGATCCTAATAAAAGTAAAAATAAACAGATCTAAAAGAGATCTTAAGATCTTATTATTCGATCACACCTTTTCAAAAACAGGTTTTGAAGAAAATTTAATCATTTTCTTTATCCAATAAGTCAGATAAAATACGCGCCCTTTTTTCGTAGACTGTGCACGAGAAAATTTAGTTTTCAATCGGCTTATCGTAAGTTATTAGTGAGGTTCAACCATGTTTTATGCTGAAGCATTTGATGTCATCGTTGTTGGTGGTGGACATGCAGGTACAGAGGCGGCACTTGCAGCTGCTCGCATGGGTGCAAATACGCTTTTGCTTACTCACAACATTGAAACGATCGGTCAGATGTCCTGTAACCCAGCAATTGGTGGGATCGGTAAAGGACATCTTGTCAAAGAAATTGATGCGTTAGGTGGCGCAATGGCGCTCGCTATCGATAAAGGTGGAATTCAATTTAGAACATTGAACTCTTCAAAAGGTCCAGCAGTACGTGCAACACGTGCACAAGCTGATAGAACGCTTTATAAAAACGCTATTCGAGACATTGTTGAAAATCAGGAAAATCTAACGCTGTTTCAACAAAGCGTTGATGATCTGATTGTTGAAAACGATCGAGTTTGCGGTGTTGTTACTCAAATGGGGCTGAAGTTTAAAGCTAAGTCAGTCGTGCTCACAGTAGGGACCTTCCTTGGCGGCACCATTCACATTGGTCTTGAGAACTATCGCGGCGGTCGAGCGGGCGATCCACCGTCTATAGCACTAGCAGATAGACTACGCGCGTTGCCGTTTCGCGTAGAGCGCTTAAAAACAGGAACGCCAGCAAGACTTGATGCACGTTCGCTAGACTTTTCTGTGATGCAACCTCAACCTGGCGATAATCCAACGCCGGTATTTTCGTTTATGGGTGATAGAGCCATGCACCCTACGCAGATCCCGTGTTATATCACACATACCAATGAGAAAACTCACGATATCATTCGCGGTGGTTTAGATCGCTCACCAATGTTCACCGGCGTAATTGAGGGTATTGGCCCGCGTTACTGCCCAAGTATTGAAGATAAGATCACCCGTTTTGCTGACAAGAATTCACATCAAATTTTTGTTGAGCCAGAAGGCTTAAACAGCATTGAAGTTTATCCAAACGGTATTTCAACTAGTTTGCCTTTTGACGTGCAAATGAATCTTGTTCGCTCGATCAAAGGTTTTGAAAATGCGCATATTGTTCGCCCAGGTTATGCCATTGAGTACGACTTCTTTGATCCAAGGGATTTGAAACAAACGCTAGAAACTAAATTTATTCAAGGTTTGTTCTTTGCAGGGCAAATCAACGGTACTACTGGCTATGAAGAAGCGGGCGCACAAGGCTTAGTAGCGGGCGCGAACGCGGCGTTACAAGTTCAAGAGAAAGATCCGCTAACTTTACGCCGCGATCAAGCGTACATGGGCGTACTTATCGACGATTTAGCGACAATGGGTACGAAAGAGCCATACCGCATGTTCACAAGCCGTGCTGAATACAGACTACTGCTTCGTGAAGATAATGCTGATAGTCGTTTAACTGCAAAGGGCCGCGAAATTGGTCTTGTTGATGATGCACGCTGGGCGAAGTACAACGACAAGATGGAAGCGGTTGAAAGTGAATTACAGCGCTTGCGCGGACAGTGGATTCATCCTGATCACGCAGCTACACCTGAACTCAATCCCATGTTAAAAAATCCGGTGAGTCGCGAGCATTCTCTTGAAGAACTGATACGCCGACCTGAAATGACCTACAGTCAGTTAATGGAAATTGAGAGCGTAGGTCCGGGTCTTGAAGATCCGATAGCGGCAGAGCAGGTAGAAATTCAAATTAAATATGCGGGGTATATTGCCCGTCAAATGGATGAAATCGCCAAAACACAGCGACACGAAAATACTTTGCTACCCGTTGATATGGATTTCAGCAAGATCTCTGGCCTGTCCAATGAGGTCGTGGCTAAATTAACGGAAACTAGACCCGAAACGATCGGTAAGGCGTCGCGTATTTCTGGTATTACACCTGCGGCCATTTCATTGCTGTTGGTCTACCTTAAAAAACACGGAATGTTACGCAAGCAAGATAAAATTAGTGCGTAAAACACGCGCTTGATTCATCAGGCTACTCACAGCGCTTAGTTTTTCCTGTTTATTCGCGTATTATGCTAGTCACAATTGCCTAAACTATGCGAAAACTAGAAGAACTAGGTGCTTTTCATACCGTTCTATTGTTCCCATTTACTAGCGTCGTGCGGCTTTTACTTTAAGTACATTTGATTTGTACGTAAAAAAGTCACATCGATTGACGATGGTAAAAGTGTGACAAATGCATAAAACAAATTGCGGTTCGCCGCTAATGTTTATGTTAAAGACTAAGTTAAGCTAAAGACTTCAACGCGAACAGACAGATTTTTCAATGACGATACAGCAAGAATTGCACACCATTTTGGTTTCTGGACTTGATGCCCTTTCACTTGATTTGAGTGAAAAGCAACAGCAGCAGTTAGTCGACTATGTGCTGCTTATGGATAAATGGAATAAGGCGTATAACCTCACTTCCGTACGTGATCCTAAGCAAATGATGGTGAAACACATGTTGGACTCGTTAGCTATTGTGCCGTTTCTCGATGGTACCAATATCATTGATGTTGGCACGGGCCCCGGTCTTCCAGGTATGCCTTTGGCTATCGCGTTTCCTGATAAATCTTTCACGTTGCTTGATTCATTGGGTAAACGGGTACGATTCATGACGCAGTGCGTGCATACGCTTGGAATAACTAACGTAACTCCAGTGCAAAGCCGCGTAGAAGAGCACAACGGCGACAAGCCTTACGACATTGTGCTAAGCCGAGCTTTCGCTTCGCTAAAAGATATGTTGCACTGGTGTCAGCATCTGGTAGATTCAGAAGGTCAATTTTTGGCGCTTAAAGGTCAGTTTCCACAAGATGAGATAGAAGAAGTGAGTGGTCACTTCCATGTGAGTAAAACGGAAAACCTCACTGTGCCAAATTTAGTAGGCGAACGACATCTGGTTTGGCTAAAAAAGAAATAGCCGAAAAATAGAAATAGACGAGAACAGGATCTAACGTGGCTAAGGTAATCGCGATCGCGAATCAAAAAGGTGGTGTTGGTAAAACTACAACTGCAGTTAACGTGGCAGCATCAATGGCGGCAACAAAACGCAAGGTGTTGCTAATTGATCTCGATCCACAGGGTAATGCCACCATGGGAAGCGGCGTCGATAAATACGATGTCGAATGCACGGCATTTGAATTGCTGGTTGAAGAAAAGCCAATTAACGACGTTATCGTTAAAGCAACAAGTGGTAAGTATGACCTTATTGCTGCTAACGGTGATGTGACAGCTGCAGAAATTAAGCTGATGGAAATGTTTGCCCGTGAAGTACGTCTTCGCAACGCATTAAAGCCAGTAATGGATTATTACGACTTTGTTTTTATCGACTGTCCGCCTTCACTCAATCAGTTAACGGTGAATGCCTTAGCTGCTGCAGACTCAGTAATGGTACCTATGCAATGCGAATATTACGCACTTGAAGGGCTTACTGCGCTAATGGATACCATCCAAAAATTAGCGTCTGTGGTGAATCCTGAATTGAAGATTGAAGGGGTATTGCGTACTATGTACGACCCGCGTAATCGCCTTGCAAACGACGTTTCAGAACAATTGAAGCGTCATTTTGGTGAACAAGTTTATCGTACGGTTATTCCGCGTAACGTTCGCCTAGCTGAAGCGCCAAGCTTTGGTACGCCAGCGATGTACTATGACAAGTCGTCAACAGGCGCTAAAGCTTACCTAGCATTGGCCGGTGAAATACTGCGTCGAAGGGATAAAACATCGCCTGAACAGGCAAAAGCTAGTTAAACACAATAAGCTGAACACTATCAGCACATGCCATAGAGGACACTATGTCAGCACGTAAAAGAGGCCTTGGCCGCGGTTTAGATGCGCTACTTGCAACCAGCCAATCATCTGCTCAAAAAGAACAAGATGCCGCCGAGGTTAATTCATCAAGCGGTGAGTTAAGTAAACTGCCTATTGAATACTTAGTGCCGGGCAAATATCAGCCTCGTAAAGACATGTCGCCTGAGGCATTAGAAGAATTGGCCTCGTCAATTCGCGCGCAAGGTATTATTCAGCCTATCGTTGTGAGAAAAGTCGACGAACACCGCTATGAGATTATCGCCGGTGAACGTCGTTGGCGAGCCTCACAATTAGCGCAACTAGACGAAGTGCCGTGCTTAGTCAAAAACGTACCCGATGAAGCAGCTGTTGCCATTGCTCTTATCGAAAACATTCAGCGCGAAGATTTAAACGCGATGGAAGAAGCACAGGCCCTTGACCGTTTAATGAGCGAATTCGCGTTAACTCATCAAGAGGTGGCTGAAGCGGTAGGAAAATCTCGTACAACCGTGACTAACCTACTTCGTTTAAACAATCTAAACGACGACGTAAAACTGTTAGTTGAGCATGGCGACATTGAAATGGGTCATGCTCGCGCACTATTAGCGCTAGAAGGTGAAGCTCAATCAGAAACAGCGCAAGTGGTATCGGGAAAAGGTCTTACCGTACGCGATACCGAAAAGCTCGTTAAAAAGCTTTTAGAGCCAGTTAAACCTAAGCCTGAGAAGAAAGTTGATCCCGATGTACAAAACCTTATGACACGACTTTCAGAAAATTTAGGCACGCCTGTGAGCATCGACCACAATGCGAAAGGCAAAGGTAAGCTCACGATTAGCTTTAGTGACCTTGAACAATTAGATGGAATTATCTCTAAAATTCAATAAGTTAAAATCAATAGAATAGAGATAAAGCCTTTGCCTACCCGCAATTGACTCGATGTTCGGTGCTAACACCGGACACTCTCCTTTCCGGTTATAGCAATAGAATATTTTCAGAATAACTTTCAAAAAGCGTTGTACTGTTGAAAATTGTCGGTAAAACAGTATACTTCTGACGCTTTTTGTAAGACGTGAACAAGCTGCGAGTAAAAGTGACGAACAAGTTAGCAAAACGCGGGATAGACCTCGCTAAGAAAGGGCTACTTTTTCAGGCTGTAACGGCCCTATTCGTTTCTGCCCTCGCAGGCGCCGCAGGTGGAAGTCATTCCGCCATGTCGGCAGCAGCAGGCGCTTTAATCAGTATCTTGCCTAACGGTGTTTTTATGGCTTTCGCGTTTCGTTACGCTGGGGCGAGTAAAAATGACCTTGTTGCACGGAGTTTTAGCCAAGGCTCTAAATTGAAGCTGGCACTGACAATAATTTTATTTGTAATTGCTTTTAAAGGCTTAAACGCCTCGCCATTAGAAATTTTCATGGCATTTGTGATTACAACCGCTAGCCACGGGCTAGCCATGTTTCATTTCGGTACGAAACAATAAAGACAACGCGAGGCGTTGCGATAACTAAAACAGCGTAATCGACCGATTGAGACACAAGAACCAGTCACCAAATTTTTACACTTTACAACTTGGGTTAAACAATGGCATCTGAATATACTACCTCAGAATACATCAAGCACCACTTGACCAATGCCACCATGTGCTCAACTGACAATGGAATCGCTTTTAACAAAGCGTGTTCTGATGCTGGTTTTTGGGCATGGCATGTTGATACATTGGCATGGTCTATTGGTCTTGGTCTTCTTTTCTTAATCGTCTTTAGAAGCGTTGCGTCAAAAGCGACAACCGGCGTACCTGGCAAAATGCAGGCGTTTGTTGAGCTTGTGGTTGAGTTTGTTGACGACAACGTAAAAAGCACCTTCCACGGTAAAAGCGCATTAATCGCGCCACTAGCATTAACCATTTTCGTTTGGGTATTGCTAATGAACCTTATGGACTTGGTGCCAGTTGATTTAATCCCATGGGTATCTGGTCTAATTGGCCAAGCGGCTTTTGGTATGGATCCACACGACGTTTATAACAAGGCAGTACCAACGACTGACCTTAACCTAACGTTCGCACTGGCTTCTGGCGTGTTTATTCTTATTCTTTTCTACTCAATCAAGATGAAAGGCATTGGCGGTTTTGCGAAAGAGCTTACAATGCAGCCTTTCGGTCACCCAATCTTCATTCCGGTGAACTTCATTCTTGAAACGGTTACTTTGCTTGCGCGTCCGCTTTCATTAGCACTGCGTTTGTTCGGTAACCTGTACGCCAGTGAGCTAATCTTTATATTGATTGCTACAATTGGGTATTTCCAGCTTCCACTGCACTTTATGTGGGCTGTGTTCCATATTCTGGTACTTCCGCTACAAGCGTTTATCTTCATGATGTTAACCATCGTGTATTTAAGCCTGGCGTGTGAAGAACACTAAGCATTAACGGGTGTCGGTAACCTGGAAAATCCGGCACCGTTTTTACAGAGTTTGACTTTTAAACATTAACTTTAAATTTAACTTAAATCGGAGACGTAAATGTTATACATCGCTGTTGCACTACTGATTGGTCTTGGTGCCCTAGGTACCGCTATTGGTTTCGGTCTACTAGGTGGCAAATTCCTAGAATCTGCTGCTCGTCAACCTGAACTAGCACCTCAACTACAAGTTAAGATGTTCATCGTAGCGGGTCTTATCGACGCCATCGCGATGATCGGTGTTGGTATCGCTCTGTACCTATTGTTCGCTGTTGGTGCCTAATATTACTAAACACTTTTTTAGCGAACTTTAAGAGGAGGGGCGATTGTGAATTTTAACGCCACTTTTATTGGTCAATTAATCGCCTTCGCTGTGTTCGTGGTGTTCTGCATGAAATATGTATGGCCTCCACTAATGGCAGCGATTGAAGAACGTCAGAAGAAAATTGCCGATGGGCTTGAAGCTTCTGAACGTGCAGAGAAAGACCTAGAACTTGCTCAAGCGAAAGCTACTGAGCAATTGAAAGATGCGAAAGCGCAAGCAGCTGAAATTATCGAGCAGGCCAAAAAGCGCGCCAACCAACTGGTTGACGAAGAAACGCAAAAAGGCCATGCGGAACGCGAGAAGATTATCGCTTCTGGTTATGCCGAGATTGAAGCTGAACGCAATCGTGCCAAAGAAGATTTGCGCAAACAGGTTTCTGCTCTTGCAGTTGCTGGCGCACAGCAAATCTTACAACGTGAAATCGATGCTAACGCACAAAACGACATTGTTGAAAAACTTGTCGCTGAGCTTTGATAGGGAGATGAGCCATGTCTGAATTGACTACTGTTGCTCGTCCTTATGCTAAAGCTGCTTTCGATTTTGCTGTCGAGAAAAATGCCGTTGCAAAATGGCAAGAAATGCTCACCTTCGCAGGTGAAGTAGCAGTAAATGAAGATATGCACCAGTTGCTAACTGGTGCTATCGCCGCTGATACGCTAGCCGACATTTTTAATAATGTGTGTGGTGAGCAACTCGACGAACACGGTCAAAACCTAGTAAAGGTTCTGGCTGAGAATAAACGTTTAGCCGCGTTGCCTGAAATTTCTACTTTGTTTGATGCGTTTAAAGCAGATTACGATAAAGAAGTAGAAGTGGACGTAACCTCAGCATCTACGCTGACTGATGCCCAAACAAATGAATTGGTAGCATCTTTGGAAAAACGTTTGGCACGTAAAGTGAAGCTTAATTGTAACGTGGACCCTGCCCTGATCGCTGGAATGGTAATAAATGCCGGTGATACAGTAATTGATGGTTCCGTAAAGTCGAAATTGAACCGTCTAGCAGACGCGTTGCAAGCATAACGGGGATAAGAGCATGCAACTTAATTCCACTGAAATTGCTGAACTGATCAAGAAAAGAATTGAACAGTTCAATGTAAGCAGTGAAGCACGTAATGAAGGTACTATCGTCGCAGTAACTGACGGTATTATCCGCATTCATGGCCTTGCAGATGTAATGCAGGGTGAAATGATTGAGCTTCCTGGAAGCCGTTACGCAATTGCACTAAACCTTGAGCGAGACTCTGTAGGTGCAGTTGTTATGGGTCCTTATGCGGACCTGAAAGAAGGCGATAAAGTACAATCTACTGGCCGTATTCTTGAAGTACCAGTAGGTACCGCACTTCTTGGTCGTGTTGTAAACACACTAGGTGAACCTATTGATGGTAAAGGCGCAATTGACGCGGCTGGTTTCGAGCCAGTTGAAAAAATTGCACCTGGCGTAATTGAACGTCAATCAGTAGACCAGCCAGTACAAACTGGTTATAAGTCAGTTGATGCCATGATCCCAGTAGGTCGTGGTCAGCGTGAGCTTATCATCGGTGACCGTCAGTGTGGTAAAACAGCAATGGCTGTTGACGCTATCATCAACCAAAAAGGTACAGGCATTAAGTGTGTGTACGTAGCGGTTGGTCAGAAAGCGTCTACTATCGCTAACGTAGTACGTAAACTAGAAGAGCACGGTGCCCTTGACCACACTATCGTGGTAGCAGCATCTGCTTCTGAGTCTGCAGCGCTTCAATACCTAGCGCCTTACTCTGGTTGTACTATGGGTGAATACTTCCGTGACCGCGGTGAAGATGCGCTAATCGTATATGATGATTTGTCTAAGCAAGCTGTTGCTTACCGTCAAATCTCACTACTACTTAAGCGTCCACCAGGCCGTGAAGCTTACCCAGGTGACGTATTCTACCTTCACTCACGTCTACTAGAACGTGCTGCACGTGTAAACGAGCAATACGTTGAGCGTTACACTAATGGTGAAGTGAAAGGTAAGACTGGTTCATTGACTGCGCTTCCTATTATCGAAACGCAAGCTGGTGACGTATCTGCATTCGTACCAACTAACGTAATCTCAATTACCGATGGTCAGATCTTCCTAGAAACTGACTTGTTTAACGCAGGTATCCGTCCAGCGGTTAACGCTGGTATCTCGGTATCTCGTGTTGGTGGTGCTGCACAGACTAAAATCATCAAGAAATTGGGTGGCGGTATCCGTCTAGCCCTAGCTCAGTATCGTGAACTTGCGGCGTTCTCGCAGTTTGCTTCTGACCTTGATGATGCAACTCGTGAGCAACTTGAGCACGGTGAGCGCGTAACTGAGCTAATGAAGCAGAAGCAGTACGCTCCACTATCAATTGCTAACATGGGTGTATCTCTGTTCGCGGTAGAAAAAGGTTTCCTTAAGGGTATCGAGCTTAACAAAATCCTAGATTTTGAAGCCGCTCTTCACTCTTACATGAACAGCGAACACGCTGACCTTATGAAGACTATCAACGAATCAGGTAACTACAACGACGAGATTGCCTCTAAGTTGAACGACGCTTTAACAAGCTTTAAAGCGACACAAACTTGGTAATCAATGGTGCTGGTGTTTAACCACCAGCGCAATTCGTTGAGTAATCGGAGAGATAGTCATGGCCAGCGGTAAAGAAATAAAAGGTAAGATTGGGAGTATCAAAAATACTCAAAAGATTACCAGTGCGATGGAAATGGTTGCTGCGTCTAAAATGAAAAAGGCGCAGGAACGTATGGCTTCTGGCCGTCCATATGCACAAAATATGCTTAAAGTGATTGGTCACATTGCAAACGGTAACCTTGAGTATCGCCATCCATATTTGGAAGAGCGTGAAGTCAAGCGCGTCGGTTACATTGTGATTTCCACTGACCGAGGCTTATGTGGTGGCTTGAACACCAATGAATTTAAGCTCGTCACCCAAGACGTCAAAAAATGGCGTGAACAGGGTGTAGAAGTGGATTTCGCTGCATTAGGTTCTAAAGCGTGCAGTTTCTTCAACCGTTTTGGTGGCAAGTTGCTTGCTGCTGAATCTGGTTTAGGTGACAAGCCGTCTGTGAGCGATGTAGTGGGTGTTGTACGCGTTATGCTTAAAGCGTACGACGAAGGACAAATTGACCGAGTATTCTTGGTATTCAATGACTTCGTTAACACCATGACACAGAAACCTGTGATCAATCAGTTATTGCCTTTGCCAAAGTCAGAAGACGAAGAATATCAACATCGTTGGGACTACATCTACGAGCCAGATCCAAAGGAAATTTTGGAAGCACTAATGGTTCGTTACATTGAGTCTCAGGTGTATCAGGGTGTTGTAGAAAACGCGGCGTCAGAACAAGCTGCGCGAATGGTTGCCATGAAGGCAGCAACCGACAACGCCGGTAACCTTATTGATGAGTTACAACTGGTATATAACAAAGCGCGTCAGGCTGCAATCACACAAGAAATCAGTGAGATTGTTAGCGGTGCCGCAGCGGTGTAGGCAAAGGTTTAAAAGAGATAACGAGGACAAATTATGAGTCAAGGTAAGGTCGTCCAAATCATTGGCGCCGTTGTGGACATTGAGTTTCCACAAGATGCGGTACCAAGAGTTTATGACGCACTACGAGTTACCGAAGGTGACTTGTCAGGTCTAACCCTGGAAGTGCAACAACAATTAGGTGGTGGTGTTGTTCGTGGCATCGCACTAGGTACTACTGACGGACTAAAACGTGGTCTTGCAGTAGAAAATACCGGTAACCCAATCATGGTTCCAGTTGGTACGAAGACACTAGGTCGTATCATGGACGTACTGGGTAACCCAATCGACGAAGCAGGCCCAATTGGTGAAGAAGAGCGTATGTCTATTCACCGTGAAGCGCCTAGCTACGAAGATCAGTCTAGCTCGGTAGAACTACTAGAAACTGGTATCAAAGTAATCGACTTGGTTTGCCCATTCGCTAAGGGTGGTAAAGTTGGTCTATTCGGTGGTGCGGGTGTAGGTAAAACCGTAAACATGATGGAACTTATCCGTAACATCGCAATCGAGCACAGCGGTTTCTCAGTATTCGCAGGTGTTGGTGAGCGTACTCGTGAGGGTAACGATTTCTATCATGAAATGAACGATTCAAACGTACTTGATAAAGTATCGCTTGTATACGGTCAGATGAACGAGCCACCGGGTAACCGTCTACGTGTTGCACTTACCGGTCTAACTATGGCTGAGAAGTTCCGTGACGAAGGTCGTGACGTTCTTTTCTTCGTAGATAACATCTATCGTTATACCCTAGCAGGTACTGAAGTATCAGCACTTCTAGGTCGTATGCCATCTGCGGTAGGTTACCAGCCTACGCTTGCAGAAGAAATGGGTGTACTTCAGGAACGTATTACGTCAACGAAGACTGGTTCAATCACATCAATCCAAGCGGTATACGTACCTGCGGATGACTTGACTGACCCATCTCCAGCGACAACCTTTGCTCACTTGGATGCAACGGTAGTACTTTCTCGTGATATCGCGTCTCTTGGTATCTACCCTGCGGTAGACCCACTAGATTCAACGTCTCGTCAGCTAGACCCTCTAGTAATTGGTCAAGAGCACTACGACGTAGCACGTGGCGTACAGACTGTTCTTCAGCGTTATAAAGAGCTGAAAGACATCATCGCGATCCTAGGTATGGACGAACTATCTGAAGAAGACAAGCAAGTAGTATCACGTGCTCGTAAGATTCAGCGTTTCCTATCTCAGCCGTTCTTCGTAGCAGAAGTATTTACCGGTGCACCTGGTAAATATGTATCGCTAAAAGACACAATCAGTGGTTTTAAAGGCATTCTAGACGGTGAGTACGATCACCTTCCAGAGCAAGCCTTCTACATGGTTGGTTCTATTGAAGAAGCGCTAGAGAAAGCCAAGAAAGCATAATTGAATGGCTAGTGTAAGCTAGCCTTTCATAATGCTAACGTACCTAATCAGGAGGTTCACATGGCAATGACAGTACATTTGGACGTAGTAAGCGCGGAGAAAGCGATTTTCTCTGGACGCGTTGAATCGATTCAGGTGACAGGTAGCGAAGGTGAATTGGGTGTTAACCCAGGTCACGCGCCACTTATCTCTGCTATTAAACCTGGTATGGTGCGTTTGGTTAAACAGCACGGTGAAGAAGAAGTTATTTATGTTGCAGGTGGTGTACTAGAAGTACAGCCTAACAACATTACCGTACTGGCTGATACCGCGGTTCGAGCTGAAGATCTTGACGAGCAGGCAGCAGAAGAAGCCAAACGACGTGCCCAAGAGCACATCGCCAACCCAGGCGCTGACTTTAATTACGCTGAAGCAGCTCACGAGCTTGCAGAGGCTATTGCACAACTTCGTCTTATTCAGAAGTTACGCAAATAAAAAGCACAGCTTTGAAAAAAAACCCGCCAACTGGCGGGTTTTTTATTGCCGAACGAAAAGTAAACGTTCACATTCTCTTACGTTTATTTCTATTGCTATAACTGACTACAAAGCTTATCGTTAGTGCGTTTTAACTACTTTGAATTAAAACTCAATATGCGGTAACCACACTACAGCTGCCTATTTCAACGAATTATAAAAATGAAGTTCAACCCGTACTCAAACATGCACAAGGGAGCCTCTATTGGTTTCTTCCCTTTATTGGCAACACTGATCCTTCTTTCAGTGCATTTCTTTACGGGTGCCTTAGACTGGCCCTATGTTGGTGAAGTGAGAGCCCAGCGAGACTTTAATTCTGCTATTGGCATGTCGCTGTTAACGGGTTATTTCTGGTTTGCGCTACGCTTGATGCATCAAAATGTGGCTAGTACACTAATTTCACTGCTTGTTAAAACAAACCAACTCAGTCAGTTTTCCTCGCACCGCAATGAGCTCGCTCTAGAGTTTAAGCACCACATTTTCAATGCCGCTATTATTTCAATCATGATCACTATTATATATTGCATGTTTGAAGGACTGATAACGGTAAAGCAGGAAATTCACGTATTGTTCCTTACCGCAACCGCTGTGCCCTTTTGGCTTCTAGCAATATTATTTTTGTTCCAGATATCATCTAATATCAAGTATCTTACAAGCAAAGTATTACCAGATGCTGGGAGTAATATTGACCGCCTTAAGTCAGTAATAACTATCTTAAAATTGGGAACAACAAATAGTATTTTCGCTATGGGGGCACTCGCTATCTTCCCAGTTTTCTGGTTAAAGAAAGATATACCCTCAATTGACGTTTTAGCGGTTACTTTTTTTACGGGTGTTGTCGGCTTTTATTTATTTTGGCCAGTAATTAAACTCAATAAAATGCTTGAACAAGAGCAGGAAAAAGCAGTTTTACTTCTCGAAGAAAATATTGAAGATGGAATTAGACGTTGCGCAAAGCAACAAGAGTCTGCGACTGCAGTCTCTATAGAGCAGTTGGAAAGTGAAAAGGAACGTGTACTTAAGATGGGAGCCCGCATATTCGCACCTAGAGACAAAGCGCGCGTTGCAGCATGCATCGCTTTAATTCCAATATCATGGGTGTTTTTGTTTCTTATAGAATGGCTAATTCAGTTGCCGATTTACCATTGAAATCTATAAATTTAAATGATCCATTAATTAGCATTTTTTACTAAATTTTACTAATAGCA
This sequence comes from Alteromonas sp. ALT199, assembly GCF_018619335.1. Taxonomy (GTDB): domain Bacteria; phylum Pseudomonadota; class Gammaproteobacteria; order Enterobacterales; family Alteromonadaceae; genus Alteromonas. The sequence continues at coordinate 47,395 of NZ_JAHHDX010000014.1, read as the reverse complement.
AAATTCCGTAGTTGCCTATATGCGTTTTTAAAGATTGTTGTTGATACGATGCATTGATATGGTAAGCGAATATGAGTCAACGAGATTACCGCAGTGCGAATTTACGGCGACAAACGTTCTGGAAATTGCTACAAGCTCCAACTACTCCTTTCTTTACTCGGCAAAACCTGCGAATGGATTGATGTAGACATAATGAAGGGCGAAACGAGAGCGCCGTCTTTTCTTGAAAAAACGCCCAATGGTAAGATCCCCTTGCTTGAACTCGATGATGGAAGGGTTCTGTCTGAGTCTAATGCCATCATGCACTATCTTGCCTCGAATACGCCGTTTATCCCCCCTTCGCCCTATCACTTTGCACAGCTGTTACAGTGGCAGTTTTTTGAACAGTATAGTCATGAACCGTATATCGCCGTTGCCCGTTATATCAACATTTACTTAGGGTTGCCCGTAAGCAGAAAAGCGGAATATGAGTCTAAACAAGCAGGTGGCTATCGCGCGTTAGCGGTTATGGAGCATCAACTTAACAGTACGCCGTTTTTACTTGGCGATACTATTAGCCTTGCTGATATTTCGCTGTTTGCCTATACACACGTAGCACATGAAGGTGGCTTCGACCTATCAGCTTATCCTGCGATCCGACACTGGATAAGATTAGTAAAAGAACAAAAAGGTTTTATACCTATGAACGCTTAGCGTGTTCTGTAGCATTCTTAGCGTCACACTTGTCGTCTATGAGATATTGGGCTTTGCCATTGTCTTTGAAAAGCGCTCTGAGCTTTATAAAGGCCAGTTACATCGGCGTTTTCTATACAGCTTATCGCGTAAGCAGTCGCTTCTAGTGTGGAAAGCGCGTTCTTTATTTTAGTATGGCGGATAGCATAATTAGATGTTGGCGCCGACGTAAAGTGAAAGGCAGGTAATACTGCAAGCCAGGGATTCTGCTTAACAATCCCAAATGCTTGTTTCCAACTCCCATCAATTAATACCAGCGTTGAAATTTGATTTGCCTTTGTGAGAGCGATACGCTCAAGCGGCATACTCGTGTCGCCAGGGTAAATAAGAGCCGACGTTTGTGGTAAGCACTCCTTTGCAAGGCTTTGCATTGCGTGGATATCGTTTGATAAAAGAATTTGAGTAGTAGGAATACATAAAGAGATAAGTCGCGCTGTGTTCTTCGCATGACTCACTTCTTTTTCGTGTTGAATAATGACGATATTTAATGCTGTATTTACAGCCCTAATATGGGGGCAAATACAGGTTTTTTTGGGATACTGGCATTGTTCACAATAAAGGCGCATAACCTGACTTCTCAATTCCTAGTTTACGGTGTTAATAGCGTTGAATTATCTAAATAACTAACTTACCAGATAGGATAATATACAAGATGCCAAATAAGGCAGTACAATTTAGAATTGAGAAAACCCTTTCTTTAGTACCCCGAGGAAAGGTAGTGAGCTATGGCCTACTCGCAGACTTATGTGGTTTACCGGGTAGAGCTAGAATGATGGGGAAATGTCTAAGAGAGATAAGCATAGACTGTAACTGGCATAGAGTATTACGCAGTGACGGAAAGATCGCCTTTCCTGCTGGCTCAGAAAAAGCAGAAGAGCAGCGACAGCGTTTAATAACTGACGGTGTATTGGTTAAAAACTACCGAGTAAATATGAAAAAATTTGGTTGGACACCGGATTTACTCACTATACTGGTAGAACTAGAATACTAAACCCTCTCCCAGAATAAGAACCGTGAAGTAGCAATGTTATATGTTTGGCCATTAGTGTTGTGCATTTAGAATGATAAAAAAGATTACTATAGATCAGCTTAAACCGGGTATGTTTGTTCATCGAATATTAGAACAAAAAGGTGACTTGACGGTAAAAAGCCAAGGGCGCGTTACTTCGAATGATGTTGTTAAAGCATTGAAAAAACGAGGCGTAAAAACCCTTGCCATTGACACTGATAAAGCGTTTGAGGTAGCCGATAGTACAGCATCGACATCAACAAAAATTAGTGAACAGACGACTTCTACTAAGGTAGAAAAATCAAAAAAAGTCTCGCTTGAAAATGAATTGTCCAGGGCGTCTAAGCTGCATGAACAGGGCAAAGCGATTCAAAAAATTTTACTTGCTAATGTGCAAAAAGAAACACCTTTCGATACGAGTATTCCTAAAGCGTTCTCTAGCAAGTTGGTAGAATCGGTAGATAGAAATCCTGATGCTCTACTTTGCTTATCAAAGATTCGTGAAAAAGACGACTACCTACTAGAACACTCTCTCAACGTTGCTATTCTTCTAGCTAATTTCGGAAAATTCTTAGGGATGTCTGAAGAAGAAGTCCAAGATCTCTCCTATGCTGGTTTTCTTCATGATTTGGGCAAGATAAAGATCCCTGACGAAATTCTTCACAAGCCAGGACGCTTAACAGATAGCGAAATGGAGATTATGAAAGAACATGTGAATTACGGAGTAGACTATTTAAAAGAGACAGAGATAGCGCCACCGCTTATACAGGCAATTAGTGAGCACCACGAGCGCTTAGACGGCCTAGGCTACCCAGCCGGAACCAAAGGTGACGATATTAGCCAAGCAGGGCGAATGTTAGCTATCGCCGATATGTACGACGCGCTTACTGCTGATCGGGTTTACAAATCGGGTATGTCTAGCCAAAAAGCGTTCTCTATTTTGATGAATGATGCACCTTCACGCCTTGACCAATACCTTGTTCAGCAATTCATTAAATGCCTAGGGGTTTATCCTGTGGGAAGTCTAGTTTTACTTTCCAACGAAAGGCTAGCTATGGTGATTGAACAGAAAAAATCTCCGCTAACGCCTTTAGTTAAAGTATTCTATTCGGTTCGCAACAATCACTATCTAACGCCAAAAGATATTGACCTGTCTGTGGACAAGTCTGTCGGTATCGCTAAAGCTGTTATCGCTTCAGACTACAAAATAGATGTAAATGCATTTTTCGAGCGCTCAATTTCTGTTGGTTAATACGTTACCTTTTAGCAACACAGTGTAGAGTTTACACTGGTTAATGTTCTTTCCTACATTCTCCGAATTACAAAACTCCCAATTCCGTTTAGCTTGCGTTCAGACTATGTCTTGTACAATTTAGCGATAAATGTAAGGAAAGATAGGAGGGATTAGTCTTCTGCTCTCTAATCTCCAGGCAATATTTTGTTTAAAATGGAAACCTAAACAAAAGACTTAATACACTGCCTGCTATCTAACCTTTAGTGAATGGAACGTTAATTGCTGTCTCTAGGCAATTAAAAAAGGTTTTTATACAAAGCATATTGAGGACGGTACTGGATATTTGCAATTCTCAATGTTGAGCTTTTAATCGAAATAAGAGGAAGTTATGAAAAAGACCCTTGCTGTAAGTTTGATTGCTGCATCATTAACAGTAGCCGGTTGTGCTACTGATCCTAATAATACCCAAAAAGGCGCTGCTATCGGTGCTGTTGTTGGTGCGCTGTTAGGTAAAGCAACAGGCGACAATGATAAAAGTCGCTATGCGTGGGGGGCGGCAGTAGGTGCGATTGCAGGTGGTGCCATTGGAAACTATATGGACAAACAGGAAGAAGATTTACGTAGTGAACTTTCTGACACTGGCGTACAAGTAGTACGTGAGGGTGATAACCTACGACTAATCATGCCAGGCGACATCACTTTTGCCACTGACAGCTCAAGTATCAGCCCTAACTTCAACCCTGTACTTCAAGATGTAGCTAAAGTTGTGAACAACTATGAGAAAACCGTTTTGATGATTAAGGGACATACTGATGACACTGGCTCAGAGCAGTACAACCAGTCGTTATCTGAGCGACGTGCGGGAGCGGTTAAAAACTTACTAATTAACTATTCGGTTAACTCAACGCGTATTACTACGGTAGGCATGGGCGAATATGCCCCTAAAGTGCCGAACAGTAGTGCTGCTAATCGTTCAATGAACCGTCGCGTTGAGATGGAAATTCAACCGCTTACTCAATCAAATACCTAATGGCTGACAAGTAGCAAAGGTAAAGGCCCCGTTTAACTGCGGGGTTTTTTTTACTGCATAGCCCTAACTTGGTCGGCAACCGCACCTGCAAGTGCATTTGGAATGGGGATGGTTAAATGATATTGAGTTAGTTTCCAATCACTCCCAGTCTTTATTAAAACACCAGTGCCTCGAGTTTCGCCCAAACCTTTGTTATCAAGCAACTCATCAAACCAAGCTACATTATTATCGGGTGAAAAGTAAATATGTCTGTCCCTGGGGTGGTATGTCCATCCTTTGCCCTTGTCAAAGTGAGGCTTGGCATAGGCTTTAAACGCTTCTTTAGTCCATACTTCTGACGCGTCAGTGCCTATAAAGACTGCGCTGTCATGATACAAATTGAAATACGCATCGAAGTCAGCAACAGAGGCATTATGATGCAAAGCATCAAGAGTTTGATTCACTAGATCACGGTTAGTATTGGCGCTGACGTTTGCTGCTATCGTAAGCATTAGCAACCCCAGCAGTAAATATTTCATTGCGACTCCTATGCCCTATTTATTACGAACGCTCCCGCGTTTGTAATACGGATCTATTGTTTTAGACTTATCTTAGCCTTCGTGTTTCACCGCAGACTCTCGCACTACAAGTGTTGGTTCAAAGCACAGTTGAACCTTATTAGATTGCCCATACACCTTATTAAGTATGTATTTCGCTGACATTTCTGCCATATCTGCAATGGGGTTACTTACTGTAGTAAGGCGGGGAAAAACGTGATGCGCAAAGACTACATCATCAAAACCAACAATAGATAGGTCATGGGGCAGGCTCATACCCAAATCTCTTGCGCAGCTAATTGCACCTGATGCCATCCAATCATTTGCACATACCAAGGCAGTGAAAGGCACATCGCGGGCCATAAGCTCCAACAGGCCAACCTTTCCATCTTCTTCGGTATAATCGCCGTTAAAGATGAGCTGCGAGTTTATTGGGAGTCCGGCTTCCGATAACGCCCGTTTGTGACCTTTTAAACGCATGCAGGCATCGCGCTTTTCTAAAGGGCCAGAAAGGTAAGCGATGTCTTTATGCCCTAATTCAAGTAAATGGCGCGTAGCAAGGTATCCGCCTTTTTCATTGTCTAGATTTATGCAGGCCTCTGGGAGGCCTTCTATTTGTCGGTTAACCAAAGCGACGGGCAATTTAGACTGATTGATGTCTAATAAGTATTCGTCGGATAACGCTTCGGCGTGCATGATAAGTGCATCGCAATTGCGACTAATTAAAAACTCTACAGCATCTTTTTCAGTTTCAAGGCAGTTTCGTCCTACCGTAATAATGACGTGTTTGTCTGCGGCACGTAGCGTTGATTCTACTGCCTGCATCAAGTCACCAAAGAATGGGGCATTTAATTCAGGTACAAGTACGCCTATGCTGTCAGTGCGACTATTGGCCAAAGAACGTGCTACAGAATTAGGGCGGTAATTTAACTCAATTACCGCGTTTTCTACCCGCTCTTTCAATACCTTGTTTACCGAAGCCTTTCCATTTAAAACGCGGGATACCGTGGATAAAGAGACGCCAGCGCGCTCGGCAACTTGGTAAATGGTAGGCACGAAATAAAACCCCGCTTATTTAAACAATCACTTGAAGTTTTTGTATTATGCCGTTATCGGCGTTTGTTCGCTACGGCGAGAGAGTAAAGCTTGAGTAACTTCTCTTTGTTTTTCGTCATTTAATGGGTACAAACAAATAAGTGCAGCGCCTGCAAAGCCAAACAGCGCGGGTATCCAACTCATTAGTGACTTCATACCAGGCAGGGATTGGCTAATAGTATTAATATCAAGCCCGTTGTACCCATAGCTACCCAAAACCAATAATACCAATGCGCCTGCGAAGCCCCCACCTGTCTTTTGGACAAAAGAGCCCGCTGAATAAACCAAACCTGTCGCTCTTCGGCCTGTTTTGTATTCACTATAGTCTGCTGAATCTCCCAACATAGAGAAGAATAACGTGGGTAATATAGCAGCAAAAAATTCAGCACTGCAGCCTAGAATGAATATTCCGTTTACATTGCCCTGAGGAACAAAGTAAATGCCACAGGTTAGTAAGCTACTTGCCAATAGCGCGACTATGAAAAGCTTCTTTCGCCCCATTATTGAAGATAGCTTTGACGTTGCTAGTGCTCCCACAATGGATACCAACAGAAGAGCAATGAAAAAGTACCCAGTAAGTAGTTCGTTTCCCATGTAATATTTAAAATAATAAGCAATAACGCCATACTTAATGCCGTTAAACATCATGGTTAAAAAACCCATTCCTAACAAAATAAGCCAGGGCTTATTGGAAAGCAGGTCGATAATATCTTGTTGAGAGCGGGTGTTGTTAGATTCTGGCCGACGAATGAGCCGTCTTATAGCGATAGTAGTAAGTGCCATAACGGCAATGAATATTGCACCCGTTAAAACGTCTCTATAATAAAAAAAGGCGGTAATGGCTGAAAGAGGGATTAAAATTAACGGCAGCTGCTTACCTAAGTCTCTAAGTTCAGATGACAATGAGCGAGGCGCGTCTGATAACTGTTTACCCGATGAAGTTTGAATTGAACTAGGCTGAGGCGGTAGTGATAAAGTAACACGCTCTTTCGTGGTAAATACTGTAATGCACATTAATATGACAAGCAATGTGGCGAACAACCACATGGTATACTGATATCCCGCTGCGTTATTTCCTTGTCCTAGTGAATCCACCAACATGGGTAAGCATCCCATGACGAGTAGTCCTCCGAAGAATGCCCCGGCGAAGCGAAAGCCAGATAAACTCGTACGCTCCCTATCGTCACTAGTCATCACCCCCATTAAAGCTGAATAAGGCACATTGTTAACTGTGTAGGCCAGAGTAAGCCCGATATAGGTTAGGTAGGCGTAAATGAGTTTGCCAGAATATGAAAGGTCCGGCGTAGTAAAGCAGAGAACCATAAAAAGGCCAAGAAACGGTGTGGAACCCAATATCCAAGGACGGAACTTTCCCATTTTGGTTTGGGTTCTGTCGGCAATCATCCCCATAATGATATCTGTAACGCCATCTGAAAGACGAACTACAAGAAATAGCATTGCTGCTGCGGCAGCGGTAATGCCAAACGTATCGGTATAGAATACCGCCAGGTAAGCTAGTGCGCCTCGCCATACTAAGTTGGCCGCCGCATCGCCCATGCCATAACCCACTTTTTCTTTTAATGTCAGCTTATGGTTCATCGATAATTCCACTGTTGTTATGTTCGGCTTGCTAATAGTGTTTTATATGCTTTGGCGCTGCGTTTAAGCGTACGCTCTTGGGACTCAAAATCTACGTAAACTAGCCCAAATCTTTTTTCATATCCTTCTGCCCACTCAAAGTTATCAAGAAGGCTCCATGCGAAGTAACCACTCACTTCAACTCCCTCAATCATTGCGTTGTGTATCATGTTCAAATGGGCATTATAATAGTCAATTCGATCCACATCGTTAACACTACCGTTTATGAGTTCGTCTGCCATCGCAGCACCGTTTTCAGTGATAAAAATTGGTGGCAGCGTATAGCGCTCATTTAAGGATGTGAGTAAATCATAAAGCGCTTTGGGATAGATTTCCCAACCAATATCGGTTTGTGGGCCTTGATGGGGGTGCTCGTAAAATAGTGCGCTTTTTTCTTTGGGCGCTGAATAGTGTAATCGTGTGTAGAAATTTATCCCTAGAAAATCAATAGGCTGACAGATTGTCTCCATATCCCCTGGTTCTACAGGAGGCCTATCCTCGTCATCTAAATCAAGTATCACCTCGGGATAGCTTCCCACCATTACAGGCTGCATATACCATTGATTAATATAGTCATCCGCCTTGCGGGTGGCTAACACGTCTTCAGGTTTTTGTGTGGCGGGGTAGCATGGGGTAAAATTAAGTACTATACCGGCTTCGCTATTTGGTACATTTTCTCTTAATGTTTTTATACCTAAACCATGAGCTAATAAAATGTGATGCGCTGCGGTGCGCCCATTTTTTGTTCCCGTTCTACCTGGCGCATGTACGCCAATTTCATACCCGAGGTAAGCGCTGCAAAACGGTTCATTGAAGGTTGCGTAGGAAAAGACGTCTTCACCAAGAGCTCGCGTGATTTTATCCACATAGTTTTGAAATTCATACACTGTTTGTCTGTATAACCACCCGCCTTTATCTTCTAAATATTGAGGGAGGTCCCAATGATAGAGTGTTACGAATGGTTTTATGCCCTTCTCGTTCAGCGCATCAATTAAGGTTTTGTAGAAGGCAACACCTTTCGGGTTTAACTCCCCACCTTGCGTCATAACGCGGGGCCAAGAAATTGAGAAGCGATAAGCGTCTACATTTAAATCTAACAGTATATTGAAATCTTCTTTCCAGCGAGCGATGTGGTCGCAGGCCACATCGCCATTAGAGTTGTCAGAAATTGCGGACGGGCGCTCACAAAATCTATCCCATATACACTCCAGTCGATTTTCAACATCACCTTCTATCTGGAAGCTTGATGTAGCGGTTCCGAAAAGAAATGGCCGCTTTAACAATGGGCTGTTTGCGGGGAGAGAAATACTGTGCATAGTAGATAACCTTTTTCTTACTGCGCAAAATTAAAAATGGTGTCGCGTGGGCAGTATGATGAGCCTTAAATAATGAAACGATTTATAGCACAAATAAAAAGCAATTAGAAAGCGCTTTCTCAAATAAATGTCATATTAACGTTAATGGAAAGGGTTTTGGCTTTAGATGTTTAGCTTTGCGGGGGTGAAATTTTTTATCTGTCTTATTAATTTAATTTATTGAATTTGTTGGTTTAAATTTTTCATGCGAAGTGTTTTCCAAATAGATAGGGTATCTTTCTCTGTGAATTATTTGTAAAAAATGTGTTGATCTAAACCTTTTGTTGAATTAATGTTCGGAAAGCGCTTTCTTGTTGCGGTTTTTTCATTCTATTTAAGAGAAAGCCCTTTCTGGTGGCGCAAAAGTTTAAAAACACACTTATACAACAGATGAAAGAGAGAGCGATCGTGACACACAAAACACCACACAAAAGTAAAATCGCAACAAGCTTGTCGTTAATACTGGGAACCGCATTAAGCAGTGGCGTTATGTCACCGGTCGCAGCGCAAGAGTCTGAAAAGGATATCGAAGTCATCCAGGTTTCGGGTATTCGAAGTAGTGTTCAGGAAGCCATGGGCATAAAACGTGACTCATCGGGCGTTGTTGACGCTATTTCAGCGGAAGATATTGGAAAATTCCCAGATACTAACTTAGCTGAATCTCTTCAACGCATAACAGGTATTTCCATCAGTCGTAACAATGGTGAGGGTAGTCAAGTTACAGCACGTGGCTTTGGACCAGATTTCAATATGGTTACCTTAAATGGAAGAACTATGCCTGGTTCAGCATTACCTGGAGGAGGCGGTACGCCAAATTCTCGCGCGTTTGATTTCTCAGATCTTGCCTCTGAAAGTGTAAGAGCTGTTGAAGTGTATAAAACCGGCAGGGCTAGCATTGCAACAGGCGGTATTGGTGCAACGGTTAACATTCGTACTGCCCGCCCATTTGATGCAGCAGACAATGGCATTACTGCTAGCGTGGGGGCGAAAGCCTTGCACGATACCACCAATCGCGTGGGCGATGATGTTACGCCAGAACTGTCAGGGTTTATTAATTATCTCAACGATGATAACACTTTTGGCGTTACATTTACGGGCTCTTTCCAACAGCGTGACAGCGCAGCACAAGGTGCATTTGTTAACCAGTGGAGAGTTAACCCCTTCGATGGAACCGTTCCTCAATCTCCAGACCCAGCTAATACAGATAGTGGCGACCCTGTTGTGTTAAATAACGCACCAGCTATGGGGCAACTGTTCGCGATTCCTTCTGACCTTCGCTATTACATGGCAGATCGAGAGCGTGAGAGAACCAATGCTCAACTTACATTCCAGTTTGCGCCAACAGAAAAAATGACGGCAACGCTTGATTACACTTATTCAAAACAGGACTTGTATGAAGCGCGTGCTGAACAGTCTATTTGGATGGACGATAGGTATTTCGCTGAGCTAACTTTCGATGATGAAGCGGTTAAAACACCAATATTAATTTCACAAGAGCGCCGGGATTTGCTTCCTCGTGATTTAGGCTTAGCGCTACAAGAACTTAACCAAGTAAACGAAAATAAATCGATTGGCCTAAACCTTGAGTACTTCGTTAATGACGACTTTACTCTGGTTTTTGACCTTCATAATTCGACAGCTGAAGGCCGCCCCGATGCCCCTTATGGGACGTGGACTAACTTAGGGCTAGGTGCAAATGTGGTTAAAGGACAAGGCGTCGACTTTAGCGGTGATTTCCCTGTTATGTTTGTCGATTTTGACGATGCAGCGCGGGATAATTTGAACGGTAACGGCGTGTTAGACCAAGATGATGTGGGTACATCAATTTTGGACATGAACTTTTCATCCCAAGATACCGAAATCACCCAAGCCCGTCTTGATGGCTCTTATACAATGGACACTGGAAGCATCAACTTTGGTATAGAGTCTCGTTCTATGGAAAGTACGTCGCTTCAGTCGCTAACCCGCCACACTATGGGTAACTGGGGCATAGAAAATCCAGGAGAGCTACCTTCAGGTTCATTAACCCCGCTCGATTTAGCTAACGAGTTTGATGACTTCAATACTGATGGTATGTTTTCTCAAGGCTTTACCGGAAGTGTTGGGCAAATTGGTGCATTTGCAGCGCAGCAGTATGGTTTCGACTTGGTTGCTAATAACCCGTTTGCAACAAACAGAACCATTGAAGAAGATATTACCGCCGTTTATTTCGAGCTAGATCTATCGGGCGAGTTAAACGGTATGGAATATAACCTTCTGACCGGTGTGCGTTATGAAAATACTGATGTTACTTCAATTGCAAATATCAGCCTGCCCAGCGGTATAGCTTGGGAAGGGAACAATGACTTCAACGTGCGTTTCGGTAGTGCAATGGAAGACGTTGAAGTAGAGGCTAGCTACGACCATGTACTTCCTTCGTTAGATTTCGATATTGAAGTGGTTGAGAATGTTATTGCTCGTTTTTCTTACAGTAAAACCATCGCGCGACCCACATACAACAACTTAAGTGCTGCTGCATCTGTATCACCTCAGAGTGGACCTACCCTCCTTTCCGACAGTATTACAGCAACGGCGAGTTCTGGTAACCCATCTTTAATTCCGCTTGAATCTGATAACTTAGATTTATCTTTTGAATACTATTTCGATGAGACAAGCTATGTGTCAGTCGGGTTTTACGATAAGCGAGTGAAAAACTTCATAGGTAACGAGCAAGTTGAAGAGAACGTATTCGGCCTAAGAGATGTGACAAATGGCCCTCGCGCAGAAGCTGCGCGTGCAGAGTTAGAAGCCCGTGGAATACCAGTAAACGATACATCTCTCTTTAATATGGTTGCTGCCATAGAAAACGGTATTGAATATGACTCATTAACCGATGAGCAATTTGAGCAACAGTTCGATATTTTACCGAACAGCGACGACCCTCTCATAACTTTTATAAACTCAAAGCCAGTGAACAATAAAGCCGCAAATATATATGGCTTTGAAGTAGCAGCGCAACACTTCTTCGGCGACAGTGGTTTTGGTGTGTTAGCTAACTATACGTCAGTTAAAGGTGACATTGGGTTTGACAATGAAGCGGCACCCTCTATTACTCAGTTCGCGCTAGTGGGATTAAGTGACACGGCAAACCTAGTATTCATGTACGAGAAAGACGCGCTGCAAGCTCGTATTGCATACAACTGGCGTGACAAGTTCTTAGACACTACATCTCAGTATATTAATGAACCAGGGTACACCGAAGCCTACTCTCAAATTGATTTGAGTATCTCTTACGATATAACCGAAGACTTAACCGTGGCTTTTGAAGGTATCAATATTACTGAAGAAAATATTCGCCGACATGGGCGCACCAGTGCAATGCTTTGGAACTTGGATGAATTTGGCGCAAGGTATGCGTTAAGTGCTAGATATACATTCTAAAAATTGGGGTGTATTTGCCCGTTATAGCGCTTAGGGTTGCGCTTTAGCGGGCTTTTTTGTCATAGTGCTGTTTGAATAGTAAACAAAAAATCCGACACGTGAGAGAAACAGTGCTTTTCAAGATAGCGTGGTTATCGTTATATGAGTAATTCACAAAACCAATGCGGTCTGCATCGGGTCGTCATTGTTGGTGGTGGAACTGCAGGGTGGCTTGCTGCTGGCGTTCTTGCAGCGAAGCTTAGCGCAAAATACTCGGTTACCCTTGTTGAATCTCCTACTATCTCATCCATCGGCGTTGGTGAAGGTTCATGGCCGTCACTTCGCGATACACTTCTTGATATTGGCATTAATGAAACTGAATTTTTAACCCTATGCCAAGGTGCTTTCAAGCAAGGCTCTAGTTTTGTGAATTGGTGCAAAGGCGGGCATCGCTATCACCATCCATTCACTATTCCAACGGGCTACAACGAACTTAATATTCATGCTTGTTGGCAAGCTTTTGCGCCCGACATGCCATACGAAGACGCCTTTTCTCTACAATCGGCAATGTGTGCATTAGGCAAGGCGCCCAAGCAAATTGCCACGCCCGACTATGCCCATGTGCTTAACTACGGTTACCACTTTGACGCCATAAAGCTCGCTGATTTATTGAAAAAGCACTGTGTAGAGAAGCTGAACGTTAATCACCTTATAGGCCATATTGCTTCGGTCACTTCACATTCGAATGGCGACATTGAAAAAGTAGTAACAGAATGTGGACAAGAGGTGTTTGGCGACTTGTTTATCGATTGTTCCGGAAGCAGCGGTTTGCTTATTGATAAACATTTCAATGTACCGTGGGTACCCGTTAAGCACGCTATGCTTAACGATAGAGCCATAGCCTTGCAAGTGCCTTACGCAGACGATGATAACGAAATAAAAAGTACCACTGTGGCTACCGCCCAAACCTGCGGGTGGACGTGGGATATTGCATTACAGCACCGTCGGGGTGTTGGTCTGGTTTACTCTTCTCAATTCTCAAATGAAGAAGAGGCAAAGCAGGTCCTTATCAACTATGTTCGTGAACGTCACCCTGGTGCAAATGAGCATGAACTTGCCTTTCGCACACTGTCTTTTGAGCCTGGCTACAGGTCAAAGTTTTGGGTTAAAAACTGCTTAAGCTTAGGTATGTCCTCGGGGTTTGTTGAGCCGCTAGAAGCATCAGCGATTGCTATGGTTGAGCTTGGCTTACGTATGTTATGTGAAGCCTTTCCGCATAATAAAGATCACATGACAATAGTCAGTAAAGGCTACAATACGCGCTTTGCATACCGCTGGCAGCGAGTCATCGACTTTTTGAAGTTACATTATGTTCTTAGCGATAGAGATGAGCCTTATTGGTTAGCACAGAGAAGTGATACTTCAATTCCTGACTCCCTCGCTGAATTGCTTAAACTGTGGCAGTATCAAAGCCCTTCACGCTTAGATCTTATCGAAAACGAAGAGATTTTTCCCTCTGCCAGCTACCAATATGTTTTGTACGGAATGGGCTTTTCGACATCTGCATCGCCACTACGTTTAAACGAAAAAGATAAGCGCAAAGCCCTGTATCTTCGTGAAACGTTACAACAAACTGAAAATACGTATTTGCAGGGGTTGCCGACTAATAATGCGCTGCTTAAAGATATCGCAAAGCGCTATAACGACGAACAAAAACACCTTCACGCGCATTTTCAACGTCAGGACTATGGCCACACTTGCCCTTCAAGTGAAAGTGATCGCGCTACAAATTTAAATAACAATTCCTCTTCAGATAAAAAGGACACCTCATATGGCCGTATCGGGTTTAGATAGCAGTAACAATCAAACGCCCGTTAAGAACGTTGTTATTGCAGGTGGCGGTACTGCAGGATGGATGGCGGCAACGGCGTTGACCCGGCTTTTGGGTAAGTCGATAAAGGTTACGCTAGTCGAATCAAAAGATATTGGTATTGTGGGCGTTGGCGAAGCCACTATTCCGCCGATTAGAACCTTTCATAAGTTGCTAGGTATAGACGAAAAAGCCTTTATGCGCGCTACCCAAGCCACGTTCAAACTGGGTATAGAGTTTGAAAATTGGCGTGAACAGGGTCACAGCTATATCCACTCGTTTGGCATTACCGGAAGAGAGTGCTGGGCAGGCGAGTTTCACCACTTTTGGCTACGGGCTAAAGAATATGGTTTCGGCGGTGAATTTGGTGATTATTGCCCTGAACTGATGGCCGCTAAGCAGAATAAATTTGCTACATCAGAAGCTATGCCGCTTAACTTTGCTTATCACTTTGATGCCGTCGCCTACGGTCGATTTTTAAAATCTTTAGCTTGCGAAGCTGGGGTGACGCACAAGGAAGGAGACATAGAAAAGGTCGTTGTTTGCCCGCAATCAGGCAATATCCAGTCTCTACAATTAGCAAGCGGTGAAGTGGTAAACGGTGACTTCTTTATAGACTGTACAGGCTTTAAAGGCCTGCTTATTGAACAAGCTCTTCATACTGGATACGACGATTGGCAGCACTATTTATTTTGCGATAGAGCAGTAGCCATGCAAACAGAGCTTCCTGCCCCACCTTGCCATATACCAAAAGTGTAGCGCACGAAGCGGGGTGGCGTTGGCAGATACCGCTTAAAGAGCGCATGGGTAACGGATTGGTATTTTGTAGCCGCTTTATGAGCGATGAGGACGCCATTAATACACTCAAATCGCAGGTAACAGGTGCGCCAATTAATGAGCCGAGAGTCATTCGCTTTACTCCGGGTAAACGCAGGCGTGGTTGGAATAAAAACTGTGTAGCGTTAGGGTTATCCAGTGGCTTTATCGAGCCATTAGAGTCGACCAGCATTCACCTAATCATGACCGGCCTTATACGCCTAATGCGTTTATTCCCTTTCGATGGCATCACCCAAAGCGCAATCGACGAATACAATAAAAAGTTTGATAGCGAAATGTCGGCCATACTCGACTTCATTGTTATGCATTACAAGGTGACACAGCGCGAAGACAGTCCATTTTGGCAACAGTGCCAGCGCATGGACGTACCGCCGTCACTTACACATAAATTGGCTTTGTTCGCCGAGTCTGGCCGTGTGTTTTTAGATGATGGAGATATCTTTCGTGTCGACTCCTGGACTCAAGTATTGATGGGCCAAGGCATGACGCCCAAGCAATATCACCGCGTTGCCGATGAAATGAGTGAGCAGTCTTTAAAGCAATTTATGGCAGGATTAAAACAGCAGGTGGATAACCATGTAGCTAAACTCCCCGCGCACGAGGCCTTCTTAACACAGTATTTGAAATGAATTATTTGAAGCGTTAGTTGTTGGCGGCAGGTCGCGCGTTAACAGTGAGCCTAGCAGCTCGTAACCGAAGAGCCATCAAACGCTCTGCTAAGCAACGCTTTTACCATCTCTCAGGTAAATACTGCGTGAAATACAAAGGCATCACGATATTGGTTTTTTCTAACGCTGAAGAGCCTTGTGTACCAGTCAACTTAAAAGTTTTACTTGGATTACATTTTTCAATGTAGGATGCCAACGATTTTGCTCTTGTACGTTTACCACTTTTGACTTCAACAGCGACGATATCGCCAACATCGGTCGCCAAGATAAATTCGATTTCGGCGCGGGCGTCATTCCACGAATAGCTTGGGTCAACGCCAATAGCAGTGAACTCTTGTTGCACAAAGTTTTCAGCTACATAGCCTTTGTATTCATAGTTTTGTTGCTTAATCTCTTTATAACTGCTGCCTAGCATATGATTGAGCAGGAAAAATAAAAAAGCCCTGTATTTGCAAGCAAATAACAGGACTCTTAAGACATTTCGGGATGGGTGAAAAACTACTCAATATTCTGAATTTGCTCGCGCATCTGCTCAATCAATACTTTAAGTTCAACTGCCGATTGTGTGATGTCAGTACTGATAGATTTTGAACCTAACGTGTTTGATTCGCGGTTAAATTCCTGCATCATGAAATCTAAGCGGCGACCCACTGCCCCACCCTTTTTAAGGATATTGCGCGTTTCTTTAACGTGAGCGTTTAGGCGATCTAGCTCTTCGGCAACATCCACTTTTTGCGCAAGCATAATCATTTCTTGTTCAAAACGGCCAGCATCAAGCTCTATCTTTGCTTCTTCAAAGCGGGTTTGCACTTTTTCTCGTTGCCACACCATAATTTCAGGCATACGCGCGGCTACTTTTTCCGCTTCAACTTCAATGGCGTCTAGGCGTTGCGTGATCATACCTTTAAGGGCTTCACCTTCTGTAGCGCGGGCGCTAATAAAGTCGCTTAATGCTTGGTCAAATGCCGCCATTACATCACCATGAATGGTATCCATATCGGCTTCTTCTGCAGCAATAACCCCAGGCCAGCGCAAGACGTCAAGCGGGTTCACACCGGTTGATTGGCCATGAGACTGCACCCAGTCAGCGGCATGAAGCACCTGCTTGGCCAATTCTTCGTTTAAGCTTAGCTTGGTTACAGCAGCGTCGTTTGCGGTAAAACGCAGAGCACATTCTACTTTACCTCGAGCCAGCTTTTTACGAAAACGCTCACGTAAAACCGGCTCTAACGAGCGGAACTGTTCCGGTAGGCGAAAATACGTTTCTAAAAAGCGTTGGTTAACCGAGCGTATTTCCCATACGGCTGAGCCCCACTCTTTTTTCGTTTCTACGCGCGCAAACGCTGTCATGCTGTAAATCATAAATGTCCTTTAAATTTTACTGAAAGCCTGCAAAAACAACCCGAACGTCGTGTTGTATACGTGAATATCAAAAGCAGGTTTTCTCGTATTTCGTATATTAGCGCACATTTAGGTAATTCGATAAGCAAACATGTAAAGTTCGTTTTTAACGGCCACGGGTAATGCGTTATACTTAGGCGCAATTTCGTAGCTACTTCGAATTTATAGGGTTTTAATCGCAAATTGAGCTATCTATTGCTATATCGCTAAAAATACCTATGAATCGCTACCCTTTTTAAGCATTTACCTTGTGGAGAACACTATGCGTCCAAGCGGCAGAACCGCCAGTCAAATTCGCCCCGTTACTATTACTCGTCAGTATACCTGCCATGCAGAAGGCTCTGTTTTAGTAGAGTTTGGTAACACTAAGGTGTTGTGTAATGCGACGGTGGAAGAAGGTGTACCACGCTTTATGAAAGGCCAGGGTAAAGGTTGGGTTACCGCCGAATACAGCATGCTTCCACGTGCTACCCATACACGTAGCGGCCGTGAAGCGGCGCGCGGTAAGCAAGGTGGTCGTACGCTAGAGATTCAACGTCTAATCGCGCGCTCACTTCGCGCGGCGATTGATTTAAAACTTCTGGGTGAAAACACAATTACATTGGATTGTGATGTCATTCAGGCCGACGGCGGTACGCGTACGGCGTCAATCACAGGTGCTTGTGTTGCTCTTGTTGATGCGCTTACCTATATGCGTGCAAAAGGCATTATCAAAACAAACCCGCTTAAGCACATGATTGCTGCTCTTTCTGTGGGTATTTATGAAGGTACGCCGATCGCTGACCTTGAGTACACTGAAGACTCTGAAGCAGAAACTGACATGAACATAGTGATGACCGAAACCGGTAAACTGATTGAAGTTCAAGGTACTGCTGAGGGTGAACCCTTCTCGTTTGAAGAGCTTGATGAGCTATTGAAAATTGGTAAGCACGGCTTACGCGAATTATTCGATATTCAAAAAGCGGCGCTTGCGTAAGCGAGGCAATTAAGCGTATTTAACGCCTACGTATTAGTTAGTAATTAAGAGGTCATCATGAAAGCGTTTCAGCGTGATTTTATCGAGTTTGCCATTGAGCGTGGCGTACTAAAATTTGGCGAATTTACTTTAAAGTCTGGCCGCGTTAGCCCTTACTTTTTTAATGCGGGCTTGTTTAATCGCGGCGGCGATTTGGCCAAGCTAGGGCGTTTTTACGCTGATGCGCTAATGGATGCAGGTGTCGAATTCGATGTACTGTTTGGTCCAGCGTATAAAGGCATTCCTATTGCGACGACTACCGCCGTAGCATTGGCCGATAGCCATAACCTTGATGTGCCTTATTGCTTCAACCGTAAAGAAGCGAAGACCCACGGTGAAGGCGGCAATTTGGTAGGTAGCCCGCTTGAAGGCAAGGTTATGCTAGTGGATGACGTAATCACCGCGGGTACCGCTATTCGTGAATCGATGACGTTAATCGAACAGCAGCAGGCCAGTTTGTCTGGCGTGCTAATCGCATTAGATAGACAAGAGCGCGGTAATGGCGAACTGTCCGCCATCCAAGAAGTTGAACGTGACTTTGGCACTCAGGTCATCTCTATTGTATCGCTTGCAGATGTGGTCGCTTATCTAACTGATAAAGGCGGGTTTGATAGTGAAATCAGTGCTATCAACACCTACCGCGAAAACTATGGCATCTGATTTTGATAGCGCCTTTAGCGCAGCAAGTCAGCATTTAGATGCACTAGGCTTACGTTGCCCAGAACCGGTGATGATGGTGCGTTTAAATATTCGTAAGCTGGCCGATGGGGAAACCTTATCGGTCACGGCTGACGATCCCTCAACGGCAAGAGATATTCCCAGCTTTTGCCGCTTTATGGATCATACGCTGGTAGCGTCTCAAACAGAGACCTTGCCTTACCAATACGTTATTAAAAAAGGGCGCGCTTAAGCGCCTTTTTTACTTTCAAATTTAGGCTATTAGCACCTTCCATTTAAATGTCCTACTCTACCTTTCTGTATTTTGCCTCCAGCGCACAATAAAGGCCGAACATAACAAAGCCTGCGCCTACTGCGGCAATGAGATAAGGGCCGAAGGGCTGCTTCATTAAGGTTTCTAATGCTTTTTGTAATCCACCTGCTTGCGATGGGTTACTCAATATGGCGGCAAGGATAAAAAATCCACCTACTAAGGAATAAACGACCCCTCTCGCGGTATACCCAAGGCGTCCCGTCACTTTCACACTTTTTCTAATGCGCTGATTTAAAGCGTGTAGCGAAAACTTCTTTAAAAAGTCGGCGGTGTAAGCATGTTTGAACTGCACAACGGCAAATATAATGATGCAAAGCCCAATTGCGGCTACAAGCAACAGCCCCCATTCATATTGCATCAAAAACTCACTCACCTTCTTTCCACTGCCTTGGGATGAAGAGCTACTTTGTACTTCTAATAAGGTTTTACCCCCTGCGTATGCAGCAACAAAATAGAACGCGCCTGATATAAAGAAGAACAGCTTATTTATAATGTGAATAAACAAACTATCGTCGTCTGATTTGTCGGTAATAAAAATCTGCAGCCAACGCCAGCAGGCATAACATGCTAAGCCAAGGACAAGAATGCCTAATAAGATCTGTCCGAGTGGTTGCTCTTTAAGTGTAATAAAGACATTGGACTGAGAGGCTTTTTCACGGTTTAACGCTGTAAATACAGATGTAAGAATGAAGACACCAAGCATAACGTACATGACTGTTTTGGCGCTATACCCCGCTCTAGCGGTTATCTCTTTCCATTTAGACGAAGGTTCCACGGTGTCCTCTCATAGCTTAATTGCAAAATAAAAACGATTTGGTTACTTATTCTGTATCAAGTTATGTTCCGTTTTGCTGCAGTCTGTGCTCATACGCTCGTGAGTTAGCGTTTCAGATTAACGTTCCGAACCGTCTACAACTGCTTTTAAAAGCAGTTGTTGTAGTGTACGTTTGCTGTGAGCACAGGTGCAGTGAACGTCAGTCATGTGTAGAACTTCACCTTTAAGCATTTTTTGTAATACAGATGCTCTTACATTCAAAGAGACAAAACCGTCTTCACTTGGCATTTGTTTCGACATCATCATTCGCTCCTTTAACTGTTATTTTTAATGAACGGCTGCAGACCCAAACTGCCTGCTAATTTGAGGTTCATAGGTTTGCTCAAGAGTGTGCTGAATGGCAGTTATAAGCCTACATACAGATGGATTAGTGGCATGCAAAGGCAATATGGCAATTAACTGCTGTTGGCACTCCTGCAAAATTGCATGAGACTCTTGTTTTTTATGCTCTTGTGCGAGTAATGAAGATAAGTACATACCCATGGTACCGAATGCGAGCACATCTTCTTGTACAGCGTTAACTTGTTTTGGCGACGTAGGTTGTAGCGCACTAAGAATGACCTTAGCGGTTTCAAAGGTTTGATAGCCTAGCTCTCTGGCGTAGTCTAATTTTCCTTGTTGATGCGCCTTTTGTGTCTGCGCCTGCATAGATAAGCGATGCTGTCGCGCATTTGAAGGGTTAAGCTGTAGCCACTTTCTGTAAATTGGGCATAGACGCTGAATATTCATATAAGCACCTCCTGTTTTTTATTACATTAGTGCAAATAAGAATCATTATCAAATGTAAAGTTCAAAAAATCTATCAGTGTGATGTGAAATGGGCATCTAAGCGATAGCTGGCATCATTTAGTCGATGCTACTTTGGAAGTCTATGAACCATTAAGTTAAGGGGTTCTCTCAGTCAGGTAAGTATATTGGACAGCCACCATAGTAAGACTATCACTAGCGTAATTGCGATGACGGCTTTCATCTTGTAGCGCTTTATAAGCTGCTCTGCTTTGTCTCCTGCATAATACACCACTGCCGCAAGGCCAAAATAACGAAGAGCACGGGCAATAACCGTGGCTAGAAGGAAAAGCGGAAGTGAGTATTGAGTGGCACCAGCTGCTAACATGGCCACTTGGAAAGGAATGGGCGCGATGCCTAAGGTCATCACAAACCAAAAACCTTGGCTTTTCATTTGTTGTTTAACACTGTCGAACTGATCTTGACTAAAGAAGGTATCAATAGCCCATTGACCAACCAGGTCGAAGAGGTAATAGCCGAGGGCATAACCGAAGATAGCACCAATCACGCAGCCAACGGTGGCCATTAACGCAATTTTCCAGAGCGACTCTCGCCTAGCCTGCATTAACGGCACCATAACGGCTTCAAGCGGTATAGGAACAATGGTCGATTCTAAAAATGACGCTAAGGTAATGCCCTTTAACATATGTTTAGAATCGATGAGCTTTTTGGTTTTGTGCTTAACCTTTTTACCTAGTGCCATGTAACCTCTACCACTTTTATTTTTTTACTGCTTATAAACGACCCCGTCTTTCATTACAAAAGACACGCTTTCCATAAGCGAAATGTCGTCAAGCGGGTTGCCTTGAACCGCAACGAGGTCCGCCAACTTACCTTCTTCTAACGTACCTAGAATGTCGCTTATGCCTAATAAACTCGCACTATTAACGGTAGCGCTTATTAGTGCGTCGGCAGGTTTCATACCTGCTTCAACCATTAAAGAAAACTCTTGCGCGTTATCGCCGTGTGCTGATACGCCGCTGTCTGTACCAAAAGCAATTTTCACGCCCGCTTTGTGTGCTTGCTCAAAGGTATTTTGAATAAGTGGCCCGATAGCCGCAGCCTTTGGACGAACTAACTCAGGAAAAAAACCATCAATTTTGGCTTTATCTGCCACAAACTTTCCAGCCAAGATAGTAGGTACATAATAGGTGCCGTGCTCCTTCATTAGCTTGCGAATTTCATCGTCCATATAGGTGCCATGCTCAATAGAATCTACCCCAGCCTCAATTGCCCGCTTCATCCCTTCTTTCCCATGGGCATGCACAGCCACTGTCATGCCGTAATCTTTTGCAGTATCAACAATCGCTTCTAATTCGTCGGTCATAAACTGTGGGTTTTGGCCGCTTTTGGCTACGCTTAGTACGCCGCCAGTTGCAGTAATTTTGATTAGGTCAGCGCCATCTTGATAGCGAGTTCGTACCGCCTCGCGAGCTTCCACTTCACCATTAACCACCCCCTGTTTAGGTCCAACGTCAGGTCGAAGTAAATGAGATAAGCCATTGCTTGGGTCAGCGTGTCCGCCTGTGGTAGCAATAGACTTCGCGACAGTGTAAATTCGTGGACCTGTGGCGTAGCCCTTATTTATGGCATTTCTTAAAGCCACTGTTTCGTTATAGCCATCACCTAGGTTTCGCACAGTGGTAAAACCTGAATTTAGGGTTATTTGGGCGTAGTTTGCTGCACGCAGTGCGTAATCGGCTTCATTAAGTGAAAAGCGTTCTAAGTAAGTTTGTGGCCCGCCGTGTTGCGACGATAAATGAACATGCATATCCATAAGGCCTGGCATAACTGTTGATGAGGTTAAATCGATAACAGTGTCGCCTTCTTGCGCTTCAATAAATCCTTTCTTTATTCCTTTTATTTTGTTGTCTTCAACAACAATGGTCATTTTTTCTTGAAGTGATTTTGAGGTGCCAGTAAACACTTTTCCGGCGTGTATAAGGGTATCGGCAACCGCAGACAAAGGTGATGAGATTAGTGCGCTTGTAATCGCAAGGGTGATTAAAGGCTTTTTCATAATGTAGGTCTTCTTTTGATTGTTTTATAGACTACATCGAATGTAATGCACACAACGTGATAACGCAAAACAAAGTGCTGTAAATGACACATTGATGGCGATGAATAATGCTATGGTAGGTTACTGGCACAGAATAGCAGAGTAACAACGAAAACCATGGATTAGGGTGTTTGACTTATCTCACCCAACACAAACGTCGTACCGCTAGATTGAATACTAAATCGCGTGCCCGAACCATCTGATGTTTCGTTGGCTTGTTCTAACAGCTGGTAATAAGTGTTTTGATGCAGTCTAGCCCATAAGTTTCTGCGAACACAGATATAAGGGATAGATGTAGCTTGTGGATCCTGTATTGCTTTAGGTGGAACGCGAAGTTCAAGCTGTTCTAAGCGCTCTAAACGGACAATGTCGCCTGTCTGCGTGGTGAGTATATAAGTGCAGTCGCTAGTTGTTTCACCCTCTTGCCCAACTTCACTCGCTTCGCCGCCTTCATTCTCTTCTCTATGCCACTGAGTGATAAGAAACGGCGTGTCTTCGACTGTGATCCCTACTTTTTCAACAGGGGTGACTAAAAAGTACTTATCGCCTTCTCGCTTTAGTACTGAGGCGAAAAGCTGGACTAAGCTCGCTCGCCCGATAGGGCTGCCTTCGTAAAACCATCGACCATCAAGGGCAATTGTTAGGTTGATGTCACCGCAAAAATCAGGGTTCCATTGCTCAACAGGAGGTAAAGGGCGCGCCTTTGAAGACGTACCCTTTAACTGTTGTTGGAATCTAGTTAGATCCACGCTCTTCAACCAAGGTTTTAAGTTCACGAAGCTTCGCTTTAATACGACGCATATTATCAGGGCCTGTACGAAGTAATTGTTTCTGTGGCTCGTTTAGGTTTTCTAAGCGTTCGTCTGCATATTTATAAGCTACCGAGTCAGTATACACCTCTACAGGAACCGGTACTTCCGGTGTATCAAGAAGCTGATCAATGGCTTCTAGCAATACGCCGTTAAAGTCTTGGTCTGGATTACCAATTTCTGCAAACTTCGTCTGAATATCGCCCTTATAAATACCGTAGATATTAAGCAGCGCTTCATTATCGAACGACTCCAGCATATCTACATACGGCGTATATCGTTTATAACTTGCAGCATCAATCCACTGCTTTCCTGCTTGAGAGTATACGCGGAAGTTCTGTTCTGGCGGTGTAAGTAGCTGATGGTTTGGCGCCATCTCATCGTTCGCTAGGTTAGTTACAGAGACGACAAAGCGTTGAATAAGGCCTTCGTTAACCAGCATACGATTTACGGTTTCTTCGTCTGCAGACGAACTTTCAATTAATGACGCTTTGACTGCTGGATCGCTAGTATCTAATGGCTCTGGATCTGGCTCAACGGGCTCTGGCAGTGGCTCAACGTCGTCTTTTTCTTCAAGCTCAACGGTGGGCGCTGGTTGAGTAGGTTCAAAGATCTCTGGTTCTTCCGGTGCTGTGATTTCAGGCTCGGTCACTTCAGGTTCAGGGGTAATGACCGGCTCTGGCTTTTCGTCGCTTGGCCAAAAAACTACAGCCAGAATAACAATAAGAAGAATGCCGACAATAATAAAGTGTGGGCCTAACGATTTCTTTTCTGACGATTCGCTCATAATGACTCCGCTACAAAAATATCCTTTAGATAATACTACCAGAGATAACACCTAAATTTAGAAAATCAATCAAGAGAAATGTTCCCCCTAAATATAAATTCCTTAATTTGAACAACTTTTAACGTTGGAAAGCCACTTTTCGATTTATTTTTAGCCAAATCTAGTGGGAATTCCTTATTCTTTTACCCCGCTGCTCGCAATAAAATGTAAATGCACTGTCAAATATCAAACAATTGTTTAACAATTGCTTTTTTTATACTAATGTATTAACCAATCATCAGTAATCATATTCTAGTGCACTGTTATTTATAGTAATTAGCGAATGTATTAGAGTTCGCGACCATGTTTTTATTTTAATGTGCCCTTGTAGGATAGTCAGCGTGAGTAAATTTAGACCCTATCACCCAAAGTTACACCGAGCAGTTAAGCGTTATAGTGCGATACAGTACGTTATCGTGCTGGGGATAATGCTCTTCCTGTCTTTTAATATGCATAGCTTGCCAATGCATCACCAACTTATTGCAGTGATAACCGTGGTTGTTATGTGCATACAAAATGGGTTTATTTTATTAAGAGCAAGAGTAGCGCTTGCTGTTGAAGGGCCTCGACTGTTGATATTTCCGCTTTTGTGGGTTGCAGCGGGAATGGGTATTGCGGCGTTGGTTTATAGCGTTTTTTCCTTTGCAGCGCTAATGGTTTTAGTAAATGCAGTGCGACATAAAAATCATCGTCCACCACTTCATTTAGCAAATGAACCTGAAAACCTCGCATAGCGTATAACAGTCATTATCTCGTCCCGCTTTCATTTAATTTAAATAAAACCAAGCTGGACAAGCATAATGTGCACGCAAATTTCACGAGGTAGAAAATGCATAAGTTTTATTTTCGGGATATTCAAGAGTCGCCGACGGTTATCGATTACTTAGAAGTTCAGTCTTATGAAATGAACGTGTACTTGGTTTATCTGACCATCGATAACCAAAGCGGTATGCTTTACGACAATAAAGACAAGCCTATGCGCTTTTTTAGTGCCGGCCACATACGTGAAGCTTTTGCGAATTGTCGCGTTCAGCAGGCCGTAATGAAGCACGATACACCGTATGACGAAATGATTGGCAACCCGCCGAAAAGTAAAGAACAGATGGCTTTACCTTTTAGTATGGAATTACCCTATTAAGCGCAATGCTACTAATCACGGTACCACGCTGGGTGTAAATGACGGCGAGTTCATCCAGCGGAGTCTTCGTAGTTGATGTTCTCACTTTTTTAAGAATCACATAGCGCGTGACAGTGACTAATTTCAGATAGCGCTCAACTTTGTTAAGAGTAAAGCCATTCGCCTGCAGTTTTACGCATATCCACTTTGGCTTGTAATCGCTTAGCCAGTAAAAATAATCCACCAAGCTTTCTATGTATGAAGAGCGCGTCAACCGGCGGCGTGTGCCAAAAGTTGTGTTCCATTGTAAGCGCCATTCCTTTTTCGTGAAGCCTTGCGATTAAATCGCTTTTTCCAAAATCGTAAGCACCCTCATAGCGTATGGCTTCACAGGCTTCCATGCCTATTTCGATGACTGCATTTACTTGGCTCTGAGAATGACTGTCATCAATAAGGCCAATATTGTATGCGGCTTGCTGCATTAATGCTTTATCATTGTCTGCGGCGCTTTTAAGTAAAGTTTGGTATTGCTGAGATATAGTTTCAGGTACTTCGCGAGTGGCGCCAAAATCTAATAGAACGATTTCTTTGGTATCGGGTTTGAACTGATAGTTGGCTAAGTTAGGGTCGCTTTGCAGCAGCTTAAAGTGGAAAACTTCATTGAAAAACAAAGTCATCAATGCCGTTATTACGGCATCGCGGACTTCTTGAGGTTCATCAGTTAGCGCATCCAAATTGTGCGCCTCGATAAAGTCCATGGCTAGTACCGTACTTGTGGTAAGCGGTGCATAGGGCTTTGGAATAACAAACGCGCTTTGTCCTTCACATCGTATATCAGTGGCTTCAACTAGGTCGCGATAGCGATTTAGCATATCGGCTTCTCGTTCATAATCTGCTTCTTGGTGAAGCTGCGCTTTAGCTTCCTGTAATAGCGGGCCTATATCTAATGATTTGGGCACCAAGCCAGTAAGCTTTATAAGCGTTGCCACGTTATCTACATCGCTATCAATACTCCTTTTCACGCCAGGGTACTGTACTTTTACCGCTAACATTTTGCCGTCCATAGTAATAACTTTATGAACTTGTCCTATGGAGGCTGCGGCAACGGGGGCAAAAGAAAAATAAAGTAAGTCATCCTGCCAATTTTCGCCCCATGCCTGGTTAAGCGTGGATATGAGTTGCTCCTTTGGCATAGGGTCAGCGTCATCTCGCAACCGTCCTAAAATAGCGGCGAGTTCTTCGGGCAAAAAGTCTCCCGCATCCATAGAAATGAGTTGCCCGAGCTTCATTGCTGCGCCACGCATACTGGCAAGCTGATCGGCAATATTTGAAATATTCTTTGGTGTTAAAAGCAGCGAAGACAAGACTGGCTTCTCACCTCTTAGTAACTGGCCAGCGCCCTGAGAAACCACATTACCTGCAACCCTTCCTGCTAACGTGCCTAAGCGACCTATACGAGATAGGCGAGACGAGGGTACTGCATTACTCGAACGGGTTGGCGATTCGGGAGATCTATTTGGCTTCTCTGCCATAGGTTCACTCAGTTTTATTGAAGACGGAAAGGGACACTAATTGTTATCGTTTAAAGCATAACTTAAAAAAGTACTCTGACCCTTTATACATTTAAGTAAGGTGGCTGGATCGGGTATAAGAGTTATAAGTAACCTAATATTTTAATCAAATAGCTAAATAGTAAGGTTAAGATTACAGAATAAGGCAGAGATTTTAGAATAAGATGCAGCACCGCATAAGTGTGCGGTTTACACGGTGCTATATATTTAAATGATCTGTGAAATAAATTGAAGCACTAGGCCAATAACGCTTCCATAAGCAAATCCAGCCCAGCCGTTTGCTGTTCTGTAACGCCAAAGCGCAGCGCCAAAGAATCCGCACCATAGCATTGCAGAATAAGTCGATATAAGGCCGCCGCCCATGCCGGTATCGGGCAGAAATAGCATTACGATAAATGTCAGTGCCATAGCGCCACTTAGCAGCACCCACATGATATTTTTCTTATCAGCGAACGCATTGTTTTGTTTAATGCTCGTTGTATTTGCGCCTTTAGTTTGTTCTGCACTTTCCGCTTGCTCAGCGCGCTCTGCTGCTTTAGCTGTACGCATTTTTTTTACGCGACGCTCGCTTCTTGATTGGGTTTTCTTGACCTGAGAAGGCAACGTTGCTGTAGCGCTATTGGTCATGACTTACCTCATTAACTGGTTTTAAATAACGTATCTGTCTGCTTTTAAGGTAGTGCATGCTCGCTTAGATGACTATAAGACTTCGGTCTCACACCGACATCATTGAGTAAAACTTCTTATACGAAGAGTAAAGAGCGGCTCTTTGTGCATTCGATATGGGTATTTGCTAGCTCAGTTTTAATCAAAGGGCATGTGAGTCAGGGTATTCGAAATAGAGAACTAAAAAGTTAGCCATTAAAAAAGCCCGCCAGCATTCATCGTCGATCAACGATGAAAGCTGGTGGGCTTTTTACAAGTTACTCAGCTAAATATTAGTGATGGTTGCTGTTTTGGCTTTCAAAGCTTACTTCCAGCAAATTAACGCTGTCAGCAAAGGTTAGGGTTTTAATATCGCCCTTGCCTTCTACATTTAGCGTATTCACTTGCTTCGGCCACAAGTCGCGTAATGCATCGTGGCGAATTTTAATACCTTCAAGCACAGGCGGTTCAACAGTTTCCTGATAAACCCAAAAGTGTTTACCTTCAACTTCAAAGCCCACATCAGCAAGCGTTAACGCATTGCCTGCCGCGTTCAAAATAGCAAAATGCTTGGCAACGTAATCAGCAAACTGCTGCTGTGTTTTAACGTCATCCATAATATCTGCATGCTTGTCGAACAAAGCTTTAACCGCGTGCTCAGCATCATGCAAATTAAAGCGGTGCATTACTTCAATATTTTCTGTTCTAGGGTTGAACAGTACCGTTGTAATCGCTGCTTTTATTTGATGCGCTTGTGCCGTTGTGCTGAACGACATCGCGCTAACGAATAGCGCAGCCGCAATAGCCAACCCACTAACGCTTGCAAGCAGAGCATGAGGGCTCTGCAGCAAGCGGGCTAAAGACAACTTATTCGTCATCTTTATCCTCATCGTCAGTTTTTAGCTCGGTCTTTGAATCGTTGATAAGGTCGCGGTACTCGTAAGTATTACGAGGCTTGTTCTTATACGCTTCAATGCGAGAAGGAATGATACGGCGTGGATAGTGGTTATTTTCCACGTCTACATCCGCTGTTTCCCAATGCGGGTCAACCGTTACGCTTACCAGCTCTTTGTCTTTGTCAGTCACAATAAGCTTGCTTACGGCCTTAGGTGTACGACGCCAGATTTCCGCCGGAATGCGCATTTCTTCTTTCGTACCGTCTTCAAAGGCTAGCTCAAGAATAATCGGCATCACCAAACCACCTTTGTTGCTAAAGTCTAGCACGTAGTAGTTTTTGTCTTCTTTTACTGCACGTTCAAAGGCTTTACGCTCCCAAGGTTCAAGCTTATCAAGGAATTTCTTGTACTTGTTGCGCTCTTTGTTGGTTACGGTATAGCGGTCATTTTCGTCGTAAAAATCGCTGATATCTTCAAAACGGTCTACCCACAGCTTTTTACCTTCTTCTTTATTTCGAATATCGGTAAGTGACTTAGGTTTTTCCATTTCCGCTTCGCGCTCACGAGCAAAGTCGATATCTGGATCTTCAGTGTCTAAACGCAGCTTGTGTACGCTGTCTAGGCTAATATCTACGTGGTCTGTGGTGTAGAACCAACCACGCCAGAACCAATCTAGATCTACACCCGATGCCTCTTCCATAGTGCGGAAGAAATCAGATGGAGTTGGACGTTTAAACATCCAACGCTGTGCGTATTCTTTAAATGCGAAGTCAAATAGTTCACGGCCAAGAATCGTCTCACGAAGAATGTTTAGCGCTACTGCTGGCTTGGTGTAAGCATTTGGACCTAGGCGAAGTACCGAGTCAGACTGCGTCATAATTGGCACCTGAGTCTGAGACTTCATGTAGCCTGTAATATCACGCGGCTCTACACCCCAAGGAATTGTAGGGTCCCATTCGCGACCGGCAACGCCATCTAAGAAGCTGTTAAGACCTTCATCCATCCATGTCCACTGACGCTCGTCAGAGTTAACCGTCATTGGGAAGTAGATGTGACCCACTTCGTGGATAACAACGCCAATAAGGAAACGCTTTTCAGCAAGCGAGTAAGTGCGTGAACCATCGTCGCGAAGCTCTGTGCGCGGGCCATTGAAGGTGATCATGGGATATTCCATGCCGCCAACCGGGCCGTTTACTGATTGCGCTACAGGATATGGGTAGTCGAAGCTAAAGCGGCTGTATACATCCATTGTATGAATGATTGATTCTGTTGAATACTTCTGCCACAGCTCACCACCTTCTTTCGGGTAGAAAGACATTGCCATTACCAATGGCTGAGTGTCGCCGCCTTGCTGATAGCCACGTGCGTCCCACGCAAACTTACGTGATGAAGCCCATGCGAAATCACGTACGTTATCCGCTTTAAAGGTCCAAGTTTTAAGTTTAGTTGTACCCTCTTTTTCGTTTTCAATGGCTTCTTCTGGTGAAACGATGAAGACGATGCGGTCAGCTTTTTCTGCTTTTTTAAGGCGGTTGCGCTGTGTTTTAGTTAGTACGTCTTTTGGGTTTTGAAGCACACCTGTTGACGATACGATGTGGTCAGCCGGAACTGTGATATCTACTTCGTAGTTACCGAATTCTAGCGTGAACTCACCTCGGCCGATGAACTCTTTGTTAGTCCATGCTTCGTAATCGGTGTAAGCGGCTAAACGTGGGAACCACTGGGCCAACAAGAAGATATCGTTGCCACCTTCACGTTCGTCATCTGGGAAGTGCTCGTAACCTGCACGAGCTGACACGGCGTCTTCTTCTACAATATTAAATGCAAAATCGATATCGAACGTTACTTTACTGCCCGGCTTTAGTGGCTTAGCTAGGTCAACACGCATTAAGGTGCCAACTACTGTGTGGCGTAAGTCGTTGCCCGCTTTGTCTTCAACGCGAGAAATGGTGTAGCCCAGCTCATTGTCTTCAACAAACTGCTGACGGCGCAATGCACCCATGCTTAGCTTTGCTGGGGCATCTCCACTGGCAGCTTGCGAGCCTGGCCCACGGTTGCCTATGCCGCCAAACGTGGTAGTAAGCGCTGACATTGAATCGTCGCGGAATTTGTTTTGGTCAAGCTGGATCCACAAGTACTTAAGCGTATCTGGCGCGTTGTTGTGGTAAGTAATGGTTTCACTTGCTTCAATACGACGTTCGTTTTCAAGTAGCTTTACATCAATATCGTAATCTACTTGTTGTTGCCAATATTGATGACCGGGCTCACCAGCGGCATTGCGATACACGTTCGGAGTAGGAAGTACTTCGTCTAGCTGACGGAATTTATCTTCAAAGTCGCCTTTTGTTTGTTTTATAGCGGCGGTAGTAGGAAGAGAAATCAGCATAGACAACACTGGCGCTAGCCAGAAAAAATGTCGTTTTGCGGTGCTCATGCGGGTTCCTTGCAACTTTTAAATTAGAATTGTTATAAGATAACACTTGCCAGTATATTAAGTATGACGAGCACAATCCAATTTTTTGAGCGTATAGTAACCCTGTTTTAACGCAAAAAACTGTAACAGAACGTTTTGTTTCAGCCTTTAACTGTCGTATTCTTAAGCCCTTGTTTTTTTCTTTTCTTCCCAATATGAACCGTTTTTCATGGCAACGTGCCGTTATAAAAGTGGGCAGTGCGCTCATTGCACCTGAAGGCAACGAATGCAGTGGCCGCTACTTACTTTCCTTGGCCCGTTTTATTACCGCAAGCCGAGAGGCGGGCAAAGAAGTAATTTTGGTTTCATCTGGTAGTGTGGCTGCCGGCCGGAGCAAGGTGAGAGTAAGGCATAATGCCTCTATTGCTGAGAAGCAAGCAATGGCAGCAATTGGCCAGAACTTGATGATGGCCAACTGGCAGCGCTTTTTCGACTTCCCCTGTGCGCAGGTATTGCTAACAGCAGATGATTTACGCAATAGAACGCGCTACGTGAATATCAAAAACACCTTGCGTGAAATTTTAAATCACAATGCACTACCCATTGTGAATGAAAACGACACGGTTGCCGTTAATGAACTTAAAGTAGGCGATAACGATAACTTGGGGGCTTACACGGCATTAGTGGCGCAGGCTGACACCTTAATTATTTGTTCGGATATCGATGGTTTATTTACCGCAGACCCCAGAAAAGATGCCTCTGCGACCCTTATTCCGCAGGTAGAAAAAATAGACAGTACTATTTACGGCCTGGCCGGTGGCGCTGGCACGGCGGTAGGCACAGGTGGTATGCGTACAAAAATTGAAGCGGCGGATAAGTGCACCAGTAGCGGTATTCAGACATTGATTGTTAACGGTCGAAAAGGCGAAACCTTCGATGCTTTGCTTGAAGGCAAAGTGCCGGGGACTTTGTTTACTGCAAACAGTACACCGGCCAGCGCCCGCAGGCTTTGGCTTACGCACACCCTCAAAACCGCTGGAAAAATAGAAATTGATAGTGGCGCGAAAGAAGCACTAGTAAGAAAAGGCGCATCGCTATTACCCACTGGTATAGTAGGTGTGACTGGTTCATTTGAACAAGGGGATGCCGTTGAAGTGCTATGCGATGGAGAAATTATCGCTAAAGGTCTTTGCTTATATAACGCAAGAGACTTAACGCTTATAAAAGGGAAAAAGTCGAAAGAAATCGCCAGTGTGTTAGGTTATGAAACAAGCGATGTTGCCGTTCACCGTGACGACATGGTGCTTTATTCATAGCACTATCAATAGAATACGATATAGCGCTTAGGAGCTATATTTGTTCACTGTTTGTATTGATTGGGCAACAACACCCTCTTAAATGTATATGCCAAGGATTGATCATGACTGACATTACACCAACACTTGCCGACTACCCTTATAACGTCACTATTGCCACCCGCTGGCAAGACAATGATGCATATGGTCATATCAACAATGTTGTGTATTACGGTTTCTTTGATAGCGCGGTAAACCGCTTTTTAATTGAAAAAGGCAATTTAGACATACACAACGGGCAAACCGTTGCGTATGTGGTAAGCAGTCAATGTCAATACGTGGCACCAGCGGCATACCCCGAAGACATTTTTGTGGGGCTACGAGTTATCAAAATAGGTAGAACCTCTGTTACCTATGGGCTGTCAGTTTATGCCGGCGAAAACAAGCGTAGAGTGGCGCATGGTCAATTTGTGCATGTATTTGTAGATAGAAAGACCGATAAGGCTATTCCCATTCCGGTTAACGTGAAAGCGGCGTTAGAATCTATTGTGGAAGTAATGTAGGCCTAGCGATAATGAAAGAACACAATGCTGCAAAAGGTAAAGTCGAAGATAACCAAACCCAATCACCGCGCAATGGGCAGAAAAAACAGGTTGTGTTTCTAGACGCCGAAACCATGGATTTACCCAGCCTTGATACTTCTGTACTCGATAGTCTTAATGCCGACATCACACTTTATCAGCAGACCCATGCCGAAGAGGTTGCCGAGCGTATTCGAGCTGCCGACGCAGTTTTGGTAAATAAAGTTGTGTTAAAAGCCGAAGATTTAAAGCAGGCAAAACAGCTTGGGTATATTGGTGTAACGGCCACTGGCATGAACAATATCGATCACGATTATTGCAAGCAAGCCGATATCAGCGTTCAAAATGTTGAAGGTTATGGCACCGATAGTGTGGCGCAGCACACGTTAACCCTGGCGTTAAATTTGGCTACGAATTTTGTCGCATATCAGCGTGATATGGAGAGTCAGGCTTGGTCTGCCTCTTCCCATTTTTGCTTACTTAGTCATCCAGTCGTTGAGCTTGCAGGTAAGCACGCGGTGATTGTAGGTCACGGCGAGCTTGGAAAACGCGTAGAAGCTTTGTTTAAAGCTATGGGGATGAAAGTGAGTATTGCTGCCCGCCCTGGTAAACAAGACGACCCTCGCCCTAGCCTTACGTCTCTTTTACCCGATGCCGATGTGATAAGCCTTCATTGCCCGCTTACTGAGGACACCGAAAAACTCATTAACGCTGATACCTTGTCGTTAATGAAGTCAACGGCCTTTCTTATTAATACCGCTCGTGGCGGACTAATTGATGAAAAGGGGCTTTACCATGCGCTTAAACACAACAAAATTGGTGGTGCAGGGCTAGATGTACTTAGCGTAGAGCCACCGCCCGTTGATCATATATTACTAAAAGAGCCATTACCCAACTTACTGATAACACCACATAATGCCTGGATTGGTAATGGCGCTAGGCAAAAACTGTTTGATAAGGCTCTTACCCATTTAGCAGATTTTTTAGGTTAAAGCGCGGCTATGAATAATGCGACTTTATTTGCTCTATGTTGCCTAATTTGGGGCTCAACTTGGATAGCGATTACCTATCAAATAGGACATACTTCTGAAACCTTTGCTATTGCTCTACGCTACTTGCTGGCATCGGCGTGTTTAGGGGCATACTGTGTTTTTAAACGATTACCGTTAAAGCTCCCTTTGCACATTCATGTGAAAATGGCAGCGGTGGGGCTCTTCTTGTATAGCTTAAATTACACGCTGTTGTATGTTGCGCAAGCGCATATTATTAGCGCGCTGTTGGCACTTATGAGCTCATGCATCATTTATATTAATGTTGTACTTCGTCGCTGGTGGCTAAAAGAGCCCATAAGAAAAGAGGTAGTTATTGGGGCGACCTTTGGTTTGCTGGGTATAGTCTGTTTGTTTGTGCCTGAATTTTCAAAAGTATCCATGGATGCGGCGCTTGCTACCGGGCTTGCCATAGCGTTTGTTAGCTTTTTCTGTGCATCAACGGGTAACGTTATTTCCGAGCGTATCTTGACCTCGGGCACGCCTGTAATACAAATGAATTTCTATGCCATGAGTTATGCCATGGTGCTGCTTTTCATCACCTCGTTAGCTATGCCTGGCGAATTAAGAATACCTACCCACATTGAGTTTTATCTATCACTCGTCTATTTAGCAATTTTTGGTTCTGTGTTTGCGTTTGGCGCGTACATGAAGCTTTTAAAGCAAATGGGCGCGGACAAGGCTGCATATGTTGTGTTGGTATACCCCATGGTTGCATTGGTTATTTCCACCTTTTTTGAAGGCTATACCTGGAGCGTATTATCTGTGGTCGGAGTGATAATTGTGCTGGTGGGCAACGCAATTGCAATGGGAAAAGTACCCCGCTTTATGCGTCGTCCACCGGTATCGAGTTAGCTAGGACGTTTATTTGAGCGCGTTGATTTTCTTGTTTAACTCATAAGCAGGCTCAGTGACAATAGTCTCGAGGGTTTCAATACGCGCCATTAACGTTTCAATCTGGGCATCTTTTTCTTTTAAGCGCTGTTGCTGTTTGTCGGTCACGTTTTTTATAAACGGGTTGCTGCACTCGCCGTTCATCCAGTCGTTAAATCGCCATTGAAATTTTGCGTCTAGGTAGCTTGCCAAGAGCATAAGCGACGTGATGCTGCCAATTAACAAAACTAAACTTAATGTAGACATAGTGTTTTCCTCATTTAAATTACAAAACTTAAAAGTTGAAGCTTTTTAGGGGGAATGCCCTACCGCCCGTTTCTTCATACTGTATTTTCAGTTCTATTTTTATAGTCCTTAGCTGTTCAAAAAAATTACAGCTTCATCGAAAAAAGTTTGTAATAAAAACGAGCATGGGCAGACTGATAGAAGTAACACAATAAAATAACAACAGTTTTTTGCTAATAGGGATGTGACCTTGGGGCAGGGTTTTGAAGATGTTTTTGCGCAATACGGAGCACTCCTTGGCCGTGTAGCTAATAGCTATGAGGCTAACGAGGCGATGCAACAAGAGTTATTGCAAGAAATTGCTATTGCAGTTTGGCAAGGGCTGTCTCGCTTTAAGGGGGAGAGCAGTGTGAAAACCTATATTTTAAAAATAGCCCATAACCGCGCCGTAACACACGTAGCAAGCCAAGTTAAACGTCTCGATACTCATCAATACGACCACGAAGATATGGGCTCTGATGGGTTTGCAAGTACTACTCAGTCACCAGAGGAAGTCTCTAGTCAACACCAATCCTTAGAGCGTTTACTGCGCAGCGTAAGAGCGTTGCCACTGCAGCCAAGGCAGGTGCTTACCCTTTCTCTTGAAGGCTTAAGTTACGACGAAATAGCAGACGTATGTGGCCTAACTAAAAACCATGTTGGGGTGGTATTAAAGCGCGCAAAGCAAAGTATCGTCCAGGAGCAACCGCATGCATAATTTAGATAAAGAAAATCAAAAAACGGCGTCTGCGCGAGCAGAAAATGAGCAAAATGACGCCCTATCTGTGCTATGGCAAACTCAGCCAGTAACAACTATAAATTTAGAGGAAGTTAAAGCCAGTCTTAGCAGTGAGCGAATAAAGCAGCGCTGGTACATGGTTATTGACTCGTTAGCATTTGTCCCAGCTATTTATCTACTCATTAATAGTTGGGATAAATTTACGTTTGTCGCTCACGCAATATTTATATTTATGCTGATTACTGCTCTTCCCCTGCTTGTCTATCAGCTTTGGCTAAGAAGAGTGGCTGCATTTTCAAATGACACGCAAACTGTTGATCATCTCATGCAGTTAACTAAGCAAATTAAAAATAATGTGAAAATTGCCTTTATCACCAAGCACTCAACGTGGACTGCAGTGCTTTTCGGGTATGCTTTTTTGTTGGAACGTTACCTATTTGGTAATCCTACGCCAGAGAAAATCGTTAATATGTTTGTAGTTATGACATCAGTTAGCATCGGGATGCTAGTGTGGTATGTGTGGGCACATAAAAGGCAAAAGCGTTTTGAGCGGCAGCTTAAAACGCTAGAAAGTATGGCCCAGCAGCGCTAGAAGAATAGAACCAAGCTAAGATGCGGCGTTATCACACAGACGATTTAGCTGTCTTTACTATCGCTAGAAGTATTGGTTTTGCCTTCCTGAGATGATTCTGAATTATTATCGGCCTCATCGGTATCATTACTGTCGTCATCACCGTCGTTGTCATCGTCTTTGCGGGTTCTTGTATCGCCTAGGAAAAACTCATAATAAAGATCTAACGCAAACTCTGATTGGTCTTCTAGTGTGGTTTGAATAGCTTCTAAATACAGGCTAGGCAGCAGCTGGTATTTAAGCGCCAAATCAGGTGGGAGCTGTCGGCGTCTCAAGGTGCTATTAGCATCGTTATTACTTAAGCCTACGTCTACATTGTATTCTACCGAGAGCCTGTCGTTGATTTGTCCGGTAACAGAAAGCATATTTTCATTGGTACTTAAGCTAAAGTCGTCTATGCCTAAAGCACTGCCTAACTGCCCGGTGAGGGTTTCTGTGTTCGATAGCCCAAAGCCCAATAGCAGTGCAGCATAGTTAGGATCTGATGAACCGCCTGAATCTGGACCAGAGCCTGTTAATAAATACGATAATACGCCTTGTTGGTCCATGGAGGGTTCAGAGAATAAGTTGATGCTCGGTGCGTCAGTGGCGCCGTCAATGCGGATCCCCGCAATAACATCGTCATCGGTCTTAGCTGGGTCTCGTATAGCCTCTACCAGCAACAAGGGTTGGTCGATAGGACCATTGAACTGCACCTCCCCAGTTTGAATAATCAATTGCTGATCATAGGCGCTGTATCGACCATTTATTATTTGCAGGTCTCCATAGCCAACTAACGCGGGCTGAGTGTTCACGCGTATTCCACCGAATAAGCTGGCGGTAAGCCCAAAGGCCTCGAGTTTTACTTCTTCTGTTTTGTTTTTATCAATGTTAAGAAGAACCGAAGCATGAACGATATCAAGTGGCTCTTCCTTGTCTGGTTCTCCTCGCAAATGCACGTCTTTTGACGGTGACACAGCGCTTTCAGGCAAGGACTCTACCTCAATGCGGGCCCAAGGGATGTTGACCTCGCCCGTTACATCGACCTTTTCTTTAGTTGCGGCAACATCAATATTAGGCGACACCTTAAGGCGTATGTTTGGCTGTCTTATTTCAAAGCTGTTGCCCTTTAACTTAAAAGTAGCGCTAGGCTCAGATGACCAGTCGAGTTCGCCTTTTAGCGTACCTTTACCGCCACCGAGTACAAAACTGCCATCGAGTGCTGCAGTTTGGTCGCTAAGCACCACTTTTTGATTCCAGTTGGCTAACGTAACAGGCGTATCTTGGATATCTATCGCGCCATTAGACACAGTAAGCTCGCCATTTAGGGATGGGTCATCGACATAACCACTAAGAGTAATATTTCCGTTAAGCAAGCCTGTTAAGGTGCGAATAGCGGGTGAAAGAGGTTTCAGCGGCGCTACATCAAGCCCCTCCATGACCAACTTACCGTCTAAAGGAATTTTCTCTTCAAACGGTCGGGTGTTTAACGTAAGCGTAGCATCGCCGATATCTTGGCTAGAAATTAATGAGGTTGATTCCAGCTGCCCTTGTCTTATTTTTCCATTAGTTTCAAAAGAATTGATGGTTAGTGTTAATGGTCTGGTTTCGCCTAATTGCCAAGGAGCAGTGCTCATTGACGCGGTAAAGCTGGCGTCGATAGGATCTTGTTGTGAATAGCTTCCTTTTGTTTGAACACTCAGTGTAGCCTCTGAAGGGGCTGAAACCATGGTTGGTACTAGTTCATTTGCCCACAACCCTACAGGGAGTGACGTTGCCTTAATATCCCAACTTGCTTTGCTGTCTTGATAATTCACGTTCGAGATACACAACTCTCCTTCGCGACGTGATGTCCAGCAGTGTTGGCCGATTTTGGCCGTCACAGGCGCGGTACCTATATCAAGCGTGAAAGGGCTTGATAATATCCACTGCATATTAGCAAGCTCTAGCTTGGTATCGCTAATTTGACCTATCCAATGATTGTTTGTCCATGCGCCTTTAAAGCTGAAGGCTACTTGATTACCCGGCACAGAAAGATCTACTTGCGCCTGGTGGTCTTTATAAGTGCCATCTAGTGTTACCTCGCCGCTTAATGGCCCCTGCTGAGCGGCAGAGGTATTTAAATTTGGCGATACAGTGACGTTTGATAAACTTAACTTGCCGTTAGCACTAGGGTTTTGCCACGGGCCAGAGGCGGATATTTTACCATTTATCGCACCGGATACTTCTGGATAAAGACTATTTATGGTGTTTGCGCTAATAGTGATATCGGCGTTCAAATGACGCTTGTTCAAGACCTGTGCAATAGCTCGAATAGCATTTTTCTCATTCTCACCTTCTTGAATAATATTCACGTTAGTAACGAATAAGTCGCTTGGGCCGGCATATACTGCATTGCCTATAATCTCAAGCGGTTTATCTTGTAACACGCCAGATACCTGCATATCTTTTAAGCTCATATGCAGCCCGCCGCGCTCTGAGTACTGTAAAATACTCTCTATCTCGCCGCTTAAGTTTTCAGGTGCGTAGGTGCTGAATCGCTGTGCTGATACGTTAGAAAGTGTCGTTTTACCTTCCCACGCAATACTCTCGTTCAGGTAAAGGGTTCCTGTATTAACTAAGCTACCTTCTAGCGCCTGAATATTGGCCTGATTTACGTAGATATTGTTCTTTTTTAATACGACGTCCAGTGATACAGGTACATTGCCTATGTCAGGCAAGGTTGCTGCACCAGCGCCTTTTAGCTGGTAATCGCCCATAGTACCTTCTAGTGACAGCGTACCTGCTTTTAACGTGGCGTTTTCCATTGTTGGAATGGGTTGTTCTTTCCATTTTGCAGTGAATTCAATGGGGAGTTCGGTATTAAGAACATTTGCCGCCAAATTAGCATCGGCGTTTACAGCTCCCTTTGTGTTGACGGAAAGGGCCAAGTCATCCAGTGCTCCCGATGCATTTAAGTTTATGGTAAGCGGAGCATCATCAAGCACTGTCTTTGCTCTAGCTGCAATGCTTAGTGGAAAGTTCTCACTAAAGGTAGCGTTTGCCTTTGCTTTTACTTCCCCTTGTTCATGCGCGACGACCATTTCTTCAATGGCAATATCACTGTCTTTGAACTGTGCATCAAGTAGCGATATAAGTGAAATCTTTTGTGTGGAAGCGCCTTGGATAAAGTGAAGGTCTTCAACCAATAAAGTACCAAGTGATACGGGAATGGGGGCGGTAATTGTTGGTAGCTCAGGTACTTCATAGCTAAGCGAGTACGAGCTAGGCAAGGCGCTCTTATCATCTGGTGTCGCTTGCTTTGCTGTCTTTTCAGTGCTTTGTTTAGGTGTCTGTTGAGACAGGGAAGACTGAGCTTGAGAAGCCGTATTTGCCGCTACTGAACTCGTGTCTGTATTTTGTTCTATTAGGGTAATACGAACCCCTTTTGTGGCTAAACTGTCTAGGGCTAGCGCTTGGTTACCGTTGAAGTTAGTCAGTTCTAGCTCATCGACTTCAACGGTTGTGGTAAGAAGCGCAACGTTAATATCTGTAAGCGACAGATACCCTACCTCAATGGGAATAGGCAAAGAAAATTCATCGCCAGCGTTGGTTTCTTCAACGGTTTCTGGAGCGGCAGCGAGTTGCGTTAACGTGGCATTTTCAAGCGTGAGTTCATTAACACAGACTTTTGGTTCAAAGAAGCAACGCCACGTTACATCAATGTAAGCGTACTTAGATAACACTCGCCACTGCGCGTTCTCCCACTGTAAATTATGTATTTCAAGGGTATCGGCAAAACTGCCCTCGATGTCATCAATGGAAAGGTTAGTAACAAAGCTGTTCGCGATAAGTTTTACCGTTGGGCCGGCTAATGGGCTGATGAGTAGCGCATAAATGGCAACTAACAGAAGTATTGGCGAGAGTAAAATGGCAGAAAGCGTACGTTTTCTCATAGTTCAGGCCCTAATATGATGTGCAACTGCCACGTATTTTCATCTGGGGCGAAGCCTCTTGCGATATAGAAACGAACGGGTCCAATAGGTGAAAGCCAGTGAACTCCCGGCCCAATACCGTAGGTCAGCGTTGTGCTGGTATCGTTTGTTGCTGTACCTGCATCGATGAAGGCTGCTAAGCGCCATTTATCAGCAATGCGATAGGCGTATTCTACACTGGTGGTTAGCAAGTATTTACCGCCAATGGAGTCGGTTTCCAGCTCTCCAGTTTCTGGGTCTATAACATCGTCAGTAGGCGATATTTCTCGGTAGTCAAAACCACGTACGCTCTGATCGCCCCCTGCATAGAAGCGCAATGAGGTAGGGACTTCATCGAAGCTGTTGGTCTTAATAGCACCCACTTCGCCTCGCAAAGATATTCTGTGGACGTCATTAAACGTACGTATCACTGTGGCTTCAACAACAGCTTTGGCAAAATCGATATCGGAACCAAAACCCTCTTTGCCATATTGAGCCAGTGCTTGAACATAGGTGCCGTTGCTAACGTTTAGTTCATCGTCTTTATTTCGGTAGGTTAGTGAATAGCCCGGTAAAACTAACGAGGTGGTATTGGTATCAAGGTCCCCCTGATCGTAAGTCTCTCTAAGGTAGGTTACGGAATAATCATGTTGCCAGGGCGAACCATCTTGTTGCGTGTATCTATGTGCTGATAAAGAAAGGGTTTCGCTTTCAAATGACGTATTGGCGTACTCAATAAACTGATAGCCCGCTTCGATACTGGCATAGTCGCGAGTGATATTTTTCATTGGAATGCGATAGTCCGCGGTAACCGACTGCTCAGGCTCTGAAATGAAAATATCTGATGAAACCGAATGGCCTTTGTCATTTACCCAAGGACGTTCCCAACCCAAACGTACTCGCGGACCCGTATCAGTAGCTGCACCGACCGAGACATTAAATGCATCGGTAGGTCTGTGTTGAAGTGACACCTCAATAGGAACCAGCAACCCTTCTGCGTCGCTCACTACTGGCCTTGCTATCACTCGGTTGAAATAGCCCGACTGATTTAAACGTCTGTTAAAATCGCCTAACACTGATGATGAATAGGCATCGCCGGTTTTAAAAGGTTTTAGGCGCTCAATAATCGCTTTAGCTTTATCATCACCTACGAATGTGAGTTCCCCAAACTTATATTGAGGCCCGCTTTGCGCAATTAAAAGCACATTCGCTTGCTTTTCGCCACGTACTAAATCTAGCCGTGTTGCCTGCCAGAAATAATCGAAGTAACCGTTGGAAAGAGCGTAGTTAAACATTGAAGATTTAAATGACTCATAGACAGTCTGATTTAATACGTCGCCTTCTTTGAGTTTAAGCGAGTTAAAGCGCTCTCTAAAGGCCTTATCTTCACGGCCAGCGCCAATAATTTCTCGGGTAACTTTATTGATGGTAAGAGGCGAATTTAACGCGACAGTTACTGTGACCTTGTCTCCTTCTTGTATACGTACCTCTGTATCACTGTTGTAAAAGCCATAGGGTTGTACTGCCGTTGCCACCGTTTCTGCAACTTCGTCTTGCCAGTAAGGGTCAGTTAAAAGTGCTTTTTCTACATCAAGTCCGTTTAAGTGCAGCCGAATATTATTGCGAAGCTTTGCGTCTTCAACACCCTGTATTTCGTAGGTAATTGTCTCTTGAGCAGGGAGGGCTGTACAAAAAAAACACACCAGCGCGCACCATAGCCCCTTAGTCAATAAAGAAGATGCTTTGGATGTTCTGACCACTAATTGTCGGAAATATAGGTCTTGCAAAGTGGCAAGCCCACTCCAAGTTGAAGGCATGAAAAGGCTAAATCCTTAAGGTAACGCTGGGCTAAGAAGCTTACCACTTGAGGGTAAAATCCATATTATATCTGTGGTTGATAATAACATATCTACATTTTGTATTCGTAAAGTACGTCGAGAGATCAAATTATTGCGCCAATATTATTTATATCAAACCGTATAGGTTTGTTTTTTGTACATATGGTCACAAATTTGTATACTCGAATTAACATGGTTTTGAGGTTTGCTCATTAGCTAAGTTCCGCCCACAATAAAAAATTACAAGGGAATGTTATGTCTCATAAGAAGGCTTTCTCACCTGCTACGCTTTTTGCCCTACTATTGCTAGCTATTTCGACTACGTTGAGCGCTGAGTCGATTACTCAGCAAAATGCCTACGATGCTTTTAGTTCGCTGCCAACCTATTGGACTCCATCATTGTCACCCGACGGAACGAAAATCGCTTTTGTTCAAAATGTTGAACAAGAAGAGGCGTTTGCCATGCTAGCTACCTTTGATTTAAAGAAGGGCGAAAAGCATTACCTTCTTCGCTCTGACAATGAACGTGTAAAAATTAACTGGTACAAGTGGGTAAACAATGAACGTGTCGTGGTTAGTGCGCGCTATGAAACTCGCCGTGGTACCACAAAAGTGCATGACACCCGCTTACTAAGTATTAAATTTGATGGCGAGGGCGGCGCGTTTAACATGGTCGAGTGGGAGCGATTAAAGCGTCGGGCCGGTAATCCTAACCACATTCCCCAATTTCAAGATGAGGTTATCGATTGGCTACCTGATGACCCAGATCATGTGCTTATAGCAATAGATGCCGAGGTACTAGGTTTACCTTCAGTGTATAAAGTCAATGTTAATACAGGAGGCGTAAGTCGCATTATGCGCGGTAAAAAGCGCATCAGAGACTGGCTTACCGATCAGCAGAGTAACGTTCGTATTGGCATTTCACTCAATTATGATAGCGGTGAGCGCGAGGTCTTCCTAAAAGAGGGAGATGGCTGGCGAACCTTGTTTGCCTATAACGCCATGACGGAGAAGGGTGAATACCCTGTGGGCTTCGCTAAAGACCCAAACATCCTCTATTTCAAAGGCTATAAAGGCGACTATCGCGCACTTTATACCTTAAACCTTAAGACCAACGAGCGAACTGAGGTGTATGCCGACGAAGGCTATGATGTCAACGGAAGCCTTATATACTCGCCGGTTACGCGAGATGCTATTGGAGTGCGCCATGACGGTCGTTTTTATTGGGATGAACGCTATGTTGCGCTTCAAAATGGTATCGACAATGGGCTTCCTGATTACGATAACACGCTTGTAAGTTTTAGTGACGATGAGCAAACCTATATCGTTTATTCTGAGTCTGACATACTGCCTGGTGTTTACTTATTAGGTGATCGCAAAGAAGGCACGTTGAATGTGCTATTTCAACAATATAGTCAGATAGACTCGACGAAACTATCCGAGCATAAACTTATCGAATACGAAGCCAGAGATGGCATTAAGATAGAAGCATATTTGACCCTGCCAAAGGGAGACGGGCCCTTCCCAACCATTATTCATCCTCACGGCGGGCCGGGGGCTCGGGATTTCAGTGGTTTCGACTACTGGACTGCATACTTCACCTCAAAAGGCTACGCGGTGTTAAGACCAAACTTTAGAGGCTCAAGAGGGTATGGATATAGTTTTGCACAAAGCCAAATGAAAGGATGGGGCCTAGCAATGCAAGACGATATCACTGACGCTGCAGGTTGGATGGTTGAGAAAGGATATGCAACGCAAGATAACATGTGCATTGTTGGCGCAAGTTATGGTGGCTATGCCGCGTTAATGGCAACGGTTAAAACCCCTGAACTGTTTCAATGCGCTGTAAGTTTTGCCGGTGTTAGTTCGCTTAAACACGTCATCATTCACTCTCGCCGCTTTCTGAATAATGAATTTGTTAAAAATCAGATTGGTGACGACTACGACGATTTAGAGGCGCGTTCGCCTTATTACAATGCAAAAGGGATTAAGACGCCTATTTTACTCGTGCATGGAGAAGAAGACCGTATTGTTCCACCTCTTCACAGTCGCTACATGGCTGACGAGTTAGAAGACTATGACAAAGTTTTTAAATACGTGGAGCTTGAAAGTGGTGATCATCACCTCTCCATTCAGCGCAACCGTCATCTATTCTTTAAAGAAATGGACGCGTTTTTAGATCAGTATTTGAAACCCGTAAAAACGGCGATGTAGAGACGGCAAGTCTTACTCCTGAGTAATTCCCGTTAAACGTGTCAGTATTTACGACAAGATAGTCTAATGTGACGGCTTTTTGACCAAGTTTAAGGTATACTTACTGGGGCGCGATTATTTCGCGCCTTTTTAATTATCCCCACTTTATTTCACATTCGAGACTTTATGCCCCAGACATCTTATGGCGTATCTGATGATACTGCAGTTGTGCAAAAGCCCGCGCTTGGCCTTGTTGAATTTGTTGCTTTGATGGCGACCATGACATCGCTGGTCGCACTTAGTATAGACGCTATGTTGCCCGCCCTTATTCAAATTGGTGAATCACTTAATGTGCAAGAAGCGCATCAGACCCATTTAATTGTCACCGTGTTCTTTCTGGGTATGGCATTTGGCCAAATGTTTTTTGGCCCGTTCTCAGATAGCCGTGGTCGCCGTCTTACCATTTTAGTGGGTTTATGTATTTTTGCGTTGGGTACCTTTGTATGTATGCTTGCCACTAATCTTGAAACCATGCTGGTGGGGCGTGTTATTCAAGCGTTTGGGGTGTCTGGCCCTCGTATAGCTTCTATGGCAATTATACGTGATCTGTACGTGGGTGATGCCATGGCAAAAGTTATGTCGTTTATTATGATGGTGTTTATCTTAGTGCCCATGTTGGCCCCAATTATTGGGCAAACTG
This sequence comes from Alteromonas sp. ALT199, assembly GCF_018619335.1. GTDB lineage: Bacteria > Pseudomonadota > Gammaproteobacteria > Enterobacterales > Alteromonadaceae > Alteromonas. The sequence continues at coordinate 2,512 of NZ_JAHHDX010000014.1, read as the reverse complement.
TGATGGAGTTGACATCTTGGTTCCATATATTCACGCTTTTTCTTGTGGTTGCGACGATGGCAGGAGTTTGGTTCTTTTCTCGTCAAGGCGAAACTTTGCCTCGTGCAAAGCGCAGAAAATTCTCGCGGGCACACTTTTTTAAATCATCAAAGTTTATTCTGACCCATCCAGAAGTTATGGGTTATACCTTTGCCATGGGTTGTATCTTCGGGGCGTTTTTGGCGTATCTAAGCGCGTCACAAACCATATTTACCGTGTTTTACAATGTTGGAGAGTGGTTCCCGTATATCTTCGCTACCCTTGCCTTTTCTATCGGGCTTGCTTCTTACTTCAACGGTAAAATGGTAATGCGTTTTGGCATGCGCAAGCTGTGTAGATTTGCGCTAAAAGGTGTAAATGGGTTTGCGGTGGCGTATCTAGCATTGCTGTTTGCGTACGATGGTCTGCCGCCACTAATTCCAACCGTGGCCGTCATGTTCGTTGGCTTTTTCTTTGTGGGCATTCTATTTGGTAACCTCAACGCTATGGCCATGCAGCCTCTTGGCGATATGGCAGGTTTAGGTGCTGCAATTATTGGTTGCTTTTCAAGCTTGTTCTCGGTGCCCGTTGCTCTGATCGTTGATAGTTTTTTGAATGGAAACTTAATGCCCATCGGTTGGGGCTTTCTTATCTTTTTTGCATTAGCTTACGCATCAGTTCGCTTCGCTGAGCGTGTTCGTGAAGTGGTTGTTTCTTAGAGAGATAAGTGGTTGTTAGTAACTGCTTTGAGTTAGCTAAGCAGTTCGCTGTAAAAGGATATGTGACTCACTGAGTTACAGGCATAAAAAAGCCCGACCAAAATGGTCGGGCAAGAGGGCTTAGTTAAGCACCTAACGACAGAAACTGTCCTATCCTATGATGGCCTTCATATCAGTCATGTAGCCACGCAAGGTCTTACCTACCGATTCCACACCGTGTGAGCGGATGGCTTCGTTAATCTCAACAAGGCGTTTGTTCTCTACTTGATTAGAAGCAGCAGTCAAACCCTTACCGATAACACTGGTATCAATAGCAGGCATAAATTTCTCACGCAAAATTGGAATTGCTGCGTTGGCAAACAAATAGTTTCCGTATTCTGCTGTGTCTGAAATAACCACGTTCATTTCATACAAACGCTTACGTGCGATTGTGTTAGAAATTAGCGGTGTTTCATGCAGTGATTCGTAGTACGCAGACTCAGGCAGAATTCCAGCTTCAACCATTACGTCAAACGCAACCTCAACACCACACTTGATCATGGCAACTAGCAAGATGCCGTGGTCAAAGAATTCTTGTTCGCTGATTTCACCTTCATAAGCCGGTGCGTTTTCAAACGCGGTCTCACCGGTTTCTTCACGCCACTTAAGTAGGTTCGCATCGCCATTTGCCCAATCTTCCATCATGGTGCGAGAGAACTCACCGCTGATGATGTCGTCTTGGTGCTTTTCAAATAGCGGACGAAGTAAATCAGTTAACTGCTCAGAAAGCTCAAACGCTTTCACTTTTGCAGGGTTTGATAGACGGTCCATCATGTTTGTTACACCGCCAATCTTAAGTGCTTCAGTAATGGCTTCTAGACCGTACTGAATAAGCGCACCTGCATAACCTGGGTCGATGCCATCATCAACCATTTTCTCGAACGCAAGTACGGCTGCAACTTGTTGCATACCACATAAAATGGTCTGCTCACCCATAAGGTCAGATTTAACTTCAGCCACAAATGATGACTCAAGTACACCTGCCCGGTCACCGCCAGTTGCACTTGCCAGTGCTTTGGCCTGATCCCAACCTTTACCTTCAGGGTCGTTTTCTGGGTGCACAGCTATTAGTGTAGGTACACCAAAGCCACGCTTATATTCTTCACGTACTTCAGAGCCTGGGCTTTTCGGCGCACACATAATTACTGTGATATCGCTACGAATTTGCTGGCCTTCTTCAACAATGTTGAAGCCGTGTGAGTAACCTAGGGTTGCACCTTTTTTCATAAGCGGCATTACTGCCTCTACGACACTTGCGTGCTGCTTATCAGGTGTTAGGTTGTAAACTACATCAGCTTCTGGAATAAGCTGCTGATATGTACCAACAGTAAATCCATTGCTTGAAGCGCGTTTGTAAGAGTCGCGTTGCTCATCGATAGCTGCTTGACGCAGCGCATAAGAAACATCTAACCCTGAGTCACGCATATTCAGACCTTGGTTAAGGCCCTGCGCGCCGCAGCCTACAATGACAATTTTCTTGCCTTTTAAAAACTGACAACCGTCAGCGAATTCATCGCGTGCCATAAAACGGCAGCGGCCAAGCTGGTCTAACTGCTGGCGAAGTGACAGGGTGTTGAAATAATTAGCCATAAAAATTTCCGAACAACATTCATTTTTGTCAATATCAAACACCGACCTTGGCGTTGACAGACCTCGTCTATGACGACTTGGTAGTGAGACTAAAAGATTTCTTTTGTTTTGGAAAATGATATATTTGCAAGATAATATTGCATAAA
>NZ_JAHHDX010000115.1 GCF_018619335.1 Alteromonas sp. ALT199 | reverse complement strand
AAGACGGTGAAGTTGACGTTATCAGTCGATCCAGGCAAACGTATTTATGTTAACCGCATTAAGTTCAACGGTAACGTGGTCACTGCTGATAGCGTGCTTCGTCAGAACGTAAGTCAGATGGAAGGTACGTGGCTGTCTAACAACTTGCTAGAGTCTTCTAAGAACCAACTTTCTCGTCTTACCTATATGGAAGAAGTAGAATTTGAAACAGTTCGAATTCCTGGCTCTGAAGATAAAGTAGATATCAACTACAACGTCAAAGAACAACCGTCAGGCTCATTCAACGCGGGTATTGGATATGGCGATAGAACCAAGCTAAGTCTGCAGGCAGGTATTCAGCAAGATAACTTCTTGGGTACAGGTAAACGTGTTGGCCTTAACTTGAGTACTGTTTCATATCAGCGTAGTGCCCAAATCACCTATAATGACCCTTACTTTACTATTGATGGGATCAGTTTAGGCGGCAGTTTAGGTTATAGCGAGTTCGACGGTTCAGACTTTAACGTTATTCAGTACAACTCGAAACGTTGGTCAATTGGTGCGAACATCGGTTATCCAATCAACGAGTTTAACCGTATCAACTTCGGCTTAACCTACAGCAATGTAGAGCTATTTAACCGTGGTTACTACGAGCAAACTGAGCAATTCTATAACCAGTTTACTAACGGCGAAGACCCTGATGCGGCGATTAAGTACGACAGCTATTTGGCGAGTGTAAGCTGGAGCAGAAGTACGCTTAACCGCGGCCTATTCCCAACGGCGGGTTCTTCTCAACGTGCATCGTTTAGCATTACCACACCGAACTCTGACGTTAACTACTTTAAAACCGTATTTGACGGTAAATGGTACTTCCCACTTTCTCGTAATCAACGCTGGTCGTTCCTAACGCGTATTCGTCTCGGATACGGTAACGGTTACGGCGATATCAATGGCAACGAACAAATATTACCGTTTACCGAGAACTTTACGGCGGGTGGTTCAGATTCATTACGAGGGTTTGAAAACAATACGGTTGGCCCTCGCGGTATTTTCCTTGGTAACTCAGGAACGATAACCGGGCCGGATGGTGAATTATTCCCTGCAGATCCAGCTGATGCAGCGCTTTCTTGGTCAACGCGAAGCCTAGGTGGTAACGCCATGGCATTGGGTGGAATCGAATTAATTGTTCCTACGCCATTTGTTGAAGAAGAAATGGATAACTCAGTTCGCACAAGTTTGTTTGTGGATGTGGGTAACGTATGGGATACTGAGTTCGATTATGACTACTACCGTCAGTTTGATATAGCGTCGACACAAAGCGGTGAGCTATTGGACTATTCAGACTGGAGTCTGTATCGTAGCTCTGCAGGTATATCGGTTCAGTGGATTTCTCCAATGGGGCCGATGGTATTCAGCTTTTCGAAAGCAATACAGCAACGGGATGGTGACGATGCAAGATTCTTCACCTTCAATATCGGTCAAACTTTCTAAGACATTAAATCGAGCGCGTTTAAGTCGCGCTCTATAATAAGATTCACAAAAGGAGTTCCCTTTGAAACAGTTGGTTAAACATATCGTTGCAGGAGCAATGTTGGGTAGCGCTTTAGTAAGTACATCTGTAATGGCTGAGCAGAAAATGGCTGTTGTTGATGTTCAAGGTATTTTTCAAGCAATGCCTCAAGCGGCTGAGATTCAAAACGCTATTCAGGCTGAATTTAAAGATCAGCTTGAAGAAGTGAATCAACTGCAGCGAGACGGCCAATTCTATGCTGAGCGTCTTCAACGCGATGCGGCGACGATGAGTGATACAGAGAAAAAAGAACTAGAACAAAAAATCTTGTCAGTTCGTGAAGAGCTATCTAAGAAGGGGCAGCCGCTTCAACAAAACATTCAACGTCGTAGCAACGAAGAGCGCAATAAGCTTCTTGGCCTTATTAAACAAGCTATCGACTCTGTAGCTGCAAAGCAAGGTTATGACTTAGTGCTTAATGCGGGTGCCGTTGCGTTTGCAAAAGAAGAGCACGACCTATCTGAACAAGTACTTCAGCAAGTAAGCAAAGCTAACTAATTAGCTCAGGGCATGTTGGTCTTTGCTGTACATCAAAGATCAGGTGACCCTAGTCAGTTGTAAAATTAGTCAGACCAACTCCCCAAAGGTGTTGGTCTGATTTGTTTTTTGCGCTTAACAGCGTATGGTTGCCGCCGTTTTTAGTTTTTACGGCGAGTTTGACCGAAAATACCAATCAAACATTCGCATTGGTATCAAATTGCTATAGGTCATGCTTGTATACAGGAGATAGTTTTTGGCCAATTCACTTAATACCATCGAAATCCAGGAAATATTGGAGCTATTACCTCATCGGTATCCATTCCTACTTGTTGATCGTGTAACAGACTATGTTCTGGGTGAGTCTGTAAAGGCTTATAAGAATATTACGTTCAACGAACCGTGTTTCATGGGGCACTTCCCTGGACAACCAATTTTCCCTGGTGTTTTAATTCTAGAAGCCATGGCGCAAGCTGCCGGAGTTTTAGGTTTTAAGACCATGGGCAACAATGATAAGTTATACTTGTATGCAGGAATTGATAACGCACGCTTTAAGCGTCCTGTTGTTCCAGGCGACAAGCTTGAGTTTGATGTTGCTTTAGTAAAAGAGCGCAGAGGGATTTGGAAATTTAAAGGTACTGCAAGTGTCGATGGTGACATCGCCTGTGTTGCAGAGTTTATGTGTGCGATGAGAGAGATAGCTTAACGTGATCCATCCTACTGCCGTGATTTCAGAAAGTGCAAAAGTTGGTGCGAACGTCACCATTGGTCCATTTTGTGTGGTAGACGATAACGTCACCATAGGCGATGGCTGTATTCTGAAATCACATGTGGTGGTACGCGGCCCAACGCGTATCGGTAAAAACAATAAGTTTTATCAGTTTTCTTCTATAGGTGAAGACTGCCAAGATAAGAAATATGCGGGTGAGCCCACTGAACTTGTTATCGGCGATGACAACGAATTCAGAGAAGGGGTAACTGTTCACCGAGGCACTATTCAAGACGAGGGTATTACCGTTATCGGTTCTCGTGGTCTCTTTATGGCTAACGCGCACATAGCTCATGATTGTGTACTCGGCAATGACATTATTATTGCGAATAATGTGGCGGTAGCTGGTCACGTTCATATTGACGATTTTGTAATTGTTGGTGGTGCTACTGGTATCCATCAGTTTTGCAAAATTGGGGCGCATGCTTTCTTAGGTGCCGGTGGCATTATCCTAAGAGATGTTCCTCCATTTGTTATGGTCAGTGGGCAAAAGAATATTCCTCAAGGTATAAACTCTGAAGGCTTAAAACGTCGAGGCTTTGCAAAAGAGGAAGTACTCGAGATAAAGCGTGCCTATAAAGCAATATATCGTGAAGGTAATACTATTGATGAGGCGCTAGAAAAACTCGCTGAACCTGCTAGCAAATTTGCTGGTGTAGCGCTAATGGTACAATTCCTGAAAGGCTCTGCGCGAGGTATCATCCGCTAATTATGTCTACGCCAATTCGTATCGGCATGGTTGCCGGAGAGCCCTCTGGTGACGTTCTTGCTGCCGGAATGGTTGCAGAGCTAAAACGCCAATACCCAGATGCTATTATCGAAGGTATTGGCGGTCCAAACATGATAAACGCAGGTTTTCATAGTCTTTTCGATATGGAAACCTTGTCGGTTATGGGACTTGTTGAAGTCCTTTCTCATTTACCTGCCATCTTAAAAGTTAAAAAACAGCTTCTTGCTCATTTCGAGCAAAACCCGCCAGATATCTTCGTAGGTATTGATGCGCCAGATTTTAATTTAAGAGTAGAAAAAACACTTAAAGCAAAAGGCATCAAAACTATGCACTATGTAAGCCCCACTGTGTGGGCATGGCGCGAGAAGCGTATTCACAAGATAGCGAAAGCAGCCAATCGTGTATTGGGCTTATTTCCCTTCGAGCAACAGGTATACGATAAATACAAGGTTCCCTACACCTTTGTAGGGCACACAATGGCTGATGCTATCGCTATTGAGCCAAATCAAGGCGCATCACGAGTAGCATTAGGAGTAGATAGTAATGCTCCTGTATTAGCCGTACTTCCCGGCTCACGAAGAGGGGAAGTAGATACGCTACTTCCTGTGTTTTTAGAAACTATCGAGTCTATTCATGCTAAACGCAGCGATATTCAATTTCTTATCCCTGCGGCAAACGAGCATCGTCTTACGCAAATAAAAGCACTCTTGCTTGAAGCTGATAACGCAGAAGCGCGCTTACCTATTCAGGTAACCCAAGGCACATCAAGGGATGCCATGATAGCTAGCGACGTGGTTTTGCTTGCATCGGGCACAGCTACACTAGAAGCCATGTTGTGTAAGCGCCCAATGGTAGCAGCTTACTTACTTGCACCACTCACTTATAAAATTATGCAGCGCTTGTATAAAGCGCCATATTTTACGTTGCCAAACCTTTTGGCTGATGAGGCAATTGTTCCAGAATTACTTCAAGAAGAGGTAAATGCAGAGAATATGAGCAAACAGCTACTATTCTTTTTCGAAAGTGATAATTCAGCCCTTATTTCCCGTTTCACCGACCTCCACCATACGCTAAAATGCAACGCTGATAAAACAGCAGCAAAAGCTGTCGTGGAGGAATTGTTTGCATAAGTTAATTGCCGGTGTTGATGAAGTGGGGCGCGGCCCCTTAGTTGGTGATGTGGTCACTGCTGCGGTCATTCTTGACCCTGAAAATCCCATTGAAGGACTAGCTGACTCAAAAAAGCTTAGTGAAAAAAAGCGCGTAGCGCTCGCTCATGAGATTCGTGAAAAAGCATTGTACTGGAGTATAGGTAGAGCGAGCCCCGAAGAAATCGACAAGCTTAATATATTGCACGCTACCATGCTCGCTATGATACGAGCGGTAGAAGGTTTGCCTGCAAAGCCAGATTTTGTGCGGGTAGATGGCAACCGCGTCCCTGCTTGGAATTTTGACTCTGAAGCCGTAGTTAAAGGCGATAGCCTGCACGCTGAAATTTCAGCGGCGTCAATTATTGCCAAAGTAGAGCGTGATAACGATATGATTTCGCTTCACCAGGCCTACCCGCAATACAACTTTGCCGGACATAAGGGTTACCCTACAAAAGCACACTTTGAAGCTATCGCCGAATATGGCATCTTAGATTGCTATCGAAAAAGTTTTAAGCCAGTCAAAGCGCTACTCGAAGAGAAATAACATCATGTCATCGCCATTTATTCATTTACGTGTTCACAGCGACTTTTCGATGATGGACGGCCTAAATAAGGTTAAACCTATTCTAGGTAAAGTGTCTGCGCTTGGGATGCCAGCCGTGGCCATCACTGACCAAATGAATATGTGTGGCTTGGTAAAATTCTATTCCGAAGCACACAACTTAGGTATTAAACCCATCATCGGTACCGATTTTTGGGTTACTAATGAAGCGTTCGGCGATGAACCTTTTAGGCTAACTCTTATTGCGATGAATAATGAGGGGTATAAGAATATTACAATTCTTATCTCCAAGGCCTACCTTCGCGGTCACTTAGCCACCGCGCAGTCATTGATCAAGAATGGTTGGCAGAGCATAGCGAAGGCGTTATTGTTTTATCGGGCGCACAGCACGGCGACGTGGGCGTTGGTTTAATGAAAAACAACGTTAAGCTTTTAGACACTTCAATAGAATTTTATCAAACTCACTTTCCCGACCGCTTTTACCTAGAACTAATAAGGACGGGTAGACAGGGCGAGGAAGACTACTTACACCATGCAGTAGAACTTGCTGAAAAACGCGCCTTACCCGTGGTAGCTACGAACGAAGTGTGCTTCATAGACCGTGAAGGCTTTGAGGCTCACGAAATTCGCGTTTGTATTCATGACGGCTACACGTTAGATGATAACCGCCGCCCGAAGCGCTACAGCGATCAGCAGTACCTTCGCACTGCCGAGGAAATGGTTGAGTTATTTAGTGACATCCCAGAAGCCATCGAAAATACGGTAGAAATTGCGAAGCGCTGTAACGTTACTGTTCGTTTAAACGAGTACTTTTTGCCTCAGTTTCCAACTGGCGGTATGACCACTGAAGACTTTCTAGTTAAGGTATCTGAAGAAGGTCTAGAAGAGCGTCTCGAGTTTCTATTCCCCGATGAAGAAGAGCGCAAAGCTAAGCGTTTTGAGTACGACGACCGTCTTCGCATTGAGCTTGAAGTTATCAACCAAATGGGGTTCCCAGGCTACTTCCTTATCGTTATGGAGTTTATCCAGTGGAGTAAGGATAATGGGATACCGGTAGGACCAGGGCGTGGTTCTGGTGCGGGTTCACTGGTGGCCTATGCCCTTAAAATTACCGATCTGGACCCGTTAGAATTTGACCTTCTATTCGAACGTTTCTTAAACCCTGAACGTGTATCTATGCCCGATTTCGATGTCGATTTCTGTATGGATAGACGAGACGAGGTAATCGATCACGTTGCTGAGCTTTATGGGCGTCAGGCGGTATCGCAAATCATTACATTCGGTACTATGGCGGCAAAGGCGGTAGTACGTGATGTGGGCCGTGTATTGGGTCACCCTTATGGTTTTGTGGACAGGATTTCAAAGCTTATTCCACCTGATCCTGGCATGACGTTAGAAAAAGCGTTTAAAGCTGAGCCTCAGCTGCCCGAAGTTTACGATAGCGATGAGGAAGTTAAAGACCTTATCGATATGGCGCGTATTCTTGAAGGTGTAACTCGTAATGCCGGTAAGCACGCCGGTGGTGTTGTTATTGCGCCAACTACCATCACTGATTTCTCGCCTTTGTACTGTGATGACGAAGGTAAAAACCCCGTAACTCAATTCGACAAAAACGACGTTGAAACCGCGGGTCTTGTCAAATTCGACTTCTTAGGACTACGTACACTGACTATTATTCAGTGGGCGATAGATATGATTAAGGAAGGTAAGAACGTTGATGTAGATATCAGCGCTATTCCTCTGGAAGATCCAAGAAGCTTTAGAACCCTTCAAAACGCCGAAACCACCGCAGTTTTCCAGCTGGAATCCCGCGGTATGAAAGAGCTGATCAAGCGCCTTAAGCCAGACTGCTTTGAAGACATCATCGCATTGGTTGCACTATTCCGCCCGGGCCCACTGCAATCGGGCATGGTAGATAACTTTATTGACCGTAAGCACGGACGAGAAGAAATCTCTTACCCCGATGCAGACTATCAACACGAGTGTCTTCAAGAAATATTAGAGCCTACCTACGGCATTATCTTGTATCAGGAACAGGTAATGCAGATTGCCCAGGAAATGGCGGGGTACTCGCTGGGTGGCGCCGACTTGCTTCGCCGAGCAATGGGTAAGAAAAAGCCTGAAGAAATGGCCAAACAGCGCGGTACGTTCGCTGAAGGTGCGAAGGGCAATAATATTGACCCAGACCTAGCAATGAAAATCTTCGACTTGGTAGAAAAATTCGCGGGTTACGGGTTTAACAAATCTCACTCGGCAGCATATGCCTTGGTGTCTTACCAAACCCTTTGGCTGAAAGTACATTATCCTGCGGAATTCATGGCTGCGGTAATGTCGGCGGATATGGATAACACCGATAAAATTGTGACGCTTGTCGATGAATGTGAGCGCATGGGCATTGAAATACTGCCGCCAGATTTGAATGCGGGTAAATACAAGTTTACCGTCGATAGTGAAGGTCGCATTGTTTATGGTATCGGTGCAATTAAAGGGGTAGGCGAAGGCCCGATTGAAGCGATTATTGAAGCGCGGGAAACCCAAGGGGCATTTAAAGATCTTTTTGATTTCTGCGCCAAGATAGACATTAAACGCGTAAATAAGCGAGTGCTAGAGAAGCTGGTGTTAGCGGGGGCAATGGACAACTTAGGTCCGCATCGCGCAAGCTTAATGGCAAGCCTACCTGAGGCTCTTGCCGCAGCAGGGCAGCACGCTAAGGCAGAATCTTTTGGTCAGTCAGACATGTTTGGACTTTTAACCACAGAGCCAGAAGAGGTACAGCAAGCTTTTGCCGATGTCCCAGAATGGCCAGAAAAAGTGTGGTTGGAAGGAGAGAAAGATACCTTAGGTCTTTACTTAACGGGGCACCCCATTAATCAGTACGCTGAAGAACTGCGTTATTATACTGACGGTCGTTTAGTTGATTTAAGACCAACGAACAAAGACCAAATGGCTAGTGCAGTAGGATTAGTGCTTGGCGTTCGAGTAATGACCAACAAACGGGGACGTCGCTGGGCAATAGTGACACTAGACGATAAGAGTGCAAGAATAGACGTGCGTTTCTTCCCTGATATGTACGAACAGTTCGAAAGTGTGTTAGAAACTGACAGAATATTGCTTATAAAGGGACAGGTCAGCTTTGATGATTTCTCTGGGGGCAATACAATCACCGCCCGTGATGTAATGGACATTGTTCAGGCACGAGAGAAAAACGCGAGAGCACTGGCACTTAATATTGATACCCAGATGCTTGAACCGAAGAAAATGAGTCAGATGCAATCTATCCTGCAGGCATTTAACGGTGGAAGTTGTCCTGTTCAGTTAGCGGTAACCCATCCAGACGCAGAAGTAACGCTAGCGTGTGGTGCAAGATGGTATGTTACCCCTGAAGATCAACTTTTACACGATCTCAAACAATGTTTGGGAGACAAAGCCGTTTCAATTCTCTACCATTAAAGGTAAGAGTTCGATAGATTGGACATCTCGCGTTTGTATAGACGAGCGTAGTACGAATAGGACATGAAATGAGTATACAGTTTTTGGACTTTGAACAGCCAATAGCCGAACTAGAAGCAAAAATTGAAGAGCTTAGGTTGGTGAATCAAGGTGGCGAGTTTGACGTTGGTATTGAAGAAGAAATCAATAAGCTTCGCGGTAAAAGCGCAGAGCTAACCAAAAAGATATTTTCTGATCTGGGCGCGTGGCAAGTTTCACAACTGGCACGCCACCCAATGCGTCCATATACGCTAGATTACATTCCTCGTATTTTTACGGAATTCGACGAGCTTGCTGGTGACCGTGCGTTTGCAGACGATAAAGCGATTGTTGGTGGCCCAGCAATGTTAGATGACCAGCCCGTAATGATTATTGGTCATCAAAAAGGCCGTGATACTAACGAAAAAATTAAGCGTAACTTCGGAATGCCTAAGCCCGAAGGTTACCGTAAAGCCTTACGCCTTATGAAGATGGCTGAGCGCTTTAACATGCCTATTATCACCTTTATCGACACGCCTGGGGCATACCCAGGTGTGGGCGCTGAAGAGCGCGGTCAAAGTGAAGCCATTGCGAAAAACTTGTTCGAAATGGCTGAGCTGACTGTTCCTATCGTATGCACGGTAATTGGTGAAGGTGGTTCAGGTGGTGCACTGGCAATTGGTGTTGGCGATCGCGTGAACATGCTTCAATATTCCACGTACTCGGTTATTTCACCAGAAGGTTGCGCCTCTATTTTGTGGAAAAGTGCAGAAAAAGCGCCATTAGCTGCTGAAGCTATGGGCGTAAGTGCTCCACAGATTAAAGAGCTCGGTCTGATTAACAGTATTGTTGAAGAGCCATTAGGTGGCGCTCACCGCGACCACAATGGTATGGCCGCCAATCTTAAAGCGGTAATAAAGCAGCAGCTTAATCAGCTTAAAGAGCTTGATAAAACTAAGCTGATGGAAGAGCGTTACGAGCGATTAATGTCGTTCGGTTATTGCTAATTTCTATTAAAAAAGCTTGCACCAAAGAACAATTAGTGACTTTGTGGAGCGGCGTTCTATGAGCTTAGACGCTTCATATAAAATCTAGCAAGTCGTGGCTTAGTTCATGTTGGTTCGTATAAAATTAAGGGGTTGTTTACCATAGGTATCCACCCCTTTTTCGTTATTAGAAAGCTAGAATTTAGACATATACAAAGCTAAAACAAAGAAATAGAACAGTAAGGTATTATCGGTCTGTGACCCCTCTACAACCTCCAATTATTGAACACATCGTCAATCGTATCGTTACGTCACTTACTGGTGTAAAACGACCGCTTCAATCGCCTCTTGTGGTTGCCTACAGCGGTGGTGTGGATTCGACGGTACTACTTCAAGCCGTTATTGCATTTCGAGAGCTATATAATGCTCCTGTTCACGCTGTCCATGTTCACCACGGCTTAAGCGAAAATGCCGATGAGTGGGCCCGTCATTGTGAATTGCAGTGCCGACTTGAAGATGTTGAATTTCATCAATACCGAGTAGAGGTAGATACCAGTTCTCGTAAAAGCTTAGAAGCTGAAGCGCGCAAGGTACGCTATAACGCTCTTTTAGATGTATGCGCGGATATTGGTGGTGCTTTGTTGTTAGGTCAGCACGCTGAAGATCAGCTTGAAACTGTACTATTGCAATTAAAGCGCGGAGCAGGCCCGCAAGGCCTGGCAGGAATGGGGGAAGTGCAGTTTCGCAGTGAAACCCTTGTAATGCGGCCTATGTTAGCGCTCGAAAAAGCGGATATTGTCGCATTTGCTGAAGAGGAAATGCTGCAGTGGGTCGAGGATGAATCTAACCAGCAAAACAGCTTTGACAGGAATTTTCTACGAAACGAAATTATTCCTCACTTGCTGGCGCGCTGGCCTAAATTAACTAAAACAGTGGGTCGAAGTGCAGAGCTTTGTGCTGAGCAAAGTGAGTTAGTCAGTGAATCGGCAAAGCAATACTTAAAAGATTGTAAACGCACTGACTTCAGGCTTGATGGTCAAAAGCTTGCTGCTTTATCACTCCCTTGGCAGGCAATGGTAATTCGTGCCTGGTTTAAAGAACGGGGGCAGCTTGCCCCCTCAAAAGCGCAGGCAGACCAAATACTTGCAATGTTGGGGGCAAAACACGACGCCACCCCAGAAGTAACGTTTAAGTGGGGAAGGGTTATACGATTTGACCACGACCTTTACTGGGTTGTGAATAGCATCCATGAAATACCACAAAGACTTAAGTTGTCGTTAGGACGAGATATACCTCTTCCTTGGTTGCATGGCCATATTAGGGTCGTAAGGTCTGAAGAAAAAAATGATGATACGGTTTACTTGCAGACGAATGACCGTAATTTACGGGTAAAACCTGAAAACGCAAATGTGTCTAAGCTATTGAAAGAATGGTTTAAGGTATGGCGCGTGCCGCGATGGGAGAGAAACGGCGTACCCACTATTTTCTTAAACGAGCAGCCTATTGCTACCATTATTGATGGTCAGGTTATTTACTTGCAACCGAAAGTGTCTTGCATCAGTTTAACGTTTAACACTGAATAAGCGGCATGGAATTGCCGCTATTAGTCGAAATAGGCGTTAGATATTAATTAGGCCGCGTGATAGCTATTTTTGCCTGAATTCTTCACTTGGTATAGCGCGTTATCAGCACGGTTAAACAAACTACTAATACTGTCACCTTCTCGGTGAATAGTGCCACCAAGGCTTGTAGATACGCCTAGTCGACGTAAGTAGTTCGAACTATTTATACTCATCTGAATACGTTGGGCAGCACAAGCTAGCTGCTGTTGCGATTGACAATCTAGCAAACAACAAAACTCATCGCCGCCATAGCGAAATGCTTCGTCTTCATCGCGCAGAACGTTAGATAAGTGCGATGCAACATGGACGAGCACCTTGTCACCTTCGCCATGACCAAAATTATCATTCACATATTTGAAGTTGTCCAAGTCGATGACCAAAAGTGCAAATGGTTCATCGTGCCGCTGCGCCCACCCCAACTGTCTTGTCATAGACTGCTCGAATCCCGCGCGGTTACCCAAGTTAGTTAACACATCTTTGGTTGCCATCTGCTGCATACGCATAAATGAGAGAGCGTGCTTTACTTGTTTTCCAAATAAATCATGAAGTTGGAATAGGCTCTCACGTTGCGATAGCGATAAGGGTGAACTAATGTAATAGTAGACATGGGCTTGCTCGCCGTTAACAGCGTTTTCACCTTGAAGTGGTAAATCAATCTGTGTTGACGATATCTTTGCATTACCGTAAACCCAACGCGAATCGAAATCGGAAAGACTAAATCCGACGACAGGTAACAAGGTGTTAAGCTGCTGAAAGTACACGCCACCTAGCTCTTGAAGCTCAAGCGTAGATAGAATTTGTGTAACAAAGCATGATAATTCACTGAAAGAAAGCGATTTACCTGTGCTCTCAGCAGGATAAAAATTGCTATGTTGTGTGCTATCGTAGACTGACGTTAAAAAATCCACAGTAGTGCCCTTATACAAAATACGTTGGTATGCAAAGAAACAAGTGTCAAAGCCCTGACGTTTCTGTGGCCACATTCGCGTTATCGCGACAATTATGACGATCACAGCGGCAAAACTTGCCGGATCTGCATTTACATAGGGGTTTTGCAAGCTAGATGCCAACAGCACATTAGTGGTGCTAGTCTTTAGTCTAATGTGTAAGGTTGCGTAAATTATAGCGCTTCTTTTACAAACGGAAGTAGATGTTACTCTAGGAGGTTTTGTGGGGACGAGTTTTTTAAATATCGTAATACTGATGTTTATATCGGTCTGCGCGGTCGCATTATTTAAACGCATTCATCTCCCACCTATTCTTGCTTATCTATTCGCTGGCGTGCTTGCAGGGCCACAACTACTCTCCGTGTTTGCTCACCCCGAAGAAATGCACTTGTTGGCCGAAGTGGGTATAGTTTTTCTGCTTTTTTCCCTAGGGCTAGAATTCTCCCTTCCCAAATTACTGGCTATGCGCTCTTTGGTGTTTGGCGTGGGGCTAGGGCAAATGCTTTTTACTACAGCTGTTTTTACCTGCGTACCGTTTTTCTTGGGGATTCCAATTAGTGCATCTATTATTATTGGCGGTACGCTGGCGCTAAGTTCTACCGCCATCGTTATAAAGCAAGCTACCGAAATGGGTATTCTTAACAATCGGCGAACACAACTCGCTGTCAGTATCTTGCTCTTTCAGGACTTAGCTGTAGTCCCTTTTCTCATCGCCATTCCCTTACTCGCGCAAACTGGCGAGGTGAGTATTGCTCTTGCTCTGGGGGAGGCGCTACTTAAAGGCGTATTCGTCATTGCATTTTTAATGTCAGTGGGTAAGTGGTTACTTCCTTGGGTGTTTAGGGAAGTCGCGAGAACAAGAACCGATGAGCTATTTGTATTGACCACCATATTGATTGCTTTGCTAGCTGGTGGTCTTACCTACTATTTTGGGCTTTCAATGGCGTTAGGTGCGTTCTTGGCGGGTATGATGTTGGGTGAAAGCCAATACAAATATCAACTTGAAGCCGATATACGCCCATTTCGCGATATTTTAATGGGTTTGTTCTTTGTGACCGTTGGCATGCAGTTGGAACTTACCGTGCTCTGGAACAGCTTGTTTGAAATTGTATTTGGTGTTTTTGCGCTAATGATAGTTAAAGTTATCTTGGTAAGAATGGCGTCCCTTTTAGTTAAAACTGACGCCATTGATGGCTGGTCCGCGGGTGTGAAACTTTGTCAAATTGGAGAATTTAGCTTCGTAATCGCGGCGCTTGCCACAACACACGGTGTATTAACCTCCGAACAATCATCGTTGATTGTATGCATGGGAGTAATAAGTATGGCGCTAACGCCATGGCTTATGAACAACAGCGTGACTATCGCAAAACGTATTGTTAATAATGATGTCTCATTTGATGATAACGCTAGCTATGGCAATACAGAGCCACTGACTAACCATGTCATTATTTGTGGGTTTGGTCGTGTTGGGCAGTCGGTAGCGCGCATGTTGAAGATGGAAGGTATTCATTTTGTTGCTATAGATATGGACCCTGTCAGAGTGCACGAAAGCCGTAACGCGGGAGAGCCGGTGATCTTTGGCGATGCCAGTCAAAAAGATATTTTGCTTAATGCTAACGTGGAAAGTGCAAAACTTGTACTTGTAACGTTTGATCAAGTCGATAAAGCCAAACAAGTGATTACGCAGACCCGAAGCATAACGAGTACTACAGATGTCATGGTTCGCACCAAACGCGACTACCAACTCGAAAGCCTTTACAGCGCGGGCGCAAACCAAGTGGTGCCCGAATTACAAGAGGGCAGCTTAATGTTGGTCTCGCAGGTGCTACATTACGCTGGCGTGCCCATGTCACGCATTTTGAAGCGGGTGCGGGCTGAGAGAAAAGGGCGCTATGATCATATGCACGGTTTTTATCCAGGTGAAACAACAGAGATCACCTATGGCACGGAAGACAAGCTTGAGTTTATCCATGCTGTTGTGTTGTCTGAACACGCATCTTGCATTGGTAAAGCCATAAAAGATATTGATTTCACAAGAATGCGTGTTGCCATTAAAGGTTTGAGACGCGACGGTAATGAAGTTAAAGACCCCGACAAAAACGCTATTTTACAGGCTCACGATGTACTGGTGATTGCAGGTAAACCCCGACGGGTAGAGCGGGCGGAACGCAAACTCTTGGAAGGCAATTAATTTAGTAGCCAGCGCGCACTATTCCGTGAGGTTGATTGCGCTGGCAGAATACTTTATTTAACTGAACTTAAGCGACGCGGTCTTTCTCTAAATCGGCAAACTGCTTTTTTAGGTCGTAGCGCTCATCAGTAACAATTTTTTCAAGTACAGATACGCGTTCTTTTAAGTCTGCAATTTCTTTTTTATAAGCTTCAGTCTCTTTGTTACTGAGTTTCTTTTTGCTTTTGTCTTTTGCACTGTCGATGATGGTAACTAACGCCCAAGCACAAATGGCTACTATTGCAATCGCGGTCATATTCACGGTGGTATCCCTCACAAATGGCTTTAAAAGAGTGTAGGTGAAAATGTGGTCAGTTGCCTAATTCACCCAGTATTTAGCTTTTCTCTTTAGTACAAAAAGGCTAAATACTTATTAGTAAAATTACTGCTTTGCTTCAGGTACTATAGCGGTTATTAAGCTAGGCTTTACAAAATAAATGTAACCAGTTAAGTCCTTAACACCAGCAGTGTTATAATGAAAGATAGCAATTAGGTTGCCAAGTGACAAAAGTCATTACTTTCTAGTAAGTTAGAATTTTCACCTAGTTTTATGCAGAATAATTGTTAATTAATTTCACCAAGTAAAGTAGCAAAATTGACTAATGAGTGACCAAAACAGCAACCTTCCAACACCAAATTTCGACACTGGAAAAGCCCAGCCTCAAGAGCAAAACAACGAAAATGTAGCAGAGCAAGCGCTAGAGCCCCAAGTACTAACTGCAGGAGTAGACCTAGCGAGAGAAAATATTGCTCAAGATAACTCAGTTCACGAAAATTTTGTAAGCGGGCCGGTTTCTGAAGAAGACGTAATGTGGATGAAGCACGCATTAACCCTTGCTGATAAAGCAGAATTGATTGGTGAAGTGCCGGTGGGGGCCTGTGTAGTTTTAAATGGAGAGTTAATTGGTGAAGGCTTCAATAGTCCGATTTCGGATAATGATCCATCTGCCCATGCAGAGTTGCGCGCTGTCAAAGATGCTGCTTCTAAGGTGCAAAACTATCGGCTTATTGACGCTACGCTGTATGTCACTTTAGAACCCTGCTCTATGTGTGCTGGTATGCTTGTGCATGCGCGAGTAAAGCGGGTGGTGTTTGGTACTAAAGATGCTAAAACCGGTGCTGCGGGCTCGGTTATGAACTTATTGCAACACCCTGCACTTAATCATCAAGTTGAGATTGTGTCTGGCGTTCTAGCTGAAGATTGTGCGAATAAGTTGTCAGACTTTTTTCGAAAGCGCAGAAAAGAAATCAAGGCTGCCAAAAAGGCGAAAAAACATCTAGAGGGGGATGCTTCAAGTTAATTTTTATTTCTTTGGCTTGAAGATGTGTTTATTAGTGTTATTCGCCTGTTTGGTTTGTTGAGCTGGTTAGTTCAACTAAGCGATCTCAATTAATAGACCTCTATCTCTTAAGCGACCAGCTTAAAAGTATTTTAGCTAGGCTTACGGGTCAACTGAGTGAACATATCACTTGTTACAAATAGTTTGCGACGTTGAAGTACTTTCTGATGGCAACGCTTAAGCATTAGTCTGCGTCTGTTGTTGTTTTTCAATTTTATTCCTTTTTTCATAAAGCGGTTTTTTTTCATTTATTCTCCTTTCTCACATCGAGGCTATTTTCCTCGTTGTGACCACATTTTTCCGTTTAGGAAAATGCTCTGTCGTTTGAACTAAGCTCTTATTATTCGAGAGGCACAGTTCTTTTAGAGTTAACAATCTTTTAGAAAAATTAAGGTTCTGAGAAAGCGAGTTAATTAAAAACTAACTCGCTTAAAGGGTACAAGGTAAAGATGACATCAAAATGACAGTTTTCAATAGATTAGTAAAACCAACAAGATTAAATTTTTCCTTGTTCATCTAACCAGACTAAGCTGTCGTAGTAGCGACGAATATTTTCTACGTATTGTAAAGCCTCATCGCCTCTAGCGTAGCCATAGCGGGTGGTACGGTAATACTTCTTTTGCCTTAACTGTGGCAATCGTCGTTTCACATCTACCCACAAATCTGGGTTGCCTCCTTGCTGCTCGGTGAGCACCCTTGCATCTTCTAAATGCCCGATGCCGATATTATATGATGCCATCGCCATCCAGGTTCTATCGGGTTCGCTTATTCGTGCGGGTATGCGACCTAGCAAACTGGCAAAGTAACGGGAGCCGCCGCGAATACTTTGCTCTGGATTAGTTCTATCATCCACATCCCAGTCACTCGCTGTATCCAGCGTCAGCATCATTAGGCCGCGAACCCCAGTTCTTGATACAGCACTACTATCCCAATGACTCTCTTGATAGCTCATGGCCGCAAGCAGTCGCCAGTCTAGATCACCTGCATATTGTTGAAATAGCGGCTTGTATTGGGCTAGCGCAGTTTCAGCTGCGTAGTTAAATGCGCGGCTGTCTACATAATCGAACTGGCGGATATGACCGAAATACTTATCCTCCAGTACCGTAAACCAGCCAGATTGATGTACGGTACCAAAATATTCAATAAGCGCAGCTTTAACCGAATCGTCTTGATGTAGCGGAAGCGCCCAAGCCATCGGCATATTTTCGTCAAGGGTTTTCGCTACAGCCAAGTTTGGATAACGTCTGCGCTGTAAAGCCAAACGGTTGCTGTCGGCTACTGTATAAGCGATATCACCATTAGCCACTTGTTGCAGCAGTTCTTCAGAGTCAGAGTCTTCGGTGGTAATGAGCTCGGTCTTTATCACTACTTTTTCAGTATCCGTTGCTTCGTCACCTAAATCGCTCAAAAGATCAGAAAGTAAGTGAGCTTGGCTACTCCCAGCAACCGTTATAATGGGGGAGTCAAGTTTTAACAGGTCCCTGGGCCTTGATGTTCCAGCTTGAAATACAAGTTGCTGTTTGACGTGTTGATAGGCAGGACCATAAGTAAAACGGTTTTTTAGCGAAGGTGTCACTGCATCGCCAGTGGCTACCACGTCCAAGTTGCCTTCTTCTAACTGTTCCAACATGACTTCGTAGCTGTAAAACGGATACAAATCGAGAGTGACGCCAAGGTAGTCGGCGAACCCAGCTAGCAATTCAAACTCAAAACCCTGTGGCCCTTCTGCGCCGTTATAGAATGTACCTGCACCATAGACTGTTCCTACGCGGATGGTTTCCCGTTCCAATAATGAAGAAAGGGCAGTGGGAACCGAGGGCACGCCACAGCTCATAACAGCAATGGATAAAATGATTATTAGTTGTAGTTTTAATCGTTTTTTATAGTCTTGTGACTGCATAGACCTTTACTTGTTGTTATTAAACCGTCTAAGTTTAAAAAAAAGTTCATGTAAGCGCGTTATGAGGTTACTTACTGTGCATAATTACTCTATAATCCGCGCCGAAATACTCATCAATCCAAGAGGCAACGCGTCGCATTGGTGGTCGTTGTTTCTAACAAACCAGGTAAATCAATATGTTGGTCCTTCGAGGCGCTCCTGCACTATCAGAGTTTAACCAAACTAAACTGATTGCAAAGCTGGGTCAATCCGGCGTTAGGGTTAAAAACCTATATAGCGAATATGTTCACCTAGTCGATTCCCAAGGTGACTTGTCTAAGCAGCAAATAGAAATACTCGAGAAGCTGCTCACTTACGGCCCCGCGAGGCAAGCACAAACACCTTCTGGAACCCTCTTCCTTATTACTCCTCGCCCCGGCACTATCTCTCCCTGGTCTTCTAAAGCCACCGACATCGCTCACAACTGCAGTTTAAAAAGTATCAATCGCATAGAGCGTGGGTGTGCGTTTTATATCGAAACAGAAGATACGTTAAGTGACGATGATTTTGCACTCATTGCTAGCTTCTTACACGACAGAATGACTGAGTCAGTGTTCACCAATACTGACGATGCAGCGGTGCTGTTTGCACAGACCGAAGCTAACACTTTCACTAGTGTAGACGTATTAGGGGAAGGCAAAGATGCTCTGGTTAATGCAAACGTGGCATTGGGCCTGGCATTAGCTGATGATGAGATTGACTACCTGTTTGATAGTTTTACTAAGCTAGGCAGAAACCCGACTGACGTTGAACTTTATATGTTTGCTCAAGCAAACTCGGAACATTGTCGCCATAAGATTTTTAACGCAAGCTGGACCATCGACGGCGAAGACCAAGAAAAGTCGCTGTTCAAAATGATCAAAAACACTTACGAGTTATTACCTGATCACGTTTACTCAGCTTACAAAGATAACGCAGCAGTAATGGAAGGCTGGGAAGCTGGACGCTTCTTCCCAAATCCTCAGTCACATCAATATGAATACCATCATGAAAATATCGATATTTTAATGAAGGTAGAAACCCACAACCACCCAACGGCAATTTCACCGTTCCCGGGCGCAGCAACCGGCTCTGGTGGTGAAATTCGTGATGAAGGGGCTACAGGACGTGGCTCAAAACCTAAGGCAGGTTTAGTTGGTTTTACCGTATCTAATTTACGTATTCCTGGCGCAGAGCAGCCATGGGAAGCTGAGTATGGTAAGCCACAGCGCATTGTGAGCGCTCTCGATATTATGCTTGAAGGCCCATTAGGTGGCGCAGCATTTAACAATGAATTTGGTCGCCCAGCGCTACTCGGTTACTTCCGTACGTTTGAGCAAGAAGTTAATAGTTTTAACGGCGTAGAGGTAAGAGGCTATCACAAGCCCATTATGCTAGCCGGTGGTTTAGGCAACATCCGCCGTGACCATATTGAAAAAGGCGAAATCACGGTAGGCGCTAAGCTTATTGTTCTTGGCGGCCCTGCAATGAACATTGGTCTTGGTGGTGGTGCGGCGTCGTCAATGGCGTCTGGACAGTCAAACGAAGATTTAGACTTTGCTTCAGTGCAGCGTGACAACCCTGAGATGGAGCGTCGTTGTCAGGAAGTGATAGATGCATGTTGGCAGCTGGGGGACGACAACCCTATTCAGTTTATCCATGATGTGGGCGCAGGTGGTCTTTCAAACGCACTGCCTGAGCTAGTTAACGACGGCGGTCGTGGCGGTAACTTTGAGCTAAGAAAAGTGCTGTCTGATGAGCCTGGCATGACGCCGCTAGAGCTTTGGTGTAACGAATCGCAAGAACGTTATGTTATGTCTGTGGCACCGGAAAATATGCCGGTATTCGAAGCGATTTGCGCCCGCGAACGCGCGCCGTTTGCGGTAGTGGGTGAAGCTACTGCCGAGCCGCATCTAAATCTAAACGACAGTCAGTTTGAGAACAAACCTATTGATATGCCGCTAGATGTACTTTTAGGCAAGCCGCCTAAGATGCACCGCGACGTATGCTCAACCAAGGTAAGCTCACCAGCATTAGACGACGCAGGCATTACTTTAAGTGATGCAGCGACGCGCATTTTGTCACTACCTACAGTGGCAGAGAAAACATTCCTTATCACTATAGGTGATCGCTCGGTAACAGGCCTTGTAAGTCGCGACCAAATGGTTGGGCCATGGCAGGTGCCAGTGGCTGACGTAGCTGTAACCGCAGCGGCATTTGACACCTACCACGGTGAAGCGATGACGATGGGTGAACGCACCCCAGTTGCACTTTTATCACACGGTGCGTCTGCGCGTCTTGCGGTAGGTGAAGCGCTAACCAACATTGCTGCAGCAAACATTGGTGATATTAAACGCATTAAACTGTCTGCAAACTGGATGGCAGCAGCTGGACATCCAGGTGAAGATGCAGGTCTTTACGAAGCGGTGAAAGCAGTGGGTGAAGAGCTTTGCCCAGAGCTAGGTTTAACCATTCCTGTCGGTAAAGACTCTATGTCGATGAAAACCGCATGGAATGAAAAAGGTGAAGATAAAGCGGTTACTTCTCCGCTGTCACTGGTTATTTCAGCGTTTGGCGCAGTAAAAGATATTCGCAAAACCCTAACGCCTCAGCTACGCACAGACAAAGGCGCAAGCCGCTTGTTGCTACTAGATTTGGGCGAAGGTAAAAATCGCTTGGGCGCTAGCTGTTTAGCGCAGGTCTATACACAGCTTGGCGATAGCCCAGCAGATGTGGTTTCTGCTACCCGTCTTAAAAGCTTCTTTGACGCTATGCAAACGCTTATCGAAAACGGTTTGGTGTGTGCTTACCACGACCGTTCAGACGGCGGCCTATTCACTACAGTGGCAGAAATGGCCTTTGCAGGCAAAACAGGTGTAAGCATTAACCTTGATAGCCTTGAAGGCAACGATATCGCTGTATTGTTCAATGAAGAATTGGGCGGTGTTATTCAAGTGCTTGAAAGCGACCTAGACGCAGTTAACGCTGTACTGGCTAAGTTTGACTTAACTGAATTGGCTCACGATATCGGTACATTAAACAGCACAGATATGATTGAGTTTAGCCGCGACGGTGTAGCTGTACTTGCCGATAGCCGTGTATCAATGCGTACTACCTGGGCGCAAACTACGTTTGAAATGCAAAAGCTTCGTGATAACCCAGAGTGTGCTGAACAAGAACACACTGCGAAGCAAGATGCTGCCGACCCTGGTTTGCATGTAGCACTATCTTACGATGTCAACGAAGACGTTGCCGCACCTTATATTGCCAAAGGCGTTAAGCCAAAAGTGGCGATTTTAAGAGAGCAGGGCGTTAATTCACATCTAGAAATGGCAGCAGCATTTACCCGTGCAGGTTTTGACGCTATCGACGTGCACATGAGTGACGTGCTGTCGGGTCGCATTACCCTTGAGCAGTTTGCGGGTCTTGCTGCTTGTGGCGGTTTCTCTTACGGCGACGTATTAGGTGCAGGTGAAGGTTGGGCAAAGTCTATTCTATTCAACAGCATGGCGCGGGATCAGTTCGAAGGCTTCTTTAACCGCAATGACACTTTTAGTTTAGGTGTATGTAACGGTTGTCAGATGCTATCGAACCTAAAATCATTGATTCCTGGCACTGAGCACTGGCCGCACTTTGTCACTAACCAGTCGGCGCGTTTTGAAGCCCGCGTTGCCATGGTTGAAGTGATGGAGTCTAAGTCTGTGCTGCTAGATGGTATGGCAGGCTCGCGTATGCCGATTGCTGTGTCGCACGGCGAAGGTCAGGCTGAATTTGCAAATGAAAACGCGCTATCGCAGGTTAGCGGTCAGGTAGCCATGCGTTACGTAGATAACTACGGCAAGCCAACTATGCAATACCCAGCTAACCCGAACGGTTCACCGCAAGGTATTACTGGTTTAACGTCTGTCGATGGGCGCAGCACTATTATGATGCCGCACCCTGAACGTGTGTTTAGAGCCGTTGCAAACTCATGGTGCCCAGACGATTGGCAAGAAGATGGCGCGTGGATGCGTATCTTTAGAAACGCCCGTAAGTTTGTTGGTTAATGTAACAGAGTGACCTTAATAAACAGGGGGAAACCCCTGTTTATTTTCTATAAAAATACTGTTTAATAAATACGCATACCTTAAATAGGTGTCAAAGCTTTGGCAAAGTGTCAAAAATCTGCTTTTTGCCCTTGTCATCAGTTTGTCACTGATCTATTGTAGTGCGAGCAAGGATTGCAATTAGGTTACAGGAGTTGAGTTAGGGTTGTACCAGTGTCTAGCAATGGCTTACTGGTTTTAATAATAAGAGACGACCAATGAATCGTTCTTCAAAAGGGTTTGGCTTAACCGGAGTGGCTGTAGCTGTAGTGCTGATGTTCGTAACTGCTGTTTTTAGCACATCTGCGAAATCTGCCGAAGCTCCAACAACGCTAAGTGTGCAGTCTTCAGTTAAGTAGTCTGAAAGAAAAATTCTAACGCCCGTAGCAGGTCAACTGCTACGGGCGTTAATCATTGGGGCTATTAAAAAGTTTTTTGTGTATTGTGTTTTATAAAAAAGCTTAAAACGAGACGAACCCAATGCTCTGCCGTAGTCCGCAAAAGTTAGCTCTCACTTTATCCTTTCTTATTTTTTTCTCTGTTTATTAGTTTTTGCTGAGGGTGCTTTTTCAGCAACACATAGGTGGCGCCAAATCCGCCGTGCATAGGTTGGGCTGTATGATAGGCAATTACCTCATCAAGTTCACGTAGCCAATGATTTACGTAGCTTTTTTTCAGCGCAGGAAATGGCTTACTATTTTCACCCGTTCCATGTTTTATGAGCAGGGCACGAACCCCACGTTCGTGACTTGATTTAATGGTGCTATAAATTAGGTCGCGGCTTTGTTCTAGGGTTTTTCCTGATAATGTGACATTGGTTTCCAACGGATATTTGCCAAGGCGGAGCTTTTTAAATACGCCGTCTTGGATCCCCGGTTGTTGATAATGTATAAAATCATCAGGTGGCACCGGCTTTACACCTTCCATGCTTAACGGGTTAGCAAGCTTGTCGCGAACACTTACCTTCAAGGCAGCCCGTTTTTGCTTTTCGGCGAGCGCCTTTTCAGGATCGTGTAATAAAGCCTTATCATCTGAAGCGATTGGTTTTACATCTTGCATTTCAGCAAAAAACGAATCGATATCGTCGTTTTCAAATTGGCTCATACTATTCCCCGTATTAACTACTTATTATTTATACGTTACTTTGTGCGTGATGGTCTATGCGAAGTGTACTTATTAGAAAGCTAAACGCGCAGAAAGACGACGCTTAAACTAGGCAACGGCTATAAAAGTGGGGATTAATTTTGAGATTTCATCGTTTAGAAGATGGCACCGGGCTCAGATAGTGCCTCTATGGCAAACCATTCCTCTTCGGTAAATGTTGAATCTCTCGGTGTTTCAACATCATCGCCAGTTTCTTCTTGGGGGGACGAATCGAACGTCATTGTACTCTCCTGTTTAGAAGAGTATTGCGCAATTCGATTAAATTACAACCAAAGTAGAGGAAATAAACATGATAATAGGGGAGTGAAATGTATAGGAAGGTTTACTTTATTTTTGGTTTAAGACAGCCAAAATGGCGTCCCCAGCTGGAATCGAACCAACATCTAAGCCTTAGGAGGGCCTTGTTTTATCCATTAAACTATGGGGACCTAATGCGTAGGAAGCTTTATTATACGTAGTTCCAGAAAATACGAAACCCTTAGATTAATCAACAAGGTGTAGTGTTTTGTAACGCCGCGCTTATGGGGCTAAAATATCTTGTTAGATCCCTTGTTAAATATCTTGTGATACTAGGCACGCAATAAAAAAGCCCCCGTTATATACGAGGGCTTAAGGCTGACTTCATGACCAAACTAGATATCCGTTGGTGGAAGTTTATCTATCGCTGTCTTCAGCACTTCAGACTCTGTCGGAGAAGCTGTTGTAACATCAGCGCTACCTTCTTTCGACGTATCGCCCACTAATTCACTACCAGTATCAGATGACGTATTTTCGTTGCCCGAATCAGTGGATGTAGGCTCAGTTGAAGGCAGAATTAAATCTTCCGGTGGAAGATCTATATCTACCATATCGACTGTGACTTCTGTAACCGGACCGGCGGTGACAATATCGCCGTCTTCTGGAAGGGTGATTGTGTCTTCTGGTATTGTGCCAGAGGTTATGGGTTGTGGCGCTGTACTTTCTGGTGTGGAAAGCTCAGGCGAAAGCGGGCTTGTACTCTCGTCCGGCGCGGTGGTCACAGGACCGCCAATATCAACCGTATCAAGCTTAGTGCCAGACAGGTCGATAGTGTCGCCACCGCCAAAACCATCGCCCACATTGGTGCCAAGCGTGCTAACCTCTTCTTCAGGAAGCGTAATGATGTCAGGCGTACTCTCAATAGGTTCAACGCTCTCGACAGGCTCAGAGCTAATAGGCGGGGCAGCCGGCTCGTTTTCTGGCGTTACCAATTGAGTTTGAGCATTTAGGTCGACTGTTTGCAGCGTTTGCCCTGTCAGGTCAATCATGTCAGGTGCTGTAGGCTCGTCAGTAACCACGGTGCCGCTGCTATCAGACGCGCTTACAGATTCAGATGAAGTGGTCGTCACTACTTCAGGTACACCTTCTCCAGATGCCGTCACAAACACGTTAAACTCTGCCTGTTCGATAGTTCCGTCTGGGTATTCAATACGGTAAGTAAAGGTATCCGTTAAGGTCCCACCAAATACGGCTTGCGTGTTATCCGGGGTATAAGTGTAAGCGCCAGTTTCATCAATTTGCAGCGTGCCATAATCACCCACTAACGTAATACCGCCAGTGGCGTCTTGGAAGGTTGCTCCATCAGTAGATACGGTTACGTCGTATGTTGGGCCAAACAGAACATCGTTTTCGAACAGGTTGCCTGTGGCGGTTTGTACGCCGCTAACTTCAAACTGGTCAAGATAGTTGATGGTAGAGGATAGGTCTACACTAATACTACCGGCTATGCCAACGCCAGTCGTACCGCTCATCGACAGGCGGTACAAACCTTCAGTTAATCCGTCAACAGTGAGGACGGTATCGCCATCAATGCCTAATAAGCTAACTAGCTCGCCGTTAGGGAACACTCTGTACGCTTCCCATGCACCGTTTTCAAACTTCTCTACGGTAACAGTAAGGCTTGAAACCAGTGACAGCAAACTGCCATTATCAACGTTTAACGTAATATCTTGAGTTGTATTTGTCGCTACGGCAAATGTATTGCTGGTATCGTTAAAGCTGCCACCTAGCCCCAATAAATATCCATGAGAAAGCGCATCAGTTTCGTTAAGGCCTGCATCAGTAGCGAAGTCATAAGTTAATTCAGCACGGGCCGAGTCTGCAGATACCCCTTGCCCTGATAAATTGAAATTTAAGTTTGCGGTAGATGTGTTAGTGCCATCTGAAATGGTGTAGCTGAAGCTATCTGTATTGCCTAAGCCGTCGCGCACGCCGTTGGCTACATAGGTGTAACTGCCGTCTTCAAAGATGGTGAGGTCACCATAGTCACCTTCAATAGTAATGCCCGATAGCCCAGTGCCCAATACGGTCACCGACTCGCCGTTTGTATGGGTAACTTGCGTCACTACACCGCCCTCGGCAATGCTGTCCGTTACGTCGCCCGTATTAGCGGCATCGATAACATTCCCCGATGTTGTCGTGCTACCTTCAAACGCATATTCAGTGAGTGTTGAAGTTATATCGGTAAACTGAAGTAAGGTAAGCGTATTACTTAGCAGTGCCGCTGCGACAGCATCTAATACGGTATCTACCAGTGCGCCTAATCCTAATAAGTTAAGTCCTGTAGTAATGGTACTCACTAAATCACCGGCGCCGATAGTATCTGCGGTGCTTAAGGCTGGCTCAAGTACAAGGTTTCGCACAACTGTACCCAAACCAAGCCCGTTTAATATACTCGCGTTAGTGCCATTTAGTGTGTCCTCAAGGGCAGTTAGTACCACTTCTTGGTTTTCTTCACCAAGCACTACGCCACCATCACCTAACTCTGTTAGCGTAATCGAGCCGTCGCTATTTTGATCGAATAGTGTCTCAAGGGCACTTTCATCATTGCGTACAACCACGGTGTAATCACCGGCAGGTAGCCCAGAGAATTTCGCAACCAGCGTATCGTCACCGGTTACTCCGATTAGGTTTACGCCAGCCACATCACCTATCAACGGATTATCTGGCGTCATAGCGGTGGCAACCACATTGCCATCTGAATCAACAATATCGATACGATACGAATCGGCAACCGCCACCAGCGCGGTTTGACTGACCTCTACAACCACTTCGCCAAAGAAACCAGCATCAACGGTAAGTGTGGTGCTAGCCTCTGGCGAGCCCGCTGCTGGTGAGCCTTCGGTTAAGCCAAGCACTTGGAAGTCACTGTCGCTAACTGGTGCATTCACAATGGCCGTTTGTGCGCCCAACTCCATGTCATTGTTATCGGTTTGGGCTACTACTGGCGGGAAGTCGCTGCCAGATATGTTGATGGTAAGTGCCGCAATATCAGAAGTTTCACCATCTGATAGAGTGTAATTAAACACTTCGTCCTGGCCAATTGCACTACGGTCACCATCGGCGGTATAGGTGTATGTGCCGTCTGCAGCAATTTCCAGTACGCCATAGTTACCTTGAATAGTAACGGTACCAGTAGCAGGAACAGCCACACTATCACCAGAGGCGTTGGTAACAAGCGTTACTTGGGCACCGTCTAAGATAGTGTCAGCACCTACGCCGCTAATATCACCGTCGATTAGGTTGCCTTGGGCCACCAAATCACCCGTATAGGTGTATTCGGTTAATGTGGTGGTGATATCAGTGTCTTGCAATAAGGTTAATGTATTGCTGAGCAATGCATCGGCAATGACACTTAGAATGTCATCAAGGAAGCCGGTTAAACCAATTGCATCAAGAGGCGCGGTAAGCAAATTAACAAGCTGGCCCGCGCCAATTACTGTGGTAGCTTCCAGAAGTGTTTCTAGTACTCCCCTTACTTGCGTACCAACCGTACCAATTGGAACTCCTAAAACGCCGGTATTTAACGTTGTTTCAATAGTATTAAGGACGACAGCTTGATTGTCCGGCCCAAGTACAACGCCAGCTGAACCAAGTTCTTGAAGGTTAACATCGTTACTATTGTCGTTGTCTAACAAGTCTTCAAGTAAGTTCTCATCATTGCGGACCACCACACTGTAGTTGCCAGCATCAAGGCCTACCAACGTGAACGAAATGGTCTCGTCGCCGGTAACATCAAAAATGTCTAGGCCACCGATATCGGCAAGTTGTGAGTTTGCGCTTACTCCTTTGTAAACAAGTTGTCCGCTCTCGTCATACACTTCAACAATGTAGGCATCGGCAACAGCAACCAGAGCTATTTGGTCGACTTCTACTAGCACTTCACCGACATGGTTAGGAGAAACGGTAAAGGATGCACTTGCATCAACTCCGCCTGTAGACTCTGCTAAGCCGATAACATCTACGTTGCTAGTAGTTTCCGGTGGGTTGACCGTGACCACAGGTTCGCCCATATCAACGGTGTTACCGTCGTTTATAGCATCAAGAGCCTGTACAACAACATTTTGACTTGCTGTGCTTGCCGAGTTACCTGCTTCGTCTGTAACTGTTGCCACCACCGCGTAGGTACCTGCTGGTAGCGTTGTGCCTGTTAAATCAAGGCTCCAATTACCGCTGCCATCAATGGTAAGTTCAGGGGCAGTGCCAAAGGTATAGGACGTACCATCGACGGTAACGGTTAGGGTAGTATTGTCACCAAGGTCAACCGTTCCATTAAAGATAAGCGTGCTGTCACTGGTTACAAAGTCTCCAGCCACCCCAGAGTCGTTTGAGATACTGTCGAACGTTACCGTTTGACCATTATTGTTTTCATCAATACTGGTATCGATAACAACTGTACCTGTATCAGTCGCAAGATTGCCTACCGCATCTGTGGCGGTTACCGTTGCCGTGTAATTGCCTTCAGCAAGCAGGGCGACGATATTATCAGCCAGTGTCCACGTGCCGTTGCCGTTGTTGGTAGCGGTGTAATCATTACCGTCAATGGTCACTACCACAACTGCATTGGGGTCGTTCACCGTCCCAGTAAGCTCAGGCGTGGTGTCGTTGGTAGTTAGATCGTCAATACCTACCGTAGGCGCGGTGGTATCAATTATTACTGTACCTGTGTTGGTGACAGTGTTGCCCGCGGCGTCTGTAGCGCTTACCGAAGTTGGGTAGCTGCCTTCTGCAAGCGTAGCAACTGCGTTGTCAGTTAGTGTCCATGTTCCATCACCATTGTTGGTAGCGGTGTAATCATTGCCATCAATCGTTACCACCACAACTGCATTGGGGTCGTTCACCGTCCCGGTAAGCTCAGGCGTGGTGTCGTTGGTAGTTAGATCGTCAATACCTACCGTAGGCGCGGTGGTATCAATTATTACTGTACCTGTGTTGGTCACCGTGTTACCCGCGGCGTCTGTAGCGCTTACCGAAGTTGGGTAGCTGCCTTCTGATAGCGTAGCAACTGCATTGTCAGCCAACGTCCACGTGCCATCACCATTGTTGGTAGCGGTGTAATCATTGCCATCAATCGTCACCACCACAACCGCATTCGGATCGTTCACCGTACCGGTAAGTTCTGGTGTGGTGTCGTTGGTGGTTAAATCGTTTATTGCAACGGTAGGCGCGGTGGTATCAATTACTATAGTACCAGTGTCGGTATCGGTATTACCCGCATCGTCAGTTGCAGTAACAGATGTTGGGTAACTACCTTCGGCGAGTGTAGCGACTACGTCATCAGCTAGTGCCCACGTACCGTCGCCATTATTTATAGCGGTGTAGTCAACGCCGTCGATGGTGACTACTACAGTAGCCGTTGGGTCATCAACCGTACCTGTTAGCGCAGGCGTAGTGTCGTTGGTCGTTATATCATTGATGGTTACGACAGGTGCCACGGCGTCTACCGTGTCAGATGCAGGCCCACTGGTGTTACCCGCTTCATCAGTAGCTGTTGCCGTTACTACAACTCCATCTGCTATTGGTGTATCAGGCGTCACGCTCCAATTGCCGTCGCCATCAGCGATTACGGTGAAATCTGGCGTGCCGTCTCCGTTTACATCCACATTTACCGTTGCGCCCGCTTCGGCTGTGCCGGTAATTTCAGTGCCGTTGCCTGCATCAACAGTAGGTATTGCTGGTGCCGTGGTATCAACGATAACCGTGCCTGTGTTGGTGGCAGTGTTACCGTCAGGATCTGTGGCTGTTACCGTGGCTGTATAAGTACCTTCGGCGAGGGCAGTGACTTCATCGTCAGTCAGTGTCCAAGTACCGTTACCGTTATTAGTGGCGGGGTAATCTATACCGTTGATGGTAACGACTACCGTAGCGTTACCATCGTCCACTGTGCCTGTCAGCGCAGGGGTTGTATCGTTGGTGGTTAAATCATCAAAGGTGACGGTTGGAGCCACTGCGTCAACCGTATCTGAGGCGGGGTTACTAATGTTGCCCGCTGCGTCAGTTGCCGTTACGGTCACAATTACGCCATCGGCAAGCGGTGTATCAGGCGTCACGCTCCAATTGCCGTCGCCATCTGCTGTGACGGTGAAGTCTGGCGTGCCGTCGCCATCCACGTCCACATTTACTGTTGCCCCTGCTTCGGCGGTACCAGTAATTTCGGTGCCATTGCCAGCATCTACAGTAGGGATTGCAGGTGGTGTAGTATCAATAACTACCGTTCCTGAATTTGAACCCACATTGCCATCGGCATCAGTGGCAGTAACCGTAGCGGTATAGCTACCATCTGCAAGTGTAGCCACTGCATCGTCAGCCAGGGTCCAACTTCCATCGCCATTGTTAGTTGCGGTGTAGTCCACGCCATCAATGGTCACTACTACGATAGCGCTTAGATCGTCAACCGTTCCCGTTAGCTCTGGTGTAGCGTCATTAGTGGTTAAATCATTGATTGAAACGACTGGCGCAACAGCATCTACCGTATCCGACGCTGGCGCACTGACATTGCCTGCTTCATCAGTGGCCGTTGCCGTTACAACCACGCCATCGGCCAGCGGTGTATCAGGCGTCACGCTCCAATTGCCGTCGCCATCAGCGATTACGGTGAAGTCTGGCGTGCCGTCGCCATCCACGTCCACATTTACGGTTGCGCCTGCTTCAGCGGTACCGGTAATTTCTGTGCCGTTGCCCGCATCCACAGTAGGTATCGCAGGTGGTGTAGTATCAATAACTACCGTTCCTGAATTTGAACCCACATTGCCATCGGCATCAGTGGCAGTAACCGTTGCGATATAGGTACCTTCAGCAAGAGCCGATACCGCATCGTCAGTCAGTGTCCAGCTGCCATCACCATTGTTTGTAGCGGTATAGTCTGTACCGTTAATGGTAACGACCACAATGGCGGTTGGGTCGTCCACCGAACCGGTAAGTGCAGGCGTGGTGTCGTTAGTCGTTAGATCGTTAAAGTCAACAATTGGCGCAACAGCGTCTACCGTATCAGACGCTGGTGCACTGACATTACCTGCTTCATCGGTAGCTGTTGCCGTTACAACCACGCCATCTGCTAGCGGTGAAGAGGGTGTTACTGACCAGTTACCATCGTTATCAGCAGTCACCGTGAAATCAGGTGTGCCGTCACCGTCAACGTCTACGTTTACGACAGCTCCTGCTTCGGCAGTACCGGTAATTTCAGTACCATTGCCCGCATCAACAGTAGGTGCAGCAGGCGCAGTAGTATCGATAATTCCACCATTTTCGTTTGCGGTTGCCGTATTGCCCGAGGCATCAGTGGCAGTTGCAGTGACAGAATAATTACCTTCAGATAAGGCTGCTGGCACATCTACAGAGTAGGTACCGTTGGCTTGAACAATGGCGCCAAATGTTTGGGTGTTTCCTGCACTATCGGTAACGCTGATGGATACGGTGCTGCCTGGCGCAATATCTGTAGTACCGGAAATGGTCGGTGTTGTGTCGTTTCCTGTACCAAGCGAGTCCAAGGCTAGGTTTGGCACGGCTGTATTGATATTGCCGCTGGTAGTATCAGACGCTGAGTTTCGAGCAGCATCAGTGGCGGTAGCAGTAACATCGAAGTTTCCGTCTGCCATTGCATTGGGCACGTCGGCGCTGAAGTCACCGTTGCTATCGACAATAGCCGTAAATGTTTGTTCTACTCCTGCGCTGTCGGTGACGGTTATGGTCACTGAACTACCTGGGCTTAAATCGGTGCTACCGGTGATGGTTGGCGTAGTATCATTACCTGTGCCTTGTGCATCTAAGTTGATAGTCGGCGCGGTAGTGTCTACGCTACCGTTCGTTTCAGTGGCAATAGTCTCATTGCTGGCTGGGTCTTGGGCAACCGCTGTGACGGTATAGCCTCCTTCAGCCACTGGGTTAGGCACATCGGCCGAGAAACTGCCGTCTCCCTGAACGGTTGCATCGAAGGTTTGGCTTACACCTGCGTTATCTGTAACCGTAATCGTTACCGTAGCACCTGCAGGCAGGTCAGTATTCCCTGATATTGTAGGTGTAGTGTCACTGTCTGGGGCTAGTGTATCTAACAATAGAGTAGGGGCTGTCGTATCAATAACGCCTGTATTGTCTACGACGGTAGTACTATTACCCGCTTCATCACTCGCCGTGGCTTCTACACTGTATGCACCTTCAGCCAAAGGCGCAGGCACATCCACTGTAAAGTTTCCATTTACATCAACTGTAGCTGTGATGGTTTGTACATTTCCTGCGCTGTCGGTTACCACAAGAGTAACTTCACTGCCTTGCTCTAGGTTAGTGCTACCAGACAGAGTCGGGGTTGTGTCATTGCCTTCCTCAAGTGGTGTTAAGGTTAGAGATGGAGCTGTAGTATCTACGCTTCCTGTATCATTTGCTGTCGCTGTATTACCTGCCTCATCACTGACGCTAGCGCTTATCGTGAAGTCGCCTTCAGCTAAATCGGTACCCGGGGATATAGAGAAAGTGCCATCACTCTGTACCACTGCACTTAAGGTCTGGGTTGCACCAGCACTATCGGTTACCAAAATGGTGACCACAGAGCCTGCTGGTTCATCGGTTGTACCGGTAATGAGTGGCGTCGCGTCGTTAGTGGTATCGGCAACATTTATAGTAAGTGTAGGTACAAGCGTATCAACTACGCCTGCTTCGTTATCGGTTGTACTGTTACCTGCTGTATCAGTGGCGGTTGCAGATACAGTGAAGTTTCCTTCAGCCATCGCCGCTGGTACGTCGGCAGAGAATACGCCGCCCGCGGCAACCAACGCAGAGAATACCTGGGTATTACCCGCACTATCAACAACTGTTATCTGCACTGTAGAACCTTGCGGTAAATCAACGGTGCCGCTAATGCTTGGGGTTGAGTCGCTAATTGTACCTGGGTCGTCCAGCGTAATAACAGGTGAAATTGTATCGATTACGCCGCTTTCAGCGTCTGATGCTGTATTGCCAGCTTCGTCTACAACCGAAGCCTCAACCGTGTAGTTACCCTCCGACAAATCGGCAGGCACCTCTACACTAAAGGAACCGTCGCTTTGTACGATTGCTGATAAGTTTTGTATATTGCCAGCGTTATCGGTGACGGAAATGGAAACCGTGCTACCAGCTGGCTGGTCAGTCGTGCCGCTAATGGTTGGCGTCGCATCATTGCCAATACCTTGCTCTGCCACATCAATAGCCGGTGATGTGGTATCTACTACGCCGCCAGTTTCAGAGTCAGAGCCTGTATTTCCGGCACCGTCAGTTACTTCTGCGACAACTGTGTAGCTACCTTCGGCCAAGTTTGACGGTACGTTAGCGCTGAAGGTGCCATCTCCTTGTACTGTTGCAGTAAAGGTTTGAACTGCTCCAGCACTATCTGTCACTGTTAAAGTGACAACGGCACCAACTGACGCGTTAGTTGTTCCAGAAATAAGAGGCGTAGCGTCGTTTGTCTGGCCAAGGGAATCTAGCGTAATGTCCGGGGCGCTCGTGTTAATATTTCCGCTATCCGTCACTGTCGTGCTATTGCCTGCAGCATCGCTCGCACTGGCTGTTACGTCGTAATCGCCATCAACAAGCGCACTGGGTACTTCAACTGAGAAAGTGCCACCCGCATCCACCGTAGCAGTAAGATTCTGTACATTACCGCCTGCATCGGTGACAACCAGTGTAATTGTTGTTCCCTCAGGCAAGTCGGTAGTACCACTTAATATTGGCGTGGCGTCATTGCCGCTGGTCACTGGGTCAAGGTTAATAACAGGCGGTGTGGTGTCAACTGTACCCTCGTTATCAACCGCTGTGTTTTGATTACCTGCATCATCAGTCACCGTCACTTCTACTGTGTAATCGCCTTCTGCAAGGTCAGCTGGCATATCAGCGCTAAAGCTACCGTTCACTTGAACGGTGGCAGTGAAAGTTTGCGTATTGCCCTGGCTGTCAGTCACGCTAATGCTTACAGTGTTGCCCGCAGCCAAGTCGGTGGTTCCCGATATAGTCGGTGTAGCATCGTTGGTTAGGCCTTGTGCGTCTAACGTTACGGTAGGGGCTGCTGTATCTATGACGCCGTTGTTATCTATTGCCGTTGCAGCATTACCCGCATCGTCAGTCGCAGTGACGGTCACGCTGAAACTGCCTTCAGCTAAATCGGCAGGCACATCAGCACTGTAAGTACCATCGTTTTGAACGGTTGCCGTGAATGTTTGAGTATTTCCAGCGTTGTCTGTCACGCTTATGCTTACCGTATTGCCAGCATTGAGATCTGTGGTGCCAGAGATAGACGGCGTTGCATCATTGCCAAGCCCTTGTGTATCGATGGTTATCGATGGAGCTGTAGTATCGATGTTACCGCCATTTTCGGTTACCGATGCACTGTTGCCAGCGCCGTCTGTGGCGGTGGCAGTAACAGAATAGTCACCTTCAGGTAAGCTCGCAGGGACATCAGCCGCAAAGCTTCCATCGCCTTGCACTATGGCACTGAATGTTTGTGTGTTTCCAGCACTGTCGGTCACAGTTAGCGTGACAGTGCTACCTGGCGCTAAGTCGGTGTTACCTGAAATAGTCGGCGTCGTGTCGTTGCCCGACCCAAGAGGATCTAACGATAGTGTAGGCGCGGCAGAGTTTATGTCGCCACTCACTGTATCTGTAGCAGTATTGCCTGCAGCATCAGTCGCCGTTGCAGTAACGTCGAAGTTTCCGTCTGCCAAAGGATTAGGCACATCCGCACTAAAGTCGCCATTAGCATCAACAGTTGTAGTAAACGTCTGCTCAGTGCCAACACTGTCAGTTACTGTAATCGTTACTGTACTTCCTGCGGCTAGGTCGGTACTTCCGCTAATAGTAGGCGTGTTATCGTTACCTGTGCCAAGCGGATCCAGAGTGATAATAGGTGCTGTGGTATCTACGCTGCCACCCGTTTCAGAATCAGAACTTTGGTTGCCAGCCGTGTCTTGAGCGGTTGCGGTAACCGTATAGTCACCTTCAGCTAGTGGCGAAGGTACGTTGGCGGCAAAACTGCCGTCGGTTTGTACCGTTGCAGCAAAGGTTTGCGTGTTACCCGCACTGTCGACCACCGTTAGTGTGACAATGGCGCCAGCTGGAAGGTTTGTGGTGCCAGAAATAGTTGGCGTCAGGTTATTCTCTGGCGCTAATTCTTCAAGATTTAGCTCAGGTGGCGTGATGTCGATTACGCCTGAATTATCGAGAACCGACGTGCTGTTGCCTGCTTCATCAGTGGCGGTAGCTTCAACACTGTACGAGCCCTCAGCAAGTGCCGCGGGTATATCAACCGTAAAGTTTCCTGCAGCGTCAACTGTTGCTGTAATCGTTTGAATGTTGCCTGCACTATCTGTGATAACCAAGGAGATCACGCTACCTTCGGCTAGATCTGTACTTCCCGAAATGGTTGGCGTTGTATCGTTGCCTAACCCTTGAGGGTCTAAGGTTAGGGCAGGCGCTGTGGTGTCTATTGTGCCTGTTGCATTGGCCGACGCACTGTTGCCAGCATCGTCGGTGGCCGTTGCGGTAACCGTATAGTCACCTTCTGCGAGCGCAGCTGGCACATCCACAGTAAAGTTGCCGTTTGCGTCAACCGTTGCGGTGACAGTTTGGGTATTGCCAGCGTTGTCGGTAATTGAAAGCGTTGCGCTCTCACCCGCTGCTAAGTCCGTAGAGCCTGAAATGGTAGGCGTAGTATCGTTATTTGACCCCAGCGCATCTAGTGAAATAACGGGGGCGACAGTATCGACGATACCGTTATTGTCGGTGACAGATGCACTATTTCCGTTGCTGTCTGTAGCGGTAGCCGTTACTGAGTAATCACCCTCGGCAAGAGGCGCGGGAACATCAGCACTAAAGTTACCGTCTGCATCAACAAGTGCTGTAAAGATTTGCGCGCTGCCTGCACTGTCAGTGACAAAAAGCGTCACGGTTGAACCCGCGGGTAGGTCAGTAGTACCCGTAATGGTTGGGGTAGTATCGCTTACTGTGATTTGTGCATCTAGCGTTAGCGCAGGAGCGCTAGTATCTAGGACACCAGTATCGGTTGAGGTTGTTGTATTTCCTGCTTCATCTGTAGCGCTTGCGGTTACGGTATAGCTGCCATCGGGCATGGCATTTGGCACATCCGCGCTGAAGTCACCATTCGCGTCCACTGTGGCGTCAAAGGTTTGTGTATTGCCTGCGCTATCTGTGACAGTTAACGTTACTGTACTTCCCGGCGCCAAATCAGTGCTGCCCGTTATGTTAGGCGTTTCATCGTTACCAGTACCTTGCGGATTTAGGGTAAGAACAGGGGCGGTGGTGTCAACATTGCCATTGTCTTCAGTTGCGGTTGTTGAATTACCTGCATCATCTGTTGCAGTAACTTCGACGCTGTAGTCGCCTTCTGGCAGTGGAGACAATACCTCTGTAGAGAAGTTGCCATCTGCATCAACTAATGCGTTGATGGTTTGGGTGTCGCCATTGCTGTCGGTTACGGTGATCAACACGACAGCACCTTCGGGTAAATCTGTGTTACCTGAAATAATCGGCGTAGTGTCATTACCTGAATCTAACGGATTAACGGTAACAGTAGGCGCTTGTGTATCAATTGTTCCATTGGCCTCGTTTGCCGTCGCGGTGTTGCCTTGCGCGTCACTTACTGTTGCCGAAACGGTGAAGTCGCCCTCGGCCAGTGCATTAGGCACGTCCGCACTGAATGTTCCATCTGCTTGCACGGCTGCCTGGAAGCTTTGCGAGTCACCATTGGCATCGACTACAGTAATGGTAACCAATGTGCCGGGAGCAACATCAGTAGTACCTGAGATAGTAGGAGTTACGTCGCTGGTAGCGCCTTGCGTGTCAAGGGTTAACAATGGCGCTTGGCTATCTACATTACCTGTTGTATTAGCATTTGCGGTATTGCCTGCACTGTCGGTTGCACTGGCAGTCACAGTAAAGTCGCCGTCAGCTAGTGCGTTTGGCACATCGACACTAAAGCTACCATCTGCATCGACCAAAGCATTGACAGTTTGCGTGTTTCCAGCGCTATCTGTTACGACAAGTGTAACCGTGCTTCCTTGAGGAAGGTCTGTCGTGCCTGCAAGCGTAGGCGTGGTGTCACCCGTGCTGCCAGGGTTTTCTAGGGTAAGCGTAGGCGCGGTGGTATCTACAATGCCACCATTGTCGGTTACTGTTGTCGTGTTGCCATCGCCGTCAGTTGCGCTAGCAGTAACGGTGTAAGCGCCATCAGCGAGTGGGGTGGTAACATCTGCACTAAATGCACCGTCTGCACCTACTGTCGCGGTAATCGTTTGCGTGTTACCTGTGCTATCCGTTACGGTTAAGGTAACCGTGCTTCCTTCAGGCAAGTTGGTGGTACCTGAAATAGCGGGTGTACTGTCATTCGTTTCGCCTTGTCCATCTAGCACTAATGTAGGAGCACTAGTATTAATGTTGCCTGTTGTGCTGTCTGTCGCCTCATTACCTGCAGCGTCTTCTACCGTGGCAGTAGCTGTAAAGTTTCCATCAGCAAGTTCTTGCGGTACATCGACAGAGAAGTTGCCGTTGGCATCAACCAAGGTGTTGATAGTTTGTGTGTTACCAGCGCTATCTACGACCGTTAGCGAGACAACACTTCCTTCAGGCAAATCTGTGCTGCCTGATAGAGTCGGTGTGGTATCGTTGCCAGAACCCACTGGATTTAAAGATAACGATGGTGCGGTTGTATCTACAATGCCGCCGTTTTCTGTCACGCTAGCGGTATTTCCATTTTCATCGGCAGCGGTTGCTGTAACGGAGTAGTTACCTTCTGCCAATGCGCTAGGTACTTCAGCGCTAAAGCCTCCATTTCCATCTACAACGGCTTCAATAGTTTGCTGATTACCTAAGCTATCAGTGACCACTATTGTTACCGTGCTGCCTTGTGGTAAATCTGTCGTTCCGCTAATAAGCGGTGTAGTATCGTTGCCCACATCTTGTGGATCAAGCGATAGCGTTGGTGCCGCAGTATCAATATTGCCTTGAGTTGATGCAGAATCTTGGTTGCCCGCATCGTCAGTGACCGTGGCGGTAACGGTAAAGTCACCGTCGGCAAGCTCTGCTGGAACATCAACCGAGAAAGTGCTGTCACTATCGACTACAGCAACAAAAGTCTGTGTATTCCCTGCACTGTCAGTAACAGTGATTGCGACACTGCTACCCGGTGCCTGGTCTGTGTTACCTGAGATGATTGGCGTAGTATCATTAGTACTGCCTTGAGCATCTAGATTAACCAGCGGCGATGTAATATCGATATTACCGCCAGTTTCCGTTGCCGTTGCGGTATTGCCGTTCGCGTCGGTCGCTGTAGCCGTTACGCTATATTCACCTTCCGCTAATGGATTGGGTACATCGACACTGAAATTACCAGAACCGTCTACCGTTGCCGTAAATGTTTGCGTATTGCCAAGCGCATCGGTAACAGACAGTGTGACAGTGCTGCCAGCGGGTAAATCGGTAGTACCCGAGATAGTAGGCGTGGTGTCGTTATCATCACCTAGTGGGTCAAGGGTTAAGCTTGGCGCATTGCTGTCCACGGTGCCAGTTTGTGTCGTTGAAGCACTATTTCCCGCAGCATCGGTGGCTGTTGCTTCAACCGTGTAGTCACCATCAGCGAGTTCAGCAGGAACGTCTGCGCTAAATTCGCCGTTCGCGTCTAGTGTGGCAGTAAAGGTTTGACTGTTTCCAGCACTATCGGTAACGGTAAGTGTAACCGTGCTGCCTGCTTCTAAATTCGTCGAACCACTAATCGTCGGTGTCGGGTCGTTACTTGTACCAAGAGGCTCTAGCGCAATGTTCGGTGCTTGGGTGTCGATGTTGCCGCCGTCTTCGGTAGCGGTCGTTGTATTGCCCGCATCGTCTGTAGCACTGGCCTCTACAGTGAATTCCCCCTCAGTAAGAGGCGTTTGCACGTCTACGGTAAATTCACCGTTATCATTAACGATTGTATCGATAGTTTGCGTGTTGCCCGCACTGTCGGTAACCACAATGGTTACCGTTGAACCAGAAGGTAAATCGGTAGACCAGAAATGGTTGGCGTAGTATCACTGCCGTCGGTTTGTGGGTTTAGAGTAAGTACTGGTGCGGTAGTGTCTATATTGCCACTGTTGTCGACAGCGGTAGTTGTATTGCCTGCAGCATCGGTTGCTTCAACAGAAACCTCGTAGCTTCCTTCCGCCAAAGCTTCACCCACATCAGCGTTGAAATTACCATTTTCATCAACAACGGCGGTAACGGTCTGCGTATTACCCTGACTATCGGTCACGGTAATAGCAACCTCGCTGCCAGCGGGTAAATCTGTATTACCTGAGATAGTCGGTGTTGTGTCGTTAGTATCCGTTTGCGGGTCGATATTCACAACTGGTGGCGTGGTATCAAGTACGGTAGTGGCTGTGGCAGTAGAGCTATTACCATTTTCGTCAGTCACCGTTACTTCAATATCGTATTCGCCCTCTTCAGAGCCAGGAGGGAATGCTACATTGAAGTTACCATTCTCATCGGTTGTCCCCGTTATTATCTGGCTGTTGCCGTCGCTATCGGTGATAACAACCACAACCTCTGAATTAGGTGCGTCTGACGACCCCCCTATGCCTTCACTACCATTGGTAGGAGAGCCGGTTTCAATAACAACATTAGGGCCTTGGGTATTGATAACCGCATCGATTGACGTTGAAGCGGTATTGCCCGCCACATCAGACACAGTAGCGGTTACCGTGAAGTCGCCGTTTGCCAGTGCTTGCGGAACTTCAGCACTAAAGCTACCGTCTTCTTGCACTATCGCCGTAATTGTTTGCGTAGTACCGTCTGAGTGTACGATATCTAGTGTTACTGCCGCACCTGGTTCTGCGTCAGTGTTTCCACTGATCACTGGCGTATCATCATTGGTTGATCCAATGGGTTCAAGGCTGATCACCGGCGCTGTGGTATCTACTTCGCCTGTTACCGTAGTGGTAGAGCTATTACCTGCAGGGGTCGTTACGGTAACATCTACTGTGTACTCTCCTTCGCTAAGATCTGCTGGCACATCCTCATTGAACGTTCCGTCTCCACTCACTGTGGTAACTATCGTCTGCTCGTTACCCTCGCTATCTGTAACAACAATGACGACTTCACTGCCTGGAGGCGCATCGGTTTCACCAGAAACGTTAGGCGTAGTGTCGTTCGATGGTGCAGGTTGGTTTACTGTGGTCGACGGACTCGTAGAATCATAATCGCCACTCGCTGTTGCCTGCGCTGTGTTACCCGCCCCATCGGTCACCTCAGCAGTTACGCTGTATGTACCCTCTGCCACAGCATTTGGAACTTCAACGGTAAAGGTACCGTCGGCTTGTACGGTGGTAGTGAAAGTTTGAGTAACACCAGCACTATCGGTAACGGTAAGTGTTATGGTGCTTCCGGGCACGGCATCCGATAAACCAGAAAGCGTAGGTGTAGCATCGCCATTTATCCCTGGGTCGTTTAACGAAATGGTAGGCGCAGTCAGGTCGATGCCGCCCTGTGCTTCAGCACTAGCCGTATTGCCTGCTTCATCGGTCACGCTTGCGTTAACCGTAAATTCGCCTTCGGCTAATTCGGCAGGTACATCAGCGCTGTAAGTTCCGTCTGCTTGAACGATTGCTGTGATAGTTTGTGTGTTACCCGCGCTATCGGTAATGGTTAGCGTGACAGTGCTGCCCGGTGCGGCATCTGTTGTTCCTGAAAGGGTAGGCGTGGTGTCGTTGTCAGAACCTGGCGCATTAATGGTGATTGTCGGGGCAGTAGCATCAATTTCGCCAGTGGTAGAACTATCTGCAGTATTACCCGTAGGTTCTAATACAGTAGCGTCTACAGTAAATTCACCATCGGCTAATGAATTTGGCACGTCCACGCTGAATGTACCATCGTCCTGTACGATAGCTGTGACAATTTGATTGTTTCCATCGCTGTCGGTAACGGTCAGCGTAACTGTACTTCCCGGAATTGCCGAAGTGATACCTGATAAGGTGGGTGTGGTGTCGCTCGTCAAACCGATTGCGTCAAGAGAAAGTGAGATATCTTGTGCTTGTTCACCTGTTTCAGAAAACTCAACGGGCGTAACATCGTCGTTACCATTTGCATTTTGATCGAACTGAAAACCGGCTGGGTCAACGTCTTCATTTATACGATCAACACGAACAAAGTTACTTCCGCCTGCACCCGCTCCACCATCAAGACCGGCAGCGGTAGCTTCCAATGACTCTAAAATGTCGCCGTCACCAGCAAGCGCGTCAAGAAAATCAGCA
Organism: Alteromonas sp. ALT199; assembly: GCF_018619335.1. GTDB lineage: Bacteria > Pseudomonadota > Gammaproteobacteria > Enterobacterales > Alteromonadaceae > Alteromonas. The sequence continues at coordinate 30,521 of NZ_JAHHDX010000115.1, read as the reverse complement.
TCGCCTGTTTGGTTCTCTCCTTCGACACTCTCCACGCCATCAACGCCGTCAAGCAATGCGGCAAGCTCATCGACACTCTCGTCAAAGACGGCAAATTCATCGTCAGAATTGCTTTCTGTAAAATCTAATTGCAGCGGGAAGGTGACACTTTGTCCGGCTGGAAGTGTGCGAAGTTCGCCATCGACACTAACGGTAACAAACCCATTGGGTGAAACATCTAATACATCTCCCTCATAAACAGTCATTCCGACAGTAGCAACAACTTGTTCACCTGTTTCACCACGAACAATAGAAGCTTCACCATTTATTTCTGCAATGATTACTTCAGCCATATTTCCCTCTCAATCAATAAATATCACGCTATAGAAAAAGCGTAGCAGAGGTTTTTAAATCGGTTACCGGACCGTGGTACGGAGAGCACTTATTCTTTGGTATAAGCTCTAGGTAGTTACCCCTAATATATTAATATTTAATCTATTAATTGAGGGTTAGGTTTGCAGAAATACACATAGCGTCTACTTTTTAAAATGTAAGAAACGACACAAATGTCGCTTAATTTTTATATAGTGAGACGCATATATGAAGTTAATTAACTCAGTGCTTACCAAGGTTGTTACTGGAACAACTGGCGCTGTGCTTGCTCATGCTGCTATTGCTCAAAGCAATGGTATAAACAACTCGCCAGTCAGTTTGGAAGATTATGTTCGAAAGGTAGTAAACGAAAATCCGGAAGTACAAGCCAGCTGGCGACAACTTCAGGTAGCAATGTCAGACGTTGACATCGCGCGAGGTGGTTTTCGGCCACAGGTCGATGTATTGGCGTCAAGCGCGTACACTGATAGAAACTATGGTTTGGATCGTGAATACATGGGCCATACTGCTCAAATCACACTTACCCAAATGTTATACGACGGTTTTTTAACAAGCAGTGAGGTAAAGCGATTCAAGCAAGCGCAAGTTGTACGCTTTTTCGAATTAATGGGCGAAATTGAGCAGAAGTCGTTAGATACCGCCCTTGCTTATATGGATGTTCAGTTGTTTCGAGAGCTCTTAAAGCTTGCTGAAGAAAACCTGATAACTCACGTTGATGTGTTCAAACAAATTGAAGAGAGCGTGGAAGCTGGGGTAGGTCGTAGAGCTGACTTAGAGCAAATCAGTGGTCGCCTTTCTCTTGCCGAGTCTAACGTGCTTACTGAGCTATCTAATTTGCACGATGTTACCGCACGCTTTTTGCGGTTGGTGGGTGAAAAGCCTGCTCAAAACCTACAGTCAGTATCAATAAACTCTGCTTTCGTTGATGCAAACGTCACAGATATACAATCTTTACTTACTAGCGCGTATGGCACTAATCCACAATTTAATGCTGCTATTTATAACATAGATGCGCAGCGTTATGCGGTCGATAGTGCAAAGAGTCTCTACCATCCTCAGGTTAATTTGACCGCAAGTTATGGTGCGCAAACACGAGATCAAGCTGCATTAAACAACACCATCACCGAGGCGAGCGTTGGCGTTAATTTTTCCTATAACTTGTATAACGGTGGGTCGGATAGCGCGGCTATAAGGCAGGCTCTGTCGCAGGTAGACTTAGCAAAAGACTTAAGAGATAAAGCCTGTATCGATATGAGACAAACGGTACAGATTGCTTATAACGACATCATCAATATTACAGAGCAACTTCCTGCGCTGAATGCACATAGACTATCTTCAGACAGAGTGAAATCTGCATACATGGACCAATTCACCATAGGTGAACGCTCTTTATTGGATTTGCTAGATTCAGAAAATGAGTACTATGAATCTAGTCGTGCTTACTTGGAAGCGCAGTATACGCTAGAAAAAGCACGAGTAAGACTGCTTGCAGCATCTGGAAGCTTAGCGCAAACGTTAGGAATAACAAAAGATGGCGTGCCTGATGTATTAGACAAAGCGGAAGAAAAAATCACCTACGACCCTAACTACGTTTGTCCTGTAGTTCGCACTGACTTTGAAGATGAATTGAATATTCTAAAGCGCGATTCTGATGGTGACGGCATTGTTGATTTATGGGATGACTGTGTAGATTCAACACCAGGCGCTATGGTCGATGACTTTGGTTGTGAAGCTAAAGAGCCTGAATTAGCGCCAGAGCCAAGTGCTGCAGACTTCACGTTGGACAACGCGAATATCATAGAGTCTTTTAACGTTAACATTGAGTTTGCGTCGAATTCTACCGAGGTTTTGCCTGAATATGAGAACTCTCTTCAGGAGGTTATCGATGCGCTCAATAGTGATCCTAATTCTGGAGTGATAATTCATGGTCATGCTTCTTTAGATGGCGACGCCGCCTACAATCAGCGCCTATCTGAACGTAGAGCGAAAGCTGTCGCATCAATGCTTATGGCAAAAGCAAACATAGAAGCTAGAAGGATCACCGCTGTTGGTTATGGTGAAACTCGTCCACTCGTCGATGAAGAGTCAGAAGCGGCTAATGCCCGCAATCGTAGAATTGAGGCGGCTATCATCCAGCTTCCTTCAACGCAATAGTGATGTGGTAGACCTGTATGAAGGAAAAAAAGGTCGACAGCGACATATCATATCTTGAGAAACAAGGTGGTGTATTGATGGATTGTCTGATAACAATCTGCCATGCCCACCATTTGGATGTATCTCGAGTGAGTCTTCTTAGCGGACTGCCTTTAGATCACGGTGAGTTGTCTCCCACGGGGTTTGAACGCGCAGCGAAACGAGCGGGGCTGGCCAGTAGAACTGTAAAACGGGATTTAGACCATATCAATACTGCGATATTGCCCGCTGTTTTAGTGCTTAGAGATAAGCAAGCCTGCGTATTACATGGGCTTGATAAAACCCATGCCAGAGTCTCATATCCGGAGCTCGATGACGCTGTGCTCGAAGTACCAAGAGATGAGCTAAGTGACAGTTATACAGGGTATGTCATTTTCGCTCGCCCCGAGATGAATGCACAAGAAACCAATGCTCAAATAGACAAGTCATCAGTAGGCCATTGGTTGTGGTCCTCCATTAGAACAGCAAAAGGTTTGTATCGCGATGTTCTTTTGGCGTCCGTTTTTATCAGTTTGCTTTCTATCGCATTACCCCTGTTCGTGATGAATGTATACGACAGGGTAGTGCCAAATGCTGCTTTAGAAACTATGTGGGCGCTTGCTATTGGCGTTTTACTTGTGCTAGCGGCAGATTTTTTATTGCGCATGCTTAGACAGTACTTTGTAGAATTGGCGGCGAGTCGATTAGACGTCACGCTATCGGCGAAAATAATGGAAAAAGTGCTGTCTATAAACTTAGCTAGCAAGCCCGCTAAAAGTGGCTCTTTCATAAATAGCTTACAGTCTTTTGAAAGTATTAGGCAGTTCTTTGGTTCTGTCACTTTAGTGGCACTGGTCGATTTACCCTTCGGGCTACTGTTTGTCGTCATTATCGCCATGATTGATATTTATCTGATCATTCCAATTCTAATTGGCGCCACTGCTCTTTTCCTTTATGCGATGAAGGCGCAGCGGGTAATGCGTTCTCTTTCTGAAGAGTCGATGGAAATCAGCTCTCGCAAAAGCTCGCTTGTGACTGAAAGCGTTACGTCACTAGAAGACGTTAAAGCGTTTGGTTACCAAAGCAGAAACCAAAGCGCATGGGAAAAGCAGACCATTTTTCTAGCCAAAGTGAACGCCAAACTCCGCCTAGTATCTATGTCGGTAAATAACGCAGCGCTTTGGATCCAGCAATCGGTGGGTGTAGTTATCATTCTCACTGGCGTTTACCTTATTATTGAGGGGGTAATTACCCAAGGTGGGTTAATTGCTGCTTATTTACTATCAAGCCGAGCTATGGGGCCTGTTTCTCAGGCGGCAGCATTGCTCGCGCAGTTCCATCATGCTGAAACCGCAAAAAATGCCCTTGATGACATAATGTCTCTGCCAAGTGAAACAGGTAGCAACAAGCAAATAAAAAATAATGTCGTGCTAAAAGGGAATATTGATGCTAGCCAGCTCTGTTTTAAGTACCCAGATGAAACCGTTCTCGCGTTGAAGGACATTAACTTCTCTATCAAACATGGAGAACACGTCGCTGTCTTGGGTAAAAACGGATGCGGAAAATCAACCTTGAACAAGCTCATCATGGCTTTTTATCGCCCTGAATCGGGGCAACTTTTGTTGGATGGGATAGACCTTCAGCAGTATGACCCAACGTTATTGCGTAAACAAATAGGCTATGTCCCGCAAGATGTGAGTCTTTTTCATGGCTCACTAAAAGACAATATCTTGCCAGAGGATACGCATCTTGATGACGCTGAGTTTTGGGAGATCATAAGTCAGTGCGGTTTGGCAAAGTTAGTCAATGGAAGTGCGAGTGGCATAGAGCAAAATGTGGGTGAACGCGGCTGCTTACTATCAGGAGGCCAGCGCCAGGCGGTGGCGATGGCAAGAGCCATAGTGCGAGACCCTGCAATCTACATTATGGATGAACCAACTTCAGCCATGGATTCAACCAATGAAGCGCAAATGAAGGAAACGATTAAAGCGGCAACAGCAGGTAAAACTCTCATTATCAATACGCACAGAACCACATTGCTCGATTTAGTAGAACGGGTAATTGTTGTAGAAAACGGAAAAGTTATTGCAGATGGTAAAAAGGAAGAGGTATTAGTGCAGTTTAGACAACCCAGTCAAGTATTGAAGAGGGCGCCATGATTTTGAAAAGTGATGGTGAGAAAAAGGACTGGTTACAGCGGCTTATGCGAGGCTGGCTTGCGCCGCCACCAGGACAAGATTGGGTGTTGGAAGCGGAATGGTCGCGCATTATGCAAACGCCAGTAAAAGCCCGTGGTCTACTCTATGTTGTAATAATAGTGCTGTTTTTGTTGGTGGTGTGGTCTTATTTCGCAGAGATTGACGAAGTTGCTAAGGGTGATGGCAAAGTTATTCCGTCACAACAACTGCAGGTGCTCCAGTCCTACGATGGCGGGATAGTGCAGGAGATTTTAGTGCGTGAAGGACAAACCGTTGAAGCAGGGCAAGTGCTATTAAAAGTCGATCCCACGCGCTTTCTGTCCAGTTTAGAAGAAAATACCACGCAATTTGCAGCACTTGCCGCGAAGGTACAGCGCTTGTCTGCGCTTACCCAGGGCGAGGTATTGCGGTTTAATCGAGAACTTCAGGAAGAGGCGCCTACTATCGTAGATAATGAGCGAAAACTCTATAACTCGAATTTAGCTGAGCTTGATGAAGTCGCGGCGGGTTCTGATTCCCGTATTTTGCAACGCCGACAAGATGTTGAAGAAGAGCGAGCTAATCTCTCTCAATATCAAAATGTGCTGACACTTTCTAAAAAAGAGCTTGCGGTGACTAAGCCATTGTTAGCATCAGGAGCAGTGTCGGAAATAGAAATTCTTAGATTAGAACGTCAAATAGTAGAGCTTGAAGGCAACATCAGCAAATCTAAAGTGGCAATAGAGCGAGGCCTTAACGCTATTGAAGAAGAAATTATTAAGAAGGAAGAGGCCCGCCTAAAGCTAATCAATCGATGGAATCAAGAATTGACCGATGCGACTGGTGAAATGGCTATGCTACAGCAGTCTCAAACGAGTTTAGAAGATGTAGTATTGCAAGCTGACTTGCGCTCTCCTATTAATGGAACGGTTCAACGACTTCTTATCAACACAGTAGGCGGCGTTATTACACCAGGTAGTGCCGTTGTCGAGCTTGTTCCTCAAGATGATCAGCTTATTGTTGAGGCCAAAGTTTCACCGAAAGATATTGCTTTTATTAGGGAAGGGCAGCCGGCAATCCTGAAATTTAGTGCATACGATTTTACTATTTATGGTGGCATGTCGGCTGAAGTTCAGCACATTAGTGCAGATGCTATTACCAATGAAAAAGATGAAACCTATTACCTTGTCAGGCTTGAAACAAAGCGAAGCATCGCAGATGAATCTTTGGACATTCTGCCAGGCATGATTGTGCAAGTAGATATTTTAACGGGTAAGAAAACCGTTCTTAATTACATTTTATCGCCCTTATTTAATGTGACAGCCTCTGCGCTGAGGGAGCGCTAATGAGGCATTTTATCGCAGAAAAAGACTTACAAGGGGCACTTACTCAATACTCTTGGTCTAGTTATAGTAGTGTCAATGAACTAAAGTGCGAAAGTAGTGACTGTGTATGGATTATGGCGAGCGATAAAAGCTGGCGTCAGTTACTGCTTGAGGCAAAACAAAAAGCCGATAACCTCGTTTTGCTCACCTACAAATATGACCGCCTAGAGATGCAAACAGCACTAATGTTAGGTGCTAGAGCATATTGCCATGCGCTAGGGACACAATCTCTACTGTCTTCTGTAGCACGTGTTATAGAAGCTGGAGGCATGTGGTTGCCCAATGAATTATTGACAGTGACTACTTCAAATGTCGCTGCGAACTTGCAGACGAAGCGTAATCTACCTGTGCTGCGTGAGCTAACCAACCGAGAAAAAGATGTGTTAAATGGTATTTTGGAAGGGTTAAGCAACAAGGAGATAGCTAGAGAGCACGGTATTACAGAGCGTACCGTTAAAGAATATGTTGGTACGCTCCTTCACAAGTTTGAAGCGAAAGACCGGATAAGCTTATTGCTTCGTATAGGCGAATTTAGTCATCTAAAAGATGCTCTATAACTTCAATATGTGAAACCACACCGTCTATCCCTAATTCAATGAATAGTTCCTGATGATCGGAGCGCTTAACTCCGTCTGCATAAACTTTTATACCGAAAGTATGGGCAAGGGAGCAGAAGCCACGTATAAAGGCGTGATTGGCAGGATTGTAATCGATATCTGCCATAAACGCAGAGTCGATTTTTACATAATCCAAACCCATTTCCTGAACATTCAACAACTGCGAGAAGGACTCTCCAACTCGCTTTAAACCCACTTCGCATTCCTTGGCTTTAAGCGTTGTACAAAAGTCTCTAAACTCATCAGGGAATCGCGTAGCTGTTGACTCTCGTACTTCAAGACATAATTGTTTTGCCGCTTTTTCGTTGGTCCCAATTTGATAATAAAGTTGAGCTAGAATTTCTGGGTTGAGCATAAATTGCTCAGAACATAAAAAAGCAAACTTCGAGTTTGTATTAGTGCGGTTTATGTAGTTGATTAAGCTGGTAACTGTGGTTAGTTCTAGCTGGGGTAAGAGCCCTAAATATCGAGCCCAATGGGTATAATAACCACTTTTCCTTAGCTCGCCATCTATAGTGACGCCCGCCCAACTCTGATAGTGAACCAAATTTCGGTCAATATCTAAAACCGGGAAGTTAAAAGTTTCTACACCACATTCGTCAATAGTATTTTGTAGTTCTTTTTCCCAGCGTTTTTGCTCTACCAAGCTAATAAATTCTTTGAGCGTTGATTCGATAAACGGCTCATCCATATCTACCAGTTCTGCTTCATCAATCATCGCATCTGCTCGCATTAATAGATCAGAGAAGCTCTCTTCAGGGCGAAGTTTAACAACAGATTGAAAGACTTTGGGATCGCCAACTTCGCTGAATGAACTTAAGCAAGCGCCATGCACAGCTTCAGATATTGCTACGGGATCATGGGTTTCCGTAAGCAAAATAGCGAATTCATTTCTTTGCATTCTAGCAATGCGGCTGTCAGTAAACTGATGATGATGTAATGAAAGGCAGTCGTTAATTTCCTCAACAAAATCGCGAATGCGCCTTTTTCTGATATTCGCTGATGAGCGCAAAAAACCTTCGCCTTCGGTAAATCTGACGAAGAAAAGGCAGTTCACCCCCTCGGTATCTCTAAAAGCAAGTTGCCCTTTTAAAATTGAAATGAAGTAATCTCTGTTAGCAACACCCGACTCGTCATCAAATTGAGTTTTATAGCGCATAAGATCGAGTCGCGTATTTTCTTCTTCCATGATCTTTCTAGAATTGGTTGCGAGAAAATTCATGGCTCGTACTACGCGTTTAAGCTCTAAGGTGCGTGGCTCTTTTAGCTGAACGAATTGCATCTCTTGAAATGATTCAGCCTGACTTACCACGTCGTCTAAAGGTCGGATAATAAAACGAAGTGCCCAGCCCCCTAATAAGCCTGCAAATATGCCAACAAGAGATAAACCAAAAATAAGTCGCTGTGTAGCGCGCCACATTGATGCCACCGCAAAGCTAGTATCCGTCTCGACATAAACCGTGCCGTACTGACCCCAACCTTCGCTTACTTGGGCGATACCTGGTTTGACTATGGGAGAAAAATTATCTGAAAACCACTTTGGCGTATCTTCATCTAATTGCACTTCGTGCGTGTGTGCAGAGACAATTTCACCGTTAGATTTTTGAAGCACAATAGATGCGTAGTGACCAATGTCAAATTGCGACATTATAAAAAGATCTAGTGAAACAGGGTCTTTGTCAAGCCCACTTAGGGTAAGGGCAAGCATACTAGCGTTATCTAGGTTTTTTGAATAAAGCTGCTCTTCTACGTATTGCTTGGTAGTTATTCCATGAATTGTGACGCTACCTGCAATTGCAACAAGGACAACAACTGCTATGGCAAGCCATAATTCTCTTGTTATTGACATAGACTCCTAAGACCTTCTGCTAATCCCCTCCTGCTTCATGCGCTCAATAACATCACGCCACCTTGATAGTCTGCTAGTAGACGAAGAGACTTGCGCAGTTTTACCTGGCTGCCAAATACCCGAATCATTAAAACTGAAAACAGGAATTAAATCCGTCCGTTGAGAACCTGGCAACACATTAGACACTAAGCTGTCGAGCACCAAAGGATCCGATGAAGGGGAATCATAGTATCCTAAAACCATATGTGCTTGCGTTACACGGCTTCTACCAATTTTCGCTTTTACATAAATTAGGCGAAGTTTAGAACTATCGATACCTAAGTGTAGCAGAGCTACGTATTTTGCAATGGCATAATCCTCACAATCTCCGCGAGAATGACCGAAAAGTTCCGAAGGCGTGGCCCAATAGTCTTTTTGTTTGAATACGATATCGTCGGTAGCGTATTGGATATGCTCGTCGAAGAAAGCGTTTACACCGATTAGCTGCTCTTTGACTGTCTTATTTTCAAGATCGTGAAGTTTATGTTCTAGAGCGATGACATGTAATGCTTTGTTAGTTCCAAAATTATTTTTAACTTCCTGTTCGAGCTTTGGAAACTCGATGACGTAGTGATCCTTCAGTTGTTGTCCAGCCAGTAGTAAAGCTACTAATGTTAAGCAGTGCGACGCAAACAGAGAAAGGGTCATATTTTTATTATGTGGGTCATACTAAAGTATAATAGAGACTACTCGCCTCTACCTAAACATTAAGTATTAGATATTATACGTAGTTATAGGTATACCACGGGTATGTTGATATTCCAACCCTGTTACTCTAACTCTTAAGACTTACATTCATTTAAGTGAAAGCAAATTTACTTCTTAACTACAAAATCGTTTTCCTGAATGTTAGCAGTAATCCCTGACGTTGTGTTGACTACAACTGACGAATTGCCATAAGCGCTATCAACAACAAATGTACCAGGGTAGAGCGTATATTGAAGATATCGTTTACCGCGATTGTCGACTACCTCTCTAGCCTGGTAAAGATGTAGTTCATCTTTTTCAGAAATGCCATTATCTCGCCCAAGAGATACCGATATTTGATTGTTCGCAATATTGATAACTCGGCCTGTAATAGGTTGGCAGGCCGTTACTTCTTTAATATCTTCTATTAATTGACTCATTGACGAATCAACTGCTTGGCCGTAGCGCGATTGCCAAAAGGTTGACGAAAACTCATCAACGTCCTCAAACCTATCAAACGTCCACTCTTCATTAGTATTGTAGGAAGAACTAAACAACATACCACCGTTAATACCGTCATAAACTTGTACAGACATTGCAAAAGCACGATGTGAAGTATCGCTTCGCCATGGTGTAAACACGGACGCTTCTGTTTGCGTAACACCTAAATCATCAATAACCCCGATAATAACGAATTGCGTGTTACTTTGATCTGATAGCGTACGTACGTTTTTGTCGGTATAACGGCTATCGAACTTGGCGGTATGAGGAGCAACGTAAGTAAGGCTAAGGTTATCTGTTTGTTCTTGCATTGCCTTAGCTAAACGCTGTGTAAACGCTTTATCAAAGTGCGGAATATTTCCTTGGGTTAGTTGCGCCCTGTTTCTTATTCTGAAATGCGTTGTAGCGAAGTGTTTTTGATCATGCTGCGCTGCGCATACTTTCCCTTTTGGAAAGATATCAGCACGCACGGCAACTGTAACAACATCGCCATTATAAGTTTCGCTGACAAGCTCTAATTGCTCTACTTCGCCCGTTGAACGAATCGTCATTTCTTCATTTTTTAACAGGCCGTTTGTTAGTTTAGCAACGCTCTGCACCGATGCTCCTGCAAACAGCATGGCTTGCTTAAGCGCATCTTGCGTTGCAGTACGTTTAGCTGCTTCTTTGTCACCGTTTATTACCACCGCTTGTCCAGTGGCTTCATACCACACGGCATGGGCTTGCCCCGCCACGAGGCTAAGTAGGCAAAATACCGCCATCACTTTTGGTAATAATGTCATTAGCGTTGTTCTGCTTGCTTGTCGCACGTGACACCTCTGTGGTTGTTTAGTTATAGCGATTAAATAAAGTCGTAGCCTATGCGATAAGTATGCGAAAAAAGTGCCAATTAAAGAGGGGAGTTATCTTTGAACAAAAACGGGCGCATATATTGCTTATTTCATTCTTGTTAAGGTGTATGACTGTAAAGCGTCGTTATGAGAGCTGATAAGATATTAACGCTCTGCTGCGATGTTATTGGCCTACACAGGTAATCAAGGTAAACATTTAAACGTCACTAACGATTTGTTGATGCACACAGAGGTTTTAAATTATGTGGTTGAATAGACTAAAAGATTCGAAGTTACTTTTGCGGTCTTCCATGTTTGGCCTGGCAATTACTTTGAGTGGATGTGGCATTATCGATAAACACGTCGAATGGGAAACCGTTGAGCCTGAAACCTATCCTGTTTTAAAAGCGGTAGGTTATGCGCCAATTTCATCGCAAAATGGCGAGTCTGACAGCATGAAGCTGATAATGGCAATGAAAGCATCAAAGTTAGATGCATACCGTGAATTGACCGAGCAAGTATATGGTCAAAAAATTGAGGGTAGTCAGTCATTATCTAGGCTTGTTGTTGATAGCGAAACTATGCGCGCTTCCGTTGAAGGAATAATAAGAGGTGCCGAAGTAATTAAGACCTATCCTGTGGGTGAAGATACCTACGTAACTGAGCTTTCTTTAGATATGCAGCGGGTCTACGATATTTATTTGTCGACTGCTAAGCCGCGCCGAGTGAAGGATGTAAAGTATTACTAGGAAGTAAGTTAAAGGCGATTCGCATTAATTGCTTTGCCGCGGGTTACTAAAAAATACGTGATAATGGAGTGAACTTAGCTGTCTATGTGGTCAATACACTGTGTGGTTAATGCTCTGCGGCGATACAAGGCTATTTAGTAGCCTAGGCACTCACTCCAGAGCCTAAAGTTCCGCCTTTTGGCTTCCCTTTTTTGTCGTAAGTGAGTGACTCTTTTGCTCGAACTTCCATCATCAAATTCCGTAAATGGGTGAGGCGTAGCTGTCCTTGCTCTACGGCTTTTTGATTGATTTGTGTTCGGTATTTACAGTCTTCGAGAAGTTTATTGGCTTTAGCCATTAATGCTTCGTCTTCTTCCGATAAAAAACCGCCATTGTCGATAGTGCGTTCAATACTAACGTCAAGCGCTTGAATGGATGTTAACAGTGCCGTCTTTTTATCTAACAGTTTCATTAAAGATTCAGCATCACGTGAGCTGATAAGCTGCAATTCTTTCTCAAGCATACCGACAAGCGAAGACAATTGCTCCACTTGGCGCGATAATGCTTGGGTTAATTGATTAGCTTGCTCTGTCACTATACTTATTCCGTTGAACGTGTTCGATTAATTATTGCTTTCTACTTGGCGCCAAAAATCTCGGATTCTGATTTAGCGATTTTATTAGCAAGTACTTCAGGGTTTACTTTGTACTCACCACTTTGAATCGCTTTTTTAAGGCGGTCAACTTTTTCCTGATTCACAGGAGCCTCAGACCCTTTTTTCTGAACTTGATTCAATTGCTGAGCTGATTGCGTCAACGAAACAGAATCTTGTCTAGGCGCTTGCGCTGTTTGTGCTGATTGCGCTGAAGCCTGCTGTTGAGATTGTTGCGTCTGGTTTTGCTGCGCAACTTTCCCGTTATCAACGGGTGTTTTTGGTAACCCATTGTTTATATTATTAATTGCCATATCTAGTCCTCACTACTTTTTTGCCTCTGTTATATATATCGGCCTTTTGGCTAATATCTTTAGCTAAATTAAGAACAAAATAGTAGATATTTAACGCCCACTTTTATAAGTGTATCACGACTTCTTCAGGGCTTGCGACTCTAGCAACCACGGCCTTTTGGCTACTCGCGTTAACAACTTTAATATTATCACCTACCACGCCATCTTGTTGAGCTATTCCCGCCGTCTTAACTTCCATTCCTGCTACCTCTGCGGTAATCGTTATTCTATCGCCTTTGCACACAAAACATAACATATTTGATTGTATTGCCTGACCATCAGTGATGCGACGTTTCATTCTGGCACCAATCAAAGATTCTAAGTCGGTGAATGCGGTATAGCGTAGTCGCCTTACGTCAACTTTTGCCTTCGTTAAATTAGATGAGGTTAATACTGTCCCAGGACTTATTGCCCCTTGTGTGACCACAATTTCTTTGGTGCGCGTTACTTGTCCGCTGGTAAATAAGTACCATTCGTTATTTTTACAGCTTACTCGAACTGATATGTAGGACTGGCTAAGTGCTTGCTGTGAGGCGTTGTATTGAAAACCCGTAGGGCAATCTGGGATATTTATTCTATCGTCTATCTTCACAATATCGACATCAATGTTAGTATTCTGCGAACTATCAGAAACTTGATTCATCAAGTATTGCTTGGCGCCTTCTTCAACTTGCTCATGGTTTGTCGCCGTTGCATTGCAATGTGCACTAAGCAAACCGAATACTAAGCTAGCGATCGATCGAGTGAATGTGATCCGCATTTTTTGGTTTATCTTTTTCATAATGACTTTTCGTGTTCAGTTTACGAGTTATTGACTATGCTTAAGGAAATCCATGTTTTTAATGTCGGGTTTGCTGACAGAATTTAGCTCAAAGGTCTGGCTGCATTTACTTCAACAATGGCATCAGTAGTAGGCAATGTTGAAACATTTGTGAAGCTAAAATAAATCTTTGGTGTCATTTTTCTGTCGTTTGACCTGCAAAATTTTAGTGATATTGTCTATCTTTATTACAAGAGGCAATGATCATGCCCAGTATTACTTTGAGGTGACCTATGTCGGGTATTTTAGATTCGGTAAACCAGCGAACGCAGCTTGTTGGGCAGAATCGCTTAGAATTGTTGCTGTTTAGACTGAACGGTCGTCAACGGTTCGGTATTAACGTTTTCAAGGTGCGAGAGGTGTTGCAATGTCCTCCACTTACTGCGATGCCAAAACTAAATCCATTGGTTCGTGGCGTTGCACACATTCGTGGCCAAACTATTTCGGTTATTGACCTGAGTATGGCTACACGTGGTCGTAAAATTGAAGATCTCTCTAATGCGTTTATCGTTATTGCTGAATACAACCGATCTGTTCAAGGCTTTTTGGTTGGCGCAGTCGAACGCATTATTAACACTAATTGGGATGCCATCATGCCGCCCCCTCAAGGAACAGGGCGAGCCAGTTATTTGACGGCGGTTACTGAGGTGGAAAACGAACTTATTGAAATATTAGACGTGGAGAAAATCCTTAACGAGATCTCGCCGCTTAATGCTGAAGTGAGTGCTGATGTTGCTGAAGGTCTTACGACAGAAGGGCAAGAAAATAAAATCATTTTCATCGCAGATGACTCGGCAGTAGCGAGAAATCAGGTGAAAAAGGCACTTACATCATTAGGTCTTGAAATTGAGCTTGCTAAAAACGGTCTTGAGGCACTTAATCGTCTTAAAGAGATAGCTGAAGAGTATGGCGATGTAACAAATCGCGTTGGTGTACTAGTGTCTGATATCGAAATGCCGGAAATGGATGGTTATACACTTACTGCAGAAATTAAAAATATCCCTGAACTTCAAAAACTTCACGTTGTTCTGCACACTTCACTAAGTGGAGTATTCAACCAAGCTATGGTTCAAAAAGTTGGTGCAGACGATTTTATTGCGAAGTTTCACCCAGACGAATTAGCGACTGCTGTACAGAAGTGGCTGATGACTGAGTGCGAATAACGGAGCAGAAAAGGATTGGCTAATAAAGACGTTTCGCCTGCGAGTTACCTTAAGTTTAGAGAGTTTCTTGAAAAGCAATGCGGCATAGTATTGGGGGAGAACAAGCAGTATCTCGTTCGTAGTCGTCTAGCTTCGTTGCTTTTTAAGTATAAATACGAATCAGCAGACGAACTGATTGATGTTGTTGTGCGCGGTTTTGATAGGACCTTGCTACAAAGTGTCATCGATGCAATGACAACCAACGAAACGCTATGGTTTCGCGATAACTATCCTTATGATCTTCTATTAAAAGACCTATTACCTAGTTTGTCGGCAAAAAATCAAAAAATCCGTATCTGGAGTGCTGCTTGTTCATCAGGGCAGGAGCCTTATTCAATTGCAATGTCAGTACTTGAATTTCAACGCCAACGTCCGGGAGTCTTAAGGGGGGGCGTTGAAATAGTGGCAACGGATTTGTCGTCAGAAATGCTACAGAAGTGTGAAGCTGGCATCTATGACGAACTGTCTCTTGCTAGGGGGTTATCTCCACAGCGAAGACAAACGTTTTTCCAAGAAAATGCAGATGGTCTTATGCAGGTTAAACCTGAAGTTCGCCGTATGGTAAGTTTTAGAAGTTTAAATCTGCTTACAAGCTATGCCGCTCTTGGTCGCTTCGACATTGTATTTTGCCGCAACGTGCTAATTTATTTTTCGGCAGAAATTAAACAGCGGATCCTGCAACAAATTGCCGGACAGCTGCAGCCTCAGGGTGTGCTATTTCTTGGCGCGTCAGAATCTATCAGTGCTGCAAGCGATATCTATAGCATGGTTAAGTGCCACCCTGGCCTATACTATCAAAAAAAATAATCTAACTTATCGGTCTGATAAATAAAGTATTTTAGAACTCAGGCCGAATTCTTTGCCTTCAATTATTCCGTCAAAATCTCATTGTGGCATCTGCCTTGCTAACTATTTCTACAAACGATAGTAAAACGGCAAAAGTTTAACGCTAACCATTCCGTTTATATTGTCATCACGAAGTGTTTTTAAGTATTTCAGAGGTCATGTTATGGCTATTAACCTAGATAAACTGGTGGGCTTTCACGAGTCAGCGCTTTCGATACGAACTGAGCGTATGGAGGTTATTTCAGGTAATTTAGCCAATGCGAACACTCCTGGTTACAAAGCTAGGGATATTGATTTCAATAAAGCCATGCAGTCTGCGATGCAAGAAGCCTCAGGCGGCACAGGCAACCGTGCTTCATCAGGGATGGTGCGAACCAATGATCGCCACTTAAGCGGCAATTCTACGTCGGTGGCGGCAAATTTTGACATGCAATATCGCGTTCCTACTCAACCCGACACTGGTGATGGTAATACAGTAGAAGTTCAAGCGGAAAGAAACCGATTTTTAGATAATGGTTTGCGCTACCAAGCTAGTCTCGAATTTTTGAATGGAAAAATTAAAGGCATGAAAAAAGCGCTCAGCTCAGGAGGTCAATAGTCATGAGTTTATTTAATGTAATGCAAATCTCGAGTACTGGTATGGAGGCGGAAAATGTACGCCTAAATACCACGGCAAGTAATATCGCCAACGCAAACTCGGTAAGCAGCAGTTATGACGAAACCTACCGAGCTCGCCATCCTGTTTTTGCAACGGCGTTACAAGACGCCATGCGGGATCAGTCCAAGGGGGCTGGTGTTCAAGTTAAAGGTATTGTGGAAAGTGACGCGCCGCTTAATGTGGAGTATTCGCCTAATAATCCAATGGCAGATGAAAATGGATATATCTACAAGCCAAACGTCAATATTGTCGAAGAGATGGCAAACATGATGTCAGCGTCTAAAGCGTATGAAACGAATGTACAGGTAGCGGATACCACCAAGCGAATCTTCCGCCGCGTACTGCAGTTAGGTCAAGGGCAGTAATTTGCCGCTTGAATAATGTGAGGATTAATCAGTGAACACCATAAATAATACCGGCTTAAATACTGAACTGTATTGGCAGGAAGAAACTGTCAAAATAGCCGATGGTACCGAGCAGCAGTTAACCCAGGAAGATTTCTTTTCTATGTTGACTGAACAGCTTGCCAATCAGGATCCTACGGCACCGGTTGATAACGATCAGATGGTGGCGCAGATGACGTCATTTACTATGGCTGACGGCATCTCCCAACTAAACGAAAAATTCGAGTCGTTTGCGGCTTCAATGACTTCGAATCAAGCACTGCAGGCATCAAGTCTCATCGGTCAAAATGTACTAGTTCAAGGTAATGTCGGTTACATGGCGAACGAAGGGGAAGGGATCTCGGGCGTCATTGTTAACGAAAAAACGGTTCAAAATATGACAATTAGCATTGAGAACCAGTTTGGCGAAGTTATTAAAACCATTGATGCAGGTACGCAAAGTGCAGGCAACATTGAGTTTGAGTGGGATGGCAAAGATCAGCATGGTAACCAGATGGCACCAGGTGAATATGTTATCAGCGCTACTGGCGAGCTAAACGGTGAAGGTGTACAGCTGAATACCGCGGTGAATCGTCATGTTGGAAGTGTAAGCTTGGCCGGCAGTGGTCAAGGCGTAATTTTGAATTTGGATGGTGATGTCAGTATCAATCTTGATGACGTCATTCAAATCGGCAGTTAGTAGGAGAATCAATAATGTCTTTTAATATCGCACTGAGTGGCGTTTCTGCCGCACAAAAAGATTTGGATGTAACCGCCAACAACATCGCAAACGTAAATACTGTTGGCTTTAAAGAATCACGTGCTGAATTTGGTGACGTTTATGCAGCATCACTACTTTCAGGTGGTAAAACGAAAGTGGGTGATGGTGTACTAACTCAGGAAGTTGCACAGCAATTTTCTCAAGGTAGCCTTCAGTTTACCAATACATCGCTTGACTTGGCGATTACGGGTAACGGTTTCTTTGCTACCGTACCCGAAATCACTTCTCGTGACTTCTCGTTCACTCGTGCCGGTCAGTTTAAACTCGACAGTGACAACTTTGTTGTTAACAGTAACGGCGATAATCTACTGGGCTTCCCAGTTAACTCTGATGGTACAAGCGCATCGGTTGCGCTAAGTACCACTGAGCCAGTGCGTATTCCTGATTCATCAGGTTCACCTGCGCAAACTTCAGAAGTTGATCTTCGTATGAATTTACCGGCCGGCGATGCTGCGTTAGATCCGCAAGATTTTGACCCAGAAGATCCGTTAACGTACAACGCGGCAACGTCAGTCACTGTATATGATTCACTAGGTGACAGTCACGTAATGACGTATTACTTCATTAAAGATAATACGGTAGGTGTAGATAATGAATGGTATGTTGCTACCGCGATAGACGATACCCTAGTTGATATGACAGATTCAACCGGCGCTGATACCGACCCTACTACAGCAGTAAACTCTGTAGGCGGAAATACAGGTAATGCAGTAACAGCATCTAAACTTATTTTCTCTCAGGGTGGTGATTTCTCTGGTATGGAAACGCCAGATGGGTTAGCTACACTTGATTTTAAAATGCAGACTGAAGCGTTGGGAGCAGGTATTCTTGCAAATGGTTCAGATCCTACGCAGCAGATAAGCATTGATTTCAATCTTGATGTGAATAATGCCACGCCTAACGAACCAACTCAGTTTGCTTCAGCGTTTGAAGTAACCTCACTTGAACAAGATGGTTTGCCAGTAGGTCGCTTAACGGGTATCGATATAGGGCCTGACGGCTTAGTTCGTGCTACCTTCTCTAACGGTACATCTGAGCCGATTGTTCGTGTGGCGCTTGTTCGCTTCTCTAACGAGCAAGGCCTAACGCAAGAGAGCAGCACTCAGTGGAAAGAAAGTATTCTTTCCGGTGAGGCACTAGCGGGTGAAGCTACAACCGGTACGTTTGGTGAAATTAATTCATCGGCCCTTGAGCAAGCGAACGTTAACCTGACAACCGAGCTTATCGATATGATCATAGCTCAGCGTAACTTCCAGGCTAACTCTAGAGCGCTTGAAGTGAATAACTCACTGAACCAGACTATTCTAAACATTCGATAGTTAAGGTTTAGGCCCTTTTGCTTAAAAAAAGCGGCAATCATCAGACGCGTAAATCCCGTCTTATTGTCGCTATTTAAGAGAGCCGCTGCACAGCGGCTTTTTTATTTTCCCATGTATATCAAACTAATACCTATCCTTTTTCCCATTTGAGTTGAAAATCTACAGGTTGGCATCGCCTTTGCAAAATCTTGTTTAAGGTTTAATCAGAGTCAAAAGTCAGTCATGGACAAACTTCTCTATATTTCAGCGAGTGGCGCATCCCAAGACCTCTTAGCAACGGGGATTAGGGCCAACAATTTAGCTAACGCACAATCAACTGGGTTTAGAGCTCAGCTAGAGCAGGCAAGGTCGATGCCGGCCTACGGCGAAGGTTTGCCAACTCGCGTATTCTCTATGACTGAAAGCCCGTCAAATAATTATGAGTCTGGGCCGATGATTAAAACTGACCGCGATTTGGATGTAGCTATCCAAGGTGATGGTTGGTTTGCAGTACAGGACCAAAATGGCCAAGAAGCGTACTCGCGTGATGGTAACTTTAAATTAGGCGACGACGGAATTTTGACAGACATACATGACCGCGTTGTTTTAGGAGATAACGGGCCAATATTTCTACCTGTCCCGCTAGACAATCTTAATATCGCCGCCGATGGCACTTTGTCTATGAGACAACTCGGCGCTCCAGCCAATGTCATCGAGGAAGTCGGCCGCCTTAAGTTAGTTTCTCCAAACTATGCAGACATGGAAAGGGGCACTGACGGCTTGTTTAGAATGGAAGATGGTTCTATTGCGCCTGCAAATGCAAACGTCAAAGTGATGTCTGGAATGCTTGAAGGCTCAAACGTTAATGCTGTTGAAGAAATGGTCGACATGATAAGCCTTCAGCGTCATTACGAACTACAAGTCAAAATGATGAAGCAGGCAGAAGAGCTTGATACTCGCGGTAACCAATTACTGCGCATCTTGTAATAGAATTTTTATCATCGTTGTCCAATAGGCAACGTCGGAGGTTAACATGCATCCAGCACTGTGGATTAGTAAAACCGGATTAGACGCCGCACAAACCGATGTGGCAGTGGTGTCTAACAATCTAGCAAACGCATCGACCGTGGGATTTAAAAAAGACCGTGCAGTGTTTGAAGATTTGCTTTATCAAAACATTAATCAGCCGGGCGGTCGCTCGTCAGCTGACACAGAGCTTCCTTCTGGGCTTATGCTTGGTTCAGGTTCAAAAGTAGTCGCTACGCAAAAGGCACACACGCAAGGTAATTTGCTAACCACTGAAAACGCCTTGGATATGTCGATTCAAGGTCGTGGTTATTTTGAGATTCTGCAGCCCGACGGCACGATTGCTTATTCAAGAAACGGTCAGTTTTCACTTAATGACCAAGGCCAAATTGTTACCTCTGGCGCTGGCTTCTTACTGCAGCCTGAAGTGGCTGTTCCAGAAGATGCACAGCAAATCACTATTTCTCAAGATGGTGAAATAAGCGTGAGCATTCGCGGACAAGCGGAACCCCAGGTATTGGGGCAAATGAATATCTCTGACTTCGTTAATCCAACGGGCCTTCAGCCAATCGGACAAAACCTGTTCGTGGAAACTGCATCTAGCGGAGCGCCAATTCAAGGTGTTCCCGGTCTTCAAGGACTAGGCTACATCTCTCAAGGCACGTTAGAAACGTCTAACGTAAACGTGACCGAAGAGTTAGTGAACCTAATCGAAAGCCAGCGCTTGTACGAAATGAACTCGAAGGTTATTTCGTCAGTTGACCAAATGCTTGGTCAAGTTATTCAGCAACTTTAATAGGTAGCGTCATGCGTATTTTAGGTTTATCTGCTGCATTACTTATACTTGGCGGTTGCGCGAGTACAAACGAACCTCCCGTTCAGGCCAACGACCCGTCGTTTGCGCCAGTAGTGCCAGATTACCCGCGTGAAACCGTGGTAGAAGATGGTTCTTTGTTTCGTTCACACATGGCAAACAGTTTGTATTCAGATGTCACCGCTAGGCGAGTTGGCGATATTATTACTGTTACTCTCAACGAAAGTACTTCTGCGAGTAAATCCGCAGATACCTCTACAGCCAAAGATACCAATGTAAACCTAGATACAATTACGGGGCTTGGCGGCCAAGCGGTAAATATTGGCGGTCAATCTATCCAATTAGGAATTGGCTCGTCACGCGATTTTACCGGTGATGCAGCAGCAAACCAAAGTAACAGCTTAGACGGAGCAATTTCGGTAACCGTTGTAGACGTATTGCCAAACAATAATTTGGTTATTCGCGGTGAGAAGTGGCTAACGTTGAACCATGGTGATGAGTATATCCGTCTAACTGGCATTATACGCCCTGCAGATATTAGCCCTGAGAACGAAATAGTGTCTACGAAAGTAGCCAATGCTCGCATTCAATATTCAGGTACGGGGACATTTGCTCGAGCGCAGGAAAAGGGTTGGTTGACTCAGTTTTTTGATTCAACTTGGTGGCCTCTTTAGGCTTTTGGTAGGAGAGTGAACATGCGTTTATTATCAGTTGTACTAGCCGTATTAACACTGCTTTTATCTTCACAAGCAGCGGCGCAACGTATTAAAGATTTAGCGAGTATTCAGGGCGTTCGTAGTAACCAGTTAGTGGGGTATGGTCTTGTGGTAGGTTTACCCGGTACCGGTGAACAGAGTCCATTTACCGAGCAAAGTTTTAGAACTATGCTGAGTAACTTTGGCATTAGTTTAGATGCCAATACTAAGCCCAAAATCAAGAATGTTGCAGCGGTGGCTGTACATGCTGAATTGCCAGCGTTCGCAAAACCGGGTCAAACTATTGATATCACGGTTTCTTCCGTTGGCGAAGCATCAAGCCTTCAAGGCGGGACCCTTCTTCAAACGTTTCTACGTGGGGTCGATGGCAAAGTTTATGCGGTAGCACAAGGTAGCCTTGTAGTAAGTGGTTTCGGCGCACAAGGCGGTGACGGTTCTCGCATTGTAGTGAATACACCTACGGTTGGCAGAATTCCCAATGGGGCTATGGTTGAACAATCGGTCCCCAGTGGTTTTGCCAATGGCGATACGCTAACGCTTAACCTTCATTATCCTGACTTTTCAACGGCAAAAGCACTTGCAGACACTATTAACGAACGCTTGGGCGCGCAACCTGAAAATGGCTACATTATTGCAAAGCCTATCGACGCGGCATCTGTACGGGTTACAGCGCCGCGGGATGTAGGTCAGCGAGTAGGCTTCTTGGCTACGCTGGAGAACTTTGAATTTACACCAGCAGATGCACCGGCCCGCGTGGTCATAAATAGCCGAACCGGCACAATTGTAATAGGCAGCGACGTTCGCTTATTGCCAGCGGCAATTACCCATGGTGGTTTAACGGTAACTATTTCTGAGAATCAACAGGTATCGCAGCCTAATGCATTTGCAGATGGCCAAACTGCCATAACCACACAGTCAATTGTTGATGTAGACCTAGCGGATAGCCGTATGTTTAAGTTTGAACCAGGTGTGACCCTAGACCAACTTGTACGCGCGGTAAATGAAGTAGGCGCGGCACCGGGTGATTTAATGGCCATTTTAGAAGCGCTACGTCAAGCGGGCGCTTTACGCGGTGAGCTTGTAATTATCTAAAGCGAACAGTCTTTAATAGCATCTGGTAGGAATAAAACGGGTTAGAGCGGAACAAATACGATGGAAGCACTTAGCACAAAAAATCAGCTTGATATGGCTCGCAATGTCCATGATATGGGCAGCATTAACAAAATGCGCGAAGCCATTGCGTCAGGCGATGAGACGGTATTGCAAGAAGCTGCTCAGCAGTTCGAGGCAATATTTGTGCAAATGATGTTGAAATCTATGCGTAAAGCGCAAGATGCTCTTGCCGACGAAAATAGCCCGTTTAATTCGCAACAAGTGAAGTTTTATCGCGACATGCACGACCAACAGCTTGCTACAGATTTAACATCTGGCGGTGGCTTAGGGTTAGCTGATGTGATTGTAAAGCAACTAGGTCAAACCGAAAATAGCTACACACCAGCTAGCGTTATCAGGAGTGACGGTGACATCTCCTCGCTGAATAGAAATCGTGAATATAAGGTCACTGAGGCACAAGATATAGCACTTTCTTCTAACTCAATTAAAACACAATCGGCAAAAAAAGATGTCATGTTTGAAAGTGCGGAACAGTTTGTTGAAAGCTTAATGCCTATTGCTGAGAAGGTTGCAGCAAAATATGGCATGGATCCAAAAGCCATCATTTCCCAAGCTGCAGTAGAAACAGGTTGGGGGAGATTTGTCATTCACAAGTCAGACGGAAGTAGCTCCCATAACCTTTTTGGCATAAAAGCGAATAAAGGGTGGCAAGGTGAGCAAGCTGTGGTGGATACACTGGAATTCAACAATGGACTGCCACAAAAACAAAAGGCCGCGTTTAGGTCCTATTCATCTGTAGAGGATGCAATGGAAGACTATGGACGTTTTATTACCTCACAGCCGCGCTATAGCCATGCTGTGGAAAATGCTTCTGACGCTGTGCGTTACACAAGTGCGCTTCAAGAGGCGGGCTACGCTACTGACCCTGAATACGCCAGTAAAATAATGGCAGTGTATAACAGTGACCGTCTTAGCGCGCTAATGCCATAGTTTAGGGGCCATAGGTGAGGAGAATACAGTGAGTTCTGTTGATTTATATTCATTAGCCACAAGCGGCGTAAATGCCAGCAGCAAGTTACTTCAAACTACAAGTAACAATATTGCTAATGTGAATACGCCTGGCTATGTTCGCGAGCGCACCGAACTCCAAAATAGCCAGGTTTTCGGCGTAGAAATCGGTAACACCGAACGTATCATCAACGTATTTGCACAAAATCAACTACGTCGCGATATCACATCGGTAGGTGAACTCGAAGCCTTCTCTAGCAAAACCACGGCAATTGACAACCTCCTGGCCAGTGAAGCAAACTCAATTTCTCAAGGCCTGAGTGAATACTTTTCTGCCCTACAGACCGCCGCCGATGACCCAACAAATCTTGCATCTCGTGAACAGGTACTTAGCAAATCTGAATCGCTTTATAACCGCATGAGAACCTTGTCTGATTATATGCTGGAAAAAGAAGAAGAGCTCAATTTAGAGGTCACTTCAATGGTAAATAGAGCTAATACGCTAATTGGAAGTATTGGCGATTTGAATCGCAATATCGTTATTGCAAATGGCAATAATACAAGCGATCAGCCAACTGCTTTACTTAACGAGCGAGATCAGGCCATAGACGAACTTGCCTCAATAATGGGGATCACGGTTAAAGAGAGCACTACACAAAATGGTGCCGTTACTATTAACTTGACCTCAGGTGAGTCCCTCGTTCTTGAAAACGGTGCATTTAATCTTTTTGAGTTAAGTTCTAATGCAGACCTAACAACTAAAGAAATCAAGCTAGAAACAAATTTTGGATCACAAACTAAAAACGATACTTCGATACGCGTTATAGAAGATGACTTAGGCGGGTCTTTAGGTGGCTTGTTCAAGTATCGAAATGAAGTTTTAGGCCCAACGATGCGTGATGTGGGTCAGTTATCTGTCGCTTTTGCTGATGCCATGAACACACAAAATAAACTGGGTATGGACTTAGACGGGCAAATAGGCGGTAACATTTTCGACAGTCCTTCTTTTAGAGGGCTAGCCTATGAAGACACCAATGGCGATTATGTAGTTACAGCACAGATAACTGAAGGCAAGGGCGCTGAACTAACTGACGCCGATTATAAGATTGAAGTGACGGCCGTTGCCGCAGGGCTACCCAGCGAAATAGAAATTACATTTTTGAACCCAGACGGCACGCCCAAGAAAGACGGGTCTGGCAATGATATTATTTTTTCAAACTTTGCCGTAACGTCTGGTTTCAACGAACTTCCAGGCGGAATTGAAATAGATTTTTCAGGAAGCGACCCCTATACCGTAGGTAACGAGTTTCTGATTCAGCCAACTAAAGATGTGGCTTCAAATATAAGCCTAGCCACTAATCGTCCTGAAGATTTAGCTTTTGCTAACCCTGTTAGAGCGGGGGCCGATAGCGCTAACTTGGGCAGTGCGAATGTTATTGATGTTACCGTATCAAACACAGAAATAGGAACGTCTGCTTTTGACGGGGCGGGAGGCCTTTTAAATGCAGCACCAGCGCAAATCAGCTTTACGGCTGAAGATACTTATGAAGTGTTAGACTCAAGCGGGACAGTTTTAGCTACTGTGACTGGTACAACAGATTTAACGAACCTTATTAGTCAGGCAGGAATAAGCCCTGATCCAGGATTTGATCTCAGCTTAGACGGTGTACCCAAAGCAGGTGATAGTTTTTCGATTAGTTATAATACAGATGGCTTTAACGATAACAGCAATGCGCTTAATTTAGCCGCTATTCAAAATGAAAATAAAGTTCAAGTCAGTAGCGAGGCAACTAATACTCCAAGAACTTTTCAAGATGCCTATGCGTCTATGGTCGGGCGTATCGGTGAAGATGCATCAATGGCTAGTGTATCGCTGGCTTCTGCCGAAGCGATGAAAGTACAGTCTGAAAATTGGTTTGAGTCAGTGTCGGGCGTAAGCTTAGACGAAGAAGCTGCTAACTTGATAAAGTATCAGCAAAGCTATGCGGCGGCAGCGCGTATCTTATCAACGGCTCAAGAATTATTTAATACCATTTTGCAGTCAGCAAGGTAGGTGATTTATGCGTATATCAACGAATCAAATTTATGATCAAAACATGCGCTCGATTATGCAAAATCAAGGCGATTTGGCAAAGACTCAAGAGCAACTATCAACTGGCAAGCGCATTATCACGCCCAGCGATGACCCTGTGGGTGCCGCGAAAGTACTGCGCTTAACGGAAGAAATTGATGAGCTTACTCAGTTTCAACGCAATAATGATTTGGTAACGGGTTCGCTTGAGCAGCAAGAGGCAGTGCTGACAAACATTACCGATTCTATCAATCGTGCGCGAACACTTATTGTCCAGTCTGGTAATGGTATATTGTCTGATCCAGATAAGCGTGCAATTGGCGCTGAATTAGAACAAATTAAGCTTGAGGTGTTTGATTTAATGAACACACAAGACGCAGACGGTAATTATCTTTATGCAGGTTACCAGTCGGGTAATCAAGCATTTGAATATAACCCTGCTGCAACGGGAAATGCCATAACATTTGCAGGTGACCCGGGTGTGAGCTTTGTTCAGCTATCTAATAGTTCAAAGATTCAATCAACCAGTAACGGATATGAAGTTTTTGAAAACGTGCTGTCGCGATTTAAGTTTTCAGTTGATGGCACTACGGGAGCTACTGTAAATACAGCAGAGGTGAAGCAACAAGGAACATTTGATACCTTTTTTGACAAGAATTACGACCCGGTCAATGCCGCAAATAATGATTATCGCATCAATTTTCTAGCTACAGGTCAAGCTGAATTAGTCAATCAAGGAACAGGCGCGGTTGTTGATTCTGTTGCCTATAGTTCAGGGCAGCCTTTTACTATTAAAGGGATGGAGTTTGATGCTACAGCAGCACCTGGTGATAGCATAGACTTATCATTTGATGCGCCAGAAAAGAAAAGCATGGCGCAATCTATTCATGAAATCCAAACTATTTTAATGGATTCCACAATAGATAATTCAGCGCTTCAGGAGTCGATTGCAGACGCGTTAGTAGGCTTAGATAACGGACTTGAAAAACTTTCCTTAGAGCGGGCTTCCATAGGTAGCCGTTTGAATATTGCTGAGAGCACGTACGAAAGTAACTTAGATATGGAAATTGCAGCGAAGGCGCAACGTTCGTCTATTCAGGATGTTGACTACGCCGAAGCATCAACTGAGTTTGCAAAGCAAGAGACTGCGCTGAGTGCAGCTCTAGCGACATTCCCTCAGGTAAGTAACTTATCGCTATTTAACTATATCTAGAGGCGTTAATTAGTTAATGCATCAACGCCGGTTAGATGTGCCATGTACACTCTCGCTTCGTTGTCGATATGGCAAGAGTAGTAGGAGACATACAGATCGTTGTTTTCTACTACTAGCCCTGGATAACTCGTATCCCCACCACTCGGTAATGTATATAGCTCTTTAAGTTCTTTTGATTGGCTATTGAATAGCAATATCTTGGTGGAAAATTTGCGAGTTACCCAGTCGACATGTCTTCCAGCAACAATAAACATGTTAGCGCTAAGTGCAACAGCCGCTGGTCCACCGATATATATCCCTAAATCATGCCATGTCCATTTAGTGTAAGGTGCTTTAGACGTTCCAAACTGCGCGCTAAATGAATCGGCATCTCGTCTTAAAAACACTGAGGCATTGCCTTCACTATCAAACAGAATGGTGCTTTCGTTGGGATAGCCTTTGCCTTGCTTGCTCAGGTTGAAAACGTCATCTTTATGCAGTTGCATTGTGCGTGTGGGGTCACCTTTGTAAAGCGACAACTTATTAGATGGTCGATTATAAGCAAATCCATAAGCTTCACTACCCAACCAATTATGATTCCAAAGCCACCAACCGCTTTTGCCGTAATTATTACTTCCAGACCAAGAAAGGCCCGTAGTTGAAAAATAGGTCCGCATTTTTGACACCATTTTTCCATTATCTAAATAGGTTTTTGCGTAAGTGCTGAGTATTAGCCGTTTGCCATCAAAAGAAAACTTTGGATCTCTTAGATCTGCATTGTGTTCTTGTATACGAATTCTTGCTAAAACTCGGAAAGTTTTCTTATCGACAGTTAACACCATCACAAGACCATCTGCGCTAATATGATTAGTCGCTTGGCGATAACAACACAGTAACGTCTTTCTACTTTCGTCGAAGGGATTTTCTATAAGATCGGTAAATGCACTGTGCGCGGCAGGCTTAGAAATTCGTTTTAAATCGAACATTTTCATTTTTTTTTGCACTCTAAATCTCCCTTAAAAATCCGCTAGTTATAAGTGAATTTTGTTTAGTGTAGCGGCAATATCTTACCGCTTATCGGCAAAAAACGTAATTTTTTCTAAAGGGAATTTACATCTTGTCGATACAGTTTCTGAGAGAGCCAGTTCATCAATTACCCCTCAGGTCTTGATGACTACTAAAACAAAACGTCGGCAATGCCGACAGCCAGCGCACGCTGGACTGAGAGTGTAGGAGAGACTTTATGTCTATGTTCGTTAATACCAATGTATCCTCATTGAATGCCCAGCGTCAGCTTTTTGATGTTAGTAATTCTTTGAGTACGTCTTTTGAGCGCCTTTCTTCAGGCTTCCGTATCAACAGCGCTGCTGATGATGCTGCAGGTCTACAGATTACCGACCGAATGACTTCACAAGTCCAAGGACTTAACCAAGCTGTACGTAACGCAAACGATGCGATTTCACTGTCGCAAACTGCCGAAGGTGCGCTTTCTGAAACTACGACTGCCTTACAGCGTATTCGTACGTTAGCGGTACAATCACAAAACGGTATTAACAGCTCTGCTGACCGTGTTGCCTTGCAGAAAGAAGTATCTGCATTACGTACTGAAATCTCACGTATCTCTACGACTACCCAGTTTGCAGGCGTAAACATCCTTTCGGGTGATTTCTCTGCGAAATTCCTTGTAGGTGCAAACGCAGGGCAGACGATTTCTGTAAACCTTTCAAGTCAAGCTCTTGGACGAGCCAACGTAGATGGCTTCAGTGCAACCGGTTTAGGGATCACTGGAACAGGGAATGACGTATTAACTAGTGAGAATGCTTCTTCAATGATGGCGTCTATCGACAACGCTATCTCAGCGATCGGTGGTCTTCGAGCTGATTTGGGTGCGCTTCAAAACCGTTTCCAGTCTACCATTCGTAACCTAAGTAACATCTCAGAAAATGTATCTGCCGCACGTTCACAGATTAAAGATACAGATTTCGCTACAGAAACTGCGAACCTAACGCGTAATCAGATTCTCCAGCAGGCAAGTACTACCGTATTGTCTCAGGCGAATCAACGCCCTCAGGCAGCACTTTCTCTTTTAGGTTAATAAATAAAGCGAGAATGGAGTCAGGAGGTAGTGCTCTAGTCCAACGCGATATACTCAAAGCCGACATTTCAATTGTCGGCTTTTTTTTGCCTATTATTTACACCGTGTCCCACTGCTGTTTAGTGGCCTATTTGTTTAACGCCAACTTTAATCTTACTAAATTATCCAAATCCCTTCATAGCTCAAAAAACCTTTAGCAGTATGTATTCAACAATCGATGAAGCTAATTCTATCTCATTGAAATAAGGTTGTTTTTATCTAGAAGCCGATGCGTATCAAAAATTTTATAAAAAAAGCTAAAGGAAATTTCTCTAAGTGACGATAACTATTACAAAGGGGAGGTAAAGTAGTTAGGTTTCTCCCAACCCTTGAAAGTCTTGGTTAACTTAGGTTTTCAAAGGGTTAAATGTTGAGATAATTGCATACTTTTTTTATTTAAGATTATAAAAATTAGTATGTTATCGTCATAAAAATTAATTTAAAAATGTTCTAAAGTAAATTGGTTTGAGTGGCGATAAATAGAAAGGTTTGCTAAGGATGGAGCTGCTGACAGGCGAGAATGAAGCCAGGAGGTAGTGAGAGGTTTGAGGTCTGGAACATCAAACCCACCAGCCAGCAAAGAGAAGTAACTTCTCTATATAGCAAGTTTCATCGGTTAGTGTGCCGATAAAACATCAGATTACTCTGACACCTATACAAAGCACAGGTTATGCCAAAATTTTAAACTACCGCACAGATAATAAAACCAATAGCGCAACACTCGAAACTGTTAGGAGAGACCCATGAGTCTATTTGTAAATACCAATGTGTCATCGTTAAATGCACAGCGTCAATTATTCACTACTGGCAACAACTTAAGCACTGCATTTGAGCGCTTATCGTCTGGCTTCAGAATCAACAGCGCTGCTGATGATGCTGCAGGTCTTCAGATTACTGACCGCATGACTTCACAAGTTCAGGGACTAAACCAAGCTGTACGAAATGCAAATGACGGCATTTCACTAGCCCAAACTGCAGAAGGTGCAATGGCGGAAACGACGACAGCACTCCAACGTATTCGTACGCTAGCGATTCAATCGCAAAACGGTATTAATAGCTCAGCAGATCGTTTAGCACTTCAAAAAGAAGTTTCTGCACTGCGCACTGAAATTTCACGTATTTCTACCACAACTCAGTTTGCTGGCGTTGATATCTTATCTGGCGACTTTTCCGCGAAGTTCTTAGTAGGTGCAAACGCAGGACAAACAATTTCTGTAAACCTATCAAGTTCAGCACTAGCACGCGCCGGAATCAATGGTTTCAGCGCAACTGGCATGGGAATTTTAGACGACAATGTACTTACAGAGCAGGGCGCTTCTCGTTTACTAACTGCAGTCGATACAGCAATATCTGCTGTCGGTGGTTTACGCGCAGACTTAGGTGCATTGCAGAATCGTTTTCAATCTACCATTAGAAACTTAAGCAACATTTCTGAGAACGTTTCAGCGGCAAGATCTCGCATAAGAGATGCTGACTTTGCCACAGAAACGGCAGAGTTAAGCCGTAATCAAATTTTACAACAAGCAAGTACAACAATTCTAGCCCAGGCGAACCAGCGTCCACAGGCAGCATTGTCTTTACTTGGGTAACGCGTTAAGCAAGTTGTTATAGGCGTGAATTTGGGAAGGAGTTGAGAGGCCATCCCCTAAAGCAAGGAAAGCGGCCATTTAGGCCGCCCCTTAGAGAAAGCGCCGACTAACAGAACTGAGAGTGTAGAAGTGTTGGTTGAGAGGCCAGTTTATCCTACTAAACCCTGCCAGCCGACAGAAACTGAATTTGCTCAATCTCCTAACATGAGCAAATTGGCCGAGATATTATTGTCTCGGCCTTTTTTTATTTTTACCGAAACATCTCACCAATTTCAAACTACGGTAGAGCAACGCCGTTGGTTCCATTTTACTAAAGCATTTACAGTGCCAGTTTTTTCACCTTTTCTAATTTAATAGCTTTCTCCTCATTTCCCGAAATATACATTTTAAATCTTAGATAACGCTAGTTGTCATTATTTACAGCATCAATCATCCATATTTTTAAGCCTTCAATAGAAAAATCACTAATTTCCTAAAACGCTCTAGATAATTTTATCTTTGTGAAACA
>NZ_JAHHDX010000138.1 GCF_018619335.1 Alteromonas sp. ALT199 | reverse complement strand
GAATTTAGTGGAATCCTTTGGGAAGAGGAGCGATACAAGGTGATAGCCCTGTACACGAAGAAATCTTTACAGTGAAATCGAGTAGGTCGGGACACGTGTTATCTTGACTGAATATGGGGGGACCATCCTCCAAGGCTAAATACTCCTAACTGACCGATAGTGAACCAGTACCGTGAGGGAAAGGCGAAAAGAACCCCTGTGAGGGGAGTGAAATAGAACCTGAAACCGTATACGTACAAGCAGTGGGAGCCCTTCGGGGTGACTGCGTACCTTTTGTATAATGGGTCAGCGACTTATATTTAGTAGCAAGGTTAAGCGAATAGCGGAGCCGTAGCGAAAGCGAGTGTTAACTGCGCGTTTAGTTGCTAGGTATAGACCCGAAACCCGGTGATCTAGCCATGAGCAGGTTGAAGGTTGAGTAACATCAACTGGAGGACCGAACCCACTGACGTTGAAAAGTCAGGGGATGACTTGTGGCTGGGGGTGAAAGGCCAATCAAACCGGGAGATAGCTGGTTCTCCCCGAAATCTATTTAGGTAGAGCCTCGGACGAATTCCATTGGGGGTAGAGCACTGTTAAGGCTAGGGGGTCATCCCGACTTACCAACCCTTTGCAAACTCCGAATACCAATGAGAACTATCCGGGAGACACACGGCGGGTGCTAACGTCCGTCGTGGAGAGGGAAACAACCCAGACCGCCAGCTAAGGTCCCAAAATATTGCTAAGTGGGAAACGATGTGGGAAGGCATAGACAGCTAGGAGGTTGGCTTAGAAGCAGCCACCCTTTAAAGAAAGCGTAATAGCTCACTAGTCGAGTCGGCCTGCGCGGAAGATGTAACGGGGCTAAGCAATATACCGAAGCTGCGGCAGCATAGTTTACTATGCTGGGTAGGGGAGCGTTGTGTAAGTGGATGAAGGTGAGTTGTAAAGCTTGCTGGACATATCACAAGTGCGAATGCTGACATGAGTAACGATAATGGGAGTGAAAAACTCCCACGCCGGAAGACCAAGGTTTCCTGTCCCATGCTAATCAGGGCAGGGTAAGTCGGCCCCTAAGGCGAGGCAGAAATGCGTAGTCGATGGGAAACGGATTAATATTTCCGTACTTATATAATCAGTGATGGAGGGACGGAGAAGGCTAGGCAAGCTTGGCGTTGGTTGTCCAAGTGAAAGCGAGTAGGCCGAGAATTTAGGTAAATCCGGATTCTTAAAGCTGAGACGCGAGACGAGCTCCCAAGGGAGTGAAGTTGTTGATGCCCTGCTTCCAGGAAAAGCTTCTAAACTTATGATTATATGAACCGTACCCCAAACCGACACAGGTGGTCAGGTAGAGAATACTAAGGCGCTTGAGAGAACTCGGGTGAAGGAACTCGGCAAAATTGTACCGTAACTTCGGGAGAAGGTACGCCTCTGTTTGTGAACACTTTACGTGGTAAGCAAATGGAGGCCGCAGTGACCAGGTGGCTGGGACTGTTTATTAAAAACACAGCACTCTGCAAACTCGTAAGAGGACGTATAGGGTGTGACACCTGCCCGGTGCCGGAAGGTTAATTGATGGGGTTAGTTTTCGGACGAAGCTCTTGATCGAAGCCCCGGTAAACGGCGGCCGTAACTATAACGGTCCTAAGGTAGCGAAATTCCTTGTCGGGTAAGTTCCGACCTGCACGAATGGTGTAACCATGGCCACGCTGTCTCCACCCGAGACTCAGTGAAATTGAAATCGCAGTGAAGATGCTGTGTACCCGCACCTAGACGGAAAGACCCCGTGAACCTTTACTACAGCTTGGCACTGAACATTGAACCTACATGTGTAGGATAGGTGGGAGGCTTTGAAGCACAGTCGCTAGATTGTGTGGAGCCGTCCTTGAAATACCACCCTTGTATGTTTGATGTTCTAACATTGGTCCCTTATCGGGATTGTGGACAGTGTCTGGTGGGTAGTTTGACTGGGGCGGTCTCCTCCCAAATAGTAACGGAGGAGCACGAAGGTTAGCTAATCACGGTCGGACATCGTGAGGTTAGTGCAATGGCATAAGCTAGCTTAACTGCGAGACAGACACGTCGAGCAGGTACGAAAGTAGGTCATAGTGATCCGGTGGTTCTGTATGGAAGGGCCATCGCTCAACGGATAAAAGGTACTCCGGGGATAACAGGCTGATACCGCCCAAGAGTTCATATCGACGGCGGTGTTTGGCACCTCGATGTCGGCTCATCACATCCTGGGGCTGAAGTCGGTCCCAAGGGTATGGCTGTTCGCCATTTAAAGTGGTACGCGAGCTGGGTTTAGAACGTCGTGAGACAGTTCGGTCCCTATCTGGTGTGGGCGTTGGATGATTGATGGGAGCTGCTCCTAGTACGAGAGGACCGGAGTGGACGAACCGCTGGTGTTCGGGTTGTCATGCCAATGGCATTGCCCGGTAGCTATGTTCGGAACGGATAACCGCTGAAAGCATCTAAGCGGGAAGCCGGCCCAAAGATGAGTCATCCCTGAACTT
>NZ_JAHHDX010000084.1 GCF_018619335.1 Alteromonas sp. ALT199 | reverse complement strand
GATGAGTCATCCCTGAACTTTAAGTTCTGGAAGGGTTGTTATAGACGATGACGTTGATAGGCAGGGTGTGGAAGCGTTGTAAGGCGTTAAGCTAACCTGTACTAATTGCCCGAGAGGCTTAACCATACAACGCCCAAGAAGCTTTGGACTTCTAAGTGTTGTAGACAAGCTAAGCTCTGAAAAATGAGCAGCAAGTAAGAGTAAAAAGCAGTTACTCACTGATTGAATTAATATCAAACTTTCCCAAATTGTTACTAGTTTTTTCCTGGCAGCCATAGCGATACGGTACCACCTGACTCCATTCCGAACTCAGAAGTGAAACGTATTAGCGCCGATGGTAGTGTGGGGTTTCCCCATGTGAGAGTAGGACACTGCCAGGTCCCATTAAGAAAAACCCGCCTAACGGCGGGTTTTTTGCTTTATATAGAAGCTATAGCATCTTATTCATGCGAGCTCACAAAATTTAGTGAAGTTGATAGCCATCAGCTTTACGCAGTAAACGCTACTGCAAACCAGTTTTTCCTGGCAGCCATAGCGATACGGTACCACCTGAAACCATTTCGAACTCAGAAGTGAAACGTATTAGCGCCGATGGTAGTGTGGGGTTTCCCCATGTGAGAGTAGGACACTGCCAGGTCCCACTAAAAAGAAACCCGCCGTTAGGCGGGTTTTTGCGTTTGGACGAAACAAAAAATGGGGTCAGTGTACTTTTTTGAACGAATGCCCTAAACAGCGCAACAAAGCGCCTTAGCTTCGTTGTTTACAGGGTAGAAATGTACTCTGACCCCATTTCATTAGAAATGGTAAGCGTAGGATAGGTTTAGGAAGTCTAGGCCTGGATTGTCGTTGTTAAAGCCACCGTTTGAAAAGTGCATATAACGTAGAGCAACATGTTGCTTCTTATCGATCTCTACAAACACGCCTAATCTGTCTTCGAATTGGTAGTTAGATCCAATATCTTTACCAGCCACTTTTTGATCGCCTATGTAGCTTGCGCCAATACCTGCTTCTATATATACAGGATACTTGTCATATAGTGTGGACACCTGTTTCATAAAAACAGGAGTCAGTGATGCGCCATAACTAGTACTGTGTGTATCGTTCTCTCCATACTCCCAAACAACCGCACTCACTTCCCAGTAAAGCTTTATGTCGCCAAACCAATCTGTCGCTAATGTTTGTTCAAGCGGTCTGTATGCGAAGCGCATACCGTCAATATCATCAAAGCCGTGCATATAGTCGACACTGACAGTTTGCCTTGCCTGCGCGCTATTGGCGGTAAAAATGATGAAAAAAGAAAATAAAAGTAGTAATAACTGTTTCATAGTTGCTCCTTGATCTAATAATCAACAAGCAAAAAGTCATCCAACTTAAAAATGCAATAATTTCAGTTGGATAGGAGTTTAGATAGAAAGGATGTTGGTTTTTAGGAAGTCTACATTACTGACATTATTGAGTTTTTACAAGGGGTCCCATAGTGCGTTTTTATTAATACCTTGCTCTATCATTAATTGCTTCTTTAGTTGCGTTGTATCCTCAATACCATATCTTTCCTTAATATTTTTTATTTCGTCAGACTCAGTTAGTAGAAAAATATTTAATTCATCAATAATGTCTGGGTGATTTAAAGTAGATAAGGAAAAGGAAACAACATTATTGGGTAGTGTTAAGTCGGCAACAAATGCATCTGATTGTTGGATTCTTTGTATAAAGTGCAATGCGGCATAATATTCCACATCGAAAGCTTCTACTTTATTATCTTGTAAAAGCCTAAGGCCCTCATAAATACTGCTTACACCAATTACTTCAACCGACCCGTTTTTAATCGGTTGCTTCCATTTAGCAGGCGAGAACCCTTCGGGCGTTGCAAGTTTTGAAATGTGGCTAAGCTCTGTGCCTTGGTTTTCTTTTCTAACGAGAGTTACTGCAAATGTGTCGGTTAGTGACTCAGAATAAACTTTACCGAGCTTATGCGTTATTTGGTTATACCATTTAGGATTGTCAGGAAAGACGAAATCCACATTGCCTTTCGTTAATTCTATTTGAAGGCGTCTAACTGGCATGCTTAAGTAAATGAAATCATGTCCAGTTTTCTTGGAAAAAGCATCAAGGATAGCTCTACCTAATCCTTTATCGTGCTCTGATGAAAAGTTGTAATACGGATAATACTCTATGTCTTGTGCACCTACGATATAAGTTTCGGCATAAACAAATGGGCTTGAAACGGTGAGCGTCAGCAATAAAGTAACGACACGTACAAAGCGACAAACATTATTTCCAAACCTCTTCAATTTCCAATCCTTGTTCGTTAAGAAGCTGCTGAGACAATTGCTCAAAAGGGGTTATTCCGTATTTCGCTTTTATACTATCAATTAATTCGGAGTTTGAGGATATGAAATCATTCAGTTCACTAATAATGTCTTTATGATAAAGGGTAGACAAAGAAAAAGGGATTTCTTTATGAGGGAGCGTTAAATCTAAAGTAAACGCGCCTTTCTCATACGCTAGCGGTGCCGAGCTTTGACTGACGAAGTATTCCAAATCTAACCCGTCGACGCGGTCTTGATATAGAAGGGCTAAGCCTTGTTGTGTATTCGTAACCCAAGTAATTTTTGTAAGTTTACTGTCTATTCTTTGTTGCCAGTTTACTGGTGTAAACCCTAGTGGCATGGCTAGATTCTTTATCTTATCAATGCCTTCTCCAGCATTTTCTCGTTTAACGATAGTTCCTGTTACTGCACTGGTTAAGGGGAGCGAAAAATACTTGTCACTTGAAGTGGTGATGCTGTTATACCAGCCTCTGTTATCAGGGTATACAAAATCAACATTACCTTTAACCAACTCGAGTTGAAGCCGTCTTATAGGCAAACTCAAATAAATAAATTCGTGCCCAGAAGCTTCAGAAAAGGCTTCTAGAACTGACCAGGCTATGCCTTTATCTACTGGCGAAGAAAAGTCGTAGTGAGGGAAGTACGTTAAATTTTGTGCGCCAACTATATATTTATCTGCGTAGCTATTAAAACTAGATAAGGAGATAATACAAAGCGCCATCCATCGCATCATTTTATACTCCGAAAATGACAACTGTTCTCTACTGGTATAGCGGAATTATTTATATGTTACTTCACAAAGAAGAAAATTATTAATCAAAAAATAACCGTTTCACACACCATAATCTATTGCTATGCCTGTGTAAAAGGTTCAGTGGAAATCTCTTGAGCTTAGTGCCAGCTTTTCGAGCCAAGATGTACGGTCGATAAGCTTACCCGCAATAATGTGAATAACCCCCTCTTTTGAACGTTCAATAATACCGTTAACCTGAAGAAGCTTAGCTTTCAAAAAAGTTTGTTGCTGAGCTCGCGCCGTAGCTTGCCATACCACAACATTCATATTGCCTATATCATCTTCTAAAGTCAGAAAGGTAACGCCTGCGGCAGTGCCTGGGGCTTGTCGACCAGTTACTGCTCCAAGTACTTTAATAACAGACTTGTTTTTTTTGTCTTTAAGTGAATTTGACCAGCTTATGTCTTTAAGCTCATGTCGCTGCTTAAGCAGTGAAATAGGATGGTTATATACCGATAAGCCGGTTGATGCATAGTCTTCAAGTAAGTTTTCTGCTTCGGTCGGTACAGCACCCAGCGGTGTGGCACTCTTATCTGCATAAAAATCATCGGTATCAAATAGCGGTAAACGCGTTTGTGTATCCATAATTCGCCAGCGAGTTTCGTACCGGTTGCCTGAAATAGTACGAAGGGCATCGGCGCTAGCAAGTGCCTCTAGTTCATTACTTTTTAGCGATAGTTGCTGTAACTGTTCAACATTGGTGTAGCCTTTATCTGAACGGTTTTCCTCAATAAGCTGGGACGACACTTCACTTAAACCTTTAATAAGCTTAAGACCAAGCTGTATGTACTTTTCTTGGCCCTTTACAACCAAAGTGTGTTCTGCGCTTGACTGGTTAACGCAGGGTGCTTCTACCCGTATATGATGACGCTTAGCATCTTGAACTAACTGAGAAGGAGAATAAAACCCCATGGGCCAGCTATTTAACAGCGCAACGTAAAATTCGACGGGGAAGTAAAACTTCAACCAGCAAGACACATAAGCTAATACCGCAAAAGACGCTGAGTGAGACTCGGGAAAGCCGTACCCTGCAAAGCCTTTGATTTGTTCAAATAAATTATGAGCGAACGTACTCTCATAGCCTTTATCCGTCATACCCTTAATGAGTTTATCTCTGAACTCAAAAATTCTGCCGTCTTTTTTCCAGCTAGCCATAGCGCGTCGCAACTGGTCGGCTTCTCCGCCACTGAAGCCAGCGGCAACCATAGCAAGCTGAATCACTTGCTCTTGAAAGATAGGCACACCCATAGTGCGAGAGAGCACTTTTTCCACATCTTTAGATGGGTAGCTAATAGTTTCGTTGCCGTGGCGGCGTATCAAATAAGGGTGAACCATATCACCCTGAATCGGGCCTGGCCGTACAATGGCTATTTGTACGACCAAATCGTAATAGCGACGAGGTTTGAGCCTTGGTA
Source organism: Alteromonas sp. ALT199 (assembly GCF_018619335.1). Taxonomy (GTDB): domain Bacteria; phylum Pseudomonadota; class Gammaproteobacteria; order Enterobacterales; family Alteromonadaceae; genus Alteromonas. The sequence goes on along the minus strand of NZ_JAHHDX010000084.1, from coordinate 193,471 downwards.
GCATAGACATCTGAGCTCTTGATTCTATTTGAAAAACGCCTACGGTATCTGCCCGACAAATCATATCGAAAACCTGTTTGTCATCCCCAAGCTTAGTGATAAATGGAATACTGGTTTCAATAGAATACTGCTTGTTGATAAGAGAAAATGCACGGCGTATGGCGCTTAACATGCCAAGGGCCAGTACATCCACTTTTAAAAGGCCTAGAGTTTCAATGTCGTCCTTGTCCCACTGAATAATGGTGCGGTCTTCCATCGCGGCGTTCTCGACAGGGACAAGGTCGTAAAGCGGACCTGCGCTAATAACAAAACCGCCTACATGCTGCGATAAATGTCGGGGCGTACCCAATAAGGCTTCGGTAAGGGTAATTAACTGCTGTACTCTAGGCTCTTCAGAATTTAGACCAAGCCCAGCTAGCTGAGATTTCCACGGAATAACGCTGTCGCGGCGATTGATTTGTTTAACCACAAAATCAAGTTGTGACTCGCTAAAGCCTAGCGCTTTACCCACATCTTTAAATGCTGATTTAAAGCGGTAGCAAATAACGGTAGCCGCGATAGCGGTCCTTTCTCTGCCGTATTTTTGATAAATGTATTGGATTATCTCTTCACGGCGCTGATGCTCGAAATCCACATCAATATCGGGCGGTTCGTTACGTTCTTTGGATATGAAACGCTCGAACAGTACACTTATTTGCCTAGGATCTACGGCGGTTATCTCTAGGCAATAGCACACTACAGAGTTTGCTGCCGATCCCCGCCCTTGGTACAAAATGCGCTGCCGCTTGGCAAATTGAACAATGTCATAAATGGTTAAAAAGAAATACTCGTACTCCTGCTCGGCAATAAGCGTCAGTTCTTTTTCTATAATTTGGCGGATTTCAGTGGTTATACCTTCTGGAAAGCGTAATTTAATACCGGCTTCTACGCGCTCCCGCAAATATGAGGTAGGCGTATAGCCCTCTGGCACAAGTTCCGAAGGATAGTGATAGCGCAGCTCTTCTAAAGAAAACGTGAATACTTGGGCTAAGGCAATGGTATTGGCTATCCACTTCTCAGGGTAAAGCTTCTTTATTTTTTGTATGGTGCGCAGACTACGTTCTGCGTTACTCAACGCTTCCCGACCTATTTTATCTACACTGGTATGTGTGTTAGTAGCATGCAATACATGTTGAAGCGGCAGCCTGTCAGCGTGATGCATGAGTGCACCCGTACAAGCAATAACCGGAAAGGGGTAGGCAGTCTGTAAATGGTTGTAGTGCGCAAACCTCTGATGATCCCGTCCGTCTAATAGACGCTGAGCACCAATGTAGGCATCGATGCTGGGATGCTTTTGCAGCCACTCAGCCCAATGTTTGTCGTGGGTCTCTTTTTGGCTTGGTAGCCAAATGAATTTGCAGTGACGAATGGTGCGCAAGTCCCACTCGGCCAGTTGATATTCTCCTTTTTCAGAGCGACGCCTGGCGTTAGTTATAATTCGGCATAGTTCGCTGTAGGCCGCTTTGTTCGGGCACAGCAGTACAAAAGATAAGGTGTCATCAAATACAAAGTAACTGCCAATAATAAGCTTAATAGGTAGGCCTTGATGGGTTATTTCATCAAAAGCTCGTACCACTCCCGCTACTGAGCATTCGTCAGTAATGGCAAGCGCGTCGTAGCCAAGGAAAGACGCTGTAGTCACAAGCTCTGCAGGAGAGGAGGCTCCGCAAAGAAAGCTATAGTTGCTTTGGCAAAAGAGTTCGCTGTATTTCATGATATCGCTTTTACCCTTTTTCTTTTCTTTAACCGCATACGGCTAACAAAAAAGTCCATGCACCCACCAGCGGCTCTCTTCGTCTTTAAATACTAAAAGCCTTACAGATTGCTCGGTCTGGGCAATGAAATAATCTCGCTTTATTGGGCTGTCATGCCACCACTCGCTGTGTAACCGCACGGGGCCAAAGCAAATTTGGGTCGCCTGAATAAGCGGCTTAGGTGTATCAAAGGTAAAGGTGGGCGTAATGTCAGTGCTATAAGCGTAATTACCGGTGCAGTCACCGGCGCTCGGCTCTGTCACCGTCATATATTCAAACTGATGGCTGTCAGCAGCGCGAGGTTGAAACGTACTGTTATCGCCTAGCTTGGCGTTTAAGCGGCCAATCAATTGTTTCTGAGCAACGTCATTAAACCTATCGCTAAAAAAGTCGCCATTCTGCGAATCTATTTCTTCAAACTGTTGGCAGGTAAGTGCAATGGCTGTGGCAGGCTCAGGTAACTCCAAGCCCTCAGTTTTAAGGCTAAACAGCGGTAGCCAGCTCTTCACCGAAGACTGAGGTAGTGCAGAATGAATATTAATATCCATTACAGGGGCTTCTCTGAAATGAATATGCACGCTAATGCTCGATGTATATAAATTCCTGGCCCGTAAATAGTGAGACAAATGCTCAAATTGCTGAGTGACAAAAGGCGTTAGGTGTTGCGTGTTTTCAATATCAAAAGGCAATAAAGTAAAGTTATCAAAGTGCTCTAAGGGCCTAAATAGCGTAACGCGGGGAAAAGTTTCTCCTCTAAGCGCAGTAAGATACATAATGGTGTTATTGTCGAAGCGCCGCCCCAGCTCTTGTACCGGCATGGCCAGCAGCTGTTGTACACGAGTAACGCCCACCCTTGCTAATGAGTCAATGGCTTTAGATGACAAAGCAGTAATAGCAAGCGGACACGCACTTAGTGCTTTCTTTATGTCATCTGGCGTATGCAAATAGGTATTGTATTTGTGTTGGGCTAATACTTTTGCGGCTTCAACCGTCCATGCGCTACCAAAATGATAATGAATATCTGCCTCTGCGAGTGCTTGAGTTAGGGTTTTCCACAGTGGCTTATGCCCGCCATAGTAATGGATTAGGTTATCTAGCCTCACTGCCAAACCGCTTACGCTATTGGAGTGAATGTGGTTGTCTAATACAATGTCAGAAGCTAATGGATAAAGTCGGTGGGCTAACTGCGTCAGCATATGCTTTTCGGCTTCTTCACTGAAAGGCAGAATATGCACGTAGGGGCAAAGCGCCGCTGCTTGGGCGAGTCCGTGACCAATTTCAATGCCTTCTTTTTTCGCAATATCATTACACTGCGTAATTTTATTTGTTTTACTGCAATACACAGCAATGGGGGTATTCAACGCTAATGACGAAGAACTTCCGTTAGCTTCGTTTCTAGCCCCTTGCCTGTGCGCACGTTTACTTGTAGCCGCTTGTATGTGGCTGTCTAAAGTAAGTTGATAACAGTAAATATAGGCCCACAGCATTATTAGTTCACAGAGTGTAAAGCCTGATCGGAAAGCGTGTTATGTGCCATGGCCCATTTAATGGCATGATTATCAGGGGTCCACCGATGAGAAATAACAATGTTATCTTTTGGCCACCCATGACGTTGTTTGCGTATATTCACCGACAAGGCATGGGGGGTGCCAAGTAGCGCAATATCTAAAGTAATGGGCAATGAGCTGTCGTTTTGGCTTGGTGTGCTGGTTTGTAAACCACCCTGTAAGCTTGTTTTTGAATAATTTAATGATGGGGCCTGTTGTTGTGGGGGAGTATACAGCAAGCACAGCGCATCATTATGCGTGGCCGCTACCTGTAGGCGCCGTGCTTCTTTTTGATTTATTGCATTACTCCACAGCACCACACAATGGCAAGCCGTACTTTTTAAGCACTGCTCTGCTGCCCACAATGACTCTTGTTCTGCACTTGTTTTTACTACCAGCACTTGTTGCGCTTTAAGCCCCAGATTTTCTAACCATGGTGACTGTAGTAACCCGGGAGGATTAATAAATACTACCAGTTTATGTGTACGATACTGGCAAATAACCTGTTTAAAGAGTGAAAGCTCACCCACGCCGGTTAGTGAGGAAATACGTACAAGACCCGTAGATGCTACGCCACCGTTAAGTGCTTTATCCAGACACGCAAAGCCCAGCGAAAATTTAGTTTCGCTTTGCTTTTGATCTCTAGCCCGCCAAATATGGGGATGCTTGTTAAGCACGGATAACGACTTTTTCATGGCACTCAAAATAAACTGTATTTATATACAGTATTATAGTGCAGCAATAACCCTTTTCAAGACAAAAGGTTTTTGTCTTGTTGTTTTAAGCGCTAACTTACTGATTAGTTTGAAAAGGTAAAAGTATTAAACTTTTAAAAGAGTAGGGATACAGGTTTAGGGCCGCCGACCCTAACAACATAGTAAGGCGGGCGACCCTAGCGCGTAATTAGCACATTATCAGCGCTAACAAAAGGAGAAGAGTAAAGGCTTACTCTTGTGGCGACGGTTCTTTTTGAGTCTTTGCTGTAGTACCGCTTACTGTTGCTGTAACGGTTTGGCAAAAAGCAATAAAGCCATCTGCGGTATTCTTTGCCCACACCATGCGAACATTGCTAGGCAGAGCCTTCACTACTTCTCGAATTTCCTCAAGAGTGACATCTTCATTCTGCAACGCCTTATTCAAAGACTCTTCAAGGGACATACCTTTTTCACAACAAGCCATAATAATGGTTGAAAAGTTGCGCATAAGCGGGTGCAGCGCATTGTATTGAGTTTGGTCGATAAGACGGCTTTTATAGGCACTTTCAATACGCGCGGTAAGGTTCTTTTCCAACGCATCTGTAACAAGCACAAGGTTGCGATAAGCATACGTAACCTTATTGCTGGTTTGCTTATTCGAGTGGCGCAACAGCGCCAGCTCTTTTTGCAAATTCTGCGCTCGCAGCACAAAGTAAATTAACAGCAGGATAAGTAATCCTATAACACCAAATGCAACGATCATGTTTATTTTACCTTTTGTTCTTTTATAAACGTGTTGATGTTTTGTTCCAATATGAAAAGTGGAACTGAGCCGTTTTCTAATACGGCGCGGTGGAATTTACGCACGTCAAAACGTTCACCTAACGCTTGTTCTGCTTTCTTGCGAAGGCCTTTGATTTTGATTTCCCCAATCTTGTAAGACAAGGCCTGCGCTGGCCAAGAGATATAGCGGTCTATTTCCGTATTGACGTTGTGTTCTGAAAGCGCGGTGTTTTCCATCATATAGTCCACCGCTTGTTGACGACTCCAGCCCATCGTATGCATACCGGTATCAACAACCAAACGACATGCTCGCCACATTTCATAGCTCAAGCGCCCGAAGTTGTCGTACGGCGTTTCATAAATACCCGCTTCAATACCTAAAAACTCAGAGTACAGACCCCAGCCTTCACCAAACGCAGAAATGTAAGTATTGCGACGTACCATAGGTAAGTCTTCAAGCTCTGCTGCTAATGAAATTTGAAGGTGATGACCGGGCACTGCTTCATGTAATGTCAAAGCAGGTAGCGCATACAAAGGGCGCTTATCAAGGGCATACGTGTTTACCCAGTAATATCCTGGCTGGTCATCGCGGCTAGGGTGGATGTAACGGCCCGTCGTATATTTGGGCGCAATAGCATCTGGTACAGGCGCTACGCCGTAGGGCGTTCTTGGCAAATACTCGAAAAGAGAAGGTAATTTCGCATCCATTTTCTTGGCAATAAACGACGCTTCTTTTAGCAAGTCTTCAGCGCTGGTGGCATAGAATTGCGGGTCTTCGCGTAAAAAACTAATGAAGTCGTTAATGTCGCCATCAAAGCCAAGTTCATCAACAATTTGCTGCATTTGCGCGCGGATGCGTTTTACTTCAGACAGACCTAAATCATGGATTTCCTGAGGGGTCATATCCGTAGTGGTGTAATGCTTGGCTCTATTGGCGTAATACGCCACACCGTCAGGCCAGTTGTTTGCGGCGATATCTTCACGGGCATTAGGAATATATTTATCTACCATGAAGTCATAGAACATTTGATATGCAGGCAGTACGCTGTTGTTTATTGCTGCTTTGCCTTGCTCTGCAAGCATTGTCTTTTGCTCGGCAGTGAAGTACTCAGGAAAGCGGTTAAACGGAGAATAAAAGCCACTGTCGACTGCATTTTCAACAATGTAGGACGCAACTGAGTCTTCAAACCCTTTCAGCACTACTTTAGGCTGCGTGTAGCCTTCTTTTAGTGCCTGCTTCATGTAAGTAATTTGCTGGTCAAAATAAGGCTTAAGCGCGGTTAAGCGGCTAATGTAGGCTTGATAGTCTTCTACGCGCTTAAACGTAGATAAGTTAGGAAGCGAGGCCATGGCACCATGAAAGCCATATTCTGAATTGATAGGCACTAAGTGTGCGCGATACGTATATTCATCCACATAGTTGGCTAAACGGTATTGCTGCATTAGCAAAGCAATATAAGCGTCAGTAGAGATATTCTCTTTTTTATACTGACTTAAGGCTTTTTGAAAAGCGCGCCATTGTTCATTTTGTGCTTTAAGTGCTTCGGGCGAAATATCGGGTAGCACATGAGCTAGAGAGCTATCGCCCTCGCGAGAGGCTAAAAGCGGCGAAACCGAAAGCTCGTACTGCCAAATGTCATCAAGTAGTTGATACAAGCTTTCATCGTCAAGGCTATTTGCAGACGAACTAACGCTGCAAATAAATAGTAATGCTGCTAACAGATAGCGATACATAAGGGTCTCCGGTAACCTTCACCGGATTGACGCCGGTGGCTACTCTTTCGTTGGTGTATATATTGGACTAGGGAAAGCCGTTACTTTATCAGATTTATTTTCTAAATTAGTAATTTTGGCTGTTCCTTTTTTGTTTACAGCGTCAATGCGTAAAACGTTGTGCATAGGAACATAAGTTTTTGTTACTTCAGAAAATTCAGCTTTTAATCTTTCATGACTAGGATCGACAACAACGCTCGTATGGGTATCCCACACAAAGTCGCCTATCTCAATAAAGCCAAATAAAGCACCTTGTATAAGGGTTTTCACATATAACTCATAGCGTTCACCATTACTGATAAATTGAACGCGGTAAAGAATATCGTCTTTCGACATGGATGCTGCTCTTCACTAAAAAATATAAATACTCCCGGAATCTGATCCGGCGTTTGGCTGACAATTTTACCTTGCTCTTAAAATGCGAGCAACGGTAGGAAACACATGGTAAACGTACGTAGTTTGTTGGTATTTCGCCTATTAACTGCGTTACCATGACGCACACTTAGTTATACGGTGAAATTACAATGATAAAAAAACTACTAATAGGTAGTGCAATGACAGCAATGACCTTTGCTGCTACTGCTCACGACCACACATCGACAGACAATGCTTTTAACCCTGATACACAGCGAATTAAATCACATCTGTTTTTCTTAGCAGACGATTTACTTGAAGGTCGTGATACTGGCTCTCGCGGTCATGAAATTGCGGCGCTTTATATTGCTACCGAATTTGCCAAATATGGTTTGAAGCCAGCAGGTACAGATGGTTACGTACAAAACGTATCGTTTCGCAAAGCCAATCTGGTTCAAGAGTCTCCCAAGTTTACCTTCACCCAAAACGGCGAGACCATAGATTTTGATTATCCAAAAGAGTATTTAGCTAGCCCGAGTTTGCTCAGCACTGAGGCTAATGTAAAAGGTGAAATGGTCTTTGTGGGCTACGGCATTGTGGCTGACGAGCTATCTCACAACGATTACAAAGACTTAGATGTAAAAGGTAAAGTTGTTGTAGCGCTAGCGGGTAAGCCAAGCGACTTTCCATCAGAAGAGGGCGCTCACTTTGCGTCTGGCTATCAAAAGCAAAAGTATGCGGTAGACAATGGCGCTATTGGCATGATCACCATTACAACGCCTAAAAATGAAAAGGTACGCCCTTATCAAAGCCGTTTGAACTACATTCATACGCCGCGTATGGCCTGGTTAGACGATAGCGGCGAGCCTGCGAATAGCTTTTCTCAGCTTAAAGGCGGCGCTTACATGAGTGAAGGGGCTGCGCGTAAGTTATTTGAAGGCGCAGAAAAGAGCCTTGATGACGTTTATGCTCAGCTTGAAGCAGACAAAGTACCGCAAGGTTTTGCGCTAAACGGTGTAGTAGATATCAGTAAGAAGAGCGTACACGACACCATTACAAGCCCAAATGTTGTAGGTGTGCTTGAAGGTTCAGACCCTGAACTTAAAAATGAGTACGTGGTTTTCTCTGCCCACTCTGATCACATCGGTTTTGCCAAAACAGTGAAGAAAGACAACATTAATAATGGTGCCATGGACAACGCGTCTGGCACGTCAGTGATGTTAGAAACTGCACGCCTGTTTAGCGAAATGAAAGAAAAGCCAAAGCGCTCAATTCTGTTCGTGTCGGTAACCGGTGAAGAGAAAGGCCTGTTAGGTGCAGACTATTTTGCCCGTAACCCGACCGTACCAGTTACATCAATGGTGGCGAACGTAAACCTAGATATGCCAATTCTGACCTACGAGTTTGCTGACGTTATAGCCTTTGGGGCTAACCACAGTGATTTACAAGAATCAGTGGAAAAAGCTGCTGCTAACGCCGATATTGAGCTAAGCCCCGACCCATGGCCAGAGCAGGCACTTTTTACTCGCTCAGATCACTATGCGTTTGTAAAACAAGGTGTACCTTCAGTGTTTATGGTACCGGGACTTAAATCAAAAGATCCTAACGTAGATGGCAGCAAGGTATTTGGCCAGTTCTTATCTACGCACTATCACAAGCCTAGCGATGATATTAATCAGCCTTTCAACTGGAATGCTGCAGAGACCTTTACTAAGGTCAACGCACAAATCGGCTGGACGTTAGCAAACCAAAAAGATAAGCCTAAGTGGAACGAGGGGGACTTCTTCGGTAATACGTTTAGTAAGTAGTCCATACATTTTCGACGTTAAAAAGCAGCATTTTTGTGCTGCTTTTTTTGTATAAGTGCTTTGACAATCACTATTATTGAACTAAATGAAACTTCCATTTTCTATTACCGTAAGACTGTAAACGTCAAAATTAGCTTAAGCTTCAAATTGTTAGCGTGTTATGAGTCATGGAGAGTTTTAGTTCGCCTGTACCTAATAACTATTGATACTCCATAAGCGTATTACATGGAATTTTTACGATTAGAAAATCAAATTGTAAAAAATATCTTCTCAATTTTTTATTGGCATCATTATGTTTCAGCACTTTATATTGACTCGTTTTAATCTTAGAAAAAAAGGGTGGGACGAGACCAAGTCTCAGTCTAGAGTTTTAACAGACAGTTGGATGGAAAATAGATTAAAACTGTTTGAACAGTATTGTTATTCATCTATAAAAGCTCAAACTGAAAAGAACTTTGAGTGGTTGGTATTTTTCGATACAAACACGCCACAAATTTTTCGAGAAAAAATTAGTGAGTTATCAAAGACATTTACTAATTTTGTACCTATTTATGCTGACGGTATGGAAGACTTTTATCCATCTATCACCAGAGAAATAAAGTCCAAGCTGACAGCACCTTACCTTATAACTACGCGTTTAGATAACGACGATAGTCTTCATCAAGACTTCGTAAAAGAAGTACACAATCAGTTTTCAGAACAAAAGTTTATGGTCATTGACTTTGTTGACGGCCACACACTGCAAGTGGCACCACGGGTAAGATTTGGCAAGTATTCTCATGTTCATAACCCCTTTATGAGCTTAATTGAAAAAAGCGAAAACTTTAAAACCATATGGGTTCAGGAAAGACATGGTTATTGGAGTAGTATAAAAGAAGTAACGCCTGTAAGAGGAAAAAGAATGTGGATGTCAGTCATTCATATCGAAAACAAGGTAAATGAATATAAGGGCTATGGCAACGTAGAAAAAAGCGCCATCGAACCGTTTAATTTACATCCAGAGGCGCTTGAAAAATTTTATTTAAACGTGGAAGACCCTAAGTTAAATACAGTAAATGCTTTTAAACACAAATTAAAAACAAACTGGAAAGTTAATTTTAGGCTAACTAAAAGAAAGTTACTTTCATAATTACTGCATTAAAAAACAGTAACTTCGCTAATTGAAGTACTAAAAAAGCCCCCCAGTAATTGGTTAGTCCAGCTTATTGGGGCTCTTTCGTTTAGCGTCTTTTTCACAGTATGACTAGCGATAGCTTTACACAAACATTTGTTTAAATGCGGCCCACTGTTCATTGAACTGCTCGGTGGGCTTGCGAGTAAAGCCGCTGCGAATAAAGCCGTTAATACGCCCGTCGGTATAGCAAATCATCATATTGGCGATAATTGCTTCATCGGCAGAAAGGGTTTTCCCTTCACGCAGTTTACGCTCTCTTAGCACTTGCTTAAGCTGTGTTTCCAAGCGTTCAAAAAGCTTGGCGATACGGGCGCGTAGTCGGTCTTGCTCTCCCATTAACGCGTCGCCGTTTAAAATACGGGTAATGCCCGGGTTTTTCTCGGCAAAGCCTAAAATAAGGTGAAGAATAAGCTGACAGCGCGTGAGTGAGTCTTTTTCTTCGTTTACAATTTTGTTTATACGCGTAAAAAGCGTTTCTTCAATAAACTCAATAAGCCCTTCAAACATTCGCGCTTTACTGGGAAAGTGGCGATATAGTGCCGCTTCAGACACCCCGACTTTTTCCGCTAACTTAGCAGTAGTGATACGTTGACCTGGGCTGGTTTCTAACATTCCAGCAAGTGCTTGCAGAATTTGGGCTCTGCGATTGGTTTTTTTGACAGCAGGCATGACGAAAGTGGTTCCTCCGCTACCGAGTTATAGCAACCCGGGTTCCATGTTAAGTTGGCTTACACCAAAGCGTTTATATTTATCGTTTTTATTATCGACACTAAATAAGTATCTGTTAGTTTTTATTATTGAAAGCGTAACGTGCTGCAATGAGCGCTAGCAGCTGCTCGGCTAACGCATTTTTGCTGGTGGCGGGCAATCGTTTATCGCCATTTTGCCATATTACATGCAGCGCGTTTTTATCGCTATTAAACCCCAGACCTTCAGCCGTTATATCGTTTGCCGCAATCATATCTAGCTTCTTTTTAGTAAGCTTGCCGCGGGCGTAATCTTCCACATTTTGGCTCTCAGCTGCAAAGCCTACGCAAAATGGACGGTCTTGTCTGTTAGATACAGTTGCTAGAATATCAGGGTTTTTAACAAAAGTAAGTGTTAACTCATCGCCTGTTTTCTTTATTTTATTGTCCGCCACTGTGCATGCCTTATAATCGGCAACAGCTGCAGTACTAATAAAAATATCTGTAGAAGGCACAAGCTTTTCACAAGCACTAAGCATTTCATCTGCGGTGGTAACATCAATACGGTTACAATGGACAGGCGTTGAAAGTGCTACCGGCCCTGCAACTAAGGTTACATTTGCGCCGGCTTTTGCTGCAGCTTGTGCAATGGCAAACCCCATCTTTCCAGAACTATGATTAGAGATATAGCGAACCGGATCTAATGGCTCTCGGGTTGGCCCTGCGGTAATCGTGACTTGTTTTCCCGCTAAGTCTTTTAATGTTAATGCCAACTTTGAAGATTCAGCTTCATTCTCATTTAATACATTGGCGATATCTACAGGTTCAACCATGCGGCCCGAGCCCACATCACCACAAGCTTGCTCACCACTTGCTGGACCAATAAATATTACACCGTGCTCTTGAAGTGTAGTTATATTGCGCTGTGTCGCCGTTGCTTTCCACATTTGCTGGTTCATTGCTGGTGCAACAAAAAGCTTAGCCGTAGTTGCTAAATAAAGCGTTGCCAGTAAGTCATCTGCCATGCCGTGAGCAAGTTTAGCAATAGTGTTTGCTGTGGCTGGGGCGATAAGTAATATATCGGCCCATTTTGCTAATTCAATATGCCCCATAGCAGCTTCTGCAGCCGGGTCTAGAAGGTGTTGATGCACAGGGTGTCCGGATACCGCTTGAAGCGATAAAGAGCTCACGAACTCTGCGGCAGAGTCGGTAACGACAACGCGGACATTTGCACCTAACGCGGTGAGTTTTCGAACTAAATCTGGGGCTTTATAGGCGGCAATACCGCCCGTTACGCCCAGCAAAATGTTTTTATTAGCAATAGACATAAAAGAACACTAAATCTAAATATTGATATTAGCCTACCATGGCGACAAAAAATCGGGTAGCTGAACAAAAGTCGATTTTACAGCATAAGCTCTGACTAACCTTTAACTGTTCAATTTCTGAAGAATAAACCCGTCCTTCATACAGTCGTTAATTTTCCGAGATTCAATTATAACCACTATTTTATTGAGTTAACGGACCAAGAGTATGTCGATAAAAGTATGGCCGATAAGTGAAAGGCCAAGAGAAAAGCTACTACAGCACGGTGCAGAAAGCTTAAGTGATGCTGAGTTGCTCGCGGTGTTGCTAGGTAAGGGTGTTAAAGGAAAGAGCGCCCTATCTGTAGCGCACGAACTACTGAAAGAGTTAGGCTGTTTACGAGGTGTGGTAACCGCAACGAAAGAAAGCTATTCGAAAGTCTCTGGTATAGGCCCTTGTAAGTATGCGCAGTTTCAAGCGGGTTTTGAAGTTTTTAAACGAAATTTAGAAATAAAACTTAAACGGCAAGATGTGTTCAATAACGTAGATGACACCAAGCGCTATTTGCAGGCCAAGTTAAGAGACTGCGAAAGGGAAAAGTTTGCGCTTTTGATGCTTGATAGCCAACATCAACTAATTGCTTTTCGTACCATGTTTAATGGAACGATCAATAGTGCTGCGGTATATCCTCGAGAATTGATCAAACAAGTTATGATCGACAACGCGGCGGCGATCATTTTGGTCCATAATCACCCTTCAGGCGTAGCAGAACCTAGTCATGCAGACATTCGGCTAACATCCGAGATCAAAAATGCCATGGCATCGATCGACGTGCCCGTGCTTGATCATTTTGTGGTTGGAGACAAAGAAACCATTTCATTTGCGCAGCGTGGCTTGCTAACATAAGAAATCTAAGTCATTTGTCGATTATAATCTAGTCAAATGGTTGAAAATGATTTAGCATAGGACTTAGTGGGTAATTTTATTAAAGGACTGTTATGAAGAAGTCAATCATTGCATTATTTGCAGCTGCTACTATGGCAGCAGGTGTTAACGCACAAGAAAGTGAAGGCGGTGCTGGTGCAGGTGGTGCGGGCGCAGTAAGCGGTGGTCTAATCGCTACTGGTGTTGTTGCTGCTGGTATTATCGCTGGTGTTGCAAACAACAACTCTGCAGACGCGCCAGGAGATGGTGGCACTACTCCAGGTCAACCTACTTGTGAAGGTGACGATCCATTAGTAGACGACGTATGTGTTGGTACAACTAACACTGTTACTGTAACTACTTCTGGTACAAGCACTGTAACTAAAACAATTACTGTGCCTGTTACATTTACTTACGCGCCGACCGTACAGTAAAATTAAGAGTATTCGAAAAAGCCGCTTCTTTTAGCGGCTTTTTTTATTTTTACAGCAAAATTTAGTCATTTTTAGTTTTTGTCGGCGTATCTTAATGAAACTACACATTCTAGCGGCCATTATTGGCTTTCTTTGCCTGTCTCTTTCGGGATGTTCTACAACAACACTCGCTTATTACAATACGCTTAAACTTGCTTTAAAAGACCGCACGGTGACTTACACTGTTGAAGAAATAGCAGCAAGCAAAGCAGATCTGATGCAAATTAAAGCAGGCGAACGCGATGCCGCATCTCTCGCATTAGCCTATATCGATGGCGATAAGTATAAGTGGGTATCGGGTGACAAGGTTATCTTCACCATGCACCACGGTATTATCGTGAAAACTGAAGGTTTAGATAACGACCTCTTTTACACCGGTAATCTGCAGCATAATCCGTTAGCCACAAATGATGTCTTGGCTTTTAACTGGAAGCGTAAAGTCGATATCGCATCCATTGGCTACGGTGTTCCGGTGAATTCATCATGGCGAATAGTGGGAGAAGAAACCCACGACTACCTAGGTTTTTCTGTGCCTGTTATCAAAGTTATTGAAGCTGTAGAGTTTTCAGAATACACCCCTTTTATCGACGTGGGCCTGTCGTGGGAAAATACGTATTTCCTGCATAAAAACACGAAAGAACTATTGGCCTCGAAGCAACAGTTCAGCCCTGAGGGAGACGTATACGAGATGGTTTATTTAAGCCGTGTCGTACGTGAGATGAAGAAACAAGGAGCAACGCAATAATGAAGTTTATTTGTACGCTTTTTATTGCCTTAGGCTTTATTACATCGACAAGCTTGCACGCTAATGACGGCCTTGTAAGCGTAATGGTTAACAAGCAAACCTATCAGTTTGATCGTCCAATCAGGTTATCAAGCGTGTTATCTATTGTGGCTGATAATGGCGATTGGTATTGGCCTACAGCATCTGCGTTTGATTTAACCAATCCAAAAGCAGAAAGAGAAAAAGAGATTGCATTGTCACAAATTAAAGAGTTGTTGGTCAGCTTTAATGAAGGTTCTGACACCCACAAAGCGCTGCAAAACCTCTTTGACCAAGTGTCTTCATGGACGGTGTCTACACGTTTAGATATGCCTATTTCTTATAACCGAGCTAGGTTGTTTTTCGAAGACAACCCTATGTTTCAGCCGGGTAAGTATTGGATCCGCCTAAATGGTCGCCCTAATGTTGTTCATTTTTCTGGCGCTGTAGTTAAGCCAGGTGCTTATCAACATCAAAGCGACACCTCAATTTATACGGCGGCTCATACGGTTAAGAAGGCGATAGATGCCGACAGAAGTGTGGTCTATGTAATTGATCCAATGGGTAATATAGAAGAGAAGGGCATCGCTTATTGGAATTTAGACTTTGCTCAGCTTATGCCAGGTAGTCAGGTTTATGTGCCTATCTCTTCAGAGCTTTTCAGCAATAAACTTAAGCAATTAAATGAGCGCGTTGCCGCGTTAGCTGTACATAGGGTTTTACCTCAATGAGTGCGCCAATATTATCTAAGAAAAAAACACTCGCGCTGGTAATTGGCAGCGCATTATCTTCTACCACGCTTGCTGACACTCAACTTCGCGTTACGCCTTCGCAGATGGTGCAAGGTGGTAATGGGCTTATACAAACGCCAACCGCGCGCATGCGAGAAGAAGGCGGAATGGCTATCAACTATACCGACAATGGTGAATACCGTTTCTGGTCAGTTAATATTCAACTTTACGATTGGATGGAGGCTACTGCCCGCTATACCGACGTACGTACACAACTTTATAGTCAAGTTGACTCGTTCAGTGGCGATCAAACCCTTAAAGATAAGGGGTTAGACGTTAAATTCAGGTTGTGGAAAGAAAGTTACTACTTGCCTGACATCAGTGTTGGTTTTAGAGATTTCGGTGGTACAGGCTTTTTCGAAAGTGAATATGTAAACGCCAGTAAGTCTGTAGGCCCATTCGATTTTCACTTAGGCTTAGGTTGGGGCTATCTAGGTACAGCAGACGATATCACTAACCCTTTTTGTGAGGTTAAAGATAGCTTCTGTGAACGCCCAGGTGGGTTCTCAGGACGTGGTGGAAAGGTAGATTACGATCAATTTTTTAAAGGCACCACAGCCTTTTTTGGTGGCGTAGAGTACCAGACACCATGGGAGCCCTTAACGCTGAAGCTAGAATTTGAAGGAAACGATTACTCCCGTGATAGAGCTGGTCGCTTAGAACAAGATTCTCGTTGGAATGTGGGGGCGGTATATCGCTACAAAGATTTTGACTTCTCGTTAAATTATCAACGTGGAAACACCATTGGTTTTGGTGTGACATATCGTTTTAACATGAATACCGCATCTCAGATTAAATTTGACGATAAACCGCGAAATTTGATGGGAAGAAATGCGCCTTCTGAAGTAAAAGAAGTGAACAAGTCTCGTCTTTACAACGACCTTTACAACTCGGGTGGCTTCCTTTTATCCGATGCTGAAATTAAAGAAGACAGCGCGACTTTCTATGGAACGCAGGTCAAATATCGTGACCAAGATGAAGCTATCGAGCGGGTGGGACGTGTAGCGGCTTCTGAGCTTCCAGATAGTGTTAAGACTTATCATATGGTAGATAACCGCGGCGGCCTTCCATTGGTTGATACCCAAATAGATGCTGAAGCCTTTATCTCAGCCGCGCGGTATGAATCAGTAGATGCCGACATAACTGAGACCTATTTCAGAACGTCACCTTCTAAAGAAGTGATGGAAGCTTACGACCCTGAAAATACATCAGGCTTTTTCTACAGCGCCGACTTCTTTTTCACCCAGTCGTTTGGTAACCCAGAAGACTTCTATCTTTATCAAACGGGACTAATGCTAAATGGCGGTTATGCGCTAAATGAAAACTTCTCGGCTATGAGTAGTTTACGAGTAACGTTACTTGATAACTTCGATAAATTTAACTATCTCGTTGATGGTGAAGACGTATCGTTGCCTCGGGTGCGTACTCGGGTTCGTGAATACGTGTCTGAAAATGATGTGTGGTTAGATACCGCGTTTTTACATTACAAAGACAATATTGCCGAAGACCTTTATGCACAAGCATACGCAGGTTATTTAGAAACTATGTTTGCTGGTGTAGGTGGTGAAATTCTTTATCGCCCTGTCGACAGTAACGTCGCTTATGGCATCGATATTAACTACGTTAAGCAGCGTGACCCTTATAGTCAAACAGGCTTAGAGGATTACGACACAATAACCGGTCATGCAAGCGTCTACTGGCAGCCTGAATTCCTTGATGATACGCAGATAACAGTAAGTGCTGGCCAATTTTTGGCGAAAGACAAAGGCGTAAATATCGATTACGCCAAGCGCTTTGATAGCGGCATTATAGTGGGCGCTTATGCAGCCTTTACCGATGTTTCTTCAGAAGAATATGGCGAAGGGAGCTTTACCAAAGGTTTCTATATTTCCATT
The DNA here is from genome assembly GCF_018619335.1 of Alteromonas sp. ALT199. Taxonomy (GTDB): domain Bacteria; phylum Pseudomonadota; class Gammaproteobacteria; order Enterobacterales; family Alteromonadaceae; genus Alteromonas. The sequence continues at coordinate 176,707 of NZ_JAHHDX010000084.1, read as the reverse complement.
CCTACTGATTTGTTCTTGCTAGAACCGTCGAAAGGGCGTGGCTTGTTCCCTTGGGTACCTATCTCTCGCGATGGCGGTCAGCTATTACGCCGGCCTTCAAGGTTGATAGATTTAACCGAAGTTAGGTCTCCTTTTTATGACTAAATAGAAAAACGCCACGTTATTGTGGCGTTTTTTCTGCCCGTAGACATCAGAATCCAAATATGAAATTAAAGTGTAGATTGCGTATTTATTCGTAGCTAAACAGCCAAGAGAAAAGTACAATACAGCCCATGAAAAATGAGTGCTGGTGGTATTTTGTGCAAAAATAGTACGTAAAAGTAACCTTTTTGTACTTTCTTATTGAAATGATCCTGCCTTTGCTGTATAAAATGCGCCCTCTAATTTATAGTAATACGTCATTTGACCCAACCACTGTTTGAGCGCTTGGGATTAACTGACGCGACAGTTATCGTTGTTCTGGAGACAAATACAATGTCAAGAGTATGCCAAGTAACAGGTAAGCGTCCAACGGTTGGTAATAACCGTTCACACGCACGAAATGCGACTCGTCGTCGCTTTTTACCAAACCTTCAAACACACCGTTTTTGGGTTGAGAGCGAAAGCCGTTTTGTTAAACTACGTTTGTCTGCTAAAGGCATGCGTATCATCGATAAGAAAGGTATTGATTCAGTACTTACTGACATCCGTGCCCGTGGTGAGAAAATCTAAGGAAGCCGACAATGCGTGATAAAATTAAACTAGTTTCTTCAGCAGGTACAGGTTTCTTCTACACCACTGATAAAAACAAGCGTAACATGCCTGGCAAAATGGAGATCAAAAAGTTTGATCCCGTTGTGCGTAAGCACGTTATGTTCAAAGAGGCCAAAATCAAGTAATTAGCTTGCTTTTGTCTCCACAAAAACCCAGCTTTTGCTGGGTTTTTTGCTTTTTACGTCCAATTTACAGATCCCACGGGATCGCCATCCAATATATAAATGATCAAACCTTAGCCTTTCATTAATCGTTATCTTTAATGATGCCTAGCCTATATTTGAGCTAAAGTCTGCGCTAATGCAACCTGCGTTTTTCTTACCACACAAAGTCATGGCCCAATTAAAACCAAGTGCGAGATAAATGTACCTCACACCTGAAAATACTGTGAATCATCTACAAATATTGAATTAGCTAATATGGGAATGAGGTATTAGTATATTGCGTTGTTTATAGTCGACCATATTACGGGAATAACGCGTGGCAAGAATTTCTCAGCGGGCAATGAATAACGTGGTTATTATTGCGATGCTCATTATGATTGCGCTGTTCAACTTAGACAGTTTGGTACCAAAGAAAGACCCTGTACAAACGCGTAGCTTATTACCTGAAGATGCCTACGTGCTCAAGATAGAGCATGATACAAACAGCCTAGAGCGCATCGGGCAACAGTGGCGTCAGAAAGGTCTTAACACCAGCCTTGCAGTAAAACCCGATGAGCAGTTCTCACACTGGCAACGGGCTATGCTGAATCCAGCGACTGAGGTACCTGAGTCGGTCGTGAACACCCAGCCTTATATTGTTGTGGTTTGGCTTGCGGGCAATAGTAACGGCAACGTTTATGCTATCTACCCCAATACATCACCGGTAGTGATCAAATTTGAAAATAACTGGTACACATTAACCAATACCGACCTAGATAAATTATTACCTTGGACATTATAAATGCCTGAATTACCAGAAGTTGAAGTAAGCCGTTTGGGCGTATCTCCGCATTTAACGGGCAATACCATTACTCAAGTGGTGGTACGGGAACGTAGAATGCGCTGGCCAATACCTGAGGAAGTCTCAAACGTTGAGGGCCAAAAGGTTATGGCGGTAAAACGTAGGGCGAAATACCTGTTAATTGAGACAGCAACAGGCACACTGGTTTTACATCTAGGTATGTCAGGCAAACTGCGGGTTATTGATGCAAACACACCCGTTGTGAAACACGACCATGTGGATATTGTTTTAAATACCGGTAAGTGTTTGCGCTTAAACGACCCTAGGCGCTTTGGTGCTGTGTTATTTCATGCGCCCGACACACAACAAACAATGTTCGATAACTTGGGCCCAGAGCCTCTTACAGACGACTTTGACGACAAGCGATTGTTTAGTCTATCGCGTAATCGCAAAGGCCCGGTGAAAAACTTCATTATGGATAACGCTATCGTTGTAGGTGTGGGGAATATTTACGCGAACGAAGCTTTGTTCCTTGCAGGCATCGATCCAAGAAGAGCTGCAGGTAATATCAGTGCCGCTCGTTACAAGTCACTTACTGCAACAATAAAACAAGTGCTTGCTAAAGCCATCGAGCAGGGCGGCACTACGCTCAAAGACTTTGCACAAACCGATGGCAAGCCGGGCTACTTTGCACAGCATTTAAATGTATATGGGAGAAAAGGTGAGCCTTGTGAAGCTTGCGGTAAAGCAATTGAAAGCAAGACCATAGGGCAGCGTAATACCTTTTTTTGTACTCGCTGCCAGCGCTAATAGCTAAAAAAGAGTCAGAGCTAGAAAGAGTTACAGTTAGAAAGAACCATAGCTAAAAGCAACTTAACACTGTAAACCGGATGTACTGTAAAAAGTCGGCTTCCTAGCTCTTTTTACCTAGCCTGTCTCTTAACGCTTGCTCTACCACTGGGTGGCAAAAACCATTTACCGCACCCCGATGCAGCGCTACTTCTTTTACTAGGGTAGAAGATATAAATGAATTCTCTTCCGCTGGAGTTAAAAATACACTCTCAAGCTTTGGGTTTAGGCGTCTATTCATATTGGCCAGCTGGAATTCGTATTCGAAATCAGATACAGCGCGCAAGCCACGAATCAAAATAGTCGCGTTTTGTTCATCCGCAAAGTCCGCTAGCAAACCCGTAAACCCTACTACTTCTACATTAGGTAAATCGGCGGTTACTTTCTTTATCATTTCTACTCGCTCTTCCAACGTAAATAGCGGCTTTTTACTTGGATTAGAAGCGATAGCCACAATAACGTGAGAGAATAGCTGAGATGCGCGTTCAATAAGGTCAGCATGACCGTTCGTAATTGGGTCGAAAGTACCTGGGTAAAGTGCTCTAGTGTGCATAAAATTGAATCTTATCGTTGTATAGGGTTTATAGGTTCAACGGGGCTACTGTACCACATTAATTAGCAATGCTAAGTACTGTAGCAATTACGTTTATTATTCGCAGTTTTTAGCGCTTCACCAATTCGTTATAGCCATCTAAGCATGCAGTCCAATCGTCTTCTTTCCAATGAAACACTGGGTTTTTGGCTTGCTCTTTATGCAAAGAACGCAATAGGCGATCTAAGTTACTTTTCTTCCAGCTATCCCCTTGACGTTTCGAACAGCGATCAAAGTCGATAAGCCAAATCTGCTTATCATTATCAATCATAATGTTTCGAACATTCGCGTCGTGATGATAAACCTGACAATTATGCATACGCGCCATCGCTCGCCCAACTTCCTGCCATTCGTCTTCAGATAATGGCTGCTGACACAAGACGTGGTGAAGATCTTGGCTATTAGGAATATTAAGCGTGATGATATCTCCCCGATAAATCAAGCCTCTGCGATGAATACGCGCAGCAACAGGTACAGGCACCAAAAGGCCTTCATCTCGCATGTATTCAAGTAATCTAAACTCTTCGAAAGGCCTGGAGTGTTCAATGCCATTAAAAAAGTACTGGTCGCTAAGTATTTTGCCCACCAGACCGCCACGCATAAAGTGACGTAAAACCCAGTGTTGACCCTCATGCTCAATGAAAATGGTTGTACCACGTCCTTTAGCTTGACCTGTTATTTTGTTTTGCAGCTGCCAAAATTCAGGGCTAAACATTTCTGTGTTAGGCTGACTGACCAAAGTGTTGTCGAAAATAAAGTGGTGCCCAGCACCTATGTCTCGTCGCATTGTCGCCATGTTGCCCACAACTTATGGTAAATTTCATATTCTAATGATTTATTTTGGTTTTTCAGCAACGAGAGAGCTTCTTCGGTAAAAAAGATTTGTTTAATACGCTTATCGGCCATTGGGGATGTATGTCATGCCGTCGCAATGGTTGCTCGAATTCAATCACAGTGACGCGATGCTGCTACAAAGCATGCTCATGCGCTTAAAGGTTTTATGGATTTTGCCGATGCATTGGCCGTACCTGAGTCAAAAGCCATTTCTCGGAATATTCCCGTTGCGTCAGAAGATGTGAAGTGGGGAGAAGAATAAGTAAAAACCTTGGGTAAATATGTTGTTATTTCTCTAGAGGCAAGTAAGGCCGAGAGAATTTGATTGCCACAGCGATACGCAAGTATTGCCGACTATATCTAAGAGGCTGGGGTCATCGTGATATTATATGCCGGTCCAGGAGGTTTAGACCGCAAAACTGCTGATGCAATTAAAGCGCGTGTGAAATATCCGCTTAACGACTTTACTGGGCAAACAAAATTGCAACAGCTGCTTATGTTACTAAAGCATGCCCACTTAGTTATTGCACAGACACTGGACCTGCTCACATGACTACCACGGTACACACACCCGTTATTGGGTTATATGCATAATCAAACCCAAGTAGAACAGGGCCTTACAACGGCCTTGATAGGGTTGTGTCTATCTATGACGAATGCGTAGAAGAACTAAAAGGGTAACCATGTGATGCCTTGCCATGGGAAACGCGAGCCAAAGGAAAACAAATGATGGAAAAGATTACAGTGGATATGGTAAAGCAAAAAGTTCTACCGTTTCTTGCTTAATTTCTTTTCTTGGAAGGTAAAACTACCAACTATTATCTACACTTAGCGTTGTGCTGTGTACTTCTGTAAAACATGGAGTCGTTACTTAATGAAAAAGCCCGCTTTGCGATGGCTGTCCGAGATTCAAGCTTTCACCACATCTAAAATAGTATTGCTAACGTTAGCAGTACTATTTATTTGTGCGTCTAAAGTGAATGCCTCGGAACTCAAAGTAATGGTGAACGAAAGCGTAATAGTCGCAGAGCTTAATCGTTCTGAGCTTCGACAGATTTTTACAGGGCAGCGTCAGTACTGGGACAACGGCACTAAAATAACGGTTTTTGTACTGCAAGACAGCGACGAATTACACCGACAATTTTGTCGCGAGATACTGCAAATGTTTCCTTATCAACTGTCTCGGCTATGGGACCAGATGACTTATTCCGGCCAAGGCATTACCCCCATAAGGGTGACCTCTTACCAAGCATTAGTTGATGCGCTAGAAAACACGGCAGGCTCTATCGGTTACGTTGAGCAAACCGATATCGTAAAGCTTAGACGCGTTGAGGTAGACTTAGAATGAAAAGATACATCGCTTTTGCGCTTGGGCTCTTAAGTACTTTTGTTGTTAACGCGCAATCAGACTTTACATGGCATGGCTATATTTCCCAAGGCATAACCCAGTCGAAAGACAGCAGCTTTATTACCGACGACGATAATATAACGGGTGAAATCACCGAAATTGGTTTAAACGGGTATTATCAACTAGCCGAAAATATATCTATTGCTGGGCAAATCAATTATTTAGGTGGTGGAAACCGCTTTGAGGAAGGTGCTCGTCTAGACTACTTATTTGTCGATTGGAAACTACCTAAATTACCTGGCGGATGGCGCGGACAAATTCATGCAGGGCGCTTCAAAAATACTCATTGGCTGTACTCCTCTACCCGGGATGTTCCTCAAACGCGATATACCTCAGTATTGCCGCAATCGGTGTACTTTGATGGTTTTCGCGATGTGGCATTGGGCAGTAACGGCATTCTGACCAGTTTTTCTCATTACGGTAAAGAATATACTTGGGAGCTTAATTGGAGCTACGGGCGCTCGAATATTAACGACTCTCAGCGTGACTTTCTCCTAGGCGATGACGCTAAAGGTAAGATAAAACAAGACTTTGTACATCAAGCAAGCGTGTTTTTACAGCCCTCATCCATGACCTGGAGAATAGGTGCTAGTTGGCTTAATTCCGATTTCAGGTACACGCCATCGCAAGATGATAATCGGTTATCAGGCGGAGCTAATGTCGAGCGATTTATGTTGTCTGCCCAATATTTTGCTGAAAACTGGGAGGTATCTGCTGAGTTACTTCGTGAAAAGCAAGATAGCAAGGGATTGTTTACCCCAGATTTTGCCGAAAAGCGCACAGGAGAAGGCGGTTTCGTTCAATTTAGGTATCTGTTTAACAACAAAATCAGTGGCCTGATTGGTTACGATACTTACATCAACGATACCTCCGACAGCGATGGCAAGGCTCTAGAAGCTAGGACCGGTGGCCTTATTCCTGCCTACTTCGGATATCAAGATACTTATACGGTGGGTTTACGCTGGGACATCGCACCTAAATGGCGACTGCAGGGCGAATATCACTGGGTTGAAGGGGCAACGCGTGTAGTAAGCTTATTAAATCGTGATGTGGCATCCCACGCTGATAAACATTGGGAAATGTGGTCACTGCAGTTGATGTATTGGTTTTAAGGGTAACAAATGAAGGTTCAGGTATCGTTTACCACCAAAACCATCGCTATTTTACTGGCCATGGTTTTAACCGTTACCGTCGTCATATCTACTGTGCTTATTCAAGAGGCTGAAGCACAACTTGTGCTACAGCAAAGAGAAAGTCAAATCAGCAATCAACGTCGTGTACAGTTGTTTGAGGATATCCTTCACAGCCGCATGATCACCCTCATTGATATCATCAGCCGAAAAAACGGCTCAAATTCCAATGACCTGGAAAAGCTCTACAGTACGTTGGATGACTTAAGCGAATATCTAGCGTTAAACTTTCAAGTGGAAACGCTTTATTTATTCGATGAAAACGGCGTTGTCGGACAGCCAATTTACCCAGTTGACAGCACCATAGAACGGCTTGTCGATACCACCCGAGCTACATTTGAAAGCCGGTCTTCGCTTTTGTGTGAAAGCGTATGTACGCACTATATTTCCATACCTATAATGGCGTCGAGCGAGAAAGTACCAGTTATAATCGTATCTACTTCCATGCGTGAACTGCTGTACCTGTTTAGCCGAGCAACCGATATGCATAAAGTAGCTGTTGTTCAATTAAGCGAGTCACAAACCGGGGAAGTTGCGCTGGAGGTATCAAGTCAGGTTACCGCAGCAAATAAACAGTTTTTGAATTCACTTATTCAAGCATTACCTAAAAACTGGCGTGTCGACGACCTTGTAATAAAAGGGCTAAACGTGAGTTTAAATGGTCAGAAGCTTTTAGTCAGTCTGCTGCCTTTCGACCATGCCTCTGGCGACCATCCTTATCTACTTATTGTTCAAGATGTGTCGGCAATGATGCGACAAAACGAACAATATCGGTACGTTGTTATCTCTAGTGCTATTGCGTTGTTTTTACTTTTCTCTTCACTGCTTTACCTTTTTTTAAATCAATATCGCACACGGCTTTTAGATATAAGCGAACGCTTACCTATGTTGGCAGAGCACAAGTTCAGCGAGTATTATTCTATTGCTGCTAAGCGCCGAAAGCTGCCAATGTTTAGATTAACTGATGAACTGGATGTGGTTGAGGAAGCCGCGAACGATTTAGCGCGTCAGCTCGAAAGTTTCGACGGTCAAATGGCAATAAACACCGCTAAACTCGAAAAAATGGCGATGTTCGATGTGCTTACAGGTCTGCCAAATCGCAACATGTTGACCTTTCAAATTGAAAAACAACTGGCCAGTTCAATTCGCGATGACAGGCTAGTCGCGCTTATGTTTATGGACTTAGACGACTTCAAGAAAGTTAACGATAGTCACGGCCATGATGTTGGCGATAAGTTGCTTAAAGCCGCTGCCATGCGAATTTCTCGGCCTATTCGAGAATCTGACATTGCCTCTCGTTTCGGTGGCGATGAATTTGTTATTTTACTGTCGAATATAGAGAGTAAAAAACACGTTGATACTGTAGCGCAAAAAATTATCGACGAGTTTAAAGAGCCTATTATTGTTGATAGCGTTACTTTTTATGTTTCAATCAGCATCGGTATTGCCATTACTAATCACTCGCGAGCCACGCCGGTTGAGCTGTTGCGTCATGCCGATATTGCGATGTACGAGGCAAAAGCGAAGAAAGGCGCCGAGTTCAGAGTCTATGACGCCACAATGAATCTAAAAGTGATGCAGAAGGTTGAGTTAGAGTCTGAAGCCCGAGAAGCATTAAGAGACAACCAGTTCAGCCTAGCCTTACAGCCGCAAATAGACATGCATAGTGGTAAACTCATGGGCTTTGAAGCGCTATTGCGCTGGTATCACCCCAAGAAAGGTCATATTTCGCCTGGTGATTTTATACCGTTGCTTGAAAATACCTCGTTTATGCTAGAGCTAGATTATTGGGTTATTACACGTTCTACCCATTTAGTGCGTGAATTCAAAAATAGCGGCTACCCGGGTATTAAAATAGCGCTTAATTTATCAGCGGGGCAATTCCTCGATCCGAGCCTACCCGAGTTCTTACAGCACCAAATTATCAAAAATGATATCGCCCCTGATCAGGTTTGCTTAGAACTCACCGAAACCGTATTGGTCTCAGATATCAAACGGGCAACTGAAATAATGCAAACCATACGCAATATGGGATGTATGTTAGCTATTGACGACTTTGGAACTGGCTATTCATCGCTAAGCTACTTAAAGTCGCTGCCAGCTGACTACATTAAAGTAGATCGCTCTTTTGTAGCCAATATTGCCAGCAGTGCAGACGACAGAAACATAGTTCACTCCACCATATCGATGGTGCGTAACATGGGAATGCAGGTAGTGGCCGAAGGTATTGAAACCAATGAGCAATACGAATTACTTTGCCATTTCGATTGCCATCAAGGTCAAGGTTATCTTATAAGCCGCCCAATTCCTGAAGCAGATATATGGGGCATATTAAGCGACAAAGTCGAAAATGGCTTTTGGAGAGATTTTACGTAACCTTGATAGTGAACAAGTGTCCTTCGAACGTTTATCTGTGAGTGTGTTGATTAATTTACAAACTTAGTCGACAAACCCATTAAATACAGCGCAAAGGTGTGTACCCTTTCATGCACTTTCATTACACTAGCGGTTTTATACCCACACTTGGAGAATGGCATGTCTGCGGCGTTTATTTCTCATTTGCAAACGCAAATTGAAGCCACGAAAGAAGATGGTTTGTACAAAAAAGAGCGTGTGATCACGTCGCAACAACAAGCCGATATTGGCGTTGCTGGTGGAGAGCACGTTATTAACTTTTGTGCTAACAACTATCTTGGTCTTGCAAACAACGAAAGCTTAATTGAAGCTGCGAAAGAAGGCCTAGATAGCCATGGTTTTGGTGTCGCATCTGTACGATTCATTTGCGGTACACAAGACATTCACAAGCAGCTAGAAGCCTCTATCAGCGACTTCTTAGGCACCGAAGACACCATTCTTTATCCGTCTTGCTTTGACGCCAACGGCGGTTTGTTTGAAACCATTCTTGGGCCGGAAGATGCCATTATTTCTGATGCGTTAAACCATGCGAGTATCATTGACGGCGTGCGCCTGTGTAAAGCAAAGCGTTACCGCTACGCCAACAACGACATGACAGCGTTAGAAGAGCAGTTAAAGCAAGCTAATGCCGATGGCGCACGCTTTAAAGTTATTGCTACCGACGGCGTATTTTCGATGGATGGCGTAATTGCCGACTTAGCCTCTATCTGTGACCTTGCCGACAAATATGATGCCATGGTAATGGTAGATGACTGTCACGCTACGGGTTTCTTAGGCGAAAACGGTAAAGGTAGCCACGAATACTGCGGTGTAATGGGCCGTGTAGATATTATTACAGGTACTCTAGGCAAAGCCCTGGGCGGTGCGTCAGGCGGTTACACCTCTGGAAAAAAAGAAGTTGTAGAGTGGCTACGTCAGCGCTCACGCCCTTACCTATTCTCTAACTCTGTTGCGCCACCTATCGTTTCAGCATCATTAAAAGTGTTTGAAATGATGAAAGACGGCGATGAGTTACGCGCTAATCTATGGCGAAATGCCAACCACTTCCGCAAGCGTATGGAAGACGCGGGCTTTACCCTTGCAGGTAAAGATCACGCTATTATTCCTGTAATGCTGGGCGATGCCCGCTTAGCCAGTGAAATGGCCGACAAACTGCTAGAAAAAGGCATCTACGTTATTGGCTTCTCTTACCCTGTTGTGCCAAAAGGGCAAGCCCGAATTCGTACGCAAATGTCTGCAGGTCATAGCCTTGAACACGTTGATAAAGCCATTGATGCATTTATCGAAGTAGGCCGTGAAATGGGAGTGATTTCATGAAGTCGCTAGTAAAAGCGAAAGCGGAGAAAGGCATTTGGCTACAAGATACCCCAAAGCCTGAAGTAGGGCACAACGACCTACTGATTAAAATTCGCAAAACCGCGATTTGCGGTACCGATATGCACATATACAACTGGGACGAGTGGTCGCAAAACACTATTCCAGTGCCTATGGTAGTAGGTCACGAATACGTGGGCGAAGTAGTAGGCATGGGTCAAGAAGTAAAAGGCTTCGAAGTAGGTGACCGTGTATCCGGTGAAGGTCATATTACTTGTGGTCATTGCCGTAACTGTCGCGCTGGCCGCGTACATTTGTGCCGCAACACCGAAGGTGTGGGCGTAAACCGCCCTGGCGCATTTGCCGAATACCTAGTTATTCCTGCCTTCAACGCGTTTAAAATTCCAGACAATATCAGTGACGACCTAGCGTCTATTTTCGACCCCTTTGGTAATGCTGTTCACACTGCGCTAAGTTTTGACTTAGTTGGTGAAGACGTGCTTATTACAGGTGCTGGCCCTATTGGCATTATGGCGGCAGCGGTGGCTAAGCACGTAGGTGCCCGTCACGTCGTAGTTACCGACATCAACCCTTACCGTCTTGGGCTTGCTGAAAAAATGGGGGCAACCCGCGCTGTCGACGTAAGTAAAGAAAACTTACAAGACGTTATGAACGAACTGGGTATGTCAGAGGGCTTTGATGTGGGCCTTGAGATGTCTGGTGTGCCGGTAGCCTTCAGAGACATGCTTAACAAAATGAATCACGGTGGCAAAATTGCCATGCTGGGTATTCCTCCGCAAGATGTTGCTATCGACTGGAACCAAGTTATTTTCAAAGGTTTGGTGATAAAAGGCATCTATGGCCGAGAAATGTTCGAGACCTGGTACAAAATGGCGAGCTTACTACAGAGCGGCTTGGACCTTTCGCCCATTATCACTCATACTTTTTCCATTGATGACTTTCAGGAAGGGTTTGATACCATGGGGTCAGGACATTCAGGCAAAGTTATTTTGGATTGGCAATAATGACAACATTTTCACACATTAGCGTAAACGACGTGGCTAACTTTCAAGGCGACGTAACTATTGTGGATATTCGTGATCCTCAATCGTTTGCTAATGGCCATATGCCCAATGCGGCACCGCTTAACAACGACAACTTCGGAGCGTTTGTCGACCAAAGCCCTAAAGACACCCCTGTGGTTGTGGTGTGTTATCACGGCGTAAGCAGCCAGCAGGCTGCGCAAGTAATAGCACAGCAAGGCTTTGAAACCGTCTATAGTATGGACGGGGGCTTTGAAGCATGGCGACAGTCGAACCCGGTAGTAACCGAATAGCGATTTTATGAAGGTGCACAACGTGCACCTTTGTTTTATGTTTTGCAGGCACTTAACTATTTCAGTATAAAGGGTCAGTATAAAGAGCTATGGTACCACGGCCTTATACACGTAAATCGCATTCACACTCTACTGCTTTTGGGGTAATAACTAGCTTATGGGTCATCCTTTAATTGCGTTTAATCAGCAAAGTCCAGCGCACCTTCTCGCCAATTACTTAACCAGCCAGCATATCAACGCCAACGTAGTCCTGCACGACAAAGAGTTTGTAGTTGTTCTAGATAACAACGAGCATATCGATCGCGCAAAAATTATTGCAGAAGATTTTTTGGCAAATCCTACAAACCCTAAATATCAGCAAGCGGCATGGGATAACGGTAAAAATGTGCAGCTTGCGCCATCCGGCAGCGGCTTTTCGATAAGTAAAATAATTGCCGATGCAGTTAGAGCGCCGTTTACATCAGTCGTGTTTGTAATGTGTGCGGTAATTTACTTACTGTCTTTGTTTGGTTTATTTGCCTCTATTGCACAACACTTATTAATGCAGCCGTTTTCTATTTTGTCGCAAAATCACGAATGGTGGCGCCTACTTGGCCCTGCGTTCATTCATTTTTCGGCGCTCCACATCATATTCAATTTGCTGTGGTGGGGCATGCTAGGGGCTAAAATTGAACGCACGTTAGGCATGAGTATGCTGTTTATCGTCTTTTTAGTGTCGGCCACTATTTCTAATGCCGCACAAGCGCTGTTTAGCGACCCCGTCCAAGGTAACTTCTTCTTGTTTGGCGGTTTGTCAGGTGTGGTATATGCGGTGATGGGCTTTGTGTGGTGGCTTGGCTGGTTGCGCCCAAGCTGGGGGTTGTCGCTGCCAAACTCTATCGTTGGCTTCATGCTAGTGTGGTTAGTCTTTGGTTATGCCGACATTCTATGGGTAAGTATGGCAAATGCTGCGCATACGGCGGGGCTTATATCTGGCTGCTTACTAGCTGCAACGCTAAGTTTAGGGTCTGGTAAGCGCTAAACATTTAAAATAGTAAGCATAGATGCTGTATCAGCAGGCACTTAAATCATTTATTACCTAAAAATTGCTGTGGTGCAGCTGCAAAAAATAAAAAGCGAGCTGGTCAAAAAGGCTCGCTTTTATCTTCGCTCTTACCAGCAAATGTGCTTCTTTAGGTACCTTGGTATAGGTACTTGGTGAAGATAACATTCTTAATAACTTCACCGCCGGTTTCTTGCTTCATATGCTCTTGAAAGGCTTTTAAGATAGCGCGGCAATGTCTTCACGACCAGTCAGTGACTTTACTTTTTCCGCTGGCTGCTGCCCGAAAATTTCAATAGCGGTTGAACGTAACAACGGCATATGGTGTTCAGCAATTTCAAGCTGATTCACATCGTTAATCATTAATTCTACCGATACGCGAACGTAACCCAGCTTTTGTGCGCTGTCGCTAATATAGTTGGTAACAATTTCTGGCTCTAAGCCCAAATAAGCATAGTCGGCTTTATCTTGTGCCAATGCTGTATTGCACCCTAGTACAAAAAAACTAACTGCGAATACACGTGAAACTAGTGACTTAAACATAGTGAAGTCCGATACACCAAAGTAATAAATTCACCAAGTAGTGTAGCAAATCTCTGATCAAACACACTACTGCAAAAGTTTAACCAAGTGAAAATATTTAAACATGACGTGTTATCATACTAACAGATTCATTATTCGGGCTTTTCGTGTGAGTTTTAATGCCACTTTTCCAGTGGGTTTGGCGGTTGACTGGCAAGCACCTTCTGGCATCACAATTCCTAATGCACAACTGAAAAACTGGTTATTAGACACCGGGTCATTAACCGAGCGAGTGCAATCTTTAAGCGAACATTTTTCGTTGGAGCTTATTGGGCAGCGCACCCAAACTCCTCACGATAACGAGCTGGCGCTTTTACACGGTAACGGTAATACCAGCTATCAAGCTCGTGAAATTCTGCTGTGTGGTAACCACCAACCCTGGGTGTTCGCACGCTCTATTATTCCTCAAGCATTTGTAGACAGCGAACTTTCTGACTTAGGCCGCGAGCCACTAGGAAAACGCTTGTTCAACGACACGCGGTTCACCCGCTCAGAATTTCAATTGTGTATAGCCCAAGCTTCCAAGTTTGGCATTAAAGGTAACCAAACCTTGTGGGGAAGACGCTCGTTGTTTACGTTAGATAGCTACAGCATGATAGTAGCAGAAGTTTTTCTTCCTCATTCTCCGGCTTACGGTCAGTCAGCGACAAGCGAAAAGGAAAGCGAACAACAATTATGAAACACAATTGGAATGCGTACGCGCGACTTATGCGCCTAGATAAACCTGTAGGTATTTATTTACTACTGTGGCCTACATTGTGGGCTCTTTTAATGGCGTCGCAAGGTTTACCGCCTTTAGGCATTACGCTTATTTTTGTGGCTGGTGTAGTCGTTATGCGTTCAGCGGGCTGCGTTATCAATGACTATGCTGACAGGAAGGTGGACGGACGCGTAAAGCGCACCACACAGCGTCCGTTGGCAACGGGCGAAGTTAAACCTAAACAAGCGCTGCAATTATTTGGCGCTCTTATCGCCATCGCGTTTGTGTTAGTGCTGTTTCTTAACTGGCAAACCGTCGCGCTATCTGTCGTAGCACTTATGCTTGCAGCTAGTTACCCTTTCATGAAGCGCTATACGCATTTTCCGCAGGTAGTATTAGGTGCAGCGTTCGGGTGGGCCATTCCTATGGCTTTTATGGCTGTGCTAGAAACTGTACCAACGTACGCTTGGTGGCTGTTCATTGCTAACCTACTATGGACGGTAGCGTACGACACCATGTACGCCATGGTAGACCGCGACGACGACTTACAAATAGGCGTTAAGTCTACCGCCATATTGTTCGGTAAAAGCGACGTGCTAATTGTGATGTTGTTGCAAGCCTGCGCACTTACAATTCTGTGGTGTATAGGCTGCACAATCAACGCGACATGGCCTTTCTACACAGCCGTGCTGTTTTCTGCTTTGCTATGCGTGCGTCAATATCAACTTATTAAACGCCGCCAGCGTGAAGGTTGCTTCACGGCGTTTATTGAAAACCACTACATTGGTTTAGCCATTACGCTTGGTACGGCGCTGCATTTTTGTTTGGTTTAGTAGGGTACTTGTTAATACACCCAAAACCATACAACTATTAATCAAGTAAGCCGCAGTTAAAATTACTCACAGTAGCAATTTGTTGCTTTTACCTTCTTACGTCACATTATAACTGAATGAAAGTAACTATATACGTTTGACGGTATATATTTTCAAGAGTATGTTAAAGGGTGCCAATGGAATGGCAAATTGTTGTCACAAATGAATTTGAGCAGTGGTTTTTGTCACTATCTGATCACGAGCAAGTAGATATTCTTGCGATGATCAATGTTTTAGAGGTTAAAGGCCCCACTTTAGGAAGACCTTATGCTGATACATTGAAAGGCAGTGATAAAATTAGAAATTTAAAGGAATTAAGGCTTCAGCATTCAGGAAAGCCCTACCGTATTTTGTATGCTTTCGATCCGAAAAGAAGTGCAGTGCTTCTGTGTGGAGGGCGCAAAAACGGTAAGAAAGATAAGTTGTTTTACAAACGAATGATTTATTTGGCTGAAAAAGTGTTTACGCGATATTTAAAAGATGAAGGACTTTTATAAACCGGAGGCTTAGTATTATGGCAAAAACAATAAGTGAGTTGCGTAAGCAAGTAAAACCCGAAATTCAAGCGACAGCAAGAGCTAAAGCTTTGGAAATTATTTCAGATATGACGCTTTCTGAAACCCGAAAAGCGCGTGGCTTAAATCAGGGGCAAGTCGCAAAACGCCTAAACTTAGCACAACCCAATATCTCTCAAATAGAGTCTAGACCTGATTTACTCGTAAGTACTTTATCTCAATACATTGAAGCACTCGGCGGAACATTAGAACTTCATGCAAAGTTTCCCGATGGGCAAACTATCGATATCAAACCGTTTAAATAGTTGCATGTCAAAAGCGTTGTATGAAGAACTTCAACACTCAAACATAATTGAAGAAAACAAAAAAGCGCCATAAAGGCGCTTTGAGTTTTCTACAAGCTGTGAACGACTACTTTTCTGCTAGTTTCGCTTCTAGCTCGGCCATGCGGCTTTCCATAGCGTCTAGCTTTTCGCGAGTGCGAATAAGCACTTGGCTTTGAATATCGAACTCTTCGCGAGTGACTAAATCAAGCTTCGACAGCTGCGACTGCAATACAGTTTTCACTCGGCCTTCTGCTTCTTCAGCCATGTTTTTAACGCCAGGTGGTACGGCATCAGCAATTTGTTTCGCTAAATCTTCGAGTTTCTTCGGATCCAACATGGAATTCCCTTATAATGCGCAGCTCAAAATATGAAAGCTATTCTATCGGTATCGACACGACATGCAATGAAAACTGTGTCGCGCCCAAAATGTACGTTGTTTTAGGAATTAAATGAAACTAAATGAAGCTCAAGAGTCTGCCGTAACCTTTGTGTCTGGCCCATGTTTGGTGCTGGCAGGGGCGGGCAGTGGTAAAACGCGTGTAATTACCAACAAAATTGCTCATTTAGTTAGAAACTGCGATATGCCAGCACGTTATATTGCCGCGGTAACCTTTACCAACAAAGCAGCACGTGAAATGAAAGAACGTGTGGCGCAAACCTTAGGTAAGCCAGAGGCGCGAGGGTTAAAGGTATCTACCTTTCACACCATGGGCCTAACCATTATTAAAGCCCATGTAAAAGACTTAGGTCTAAAGCCGGGGTTCTCGCTGTTCGATGATAAAGACTCGTTTGCCCTGCTTAACGACCTAACGTCCGACACCCTCGATGGCGATAAAGATCAGCTTCAGCTACTGCAAAGCTGCATATCGAACTGGAAGAACGACCTTATCTTGCCCGATGCTTTATTGAAATCGGCAACCAGCACGGGCGAACGCGAATTTGCAGAAGCCTATAAGCGCTATCAAGACAACTTAAAAGCCTATAACGCGCTAGATTTTGATGACCTTATTCTGCTTCCCACACTGTTACTAAAAAGCAGCGAAACAATAAGAGCAAAATGGCAAAGTAAAATTCGCTACTTGCTGGTGGATGAATATCAAGATACCAATACCAGTCAGTACGAGTTAGTAAAGCTATTAGTGGGCGAACGCGCACGCTTTACTGTGGTTGGCGACGACGACCAGTCTATTTACTCATGGCGTGGTGCGAAGCCGCAAAACCTACATTTGCTGCAAGAAGACTTCCCGCGATTAAACGTAATTAAGCTTCAGCAGAACTACCGCTCGTCAGGGCGTATTCTGCATTGTGCGAATATTCTTATTCAGAACAACCCGCACTTGTTCGATAAAACCCTCTTCTCAGAGTTGCAGTACGGCGAGCCGCTAAAAGTCATAGAGGCAAAGAACGAAGAGCATGAAGGTGAGCGTGTGGTTGCTGAACTATTGGCGCACAAGTTCATGAACCGCACTCAGTTTAAAGACTACGCCATTTTGTATCGCGGGAATCACCAAAGCCGTATTTTCGAAAAGCTGTTAATGAGTAACCGCATCCCATACAAAATAAGCGGTGGAATGTCGTTTTTCGGTCGTGCTGAAGTGAAAGACATCATGGCTTATTTACGGCTATTTGTGAATCAGGACGACGATAACGCCTTGCTTCGCATCATTAACACGCCAGGGCGAGGTATAGGCCGCGCTACGTTAGAAAAACTAGGTAACTTTGCCAATAGCTTGGGCGTGTCTATGTTTGAAGCGGCTACACACCCTAATCTAAATAGTGTGTTGCCTGATAAAGCCTTTCATTCGGTATCAACTTTTGCCCGTTGGGTGGTCGAGCTGTCGGACAACGCCGAACGCGGCAATACTGCCGATGCGGTTCGTACCATGATCCGTACTATGGGTTACGAAGAATGGCTATATGAAACCAGCGCGAGCCCTAAAGCCGCCGAAATGGCGATGGCCAATGTGAGTACGTTATTTGGTTGGGTTAACGACATGTTAGAAGGCAATGACCTAGACCAGCCCATGACCTTAACCGAGGTGGTAAACCGCTTAATACTGCGCGATATGATGGAGCGGGGCGAAGACGACGGGGAAGGGGACCAGGTTCAGCTAATGACATTGCATGCCTCAAAAGGCCTGGAATTCCCCATTGTATTCTTAGTAGGCATGGAAGAAGGCTTGTTGCCGCACCAGAGCAGTGTTGATGAAGACAATGTAGAAGAAGAGCGCCGACTTGCCTATGTAGGTATCACCCGAGCTCAGCGTGAGTTGGTGTTCAGCCTTGCTAAAGAGCGCCGACAGTTTGGTGAAGTGATCAACCCAGAGCCAAGCCGCTTTTTATTCGAGCTACCGACTGACGATGTACAGTGGGAAAACCAAAAGCCGAAAGCTACCAAAGAAGAGCGCCAGCAGAAAGCGCAGGTGGGTATTGCAAATTTAAGAGGTATTTTAGGGAAAAAGTAGCGGGTAAACTACGCACGCATTTTCAGCCTACTAACGATGCCATATCAAGCACTTTAGCGTGCCTTAATATTTTGCCCTGACCGTAAGAACAATCAATTTCGTTCAGGGCATCAAGCTGCGCCTGAGAGTCTACACCTTCAGCAATCACATGAAATTTCAAGTGTTCAGAAATCAGCATTACCGATTGAATAAGCTTCAAATTACGTTGCGAGCGCGGCAGTGACTTCACAAATCGATGATCAATTTTAATAAAGTCGAAGGGGTAAGCAAACAGATAGCTTAGCGAGGCCAAGCCACTACCAAAGTTATCGAGTACCAGTGTTACGCCTGCGCGCTTTAATTTTTTAATAGCTGGAAGAATAAACTGCGAGCGGCGGTTTAAATCGTTTTCATCAAATTCAAATACTAACTGACTTGGGGTGATATTAGATGACGAAATCACATTAATCATCTGATTAACCATCGATGCCTGCAACAAGTGGTTAATTGATACGTTCACCGCAATTTTGTTTATCGGGTCGTTTGTACCTTTGTAATAGTTAAGTAGTTCACAGGCTTTATTGAGTTGGAACAAATCAAGATCTAATGTTAAACCGCTCTGTTCTGCAACCAGTCGAAATTGTTCTCTTGCTATTTTTCCATACGCTGGATGAGACCAACGAATATACATTTCTTTATACAGTGTGCTGTTGTCATTTAAATCAACGACTGGCTGTAAGAAATAATCAAACTCTTCTTCACGCAGAGCTCGCCTGAATTCGTTTTCAAGCTCAAGCTCTTCTATCAACCTGTCGCGCATGCTCTTGTCAAACATAACAAAGCGGCCGCGGCCAAGTGTTTTAGCCTGGTACATGGCGGCATCGGCGTCTCTTAGCACTTCATCTGCACTGCGATAATAGGTTTCAAGGTGGGCAATACCCACACTCGCACCAGAATACATTTCGCGACCATCTAGTAAAAATGGTTCTGAAATCGATGAGATTATACGGCTGGCCACCTCTTCAACATCAGCTTCATCTTCAAAGTTATCCAGCAGTACAACAAACTCATCGCCACCTAAACGGGCTAACAAGTCATGACCACGAATACACAGTGCTATGCGCCTGGCAACTTCAACTAAGAATTCATCACCAGCATGGTGACCTAGGGTATCGTTAATAACTTTGAAACGGTCTAAGTCGATAAATAAAACCGCAAACATGTTTTCGCTATAACGTTGTTTGCTGGCTATAGCTAACTCTAACCGGCTTGTAAACATGGAACGGTTAGGTAAGTCGGTTAACGAGTCGTGGTGGGCGTCGTGAATAAGCTTAAGTTCAATTTCTTTACGCTCTTCTATCTGTTGCTTAAGAAACTTATTTGCTCGGTTAAGCTCTGCGGTACGCTCTTTTACGCGTTCTTCAAGCTCAGAATTGTAGCGTTGCATCGACTCGGTGTTGCGCTTGCGTTCGATAGCTACCGCAATATGGTGCGAAACAAAGCGTAGAAGCTCTTGGTCGCGGGCATTATATTTCGCATGCTTACCATAGGTTTGAACCGCAATAATCCCGGCAATTTCACCTTCAACAACAAGGGGTGAGCCCAGCCACGAATTAGCGCTATTAAGCATGGTTTGTGCAACCGATACATCTAGGTCACCCGACTCGGCTAACTGCAGTACACGCGGAGGATTAACTAGTTCAGCTTGACCGGTTCGCAATACAAGTTCAGTAAGCCCAAGACCCAATGGACGTGAGCTTATGTCTTTATCATGAGTATCACTGAAGTAAGGGAATTCTAGTAACTCTTTTTCTTTGTTGTGTATAGCAATGTAGCAGTTTGGTGCGCTTATTAATCGCGCTAAAATATCGTGAAGGCTGGAATAGAATACATTCATGTCGCCTTCAAGTGTGGCGGCAAGTTCTGATATTTCAAAGAGGGCTTGTTGCAACGACTCAACTTTTTGTCGTTCTAAAATTTCTTCTTGAAGATCGTCGTTTGTTTGTCGAAGTTGGCGGGTACGTTCGCGAATAGTGCGTTCAGTAAGTTCTCGGTTTTTAACTCTATCAACAGTGGTAACAATGTGCTGAGAGACAAAAAGCAGTACTTCTAAATCTTCCTGAGTATAGTGCACACCCTCATCATAGGTTTGCACTACCATGGCCCCAATGACTTGGCTACCCCGCTTTAACGGTACACCTAAAAGCTCATAAGGTTGAGAACCTACCAACTTAATATCGTGCTCAGATGCAAAAAACTCTTCTTTATCGCGCTTATAGAAAAGATAGTTACCGGTTCTAAGAATGTAGCCGGTCATGCCGTCCATTAAAGACTCTGCGGGAAGTTGAGATACGGTTTTTTCGTCGAACTCGTCAATAAAATAGGCAAAATCAACAACGTGATTTTCAGGTTCGTAGAAGGCAACAAAGAAGTTATCGGCATTCATAAAATCGGCAATGATTTCGTGAATAGCTGAGTAAAGGCGGTTGAGGTGGCTTACAGAACTGGCAAGTTCAGAAATGTCAAAAAGCGCCTTCTGAACACGTTCAGCGCGCTTGTATTTGTCAGTGAGTTGTTGAAGCTGCGGTATAAGTTCGCGCAGTTCTTCTTCCGTCAACTCATGTTGCGTAGAATCTTGTGACATTCCGCTCGCCAGTAAAAAAAGTAACGTTTCCCAACCAATTAACTTACCCGATTAGCGGAGAAAACGCTACTTTTCCATCAAGTTGTTGTGATCGTGTAGGTATTAGATACCTTCAATCATATACTCAATAGCGGCTTTAATTTCGTCATCAGAACAGTTGCCACAGGTACCGCGAGGAGGCATAGCGTTGATACCGTTCAGAGCGTTTTGCCATACACCGTCAAGACCGCGCTCGTCCAAACGAGGCTGCCAATCGGCTGCAACGTGAACCTTAGGCGCGCCCAGAACACCTGCAGAGTGACATGCTACACACGCAGAGTTATAAACGTCTTCGCCAGACTTTGCTCCGCCAGCTGCGCCAGCACTACCTTCAGCTGCTGCACCAGCAACATGTACCTGACCTACCGGCTTAATGCGATCGGCAATTTCATCGTTACTCATTTCTTGTGCTTGTGCTGCAAAAACAGTTAGCGCAGTAGCAGCAACAGTTAACCAAGTCTTTAATTTCACATCTGTCTCCAGGCAATGATGAATTTGTTTAAAATATAACTGGCCAGATTATAACGGTTAATTGGGGCTGAACAACTATTTGAGGCCAATTACCCATAAAAAGTAAGGATTTTTAACACTTATGCCAAGCCATCTAAAGAGATTTTAATAAATGAGTTGAAGCCAGCCCGTGGCGTCAGTATTATTACGCCCCGTTTGCAGCATACGTGCAGTCGCGTATTCATTGTTGTAAACGCTCGGTGATTATCTCACTGGTTCTACAAACCGCCCTTAGCTCAGCTGGATAGAGCGCGGCCCTCCGGAGGCCGAGGTCAGAGGTTCGAATCCTCTAGGGCGGGCCATTTATTGAATATTCTTCGATCTATAACAGTACTTTCAATGCAGAGTTTATTCCCACACCCTTAAAAAACGTTTTAGATACAATGGTCTACTTATATTGTGGTGAGAGCCCTAGCGGGTCCGCTCTTCTATCTGAAGAGAGTACAACTGCAGATACTAAAACGAAAAATAGTACAACGAGGCCTATGATTTTGTACGCATCAGCGAAGCCAATTTTGTCATACAGCGTACCTAGTAATACTGATAAACCGCTTGCGGCAACTTGTCCCATGAATTGAAAGCCCACGATGTAAATTGTTGCCGACAGTCTTGCGTCAAAAATTGCGGCAATATATTTAAAAATGGCTATCAGCATAATGGGGAGTTCGGCGGCGTGTAGAAGTTTCATGGCTGAAATTGAAATAGGATCGCCGGCATAGCCAGAACCTATAATGCGCAACGCCATTATAGCTCCGCTTAATAATAGACCGTTTTTAGCACCGATCTTGTTAACAATGAAAGGCGCAATGAACATACCGCCAGCTTCAAGAAGAACTTGAAAGGAATTTAAGTATCCATACATAGAATTACCTTCAGCCTGGGTTGGAAATTGCGCTGCAAAGTAAACGGCAAATTGCTGATCGTAGACACCATAAATACAAGAAACACCTATAACCCAAGTCGCGAAAGCCCAAAATTTACGCTGACGAAATAGAGCAATGGCGTCACTTAATTTAAGCGCGTTTGCCTGTTGGTTAATAGCCGATTCCTTCGTAGTATTCTCACTTACCTTAACGAAGTAAAGGCAGGATAGAAATATGAGTGCACAAAGGCTGGCAAGCACAAAATTCAAGCTTGGGGATACATTAAAAATTTGACCTGTAAAAAACGTCGCTATCGCCCAACCTACCGAGCCCCACATACGGGCCTTGCCAAATTCAAATCCTGTCGTGCGTCCAACCCTTTCAATGTAGGTTTCGACAGCACCTACACCCGCAAAAAATGCGGTAGAGCAATAAAATCCACCAATGACTGCGCCTAGGTAAAGAGAATGCTTAAGTAATGGTGTGTATATATAGATAAAAAATGGGCCGCTGAGTAGCAGCATTACGCCAATAAACAAGAGTAAATTTTTACGCATACCTAATTTATCTTGCAGAAAACCGTAACAGGGCATTACGAAAAGAGCGGTTAAAGCATTAATGCTAAAAACTAACCCTGTCTCTGTACCGCCTAAACCAATCGACTGATTCAGCCAAATTGGGTAAATCGAAAAACAAAATGACCATGTTAAAAAAAAGCTAAGTATACAACCGCTCAGTAACCAGTAATTGCGTTTTGATATGGCATCGGTCATTAGTTTTCCTTGGTTTTGGTATTAGATAGCGCGGTGCGAATCACGCAAAAGTAATTGCCCGCTAATCTCTTGAATTTTGGTGTTTATTTGTAATGCTTTATCAATAGCTATTTGTGCGGCAATCTGCCCCATGTCAAAGTAAGGAAGGCTCACTGTAGTGAGTTTCGGCACAAGGTTTTCTGCAATCAATTTATAATTGTCGTAACCAACGACTGAAATGGTTTCAGGTATTTTGTACCCCATTTTTCGAATAAGCATAAAAACACGCATTGCCATTTTGTCGTTACCACAGCAGATCGCAGTAGGCCTTTCCGGCATAGACATAATGTCCTTTAAAATACCTTGGAGATTAGCGAACTCATCATCTGGGTTCTCACAAACACCCACTACAATCAATTCGTCTTCAACGCTAAGCCCCGCTTCTTCGTGCGCTTTTCTAAAGCCTTTTACTCGAAGAGGCGTTGCGGTCATCTCTTCAAATAATGTTAGGTAGGCAATTTTCTTATGTCCGGACTTGATCAGTTCATTGGTGAGATTGAACGCACCTAAATAATCGTCAGGTAGTATTGTTGGATGTCTCAAAATGCTTTCGTAACAGTTGACCAATATAAGCGGACATTTGTTGAACGACTCTTTAATGCTTACCTCTTTATGAGATACGGTAGCAAAAATAATTGCTTCGGCGCGTTGTCGCCTAAAATCATCGACAAGACGAGAAAAGCTTTTAACATTGCCACCTGACTCACCAATCATGAGTAATTTGCCGTGCTTTTCGCACTCGTGCTGGATCCCCGCAATAATGTCGAACGAGTCAGGGGTTGTAGTAAGGTTCTCGGTTATGAGACAAACGATGCCTTTTTCCTGTCCTCTCAACGCTTGTGCAGCAGCTGAAGGATAAAATTCTAACTCCTCCATCGCCTTATTTACTTTCAGCCTTGTTTTAGCGCTTACACCGTCATAATTGCTCAGCACTCTTGAAACTGTTTTAACTGATACACCAGCTTTTGCGGCTACGTCTTTTATAGATGACATGAATATATATTTCGGTAAGTTTATGGAGACATAATTGTCTCACATTTGTTCGAATTTGTTGACAAACTGTTAAAATCAGTCATCATAATGACCAACGATAGACATTTAATCAAGTCTTTTTTCCCACATTCGTAATGATGAGTAAGTTATGCATAGTACCCTTCGCGAGACATCCCCATCGCAAAATGGCAAATGGGAGCCACACTTTCATTTTTACAAGTTTGGTCATTGGATAAATGACCCTAACGGACTGTTTTATCTAGATGGTAAATATCATCTTTTCTTTCAGCTAAACCCTGATGCAACTGTGTGGGGTAATATGCACTGGGGAGCTGCAGAGTCGACTGATTTAATTAATTGGGTGCACAAACCAATAGCGTTGTATGCTGAGCCAGAAGGTTTGGGATACATTTTCTCGGGTGGGGCAATAGTGGATGAAAAAAATACTTCAGGTTTTGGTATAGATAATGTTCCTCCAATAATTGCTACTTTCACGCAACAGTCTGTGAAAGAGGAGCAAGTACAGAGCATCGCCTATTCTGTAGATGGCGGTAATACGTTTAGCATGTTCAATGAAAACCCTGTGATTGCTAACCCTGGTATTAAAGACTTTAGAGATCCGAAGGTGGTTTGGTTTGATGGTCAAGACGGACAATACTGGGTTAAAGCTGTAGTCGCGGGGCATTGCGTACATTTCTACAAGTCTGAGAATCTCAAAACATGGACAAAATTGTCAGAGTTTGGTGAGGGCGTTGGCGCTCATGGCGGCGTTTGGGAATGTCCTGACTTGTTTCCTTTACTATGTGAAGAAACAGGGCAGCAGTTTTGGGTGCTATTAATCAGTATTAACCCTGGTGGGCCTAATGGCGGATCTGCAACTCAATATTTCATAGGTAGCTTCGACGGTATCGAATTCGTACCGCAGGATGATGAAATTCGTTGGTTAGACCATGGTACAGATTGTTACGCAGGTATTACTTGGGATAATACACCAAACATACTTGAAGAAAGAGTGTATACAGCATGGATGAGTAACTGGGACTACGCAAATAATACCCCAGATGATACGTGGCGTGGTTCGATGACGCTACCTAGACGAATTAAGCTGGGTAAACGCAGTAATTCGTATCGGCTGTTGACGCCAGCTTTTCCAAATTTTAGCGAATATGGAACGCAAGAAGCAGATTTTTCGCGTAAACAGGCTCTACCTCGAGCCTACAAGCTTTCCTTAAATATATCGCCAAGCGAAGAGCAGACCGATATCGTATGGACTAACAAGGAAGGTGAGGTCTTTTCTATTTCTATTGATCTAAAAAGGTCTGAAATAACAGTTGATCGAAGCCAGACTGGTTTTTTTGAAAAAGGGTTTGATTCAGCGTCGACCATACCCATCGTGTTTGATACGAGCGATACTATTTGTTTAGAGATTTATGTTGACGCTTGTTCATTCGAATGTTTTTTTAACGACGGTGAGCAATGCATTACTTCGTTAGTATTCCCTTCATCATCTCTGAATAACGTAAATATTTCCGAGCATGTTACCAAGATTTCTCTAACGGACTTTACTTAGAAAATTAAGCGCTGCAATGTAATATTTAGTGGAGTCACTATACAAAATATTACGTTTCAGCGCTTATTCAAACTACACTTTACAGTAATTCTCTACGTAAGCGCCGTGTTCCGGCATCGACTTCGCGTTTACATCAATTATGTGTTTTATATCAGACATTCTCTTCTTCAGTTCTTGTTCCGAGTAGATGTCTGCATTTGCATCATACCCGCGAGAAGTAAGGCCCTGACCAACCATAACTGCAAGCCAAGAATAACGGTTAAATAGCTCCTCGTTTTCTCTGAAGATCCGTCCTCGGCTTTCAAACAGCGAAAGCTTGCGTGATAAGCTATCTGGTATCTCCATGTTTTTGCAGAACTGCCAATAGCTTGAATCGGTGCGCTCTGTCACCTTGTAGTGACAAATTAAAAAGTCACGAATCTGTTGAAACTCGGTGACAGATTGCTCATTAAAGTGATCGATATCAATTTGTTCAAAATCCAAATCTGGAAACAGTCTAATGAGCCTAGATATACCAGACTGGATTAAGTGAATAGACGTTGATTCCAAAGGCTCTAAGAAACCAGATGATAGCCCGATTGCAACGCAGTTTTTCACCCAAAACTGGGCTCGATGTCCCGTTTTGAAGCTAATTTTTCGTGGTTCACCTACTAATTTTCCTTCTATATTTTGTAGCAGTGTATCTTGTGCACTTTGGTCATCCGTGTGCACATTAGAATATACAATGCCATTGCCTGTACGTGATTGTAGTGGTATCCGCCATTGCCATCCGGCTTCTACAGCGGTAGAGCGGGTAAAAGGAGGTTGAGAAGTCAGCTTTTCACTACCCACGGCCCAAGCGCTATTGTTAGGTAAGTAGTGGCTCCAGTCGACGAAAGGTACCTTAAATACTTTATCTATAAGTAAACCGTAAAACCCTGAACAGTCGATAAATAAGTCGGCTTCTAAGGTTTGTCCGTTTTCCAATGTAATACTTTTTAAAAAGCCATTGTCATTTCGCAATGTAGTATTAACTACTTTACCTTCAATGCGCCTTACGCCCTTATTTTCTGCGATACCGCGCAAATAAGAAGCATATAACGCGCTATCAAAGTGATACGCATAGCCAATTTCAGATAGCGGCGTATTCTTCTGCTGAACGGGGTGTCTAAAGCGATGTTGTTTAGCTGCCATCGCCATTATGTTGTATTGATCTAAGGTGTCGCTGTGACCACAGGTCTGCAAACGTTGCCAAAACGCATGGAAACTCACGCCATCCATATCAACACCATATGGCCCGAAAGGGTGAAAGTATTGATGGCCCTTTTGCTTCCAATCAACAAACTCAATGCCTAATTTAAACGTGGCCTGAGTTCGGCTCATGAAATCTTTCTCTGTAATCCCTACGTGGCGATTAAATGTCTTTATGTGCGGAATACTTGCTTCGCCAACACCAATGGTTCCAATTTGATCAGATTCCACCAAGGTGATATCTACACTGTTTTTTTTAAGGGAGTTTGCTAAAGCAGAAGCACTCATCCATCCAGCAGTACCGCCACCAACTATGATTACTTTCTTTATTGCATTATCGGGTTTGCGCATATTTAAACTCTCAATATCAATCTGAAATATTCAGTGTTCTTATTAAATTCGTAAAATGTGCATAACGAAAAAAAGAGGACCAAAGGCCCTCTTTCACGCTCTTAAAACAAGAGCTACACACTGCTCTCACATGTCGGGTCCCACACAGACCCATAATGGAGAGACACACTTACACATTGCCATGTAAATTCATTTAGAAAGTATAGTTGATGCTTGCAACTGCACTTCTACCGCTAATTGAACGCATTCTCACATATTCATTAGTAAACGGCTCTGATGCGCCTACAGCAGCATTCTCACCTTCAGTTAAACCAATTTCATCTGTTAAGTTGTTAACGTTAAGTGATACCGACAAGTCATCATTGAACCGATAAGTGGCAAACAGATTTGTTGTTAAATAACCAGGCATTACTAACACATTTTCATTTCGTACATATGAGTCAGTCGTGCCAACTATGTTTAGTCCTACCGTATATGACTCTGTATCGTAAGATGCTATAGCAGAGTATACCCAATCTGCTTGGCGTTGCGGTACGTTTCCAACAAAGTCAGGGAATAAATCGTCGGCTGCAATTTCAGCATCTGTCCAGGTTACATTGCCAGAGAAGTTAAAGTTATTGATAGAGTAGAACGCTTCTACTTCGATACCTGAAGACTCATAATCGCGTAAAGATAATGGGCCGCCAGTAACACGGCTTTCGCCTACGACTTCTTGAGTTTCGGCTGAGAAATAAACGGCGTTGATATCTAAACTATCGAAACGATACTTAACACCGATTTCTAACATTTTTACTTGATCTTCAATGCGCTCATCGTCAATGTCACCCACTTTTTTACCAAAGGCTGAGCTATCTGGGTCGACAACATTCGCAGGTGTATAAACCAAGCCAATAAGACGTTCTGAGTTAGCGCGATAGCCTACAGAGTATCGGCCAAATACACTTAAATCAGTATCTACTAGGTAATTTGCACCAAGGGAATATGAGAAATAATCATAATCGAAATCGACAGCAAATTCAGGTTCAGGGTTATGTAAAGACACCTGACCTTCTACGCCCTCTATACTACCGTTGTTATTAACATCAAAGTCTGTAACACGAATTGAGTTAGCATCGAGCGAACGAGAACCCGTAGTGCGCCCTGAGTCGTAACGGAGACCCGCATCAAACGTGAAGTCACCACTGTAATAGGTAGTATTCACATAAAAGGCATCAATCTTCGTATCTAAATTGAAGCCCCCGTTACAGCAATTTCCCCATTCAGCGGGGCCATATGAAATTAATCCACCGCTAGTCAGGGTTTCTCCGCTCACGTCGTCTACAACATCAACATATGCAGTGTCGCCACCACCTTCAACTGATGTCAGATACGAAGGCCAACTCTGAAAGTTCTCAATTGCTTGTTCTGAGTGATACCAACCTGCGTGCACTTCTAACTCAGAATCATCAGATAAAGAGAATACCTTGCTCAAGTCTAAGTTATTCATCAGGTTGCTTAAATCTTGCATCTCTGTATTAAACGTGTGGATAACAGCCACAGATGTATCGGGCGCAAGTGCTTGACCTGTATTGGGGCCCGTTGCATAGATATAGCTAAAGTCTGTTCGACCTTCTGAGCCTGCTAGATAGTTTCCAACGAACGCGCCACGGTTGTCCTGGGTGCCTACCGAAGCAGGGAAGGGCACCACAAACTCACCGCTTATATCGGCCATTTTAAAGCGGTTTAATAATGCCCAACCGCCACCAATGTCATCTAAACTGGCTTCAAAGCCAAATTGCTTTACGTCAGATTGCATGCCGTCTGAAAGACGCTTTTGCACCACATTATTTTGCTCATCCAATACCTGAATAATATCTGTATGAACGCTTTGTAGGGTATCGCCATTAGCCGAGTAGCCCGGAATAGAGCTATATGACGGATTCGCATTTGTACCACTTACGAACATAGGCGTTGGCATATAACCTACTGCACGGTCGTTAAGGATTTTCATATTACCGCGGATATAACCGCCATCAAATTCTTTCGTAAGGTTAGCCTTGATCTGACCACCTTTGTTAACATCATATCCAGCTTCACGAGGGCCTTCACCTACTCTGTAAAAGCCGCCGATATGGCCATACCAACCATTTTCCCAGTTATGACCGGCTTCAAAATCTAATCGAGTAGTATCGTAAGTTAGCCCTTTGGTAAGTCTTACTGTGCCGCCGCCTTGCTCACCCGTTTTACTGATAAAGTTGATAACACCACCGGGTGAGTTACTGGCAAGTATCGATGCCGAACCACCTCGAATAGCTTCAACTCGTGCTACGTTTGCGTCTGCTCTTAAAAAGATATCCGCGTTAGCAAAAGAGATATCGCCAAACTCTAATACTGGAAGGCCGTCTTCCCAAAGTTGCAAGAATTTTGCACCGCCAGAAGCTATTGGTAAACCGCGAATTGCAATGTTCGCATTACCGTCACCACCGGACGCTTCTGAACGGACTCCTGGAATCTGTCTAAGTATTTCAGCGGTTGTACGAGATACTTCAAAAACTGGGCTGTCTGAGTCTATGCTAGAAATTGATACTGACGACTCTAGTGGGTCTACGCTTCCCCCTGGCACTGCAGTAACAAAAATTCGTTCTATTTCTTTTTCTGGTTTTTCCGGCACTTCTTCTTGTGCATAGGCTAGGTTGCCCATTGCTAACATGCTTACCCCCGTGCATGCGAAAAGTGAAGATACTAAAATAGATAAGCGCTTTTTCTGAAAATGCTTTGTGTTGTGTTGACTTGTTTGACGATGACCCATGAAGCCTCCTGACAGACCTTGTAATTTTGAGTGTGCTTTTTACACCGAAAACTGCATAACGTAATAATGTGCATGTTTATGACCAACGATGGACATTTTACAAATCTTTTACTCATTTGCAACAACAAAATGAAGCATTTTTTTCTTTATATTTAAATTTATACTTTTGATTAATAAAACAGAGGCTAACGAATGACGCTTTTTTCTGTACGAAAGCCTCTCATAACTTCGCAAAAGCTATGGATATTTTCAGCTTGAGGAAGAGGGCGGGGCAAGATTGGTGTCTGAGGCTACAGAGATAGATTAATTGGCCTTTGGTTTCAACCAATGCTGAGCCAGCATACCAACAATCATGGCACCTACAAACAACAGCACGTCAGTTTGAAGCGAGGCAATCGCCACTACAGCAGGGCCTGGGCAGAAACCACTGATTCCCCAGCCAATACCAAACGCGGCAGAGCCTAATATCAACTTTGCATCAATGGTTTTGCTGGTAGGGATATCGAATTTATTCGCAAAAAGCGGTTTACTGCGCTTGCGTACCCAATACATACCTGGTGCAGCTACTAAAATAGCGCCGCCCATTACGAACGCTAATGTGGCATCCCAATTAGCGCTTAGATCTAAAAAGTTCAGCACGCGGGCAGGGTTGCTCATACCCGATACAATAAGGCCGAAGCCAAACAGAAGCCCGCAAATAAGCGAGGCGATAATTGCTCTCATAACATTCTCTCCTCGGTTACTTACAGATGTCTGATAATTGTGGTGGTGAGTACAGCCGCGCTCATAAACGTGAGTGTGGCAACAATAGAACGGGGGGATAGCCTTGAAAGGCCTGCAACGCCATGGCCCGACGTACACCCAGAGCCAAGGCGTGTACCAAAGCCCACCAACAAACCAGCCACAACCAACCATGCCGAGCTCATTTGTGTTTGAACCTGTAAATTACCAACAAACACCATGTAAAGCACAGCAGCTAATACAAATCCTAATAAAAACGCCAGCCGCCAGTAGCGTTCAATGCCGCGCTGTGTCATCGCGCCTGCTGCAATGCCCGATATTCCGGCAATACGACCCAGTGTATAAAGTAGAAGTACCACTGAAGAACCAATAAGCAGCCCGCCTACTAACCCAGCTAACGGTTCAAACGGTGTTGTTGTCCAGCTTTCCAATGCGCTCTCCTTTAAAATTCACCAATAAAAAACGTATAACACACGTCTTTATATAATGATAATCTAATGCTTTTATTCTACGTTTATTCAACCGGGATGTCTGTTCATTCAATCGCGTAAATACATCCATCTGACCCTTTTCAGTTATAAACCAGCTAAACGCTGTAATAAACATGCATAACATAATTCTGATAAACTGTTTTAAAAGGTTGCCCGTTTAAAGCTTCATTGCACAATGGCATCGATAAAAAGCAAAATAAAGGATCGTGTATGAGCAGTAATACCCGAGATGCGGCCTCGCCGAAGCTCTCCACTGAACAGGAAAGCGCGTTTAGCGTAATAGACAAGCCAACCTTTTTTGGCTCTCTTATTCTTCTTCTTTCTGTCACCCTTCCTCTTATCATTTGGCCCGACCAAGGCGCACAGTGGGTAGCCACAGCCAAAGAATTTGTTACCAGCAAGCTGGGCGTTTTATACCTATTACTTGGTGTAGGCGCAGGTGGCTTCATGGTGTACATCATGTTTAGCGACATTGGCCAAATAAAACTGGGCGAGCCTGAAGAAAAGCCTGAGTTCTCTGCCGTATCATGGGCCGCAATGCTGTTCTGTGCCGGTATTGGGGCGTCTATCTTGTACTGGTCTATGATTGAGTGGGTGTACTACTACCAAGCACCGCCGTTTCACATAGAGGGCGAAACCCCTGAAGCCGCAAAATGGGCCGCGGCCTACGGTATATTCCACTGGGGGCCGTTAGCCTGGGCTATTTACCTTATTCCTGCGGTACCTATTGCCTACTTCTACTACGTACGTAATCACAGCGTACTTAAAATATCCGAAGCCCTTATGCCGGTAATCGGCGAGAAAATGGCCCACGGTTGGCTGGGTAAAATTATCGATATCAGCTTTATTTTCGGCATGCTAGGCGGCGGGGCGACAACGCTTGGTTTAGCTGCACCTATGATAAACGAAGGGGTGCACGAACTATTCGGGGTTCCAAAATCGTTAACTACGCAAGTAGTGGTGCTAATTACCTGTACCGCTATATTTGGCTACAGCGCCTATGTTGGCCTTAAAAAAGGCATTAAGCTGCTGTCAGACATTAACTTTTGGCTGGCGGTTGGTTTGCTGTTGTTCATCTTTATTGTGGGCCCAACTTTGTTTATGGCCAACACAGGTTTGGATGCCTTAGGCCGTGTACTTAGCAACATCATAAAAATGGCCACATGGCTAGAACCCTTCGCCGAGTTCAACGGCTTTGAAAACACGCACTTCCCGCAAGACTGGACCATATTCTACTGGGCATGGTGGCTGGTATTTGCACCAAGCGTAGGCTTATTTATCGCGCGTATTTCAAGGGGCCGTACCATCCGTACTATGGTGGCGGGCTCTATGTTCTTCGGCACCATGGGCTGCTTCTTATTCTTCATGGTAATGGGCAATTATGGCCTGTACCTACAGCTTTCAGGTGAACTAGACGTAGTCACCATACTTAACCAACAAAGCCCAACGGCGGCCATTTTTGCCATGCTGCATACGCTGCCTATGGACTACCTAGTTATCTTTGTATTCACCTTATTGGCGTTAATATTTACCGCCACTACCTTCGATTCTATTTCTTACATTCTAGCTGCTGTAGTGCAAAAAGAAGTAGACGAAGAGCCGCTGCGCTGGAACCGCTTATTCTGGGCCTTTGCGCTATCATTCATGCCCATAGTGCTTATGTTTGTGGGCGGGCTAGAAACACTACAAACCGCATCAATAATAGGGGGCGTACCGCTATTAGCTGTTGCCTTTATGTTGTGTATTGCCATTGTACGGGCCGCAAACTACGACATGCGTTACCAGCCCGACTACTCGGTAAAAGAAATCAATATTGGTGAGTTCCCAGACGACGACCCATGGAGCGCAGAAGGCACGTGGGATATTGACGATGAAGGTGAGGAAGCCGAAGAAGAGGTACCTATAGCGGCAAAACCTAAACCTCGGGAACCAAAAGATCACATTGAAGGCGACCCGCACAGCAGGCCATCGCGGTTGTAATTAACTAAGCAGCACTCGCGAATACCTTGTGTTACGCGTTTAAGGGGGCTTAAAAGCCCCCTTAAACTAGCTTGTTAGTGCATGAAATAATCTTTATAGCGATCACGAAGCTCTACTTTGCGAATTTTTCCTGTACTGGTCATGGGCAGTGTATCGCATAAAAACACCTGCTTAGGTACTTCAAACTTACCAAGTCTTTCTTTACAGAAGGCGTTTATAACCGGTAGCGACGCTTCTGTTAATTGGCTTCCCACTACACAAACGCAAACGGCTTCTCCCCAATAAGGGTGGGCCACACCTATCGCGGCTGCGGCCTCTACCTCATCAATTAAACAAAGCGTTTGCTCTATTTTTTGCGAAGACACGTTTTCCCCGCCAGATTTAATAGTGTCTTTTACTCGGTCAATGAACATAAGTTGACCTTTACTATCAATAAATCCCAAGTCACCTGTATGGTGCCAGCCGAATTTGTAGGCGGCTCTACTGGCTTCGGTATTTCCATAATAGCCATTCATGACTTGAGGACCGCGCCAAACGATTTCACCTGTTTCACCTTGTGGCACTTCATTACCATTTTCGTCTATTACGGCTTGTTCATTAAAGCACAAGGGCACCCCCCAATAGTTGCCCTCGTCAAACTCTGTTTCACATCTGTCTTTAAATAAGGTGGACACAGGGCTAAATTCTGTCTGACCGCTGCCCAAGTGAACTTTGCATCCAAATGCTTCCCGAATTTGCTGTCGATTTTGTTCACTCATCGGCGCCATGCCATATATTGCTAATTTGAAGTGCTTAAGGTCGCGCTGGTTAAATCCTTCTGTAGCCATCAGCGCATTCCACATCATAGGCAATAATACAGAGGTCTCTATTTTCTCATGCTCTAGGCTGTTTGCTATTTGCATGGGTTCGAATGAAGCGTGTAGCGTACAGCAACCACTCCTTAAAAAAGTGGGGTATAAAATCGATAGCGCTGTGCAATGAAATAAAGGTAGTACCAGCAGCATTTTGCACTGGGAACTCAGCTCTAATTCTATAGAGGCAGTAAGTGCAGCAATGGTTAACGACAGGTGAGAAGTCTCTACTGCTTTTGGTTTAGACGTTGTACCCGAGGTATAGATCATGTGCGCAGTGTCTCTATCGCTAATGATCCTGTCTTCTATTTCTGTTTCGGAACTATTTTTAATAAATGTCTCTAGGGCGAACGTAGCTTTACCTTCGTGTTGCCCTATCTGAATAGTGAAGCTTAATTTATTGTTATTACCTGCCGCTGCCAGCGCGAGGTCAGACAGCAGTGGATCGAAAACTACTACTTTTGCACCACTGTGCTCAATGTTGAAGGTTACATCAGACACGCTTTGCATAAAGTTTATCGGCACAACAATTACGCCAAGTTTATAGCAAGCAAAATAAATAGTGACGACGTCGATTTGATTCATTGCTAACACTGCTAACCTATCGCCTTGCTGAATGCCTTTCTGCATAAGAGCATTGGCAAGCTTGTTAACTTTTGTATTAAGCTCGCGGTACGTTACTGAGCGACGTTCATTGTTGTAAAAATCTACCAGCGCCGGCAAGTTACCACTGTCTCTTGCACGTCTTCGCAGCAAGTCGCCTATTGCAACGCGTTCTACTAAGTTTTTTTCTAATTGTTGTGTGTTCATGCTTGTGTCCTTGTCGTTAACGCAAAACGTCTGGCGTGGTGCTTAAGTGAAAACCATCCCATGTTTTACTCGCCGGTTGGCGAGGATGTTTAAGTGGGTACAGAGCTGGCGCCGAACCCATGCTGGCGCCCCCATCTACAAATAAGGTTTGGCCCGAAACAAAGTTGGCACCTTTACTTAATAGAAAGCAGACGGTGGCGGCAATTTCAGCTTCGCTAGCAATGCGCCCAAGCGGTACCGCATGCTTTAAGCCGCGAATGGCATGCTTCATTTCTTCGGGGTATGAGTCTAATCCTGACGATGCGACCCACCCAGGTGCTACGGCATTTACTCTTACTCCAAACGGTCCCCATTCCCAGGCGGCCGTTTTAGTTAGGTTTTCTACGCCAGCACGCGCCGCACCTGAATGCCCCATGCCCGGCATGCCGTTTTTGTTATCTGCCGTAACATTTACAATATTGCCGCCATAGGTTTTAAAGTGTTCATTAAAGAGGGTTTTGGCCATTAGAAAGCCACCAACTAGATTGGTTTGAACAACTCGCTCGAACCCGTTTTGAGAAATACTCGATAACGGAGCTCGAAACTGTCCTCCCGCCATATTTACAAGCCCGTGAATCCGCTTATGAGTTTGAAGCAGTGTATTTACGGTACGTGCAACGTCATCTTCACAGCGAATATCCAATGAAAAATAGCCTGCTTTTTTTCCATCCCTTTCTATCTCACGTGCTGTGACGGCTAATTTACTTTCTGTTCTTCCTATTAACACTACTTCAGCACCTAACGATGCGAGTTCATGCGCGGTGCAGCGACCTATACCGCTACCGCCTCCAGTTATGACAATGGTTTGACCCAAAAAACTGTTTGCCGCTAACGTTGATTTATACGACATTTATTCACCTTTACTTTTAGTGAAGGGCAAAAGTGAAATGGGCACGCTGATGGGCATAGTTAGTAGCGTTTGCGCGGCAGATTTACCCTGGCTATCCGTACGTAATGACGCCGTACCGCCGCCCCCTAAAGCTTGAGTCAGTAGGAAATTAAAACCACCAATGCCGGGTAGTTCATAGCGTGTAACTTTGCCTTTTACCGAATAAGCGAAGAAGGCTTTCACAGTTTCAGCGGTCAGGGTGTGATAGAGAAAGGGAAGCAGTTCTGGGTGTCGCGCCACCACGCCAATATTCAAGTTGTCACCTTTATCGCCGCTACGGGCGCACACCAGTTCAACAAGTGGAAGGGTAACGACACCGTCATTGCCTTCAGGTGCTGAAAGCCTTGTTTCTGCGTAGCGTGTTCCTACAGAAAGTTGAATATTTGTATCGGTTTCGTACGTGCCTTGGTTTATTACTTCTTGGTTTTTTTGAATCGTTACCGCTACATCGTCTTTGCTGACTAGAAAGGAGTGCACCCGAATAAGTGGCTGTGGCTTAGGACGTCCTGCACCAAAGCCAGCCATACCCGGCGCGGCAGATGTCGCCAAATAAGCCATTTCACTTGCGCAAAAGTAAAGGGCTTTAATGTTACAGTGGTGAAGGGTAAATTTAGCAATTACCTCTCGCGAGTGTTCATTTGAAGCATGCGGACCAAAAGTCGCCTCACTTCCCAGTATTTCAATACAGGTATTTGCAAATGGGGCTAAGCCTTTTTGCTGCAAAGCGCGCTCTGTACGTGCTATTAACGCTTGAATATTTGTCAGCGCTTTTTGTTTTGCTTGAAAACCCGCGATAAAAAAAGTGCCGCTAAGTTTGTAACCATCAATATAGGTTGCACACACTTTGTAATGGTAGCCTGGCGAAGAGCCACGCCCACCCGTTACTCTCACAGCATTATCTTGCTCTTGCTGTAAGGTAACGCCAGTAAAATCGCAGCATACATCAGGTAATCGATAGTTAGCGGGGTCACCTATTTCATAAAGTAGCTGCTCTGCCACGGAATGTGTGGTAACTAAACCGCCAGTTTGCGGTGGAATGACTATCGTGAATTCCCCGTTTGGTTCTACTTCGGCTATGGGGTAGCTCATATCTGAAAAATCGGGAACCAGCTCCCAGTCGGTAAAGTTACCGCCCGTGCACTGCGCGCCACATTCAAGTAGATGCCCTGCTAACGCGCCTTGCGCTAGTGTATTGTAATCATCTTTGGACCATGAAAATTCGTGAATTAACGGTCCAAGCACAAGTGCGCTGTCTACCACTCTACCCGTAACGACAATATCAGCCCCCGCATCGAGTGCATCGGCAATGGGTTGTGCACCAAGATACGCGTTCATTGAAGCAAGCGTATCCGGCAAGCTATTCCCAGAATCTATATCATCAGTGTTACTGTTTGCCAGTACGGTGTCGCGCATGTCGCTAAGTAAGTTGTCACCGGAAACACCTGCTATGTTTAAATTCAGATTAAGGCTTTTGCATAATGCGTTTAGTGCTTCAATACAGGCGGGTACATTTACACCTCCTGCGTTTGCTATTATTTTAATCTTTTTTGTGGCGCAGTCTTGCAGCACGTCCTTCATGGCTACGGTGACAAAGTCAACGGCGTAGCCTAGGTTTTCGTTCTTAGTCTTTGCCTGGGATAAAATGGCCATGGTCACTTCGGCCAGGTAGTCAAAAACAAGGTAATTGATGTCGCCCTTTTCAACTAGCTGCCTGGCTGAAAGCTGGCTATCGCCATAAAAAGCCGACGCCCCTCCAATACGTACATTACTTTTGTTCATGGGTAACCTCATCGGCTTGCAATATAGTGGCGATAACTTGTTTTGATTTAACCTGGTCGCCTGTTTCAATAGCGTTAAGCTGGACAATGCCGTTCATTGTTGCTTTTAGCGGGTGCTCCATTTTCATTGCTTCCATAATAGCCACGGTGTCGCCTGCGCTCACCGCGCCGCCTTGTTCTACTAGTAACGCAACAATAACGCCGTCCATCACGGCATTGACTTGCGCCGTTCCCTGCTTAGTTTGATTTACCGCTTTGCTATGGGTGACACAGGTAAACGCAAAGTGTCCCAAGCCATCGTCAATAAATAGAATGTCGTCTGTTTTCGCGAAGCACACTCGGCTTCGCTGGTGGTCGCTTTCTACTTCTAGGCTTGTGGCTGAGTGACTGACCAGCGTTAGTGTCGCCTCAGCCTCTGTTTTTGGATGGCAAATGCGAAAGTGCTTACCTTCATCGGTAACTGTTAACGAGGTGGTCACGTCGTTGCAGTAAAGGTCTATAGGGTAGGCCACGCCCGTACTGTGTTGCCACGTTGGAGTGGGGGGACTGAGTACATCATGGTTACTAGTTCGTGGTAGCGTAAATAGTAAAGCTGCCTTAGCTAGCAGCGAGAAAGATGGCGTAAGGCTACCTTGCACGGCTTCGTCTTGAGCATATTGCTCAATGAAAGCGGTGGTTACATCTGAGCCTGCAAACGCTTCACTTTGCACAATGTTTTGTAGAAAGTGCTTGTTCGTATTTATCCCTATAATCTGTGTTTTGCTAAGGGCTCGTGCCATTTTTCGTATTGCGCTAGTGCGGTCATCGGCGTGCACGATTATTTTGGCTAGCATTGGATCGTAGTGACTACTCACTTCCATATTCTTGTAAACGCAGTGGTCAGTTCTGGCATCTGACGCTGGCTGCCATACTTTTACCTTACCGGTTTGCGGCATAAAATGCTGTCGAGGCTCTTCAGCATATAAGCGTACTTCAATAGCGTGACCGCTAATTTGAATGTGTTGTTGCGTTAACGGCAGAGGTTCTTTGCATGCAACGCGCAGCTGCCACTCAACTAAATCCAGACCGGTTACTAATTCGGTTACAGGGTGTTCTACTTGTAGACGAGTGTTCATTTCTAAAAAGTAAAATTGTCTGTCGCTATCTACCAGAAACTCTACTGTGCCTGCACCGCAATATTGGCATGCTTTTGCAGCAGCTACAGCCGCTTCCCCCATGCGTTTGCGCAGTGCATCAGTAACAAAAGGAGAGGGGGCTTCTTCAATAACCTTTTGATGCCGGCGCTGCACAGAACAGTCTCGTTCGCCTAAATAAACTGTGTTGCCGTTATGGTCTGCAAAAATTTGGATTTCGATATGCCTTGGCGCAATCAAGGCTCGCTCTAAAATAAGCTCGTCGTTGCCAAACGCGTTTAGGGCTTCAGAGCGTGCCGTTGAAATTTGGGCGGCTAACTCATCTGCTTCATGCACTAAACGCATGCCTTTACCGCCACCACCCGCGCTAGCTTTAACCATAAGTGGAAAGCCAATGGCTTTGGCTTTTTCTATTAACGTAGTGTCGGTTTGGTCGCTGCCCTCATAGCCGGGTATACAAGGTACATTGGCGTTCAACATTGCAATTTTAGACAAACGCTTGCTTCCCATCAGGGTTATCGCGTCTGGGCTAGGACCTATAAAAACTAAGCCTGCCTGTGCGCATTTGTCGGCAAAATCTGCATTTTCAGATAGAAAACCATATCCTGGATGAATGGAATCTGCCTGTGTCATTAGCGCGGCTTTTATGATTTTTTCGCTATCAAGGTAAGATGAAGTGGGATCAGCAGCGCCAAGGTAAATGGCTTCATCGGCCTGCTGTACATGCAATGCATTACGATCAGCATCGCTATAAACGGCTACTGTAAAAAAGCCTAGTTTGTGTGCGGTTTTCATAATGCGGCATGCTATCTCGCCGCGATTCGCAATAAGAATTTTCTGTATAATTTGCGTCATAATGTGGTTACTCGCACCAAGAAGGTTTGCGTTTTTGCATAAAGGCTTTGGTTCCCTCTATCCCTTCTTCAGAAGATAGTGACCTAACAAATGCAGCGGCGGCGTCATCAAGAATTTGCTCAAGCGGTGTGTTATTTAACCCTAACAGTAAGCGCTTAGTGTTCGAGTTCGCTTCAGGTGCACATTGCTTTAACTGTTTAATCGCGTTATTTATTTGATCTTTGATGGAGTGAGCGGAACAAACGCGATGCACTAAACCCAAGTGCAGTGCTTGTTCGGCATTGAGCTTTTCACCCGTTAGCGCTAAACGCTTAGTGTGATCAATGCCTATACGGCCAGCCACAAATGGCGCTATTTGTGCAGGAATAACCCCCAATCCGGTTTCAGGCAGTGCAAAGAAGGCGCTATCGCTCGCAATAGTGATATCGGCAACGCAGGCCAAACCAAATCCACCGCCTAAAACAGCGCCTTCGACTGCCGCTATAACAGGTATTGGGGAATGCTTTACCTGCGTTATCATGCGGCCGAAACTGCGATTAAAATGCCAAATGGTTTCTTCTCGTTCAGACTCATTTAACGACGACAAATGCATGTCAGATATATCGCCACCAGAGCAAAAATTACCTTCACTTCCTACAATGACAACTGCTCGCAAGCTTTCAAGGTTTGCTCCAAAGGTAAAACACTGCATAACTTCTTCAACCAGCGCTAAGTTCATCGCATTTTTTTTATGGGGGCGGTTAAATTGTATGTGCAAGATGCTGTCTTCAAGTTGCACAGAAATCTCTTTAAAATCTACAGAATTTAGCTGGGTAATTTCGTGTTCCATTGCCGCTGCTCCTTAGTCGATATTGGGTTATAGCCGGCCAACGCCAAAGCTGGTGGGGTGTAATTGCTTCGTTTTCGCGTGATCGCAAATAGTAAGAACAAATGCAACGATAGAACGGGTATCTCTTGGGTCGATAATGCCGTCATCCCATAGGCGAGCAGAGTTTGCCAGCGCGCGAGATTTCGCCTCCATTACGCTTACGGTATGCTGTTCCAATGCGGTGAGCTTGTCTGAGTCTATGTCGCCGCTTCGCTGCATTTTGGCGTGTGCAACGGTGCGCAGTACACTACCTGCCTGAGCAGGACCCATTACCGCCACAACCGAACGCGGCCACGAAAACATGAAGTCGGGCTCTATGCCTCGACCAGCCATGGCGTAATTTCCTGCGCCAAACGACCCCGCCAATACAATGCTTATTTTGGGCACTGTGGCGTTAGTAACCGCTTGAATAAGCTTAGCGCCGTGCTTGATTATGCCCGCACGCTCAGACTCGGTGCCGACCAAAAAGCCGGTAGTATTGTGTAAAAACAATAATGGGGTGCCCGCTTGCTCGCAAAGCTGAATAAACTGCGCTGCTTTAGCTGCCCCTTTTGCCGTGATGGGGGCGTTATTACCTATTACGCCACAAGCTCTTCCTTCAATGGCGATATAACCGCACACCGTACCCATATCAAATTCAGGCTTTACCTCAACGAAATTTGATTTGTCGGCGATACGGGCGATTACCTCGCGTAAATCAAAGGGCGTTTTCGCATCTTTAGGCACAATGCCTAGCAGCTCGTCGGACGAATAAGCAGGTGCAGCGTTGCACGGTGGCTTTTCTTCACGGCTATCTTTGTTCCAGTTCAGCATTTGTGTTACTTCACGTGCAATGCGAATGCTGTCGGCATCATTTTCTGCTAAAAAGTCAGCAACGCCCGACACCTCACTATGCATTTCGGCACCGCCAATTTCCTCATCGGTAGCAATTTCGCCGGTAGCTGCCTTAAGCAAAGGGGGGCCTGCCAAATATACCGTTGATTGTTTGCGAATCATGATCACGTAGTCAGACAACCCTGGCTGGTATGCACCGCCCGCGGTTGCACTACCGTGCACCACGGTAATTTGAGGTATGCCAGCCGCCGACAAACGCGCCTGCATGGCAAATCCTGCTGCTGAAAATCCAAACCAGTCGCCTAGGGAAGTAAGGTCGCCTCCCCCGCTTTGCGATAGCGCGATAACCGGTAAC
The DNA here is from genome assembly GCF_018619335.1 of Alteromonas sp. ALT199. Taxonomy (GTDB): domain Bacteria; phylum Pseudomonadota; class Gammaproteobacteria; order Enterobacterales; family Alteromonadaceae; genus Alteromonas. Next base: position 135,166 of record NZ_JAHHDX010000084.1, on the reverse strand, counting down.
TTCTGTTGAAGCGCTATATTATAAAGTCGCAGACGTTTTTTACTGCCAAGTTCGGTAATACTGCCGCCTTTGGTAAGGTAATCGTCAACCATTACCACGCAGCGGGTGTCTGCCACATAACCAATTCCTGCTATCACCCCGCCGCCTGCGGCACTGCCGTCTTTATCGCCTTCTTGCAAATAACCGCATAGGGTAGAAATAGGCAGAAATGGCTTATTGGGGTCAAGTAGTAAAGCTAGTCGGTTTCGCGGTGATAGCAGCCCTTTTTTTTCATAACGCGGCGCTTTTTCTTGGGCATTTTGAATAACGGTTTGCTCAATAGTGCGAAATTCGTTTACTGCCTCTTCCATCGTCGAATAGTTTTGATTAAATGACTCGCTTTTAACGTCAATATTTGAGTGAAATATGGCCATAGATCAGCGTCCTACTTGGGGAGTGTGAGAAGACGCGCTACTGAATGCTTGAAGTTGAGACGCGTTGTTGTATTCGCTGGCAAGCTGCTCGATAAGATGGGCGACTGGTACCACAGAGTGGATGCCGCTTACGCCATGTCCTGCGCTCCACATATCCTTCCACGCGTTGCTGCCGCCTAAATCTAAGTCAACATGTGCTTTTCCTTCAATCAGCGATAAATCTACGCCAGCGCGAGTAATTGATGGTTTTAAAAAGTGACATTTGACGCCAGTAAATGTGTCGGTAAACACCAAGTCGTTTAGGTCTGCGTCTACCAGCATAGTTTTATAATCCGGGTCGACTTCTGCCTCTGTAGTAGCAATAAAGCGCGTGCCCATGTAGCTGTAATTAGCACCTAGTACTTCTGCTGCTCTAACGCCATACCCATCGTTGATTGCTCCTGCTAATACTAGAGGGCCCTGCCAAAATTCTCTGACTTCTCGCACCAGTGCAAACGGGTTTACCTCACCAGCGTGCCCGCCAGCACCTGCAGCAACCAAAATTAACCCATCGGCACCAGCGTCAATGGCTTTTCGTGCATGAGCGACAGTAATTACATCGTGAAACACTATGCCGCCCCACTTATGTACAGCATCGACGATAGATTGCGGATTGCCCTGGCTGGTAATAACGAAGGGGACTTTATGCTTTTTCACTACCTCAAAATCGGCCTGAAGGCGTTTGTTTGATGCGTGAACCACCAGGTTCACAGCAAACGGTGCCACCTTTGCCGTCGGGTCTTTTTGCTTTTCATTTTTAAGCGCTTCAGTAATGGTTGTTAACCACTCATCTAGTGCCGTTTGCGTACGAGTGTTAAAAGCTGGAAAGCTACCGACAATGCCATTTTTACAAGCGTTAATGACTAAGTTAGGACTAGATACTAAAAACATGGGGGCGCAAATAATTGGTAAGCGCATATTTTTATCAAGTAAATCGTGAACAGGTTTTTTCATATTGAGCACAGCGCTATCTACGTTTCGGGAAAATATCCATATACTTGGCAATAATGCCCAGCATCATTTCATCGCTACCGCCTGCTATCGACAATATGCGTGTATCGCGATACGCACGAGCCGCGGGGTTATCCCACATAAAGCCCATACCGCCCCAGTATTGAAGACAGCCATCACTTACCTGCCGCCATAATCGACCACTTTTAAGTTTTGCAATAGACGCTAAATAAGTCGCATCTTTTCCTCCAATATGGTCCTGACAGGCCTGCCATGTTAATGCGCGCAACGCTTCAATTTCACTTTGCAGTTCGGCTAGTTTGAAGTGAACAGTTTGGTTGTTAATGACTGGCTGACCAAAGGTTTGACGGTCTTTAGCCCAGGCAATGGTGTCGTTAATAATGCGCTCCATGCCTTTTAAAGCACTTGCAGCAGCGTACATACGTTCTTCCTGAAACTGCATCATTTGCATAGTGAAGCCTTTGTTTTCTTCACCAATTAAGAAGCGCTTGGGTACACGAACGTTATCGAAAAAAATCTGTCCGGTGTCGCTGGCACGCATGCCTAGCTTGTTTAAAGGTTTAGAAATTGTGATACCCGGGGTGTTGAGGGGGACAACAATAAGTGATTTATTGGCGTGTACTTGACCATCACTGGTGTTCGCTAACAAACAAATCCAATCGGCTTGCGTAGCGTTGGTTATCCACATTTTAGTGCCATTGATAACGTAGTCATCGCCATCTGTGCGGGCTGAGGTTTTCAGGCCTGCTACATCCGACCCTGCGCCCGGTTCGCTTACCCCAATACAGGCAACCATATCGCCCGCAATAGCCGGTGCTAAAAATTCGCGTTTAAGTTCATCGCTGCCAAAACGGGCCAAGGCTGGGGTAGCCATATCAGTTTGTACCCCAATAGCCATGGGGATAGAGCCACCGTAAGCGCGACCAATTTCTTCTGCAAATACAAGGTTGTAGCTATAATCTAAACCCGCACCGCCGTAGGCTTCAGGCTTTTGAATACCCAACAGCCCTAAGTTACCCATTTTTTTAAATAAACTATGAAGCGGGGCAATGCCTTCCTGCTCCCACTCGTTAATAAATGGGTCCATTTCTTGGTTTACAAAATCGTGGACCGTTTTTCTAAGTGCATTGTGTTCTTCAGTAAATTGCATTTTTAATCTCTATAGAATTGTGACCTGCTTCATAGTAATTTTGTGAAAATAATGTTAACAGTGTGACTTGGGACAATTAACTGGCCAATCGGGCCAAAGTGGCGAGATCAGAATGGAGCGCTACAAAGAGGAAAGCATGCTTAAACACGTAACCTTATATGCCAGCGAAAACACCATGGGTTTAAGTATGGGGCTTACTCACGATGTACTTAAGTTTGCGTCTGATTTACAACAAAAGCTGCTTGGTAGCCCTATAGCAGTTAAGTTGGTAACCATTGACGGCCTACCCACCACTACGTTTAGCGGATTGGCGATAACACCAGATTGTGCGCTAGCCGAAATAGATGAAACCGACTTAGTGATATTGCATAGTGTGTGGGGTGATATTACGCCTTTGCTTACTCAGCAAGCGGCGCTATACCCTAAATTGCGACAGTGGCACAGCAGAGGCATTCCAATAATGGCAGCTGCCACGGGTGCCTTCTTTTTAGCGCAGGCAGGACTATTAAACGACAGAATGGGTACCACGCATTGGCATAAGCAGGCTCGCTTTGCCAGGGCGTTTCCCAAAGTAAATTTAATGGCAGATCGCTTTATTACCGCCACTGGTGAACTGTATTGCTCGGCGGGACTAAATGCGGCATTAGAAATTATTGTTTTTTTAATATCGCGGTTAAGTTGCAAAGCGGTAGGCGAAGCTATAGAGCAAGCGTTTCTTGTCGATTTCCGTCGTGGCGTAAACTTAGAAACGACATCGCTTAACCATCAAACCTACCATCAAGACGACGATATTTTAAATATTCAGCAATGGCTAGAAATACACTTCGCTGAAAAAGTCACAATTGGAGAAATGGCTACGCGTATTAATATGACTGAGCGTACGTTTAAGCGCAGGTTTAAGGAAGCCACAGGTGAAACCCCGTTAGGCTATATTCAGCAGCTAAGAATAGAGCAAGGGAAGGAACTCTTAAAGCATAGTGATAAAAGCGTAGAAGAAATAGCGTGGGCAGTTGGTTATCAAGACTCAGGACACTTTAACAGGCTATTCAAACGCACTTTTGGAATGAATATATCGCGCTGGCGCGATATCTATCAGCACACTACAAGCAGAAAGTAACGCGCTGCACGATGTAGGCAATTATTATGTTGTGCGCTGTGCTGTGTTACTGTAAGCGTATTACACATTAAAAGCATAACCTTAGCATTGCGTTACACAAAGTTTTACAGGCCCTTAAGAGCAGTATGCTCAGCAGACTTTAGTCGGTGCATTTATTGTGGTTGTGAATCGGCCCGCCAAGACTTTATCCCACCCATAAAATTCATTCACGACTGGCAAAGCGGACACTTACAGGCCGACTTCATTTCCGTACCTTCATGTAACGAATGCTTCGACCTACTAAAAAACGAAAACAACGGCACCCTAGAACCCAGAATAAACACCTTAAAAAAGCGATTGGCAGAAAAGTACAAAAAGGCCATTAGGGTGTTTAACCATTGGAGCATGGAAGAAATAGAAGAAATGGACGCCGCATTTCAAATAAGCCTAAAAGGCGGTAGCGATTGGGCAAAGAAACCCTTTCACGCCTTCAATTTCCTGGGTTCGACTATGAAGTAAACGGCAACATAACGCGGGTAGCAAAACCACAGGGCGAAGTGCTCAAAGTATTCGATGAAGAATTTAGTAGCTTTAGAGAAGCGCTAGCCTTTGCAAGTGCTACCTACAAAATAAAGAAAAGCCGACTAAGCCAGCTTTATTTCGACAACGATGAAAGCTTTGATAAGGCGATTGAGGCTTTTCATGGGCAGGTTGAGGGTAAGCCATGAAAATTTAACTGTTACTCCTCAAAAGCAAAGTGTTTCAGTGGTCAATTTACTCATAGAATTTTGTTTTTTACTATTGTAGTCAACTGGTCTGAATAATTAGAACAAATAAGTATCTGCAATTAAGAGTTGTTACTATGACGTTTTCTAAATTCTGAGGGGGTAATCCCTTCTTTTTTATTAAAAAAAGTATAAAAAACTGACTTACTATTGAATCCCACGTCAAAGTAAATGTCGGTAATAGATTTGTTTACGTCCTCTACCAACAAAGTTTTAGCTTCTTCAATTCGGTAATTATTAATAAATTCGTAAAAATTCATTTGAAAATGACGATTTAAAGTAACTGATAAATCTTTAGTTGAAACGTGCAGTTTTTTGGCCAATTCATCAATGGTAATATCTGATAAAAGATAAGGCTTTTCCTTCCGCATTATAGTTTCTATCCGTTCAATATAGACGGGCTTGTACACACTCTTTTCGTCAAAATTCTGATTTTCATCTGTTGTTGGAATGGGAATAATAGAATGGGATTTAGTTACACTATAAAATAATAAAGAGACTACTAGCAAAAAGGTAATGTAGTAAGAAAGTAGACCTATACTAATAAACGTTTCTACTTCAATTACATAGCTAAGATTGATGACTTTCAATATGCTTAAAAAAGCTTCTGTGAGCATAATGGCCAAAAAACCTATAAGAAGTAAACGAAGCCAATTTAAATCAATAGTTGAAATATCCGCCCGCTCTTCTTTATGACGTTTATGGTATCTAGCGATTAAAACAAAGCAACCGATTAAGTAAGCTAACCTGAGGAGCTTAATAGAAGTATCAGTGGCAACATAGTGCCATGTGCTATACAGCCCCCAATTCTCAATAACGATTTGTTTTGCGATGTCACTAAGGCTGTAGTAATTAAAGATCAAATAGATGGCGTATAGGAAGAAAGGAATAAGGTGCACTAAATATTTTTTAGAAAATTTGAAATCACTAAACACCGATGACTTAATATAAAAGTAGAGCAATACTGCATCTAGACAATACGCGAGACTACCTACAAAAAGTATATTTGGCGCAAATTCCAAGGCTTCAAAACGAAACTTTTCTCCGAAGAAGGTCAACTCATGAAAAGCTATAAATGCGTGGGAAATTAAGAATGCTGCGAGTAAGTAAGCGCTATTATCATTCATACGGTGACTGGATAACAGCATTAAGGAAAACAAAATTGACAGAACAATAGTCATTACTAATGTGATGTCATTTAAGTTAAATACAACGCTACTCATAGAGCGTAACTACACATTTAAACTTCGACATAGGCGTAATTAAATAAAATCCTTCGAAAGGTGCCCACTGTACACCGCAATAATTTGTCAGAATATGTGAGTAATAAATCCGCTACCGATGCTATCGTAATTTTCAATCTCAACCAACGAATTTGTTGATAGGGAAGTTACCAATACCAATTACGATATATGCTCTAGCAACCTGCTGAAAACTTGTCCCAAGATAATGCGTTAATCTTAGAACAAGTTTTCTTTATCAGTTGTAGCCAGCTATCCGTTAGCTCAATTACAGCTAAATGTCGCTTCATCGGAAGGCTGCGGAATGAACCCTATTTCCGATAGTGATATTTGCATTGCACCTGCAGATTCTAATGAAAAAGGCGACACTAAGCTATCAAACTTAATACCCAATTTCGCAAAGCACTGCAAGTCAATATTCAGAGGATGCCACTCGTCAACCGGCAATGCATCGACTATTGAGCTGATATCTAGTCTCCCACTGCAACTGCCTGCGTCGTCGCCAAAACTTTCACAATTCATGGCGATGTAGACATTGTCGCTAGGTTTCTTAGTCACTTTGATTAACATTGATATTGTACTGCCAGCCAAAAATTCTTGGTTGAGGTCTTCCTTAAAATGACTTTCACTGACTATTTTCACACCAGACAATTGATTGCCATCTAAATTAACTAAAAACGAATCCTCTTGGACCTCTCTATCCACAGTGCGAAAAGTTAATCCGTTTAATTGATGAGAGTTAGAATTAACCGCAATTTCTTTCTCACCAGAAAATAAATGCATTTCCCATGGTTTGTGCATAGCGCCTGTATATAACATTGTGCGCTGGGTTTGATTTAAATTCAGCTCGACTTGCTCAGACAGATTATCAGCTAACAGGTTTTCATCTTGGTAGGTTAACCCGAACCCATAGGGTAATAGCGGCGCATAGTCTAAATCACCATGGTTTACAGTGGTTTGCTGAGCAGATTTAGGCCAAGAAAAAGATAGTTTACCTTTGAAATCGTGTTGAATGGATCCATCCGGATTTGCGAGTATTACTTCGGCGATACCATCTCCTTCAGAGCCTGGAAGCCAAGCTGCAACGAATGCGTCTGAAGTATTAAGTTCGGCGTTAACCCACATTGGTCGTCCCGATATGAAAACCGCAACCACGGGGATTCCTTGTGCTTTCAGTTTCTTCAATAGGGCGAGGTCTCGTTTGTTTCCCTGTTGATAAGCCAAACTAGCTCTGTCGCCATGCCCTTCTGCATAGGGTTCTTCGCCAAATACCACAATGGCAACGTCGGGCTTATTGGTAAAATCGCCGTGCTCATTTAGCTCTACCTGCCCACCAGCTGCATTGATCTGCTTACTTAACCCCGCAAATATTGAGCTTCCCCCTGGGAAATCTGCATTGCTATTGTTAGTGCCTTGCCAAGTAATCGACCAGCCGCCAGATTGTTTGCCAATGTTATCTGCTGCATCACCGGCAATCAGAATTGACTGCTTCGGATCTAATGGTAGCAAGTGATTTTTATTTTTTAATAAAACTAAGGACTCGCGAACCGCTTGTCGTGCAACTTCTCTATGGCTTTTATGACCAATTAATTCGCTTTGCCCGGAAAATTTGCGCTTTGCTGGGTTGGGCTTATCGAATAATCCCGCACGCACTTTAACTCGTAAAATGCGCGTAACAGCGTCATTGATACGCGACATTGGAATAGTACCGTTTTTAACCTGAGCTATGGTATTTTCGTATAAAGGAAGCCACGCACCTGTTGGCACCATGAAAATATCCAATCCTGCATTAACGGCTTGGGGGCAACTTTCATTGCTGCAATTTTCGACTTGGCCGTGGCCATTCCAATCACCAACAACAAACCCATCGAAGCCCATCTGTTTTTTAAGTACCTCGGTCAATAAATACTGATTACCGTGAATTTTATCGCCTTGCCAACTATTGAACGAAGCCATTACAGACTGAGCGCCTGCGGTTAGGCCTCCCACGTAACCCTGAGCATGGATATCAAACAATTCTTGTTCGCTACTGATATTGTCACCTTGGTCATCACCATCTAAAGTGCCACCATCACCAATAAAGTGTTTCACCGTACTAATCACTCGGTTGTCTGACAAAAAGTCTTTATTCGCCTCTCCTTGTAACCCCTTTACAATGGATGCGGCATAGTTTCTGACAATTTCAGGGTCTTCTGAGTAGCCTTCATAGGTGCGTCCCCATCGATCATCGCGCACCACTGCTACGGTAGGTGCAAAAACCCAATCAATACCAGTGGCCATTACTTCAGTGGCCGTAATGTTTGCAATTCTTTCAATTAAATCCGGATTGTTGGCTGCGCCCAACCCGATGTTATGAGGAAATAAAGTCGCGCCAATGACGTTATTGTGACCATGCACAGCGTCAGTTCCCCACATAGTAGGGATAGTTGTGCCATCTAAGCTGTCATCCACGGAGGCTAAATACATTTCGTCGGCCAACTTAACCCAATCATCGGCGCTGGAATGTTTCTTGTTGTTTGGGAAAGCTCCGCCACCGTTTAGATAAGAACCGAAGCCATATTTACGCATATCGGCTACTGATATATCGCGTATTTCTGGCTGAATCATTTGCGCGACTTTTTGCTTTAGCGTCATCGTCGCCAATATTTGTTTAACTTGTTCTTCTACCTGTGGGTCTTGCTTCACCGCAATATCCAATTTTGGCCATATGTCAGCGGCATTTTTGGCAGAAGGTGTTTGTGAATTATTTTCACTTTTACATGCAGCGAGACCACACATCAAGCTTAGGATTACACTTATAGTTATTAGTTTACTCATGTTCGTTTCCAATCACGTTAAGCTGTTACTCGGCTTCCTACCAAGCCGTAGTAAGCAATATATAGATAGCAAAAAAGAGGTAAAATAAAGGCTAATTGCACGCCTAGGATGTCTGCTAGTACACCCTGGATAAGAGGGACAATGGCACCGCCCACAATGGCTAAACACAATATGCCAGAGCCTTGAGGAGTCAGTTTTCCTAAGTTGTTTAAGGCCAAACTGAAGATAGTGGGAAACATCACTGAGTTGCACAAGCCAATCAGCAATACGGACCACATGGCAACGCTGCCAGAAGCTAGCACGGTAAACAGTAATAGCACACAGGCTGTAGCGGCGTTGAATGCCAGTACCTTTCCGCCAGAAACTTTTTGTAACGCCGCGGCGCCAATGAAGCGGCCGACCATAGCTCCACCCCAATAATAGGTTAAGTATTTTGCCGCCTCTGCTTCTTCTAGCGCCGCAATATTTTTCTCGCCTAAAAAGTTGACTATAAAGCTCCCAATCGCCACTTCAGCACCGACATACACAAAAATACCCAGCGCACCTAATACTAAATGGCGCTGTTGCCATGCACTAGCGCCTATGACTTCACTTTCAGTCACTGTAGCGCTGGGGATGTGAGGTAGTTTGATAAGCGCAAAGATTGCCGCTAACAATAATAACAATGCCACCAGCACTAAATAGGGCCCTTGCACCGACTCAGCAGATGGGTTAACTGAAACTGTGCTTACTGCTTCGTTAAGAATAAATAACGCCCCCAAATAGGGCGCAATTGTCGTACCCAAAGAATTAAATGCTTGAGTTAATGTTAAACGCGAAGACGCAGTCTTAGTTGGCCCTAGGAAGGTCACATAAGGGTTTGCTGAGACTTGTAAAATAGTGATTCCCGAGGCAAGTACGAACAACGCAGAAAGGAATAAAGGGTAACTATGGCTAGAGGCGGCTGGGTAAAATAGTAAACAGCCTAATGCAGCTATCACCAAACCCACCACAATCCCTTTTTGATAGCCGATGCGTTTCAGTAATTTACCTGCGGGTAATGAAACAATGAAATAGGCCCCAAAAAAACAGAATTGAACCAACATTGCTTGGGTGTAACTTAAGCTAAATGCTGCTTTTAAATGGGGGATCAGTATATCGTTTAAACAGGTGATAAAACCCCACATAAAAAACAATGAGGTGAGCACCGTTAGTGGGAACACGTACCCACTAGGGTTTTGCGTATGGTGCTGGCTATTGATAACAAAACTAGGAGTTGTCATCGCGCTTCCTTGGTAATATAAAATCAAGATAAATACGTTGATCAAGGCCTCGCGAATCTGAAGAGATATCACGAGGCCTTGCTTGTGCGGTCAACAAGACCAATTGGTATTGTCAGTTAAAAGTTGTATCCAACTCGAATGTTCCAGTTACGTCTTGCTTTACCAGCAACAGGTGTACTACCAGAATAGCCTTGCCACCAATTCACATCTTCATCGGTAAGGTTATAAATTCCTCCTTCTATATACCAAGTACTATCAGCTGTCTCGTACTTCAAGTTCGCATTAATCATCGCCCATGCTTCTCGTTTATCAGAGTAGATATCTAAATCAATCCCTTCGTTTAATGCTTCCGCAGGAATATCCCATTTATCGGTATTGTCGATTGAGGTATAAGAGTCGTCTTCCCAATGAATATTAACGAATGGGATGATTCGCCCACCGTTACTCAACTCAAAGGTATGACTGATATTCAATGTAAACGAGACTTCGGGGGAGTAGGCTAACTGATTGCCTTTTAGGTTCCTAAACCAAGGCTGAGACGTATCTAGGGTTCCTGGTATCTCTACGTCGTCTGGATTAGCAAAAACTTGTGATGGTTCTGAGCCCCAAGCTTTCCAATAGTCAGATGTAATTTCGGTATCAAGAAAAGTTAAATAACCGCCAATGAAACCACCTTTCCAAGGTACTAAATCCAACTCTAACTCTAAGCCAGAGATTTTTGAGTTAGATGCATTGCGGGTTAAAAATGTCCCAAAATCTTGGGTCATTTCAATCATCTCACCGGTACGCGGGTCTTCCTGCATTTCAGTGATAGTGTCGTAAATTGTCCAAGTAGAGAACTGTTGGTTTTTATAATCACTGAAAAAGTAATTTGCGCGCAGATTCATCTTGCCGTCTAACAGTGTTGTTTTGGCACCAATCTCATAAGTCACCACTTCTTCACCATCGTAACTGGTATCAAAGCGTGTACCATCTGATTGCTTGATTAAAATGTCGCCAATACCGCCGCCTTTAAAGCCATTGGCAATATAGCTATAAAACAGGGTATCTGCAGTGGCTTGATAATCTAAGCCCACACGCCAAGTGGTTTTTGACCAGCTTTGTTTTACGTCATTTTCGCTGTCTACTTCAGCCCCTTCAACAGGCGAGTCGTAGTAATCAACAGGTAGTGCATTTAAATTCGCACGCACCGCGCTGGTATTCTCAATTTGCTCATCTAAAGGAATTGACCAATCAATATAATCCCAGACCTCTCCCCAAGCCACATCGGTATAACATTCGTTTGAGAAACACCCTAGGTTTCGGCCACCTTTATCTTCTTTCTGGTCTTCCGTATATCTAGCACCTAGGGTTAGAAACAACTTATCCGTAAACGCGTAAGTACCCTGCGCAAAAAATGCCTCAGACTCTACCGTGCGCGATGGTTGAAGCCACCATGAGACCCCTCCCATTGCCCCATGATATTGGCCGTTCATTGAGTTATCTTCTTTAAGATTGAAATAGCCCACAATCCATTGTAAATCGCTTTCACCCGTAGACTTAAACTGTAACTCATGGGACCAAGAGTCATAATCCGTATCAATCCATTTGAGTATTTGATCATAGAAATACATACCCTGATCTAAATCAACCTGTCCTGAACGCTCCTGGCTTTGAAAACCTGCTAAATAGGAAAACTGAATATCGTCGGTTATGTCATAGTGAATGCTCGAACGATAGCTATCTAGGGTCAAATCTACTTTACCCGGAACATTTACATATACGGTATGATTATCCTCCGTTCCCCACAAATCGGTACACGAGCCACCATTCACATCAGAAGGTCTATCTTTTATCTTCTCACAATCACGGGAAGCAGCTGTGCCAGCACCTTGATCAACATAACGCTCGAAAGTCAACTGCCAAGAAAAATCTATACTTGGGGAATATAGCCCAGAAATCCTGAAAGCATATTGGTCTGAGTTATTATAAAAATCAGCGGGATCGGCTTTTATGGGTTCATATAAGGTGTCATTAAAATAGGTGCGGTTGTCAGTATCGCGATCCGCTGGAGTGATGCCTTCACTGATGGGCGTAAGTTGTGATGTATCAAGACCTAGGTAACGCTGATCCCATTGGTTAGGGTCGTAATAACCGTTTAAATTAGAGTCTCTTGTTTCTTTAAAGAATGAGCCTCTTAACGCAAATGAATCTGAAATAGGAACATTTAATACTCCTTTGATGACTTGTTGATTCCATCGTCCCGCTTCTAATTCAATTTTGCCTTCTACCTCATTTAAATTCGGTTTTGCGGAGATGATATTCAAGCTCCCTACCGTAGAGTTACGTCCGAATAATGTACCTTGAGGACCACGTAGTGCTTCAACTCGCTCTACATCGAAAATTAACGAAAGGGCACCTTGGGGGCGCGGTGAATAAATCCCATCATAATGCACACCAACGGCAGGATCTCCCCACTCAGTAGTATTGGTTGAGCGTACGCCTCGCATGGTAATGATTGGAGCTGAAGACTCTCTATCCGTCATGATGCTCATATTAGGCACCACGTTATTCAAATCTTTTACATTAGTAATGCCAATCTTGTTCAATTGCTCTTCGGTGAAGGCAGAAATTGCAACTGGCGTGTTCATTAGGTCTGTATCACGTTTGGTAGCAGATACAGTAATTCTCTCTAATACTTCAATATCTGGGGCATCGTCGGTGTTTTCTTCCTTTTCAACAACGGGGGCTTCGTTATCGATTTCTTGAGAAAAACTTGGTAAAGAATAAGTTAAATTGGCAGCGGCCATAGCGACAAAAATGGGACTAAGTTTTACACGGAAATTGAGCTGGTTTAGTTTCATATGTTTAGCCTTTTACTTTCATTTATGAGCAATATGTCAGCCATTTGAAAGTAACTTATTAAATTATTATTTTTAGGAAACAATCTTCGTCATACACGTTTTATAGCAGCATTTTGCGTATGCTATGCAGGCAGTACAATGACAATTTGTTATTTCCAGTTCTTGTATATGTTGATGTTTTAGAGTGGGTGCTTTACTCGAATAAGCAGCACTTTGTAAGTTTTATGGCAACTGCTAACTCGCCTCATAACATCGACAGGCTGGAATCTATGAAATTCATGTTTGCTAAGCGTCCTTTTTAACAAGCGCACATTCAAACAAGATGTTTTTGAGTTCTGATAAGGGTTCGTAAACTCGAACAACCCATAATTGACGGGCCTTGTAGCCCATTGAGCGAGTTAAAAATAAATCTCAAAAAAGTTAATTTATTACGATTAAAAGTTAATCAGTTGTTTATTATTGGTGCCAAAGATAGATGGAATTTAGGCGTTTGTGGCGTTATTAGGAATGTACAACGCCTGAAATCTTCATAAGAGTTAATTGTGTAAAGTGGTTATCGGTGGCTACATCATCTTACGGCTAAGCGCGGTTTTTCCACCGACTTTAAGGTAGAAGCATCGCGTTGTTTTGATAGTCTTTGTTGCAAGGGCGCAACCATCATTCTTGACCGTTTTTTAAGAAGTACAAATCAGAAAACCCCATTTTTGCAAATTCAGTATCTCTGAAATTTCTCACGGTTTTTTTGTCTTTACTGATAGCGGCAAGCTGCTGTTCAGTTTGCAGGAACTGGGAAAGGTCTATTCCCTCAGCATCGGCCACGGCTTCATGCATATTTTGATGGAGGCTGTAAGAAAAATTTATCTCTTTTGCCACACCTTTAAACTTATAACGTACTTTATGGGCCATGTTCTACTCACGTTGGTCGATGTAATTCAAAAGCTGTTTAACCGCTATTATAAACTGAATTAGCTTCAATAATTACCGTATTTAAAAAGCGGGTGGCTAAACCATAGCGTAAGGAGTTTAAAGTGTTCGATGAAGATAAAAGCTTTGATCGGGCGATTGAGGGCTAACCCATGAAAAGCTAATTCATGGTATTGCACTCCGGAGGCAAAGGTCATGGGTTCGGTGTAATAGTCCCTTTACTATCTAATTAACTGAGAACCCTTTCTTTTTGCATTCATAACGTTGTTTTTTTAGGTTTCGAAGTTGGCTTTTTAATTGCTCGCCTTCTCTCGTACTGTAACCAGCGCGCATTTTTGAGTTAATGTTGTCGATACGCTGCTCTATGCCTGCGCATCGATATTTAGAAGGGTTAAAGTCAGAGTCAGCCAACGAATATGTAGCTGTTAGTAGTAATGGAAGTAAAGTATACGCCTTTTTCATTATCATCCTTGAAAAGCTATATGGGGAGCAATTTTATTGAGCTAAGTTGTGCTACTACGGTATCGTAGCTACGTTTATATAGATATCCTATTGCTCGATCTTTTCAGATTGGAGAATAGTTGTCAGTGTTTTTATCTTATAACTATGTATCGAAATTCAAACCTATTCTTCTAACTAATACTTTGTTTCTTAAATGATGTTGTAGTCTGATTATACGTCTAGATATATGACGGTGTTGAAGGACTAGCATGGTAAACAGAAATGGAATTGGCGCTAAGTTGTTTATAGTCGCAAGTGTGATAGTTATTAATAGTTTAGGAGTTCTATACTTCGCGCGTGATAGTTTCAAGCTACCTCAATTCCTGCATCTCGTATTCGAGCTTACAGAAGCTAAACTTCAGGGAAAAAGTAATCAAGAAATCTCTATACCTAATGTTTTACGTTCACAGTCAGAAATTTCTATTGGCCAAAATAGTTTAGAGCCTAAGGCAAATTCTGAAGTCAGATATAGACAAAGTACTTCTCGAATAGGTGAGCATGAAGCCCCTCACGCATATAAATGTTTAGACAAGATAAAACCACCCGAGAGAAAGACAATTTATACATGGACAGATGGGAAAGGCGTTAAGCATATAAGTGACTCTCCTAGGAAACTGAACAGTAATACTTCAGTACAAGTAGCCAAAATAATTAACCCAGAGGCTATTTCGCTTAACTTTCTCTCGCATAATTTACCGTTTGACGTTCAGCGCGCGGTACGAGGAAGAGTACAAGAAGCATTAGATGCTTTTGCGCCTGTTACACCTACCGAATCAATGGTTCCTGTTGTAGCTAACATAAGGAGTTTCCGCGATAAGGGTGCGTATGAAAAATATAGCAAGCGTTTTAATCTTTCTATACCCACAAGCACAGGCTTTTATTCTTCGGGCAGAAATGAATCTGCCATTTTGATTCGGAACAATAAGGAAACACTCCAAACTATAACGCATGAGGTAATGCATACCATTAATCGATATTGGTATGGCCAAGTGGCGAAATGGTTGAATGAAGGAATGGCGGAATATTCAGAAACCCCGGGAAATTTGACTGACAGCGCATGGGTTAATCATTTTAAAAGTAATCAGCCGCTAGTATTGACCACACTCTTTGAAGGGACGGAGAGTAGTTGGCGCCAAGATCCGCATCAATTCTATGCTTCTAGTTGGGCTTTCGTTGCTTTTCTAATGAGCGACAACCAAGATTTTATGAGCCGACTTTTACTGTTAGAAAGCGAAAATGGCTGTGAAGAGCTTTCAATGAGCGATATTCAGCGATTATACGGAAGAAATATCGCAGCGCTGGACGGTGATTTTAGACGCTGGTTTAGAAGTAAGTTTCATTAAACTATCCGCCAATGTTACCGCCAATCTTCCAACTGCTGCAACGCCTTAATACGGTCACGTTGCAGAGCGAACGCTTCAAACACGTCATCAAAGTTTGTGTTATTTGGCTTAAGGTTAGGTAGGGCTAAATTGGCTTGACTAAAAAACTCAGTTTGATTGTTTTGCCAGCCTTGTTTCCACCAAGAAACGATTAGCTCACGAGAGTTAGAAATCTTCAAACCGGTGGGCAGTTTATCGGATTTGCGAGCGTTTATACTCGACTGAGTCGGTAGTAAATTCCACAGGTCGTTATTGGGCCATCGCGCAAAAGGAAATGCATGATCGATAGCGTAGCCAGAAAGTTTTAGCCGCTTTCCAGACCAGCAGCATGCAACGCCTTCATTGCTGAGTAACTCATTAACTCGTTTTCGAATTTTAAAAGTGGAGCGTTCTGGGTCTTCCCACCGAAGTGCATTTAGATAATCGACTTTAGTAAACGGCCTTTGTTTGTTTAAACCATAACCTGCCATTAAAGATGACCACTCGTTAATCAATGTCGGCTCTATCCACACGCTAAACTGAGTTAATGAGTCCCAAATATGCACGGGCACATAGAACTTTCCTAACGAAGACAAAAAATCGAAATCTAATAATAAATCGGTTTTAGGTTTTCTAGTTTTATTGAGCTCAACGTTGAAAACACCTTTATCAGTACCAGGCAACGTGGTGTGTTTGGCGGGCATATTTTTTACAGTCGAAGCGATGTCTTTTAGAGTTCGGTAAATCGCCTGTACCGTTGCACTATCTGAATAGTGCGCGCCAATATAAAAATCATTACTAGAAAAGGCTTTAATCTGCTGCCAACCTTCAGTTGTAATAAATCCCAACCCTCT
The DNA here is from genome assembly GCF_018619335.1 of Alteromonas sp. ALT199. Taxonomy (GTDB): domain Bacteria; phylum Pseudomonadota; class Gammaproteobacteria; order Enterobacterales; family Alteromonadaceae; genus Alteromonas. The sequence continues at coordinate 118,908 of NZ_JAHHDX010000084.1, read as the reverse complement.
ACTAGAGTTGCTGTTTTGTTGCATTTCGAATTTATCAATTAACGGTTTATAAAGCTTCAACCAATAAAGAGCTACTAATCCAACAGGCAGAATTACGTGTTCGTTAGTCTGTTCTATAACCGCGCCCGGATGGCCTTCGGCTATTCTGAGTAGTGTCCGTAAAAGTGCAACCTTGTACGTTGAGGATTTACTGTCGTTTATTACAATGTTTCTAATTAAAGGAAATGCCCCGGTGCCGTTGTCGGGTAACGTGAGTAAAACCGTTTGCCATTGGACATCAACACGGCCCAATTCATCGTTCGATTTTTCAGGGGTAAGTAGTCGATAGGTAAGCCCGAATTGACTTGCAAACTTAGCCAGTTCGTCTGCTGAAACAGGGTGCATGGTGCGTTCGTCAGCGCAGTCACCATGGCGCAAAGATATAATTAGTTTACCGTTGGGTTTTAATAGCGAAGATAGTTTTCTAAAGGCGCGTTCTCGGGATGATGGCGGGATGTGCATCCAAACTGCACTTAGAAGGATTAGGTCAAATTTTGTTTGTAGACGAAAAACTTCAGTTAGTTCAGGTAATGAATCGGATATCCAGTGAATAGGACTAGAGACCGTATAGGCTTGCGCAAGTTCTCGAATGCCAGAGGCGGGTTCAACTGCGACTACACCTAAGCCTTTTGCAGCTAAATAACGAGCATCGCGACCGGAACCAGCACCTACATCCAGCACCATTCCTTCTTTAGGTATTGCCTGTAACCAGTCTTTGTGAACAGACTCGAAGGGAATGCTGTCATATTCATTAGCCAGAGCAGAGGCGTTAGTTGAGTAATACGTTATATTTATAGTCAAGGCGTTAACTTTGTGGCATTTCCATCGTCATCGTTATTTTCTAAATCATTTCTTTTGCAAATACAAATCCAAACTATGCCATGCGTTCCTGCGCCATAACATTGTGTAATATGGGAACAACTCGTCCCCCCAGAATAACAACCAACAGCAATAGAAAGGAATGTTTACATTCAGTATTCCCCAGCAATGGATGCTGATTAAGCAGTATTGAATGGGGATGTGATTGCTCGGTATGCCAACCTGACCGACTTACCCAATTAGAGCTTCACGGTAATACATATCACGAGACAATTTGTTGTAGCGATGCCTGCTCGTCTGCTTACTCGTTTATCGATATATTATGGTAGGGCGCCGGACTGGGCACTTAAATCGCAATCTTATTGATTAAAAATTGATCAATTTAGTTTTTTTAGACTATGCTTACATACGCAGATAGGGAGGTACTGCACACAGAACAAAAATAACAATCTGGTTCTGAGGATAAGAATATGGATATCAGTTTGCTTTTAAATATGGTCGCGACAGCAGTTATTGTCATTACGTTTTCAATTGTACGTTTTAACGCTTGGCCGAGAGAATCGCTGGCAGGAATTAAAGGAAAGCCTTCCGATTTTATCAGTGTAAAACGCTTCTTGGCGTTTTTTAGTCTGTATGTGTTATCTGTACTTTTAATGATACTTGTTCTTCATGGTATTCCTGAACTCGCCAATTATCCCGCCATTTCTCACCTTTTCAGCGGCTTAAATATGCCTGAAAACGGTGACTCTTATGCTTTTTGGGCGCTCGCTGTCGTGTGCTTAGTAAGTGTTCCCCCGCTGAAAAAGTATGAGGAAGACTGGCGCAATCGGCTGCATATGTTAGCGCGTATACCCCGCGATGTTATGGAGTTACGCAGCCGAATAAATTCAGTAGACAGGTTCACACCGTCTGCCTTTTATTACCGCATTGCCAAAGAACAGATAGCTGAGGCAGGAAAAGAGTTTTCACCGCAGTTTAGCTTGTTGGAACAGCGCTGGCTGGAGTATTTGGAAAATTTCGAAGAAGAAAAACGCAAGGGATCTATTTTTTGGTATTTTTTGAACTGCGTTTACATGTTAACAGTGGCTAAGCAAACTTGTTCCTATCGCATTTTGGGCTCTACGGAGAGCACCGAACGAAAGTTGCAGGACTTAGGTAGCTTGATTATTACCCGTGACGGTCAAGAGAGCAGTAACTACCGGAAGGAACTCAAAGACATTATTGAATTTTTGGAAGTGTGTATTTGCAAAAGTGTCGTTAAAAAGCATGAAAATCTTACCGACAGAATACAGGCGCTGGAAAGTTACGGCTTTAAAACTAACCACGATGATTGTTTTAGGCCTAAGTTGGCCTCGTCGTTTTTTGTGTGTGGTGTGTATGTGGCATTCGTATCAGTGGTGTCAGTCCTGATGATTCAACAGGTACTAGCCAATAGCAGTCCGGTCCCAGTTACCGTGGAACGTTTTTTTACGTGGTCGCTAGGCAGTTTACTGTCGTTTCTATTGTCTATTTTTGCAGCTGCTGTGGTGGCGTCATTTGAGGGGCGTAGAGGCAATGTCAATCAGGCCGCAGCCATGTTGGTGTGTTTAGTCCTTTCTACTTTAGCTTCTGCTATCTATTTCATTGTGGTCAACGAGTTACACGTTCGTTCTGAAAGCAACCCGATAGCACGAACAACGTTAGCACTTTCGTTTGGTTTATTAAGTCCTATTGTCTATCGGGCTATTGTAACCAGTACACTCGATCCTTCAGATCTTAAACGGTTTGCTGTTGTAAATGGGCTTACGTTAGGTGTTGCGCTGGCCTTTATGCAATGTGCAGTGTCGTACACCTTTAATATGAACACTACAGCGCCTTATGTGTCTATTATGCATTTCTTTACTGCGCAGGAAAATAAAATGGCATACATGGCGGCCATTGGCTTTATGAAAGGAGCGTCACTGGGGTTGTTTATCTCGTTTTTCATTCAACATACAAAACGATCGCAGCTACTTAAAAGCTTACGCCAATTTCCGCGTAAAGAAGTGGAAATACCGGTCAGACTTTCAGAAAGTGGGCCGCCCGCACTGGTCTTAGATATTTCACAAGCCGGCATGAAAATTACCGCACAGACACTACATAATGTTGGAGACAAGGTGAAGGTTGAAATATTTAATGGCGGGACAATAGATGCTTTGGTTCGTTGGACTAAAAGAAAGTCGAGAAGGCGTTTTGAAGTAGGTTTGCTGGTTCCCTGCCACAATGTACCTACGCAAAACTTTTTATTACAAGAAGGGTTATAAATACACGAAGTAAAAAAAGCCGCTTAATCGATAACTAAAAATTGGGTTGGCAGAAATGACTATTTGTACCTAAAAATTGTTGTATGCATTGAAGCTCAACAACTAAATGCAGTGGCACCATATCGGTGCCACATTATCCCGTCACCACTTCAACCGTAACCCACTTCACGTCATCTCGCTTTAAACCATCCTGACTCGGAACTGGGTTTAAATTGCGTGCAGCTAATCCGTTGCTTTTTGCTAAAGTTACCAACTCCTCATAGCTGACAGGGTGCATGGGCCTTGCCTCATCATTGGGGCCGAATCGAAGGCTTATATACATTGTTCCGCTGTCTGAAAGCAGCTCCGCCAAACGTTTTAACGCGTGTGGACGTTCCGTTTCGGGCAAGTGCATCCACACGGCAGAAAGTAGTATTAGGTCGTATGCCTTTATTGCTTGGGGTAGGGCGGTAAGCGCGGGTAGCAGGGCGTTACACCATGTAACACTGTTATGTGAGTTGGCCTGTGCTAGGTTTCTTAGCTCATCGGCAGGCTCTGCGGCTATTACTTTCCATCCTTGTTCGGCTAACCAGTTGGCGTCACGGCCGCTTCCAGCACCTACGTCCAAGGCTGTGCCTGCTTTGACGTTTTGTAGTAATGCTTTCCAGTCGCTGTGCACACTTTCGGCGTCTACCGAGTTGTATAAATCGAAATAGTGCTGTGCTTTTTCACTGTAGTGTTCAATTGTTTTTGTCACTGTGAACAGAGTCCATTCGTTGTTTTAATTTAATTTACCGCATGCCTTAATACTCGGCTAGTAAAGCCAACCTACCAAAAGTTTGATCCAGCGCAAAGTCTAAAGTGCACTACTCAGTATACTTAAGCTATTAACCTTGGCGTTTTCGCCACTTCTCACCTTTATTGTTAAACCACAGGGAGCGCCGCTGTGAAAAAAACGCCGTTTATTCTATCTATTATGTTCGTTGTGTTTTTGGTTGTGGTTGTTAGCACTATCTTTAGTGGCCCTGAAAATGTAGATGTGGTGTCGGGGAACGGGCGTATTGAAGCTACTGAAATTGGTATTTCAGCTAAGGTGGCAGGTCGTGTAGAAGAAATTTATGTGAACGAAGGTGACAGAGTAACGGCGGGTGATGTGGTCGCTAAACTCGATACCACTACCATTAATAGCCAGCTTCAGCAGGCCAAGGCACAGCGTCAGCAAGCCAAAAGTGCGGTAGAAGCTGCAAATATGGCTGTTGCACAGCGCCAAAGTGAAAAATCAGCACTTCAAGCTGCCTTGCTACAAACTAAAGCCGAGCTAAAAGCAGCCGAGGCTCATGCTGCCCGCACTAATGAATTGGCAAAAACGGGCGCAGTGTCTAAGCAATTGGCAGAAGATAACCTAACCACTGTTGAAAGTGCAAAGGCAGCAGTAAACGCTGCTAATGCTCGTTTAACCGCGGCCGATGCCACCATTGAAGCTTCGCGTGCGCAATACTATTCTGCACAGGCGGCAGTAAGTGCGGCCGATGCAACCATTGCGCAAATTCAGTCTGAAATAAACGATATGGTGTTAAAAGCACCACGCAGTGGACGTATTCAATACCGTGTTGTAGAGCCTGGTGAAGTTGTTGGCGCAGGTGGCCGTGTGCTTAGTTTGGTTGACCTAACAAACGTATACATGACATTCTTTTTACCTGCCTCGCAGGTGGGCAAGCTAACAATGGGCGGTGAAGCTCGTATTGTGCTTGATGCTGCGCCCGATATCGCTATTCCGGCCACCATTTCTTACGTTGCCGATGTAGCGCAATTTACACCTAAGTCGGTTGAAACCCAAAGCGAACGAGAAAAGCTAATGTTCAGGGTTAAAGCGCAAATTCCTGTAGATTTGTTAAAGCAGCACATTGAAAAAGTGAAAACAGGGCTGCCAGGTGAAGTATGGGTAAAGTTAAATGACAACGCTGAATGGCCTAGCGACCTACCTGAGCTTGTCGACTAATGAGCAACATTATTGAGTGCAATGCTCTAACGGTTCGTTACAAAAGCACCACTGCCATTCACAATATTGCCCTTTCTATTCCCGCAGGCCTGACGGTAGGCATTATTGGGCCTGACGGTGTGGGAAAATCTACGTTGCTCTCGCTTATTGCCGGCGAGCGAGTTATGCAAGAGGGGCAGTTGCAGGTACTTGGTGGCGATATGCATGATGAAAAGCACCGCACCGCTATATGTTCCGATATTGCATACATGCCGCAAGGGTTAGGTAAAAACTTATACCCCACGCTATCGGTAGAAGAAAACTTACAGTTTTTTGCCAAACTTTTTGGGCATAATCGCGCGCAGCGTCGCATTCGAATAGATAACCTTACCAAGCGAACTGGGCTTTATCCGTTTTTATCGCGCCCAGCTGGTAAGTTGTCTGGTGGTATGAAGCAAAAGCTCGGTTTATGCTGTGCCTTAATACACGACCCCCGCTTACTTATTTTAGACGAACCCACCACAGGGGTAGACCCCCTTGCCCGCAGTCAATTTTGGTCGCTTATTAAAGATATCCGCAAAGCCCAGCCGAATATTACGGTACTGGTAGCTACGGCCTATATGGATGAAGCCCAACAGTTCGATCACCTAATAGCGTTAAATGCAGGTGAAATACTGGCAAGTGGCTCGCCAAAGGCACTGCTTGAGGAAACGCAAACCACCAATTTAGAAGCGGCATTTATAGCGCTTTTACCCGCAGACGCAAAGCATCAGCATCGCAGCGTAGTTGTGCAGCCTTATAAGGCTAGTGAGCATACGCAAACTGCTATTGAAGCTAAAAATCTTACTATGAAGTTTGGCGATTTTACGGCGGTAAATAACGTTAGCTTTACTATTGGGAAAGGTGAAATTTTTGGCTTTCTAGGGTCGAACGGCTGTGGTAAGTCTACCACCATGAAAATGCTTACCGGCCTTTTACCGCAAACCTCTGGCGAGGCATGGTTACTGGGCAGCCCGCTTGCTGCTAATGATATTAGTACCCGCTACCGCGTAGGTTATATGTCGCAAAGCTTTTCTTTGTATACCGAACTAACCGTGCGGCAAAACCTTGTACTTCATGCCAAGCTATTCAAAGTAGCAAGCAAGGTACTAAATTCGCGGGTAGATGAAATGCTTAATCGCTTTGCCTTAAGCCATCACCAACACAGCTTACCTAACGATCTTCCATTAGGTATTCGCCAGCGTCTGTCTCTGGCTGTGGCCATGGTTCATAAACCTGAAGTATTAATACTAGATGAACCCACTTCTGGCGTAGATCCCGTAGCCCGAGATAACTTTTGGCAGCTACTTATTTCTCTAGCAAGAAAAGACGGCGTAACCATTTTTATCTCTACTCATTTTATGAATGAGGCAGTACGTTGCGATAGAATTTCGCTAATGCATGCAGGCGAAGTGTTGGTAACCGACACACCAGAGGGGATAAAAGCGTCTAAATCTGCCGATACTTTAGAAAGCGCGTTTATCGATTACTTGGTTGAAGCACAAACGCCAGCGAACCAGACTCAAAAGCCAGAGCAAAGCGCACAAGAAAGTTTTAGCGCAAATGAAACCACACCACCAAGCAAACGCGCAAAAGGCTTGCGACGGTTGTTAAGCTACGCCTCGCGTGAAACCCTTGAACTTATTCGCGACCCTATTCGCTTAACTATGTCGTTCTTAGGCAGCATGGTGTTAATGGTGGTTATTGGCTATGGCATTACTATGGATGTTGATGACTTAAGCTATGCTGTATTCGACCGCGACCAAACTTCTACTAGCCTTAACTATCGCAATGCTTTATCGGGCTCACGCTATTTTAACGAGCAACCTGCCATAACCAGTTACGCCGATATGGACAGGCGAATGAAAAGCGGTGAGTTATCTTTGGCCGTGGAAATTCCCCCCGAATTTAGCCAAAAACTGCATAAGGGCGAGCAGGTGGAAATAGGGGCATGGATTGATGGCTCTATGCCTTCACGAGCAGAAACGATAGAGGGTTATGTAACAGGTATTCACTTGAAATGGCTTTTGCAGCAAGCTTCACAAGCTAGCCAAGTGCAGTCGACCAGCAGTATTAATGTGGAATCACGCTATTTATATAATCCAGATGTTCAAAGCTTAGTAGCAATCGTACCTGCGGTAATGCCCATGTTATTGTTGATGATTCCTGCGCTTCTAACGTCGTTGGCGGTGGTGCGTGAAAAAGAGCTAGGCTCAATAATCAATTTGTACGTCACGCCAGTTACACGCATCGAATTTTTGGTGGGCAAGCAACTCCCTTATATCGCTACTTCGTTTGTTAGCTTCTTGCTGTTAGTTGCAATGGCAGTGTGGCTTTTCGATATCCCACTAAAAGGGGATATAGTGGCGTTGTGCTTTATAACGTTGTTATTCGTTACTTTTTCTACCAGCTTTGGTTTGTTGGCTTCAGTTTTTACGAACAGTCAAATTGCCGCAATTTTGCTTACCACCATTGGCACCATGGTTCCGGCTGTGCAGTTTGCAGGCATGATAACGCCAGTTTCTGCTTTAGAAGGGGCAGGGCGCTTAATAGGTGAGCTTCACCCCATCAGTTATTTTTTAACGGCTAGCCGGGGAATATTTAGCAAAGGGTTAGGCTTTGGCACGCTTGATTTTGTAGTGTTTGCCATTGCTATTTCTATTCCAATTACACTGTGGCTTGCCACTGTTTTGTTGCGCAAGCAGGAGCGCTAAACCGTGGAAATTAAAAATGTAACCCAGTTAAGTATAAAAGAGCTTTGGAGTCTATGGCGCGACCCGGCCATGCTTATTCTCATTGCTTATGTGTTTACGGTAAACATCTACACGGCGGCCACTGCGGTACCCGAATCTTTGCACAATGCGCCCATTGCCTTTGTTGATCACGACAACTCGCAGATATCTAATCGAGTGATAGATGCTTTTTACCCTCCCTATTTTCTAGCGCCAGACATCATTGAAAGTAATGAAGCCGACACGTATTTAGACACAGGTAAATATACTTTTGTGGTTACCATTCCCCCTGAGTTTGAAAAAGACATTATGGCCGGGTTACAGCCCGACGTTCAGGTTAACGTTGATGCCACGCGTATCAGCCAGGCGTTTACCGGTAATGGCTACATTACTGAAATAATCACCGATGAAGTAAACGCATATTTACAGGGTTATAAGTCTGACACGGTTTACCCTGTCGAACTGATTATGCGAGCCCGCTTTAACCCCGCGCTCGAAAGCTTTTGGTTTGGTTCTGTTATGGAGCTTATTAATGCTGTAACAATGGTAGCTATAATTTTGTCTGGGGCTGCGCTTATTCGAGAGAAAGAGCGTGGCACCATAGAGCACTTGTTAGCTATGCCAGTATCAGACAGTGAAATTATGCTGTCTAAACTATTGGCCTCGGGGGTAGTTGTGTGGGTTGCTACCTTGCTTTCGGTTTATCTAATCATTCAGTGGGTACTGGCGGTGCCTATCAATGGCGAAATATGGCTTTTTATGGTGGCTGCTGCTTTACAATTATTCGCCGTATCGAGTATGGGTATTTTTATGGCCACTATTGCGCGTTCTATGCCCCAGTTCGGGTTGTTACTCATCTTAGTCTTACTGCCTCTACAGTTACTATCTGGTGGTGTAACACCAAGAGAAAGCATGCCTGAATTCATTCAATACGCAATGTTGCTAATGCCCAATACGCACTTCGTAATGGCTTCCCAAGGGGTATTGTATCGAGGGGCGGGCGTTAGCGTTATATACCCTCAGTTGTTGGCGCTTTTAGCTATTGGTTGTGCGTTTTATTTTATAGCGCTTAAAAGGTTTAAAAGCACCATTGGTAGTATGGCTTAAAAGCGTTATCTAGTTTTGGTTCCAGTCTCTGTTTGGTTGTCCTATTTTTAATATAAATAGTAATAATTATCATTTAAATTAATTTTGGTCTGTTTTATACTCCTGCCCGAAAATATTCTAACCCTTCAAAATCAATAACAGAGAAAACCATGAAATTAAGCAGTTTATTTGCCCTAACGCCTATCGCGTTTGCATTGTCGGTAAATGCGCAAACTACGCAAAACGATACGGTAGAAGTTAAAGAAGCAGACGTTGAAAAAATTCGTATTGTTGGCGTTCGTCAAAACCGCGTTAGCCGCGGTGCAACGGGCTTAACCATGGAAATTAGCGAAACGCCGCAGTCTATTAGCATTCTTTCTGAAGACTTAATGCAGTCGTTTGGTGCGTTTAATATTAATGATGCGCTAAAGCTTGCGCCGGGTATTAACGTAGAAGAGTGGGAAACCAACCGTACTAACTACACCGCCCGTGGTTTTGAAATTAAAAACACTCAAATTGATGGTGTGGGCCTGCCGAACGACTGGGGCATTGTTACCGGCTCTGTCGAAGCGTATGGTTATGAAGAAATTGAAGTTATTCGTGGTGCTAACGGCCTGCTAACCGGTGTGGGTAATGCGTCAGGTACCATTAACTATGTACGTAAGCGTCCAACTAATGAAGAGGGCGGTGAGATTGGTGCAAGCATTGGCTCGTACAACTTTAAGCGTGTACAGGGCGACTATTCAATGCTGCTTACCGAAGACGGCAGCTGGGCAGCCCGTGTAGTAGCAAGTGTTGAAGATAAAGAGTCACACCTTGATGGCCTAGAGAACGATCGCAGCTTTGTGTACGGTGTTATCGACGGCCAATTAACCGACAATGCTACCGTAACGTTTGGGTTGTCTTATCAAGATGCGAATACCGACGGCAACACCTGGGGCGGGCTAGTGTTTAACTATACCGATGGCACCCAAGCCGAGTGGGACATTAGCGATACCACTGCTCAAGAGTGGACGAAATGGGATACCGAAACCACCAATGCGTTTGTAGAGCTAGACTATGTGTTCGATAACGATTGGCAGCTACTACTTAGCTATAACTACCGCGACTTTGAAGATCAAAGTAAACTGTTTTACGCCTACGGCGCAATTGATAAAGACACGGGTTTAGGCCTTGTTGGCTGGCCAGGTCGTTACGACTCTGAGCGCGATTCTCATCTTGTAGAAGGCCGAGTATTTGGTGATTTCGAGCTGTTTGGCCGCAATCATGAAGTGAACTTTGGTGTAAGTCACGCTACTAGCGACGATGTGTCTTCTGCTCACTCATTTGATTACGCTACTACGCCTGCATTCGGCCCAACGCCAGCGTTCCCTTACGCGTTGAATGCTATTGCCGAGCCTGATTGGCTAGCTGCTGCCGAGTACTCGAACATTGAGCAAAACCTAACGCGTTACTTTGGTTCTGCGCGTTTCAGCGTTACCGATGAAATGCATGTAATTGCTGGTTTCAACGCTATTGATTTTGAGCGTACAGGGCAAAACGCAGGCGCGGTTATCGATAACTCAGAAAGCGAAGCCAGCCCTTACGTTGGTGCTACTTACGCGGTAACGGAAGGCTTGAACGCGTATGTAAGTTATTCAGATGTGTACCAGCCGCAAGAACAGTACGACATTAACGGTCAGTACCTAGACCCAACAAAAGGCCAAAACTTTGAGGCGGGCGTGAAAGCCCAGTGGTTTGATGACCGTTTATTAACAACGTTCGCTTACTTTACCGCAGAGCAAGACAACCTAGCCGCCTATGCGGGCACTAACCCAGAAACGCTGCAGTATTACTATGAAGGCGTGTCGGTAGAGTCTGATGGTTTTGAAATTGAAGTGGCGGGGCAGGTAACCGATGCGCTGCGTGTTAATGCGTCTTATACCGCTATCGACGTAGAAGACGAGCAAGGCAATGATGCTAACCTATGGGCGCCGCGCGACGTAGTAACCTTCCAAATAGCGTACACAGTGCCACAAGCACCTGAAGTGGAAGTAGGCTTTGGCGGTCGTTGGCAGTCTGAAATAAGCAATGTTGATTATAACGTTGAACAAGGTGCCTATTTCTTGGGTAATTTGTATGCATCGCGCGCGTTTACTGAAGACCTAACGGTTCGCATGAACATTAACAACATCTTTGATAAGAAGTACATCAACAGCCTACATACCGTGGGTTACTACGGCGCTGGCATTAACGCGCAGTTAAGTGCTTCGTATAGCTTTTAATTGAAGCGCTATTAAATGGCAAAGGTAGCTAATCTTTTAGGATTAGCTGCCGCTTGTCTAATAACTACGCTGATTACAAAACCTTAAGAATAATTAACCCTTCTACTTTCAGCTCGCTTTACCTTAAGTAAAAGCGGCCCTAAATCCCATCCTTCAGAAAGCCCAAAAGCGAAACTATCCTAAAGACTAATATAAATTAAGCCTTATGAGTGATAATTATCTCTTTCAGGGTTCTTTTTTAGTTATTCCATTCTAATTATTCGATGTTTATTAGTGTAACTGTCATGCATATTTATTGGCAGTCACTGCTAAATATTACCCACGCCAATAATAAAAATATAAAAACCATATAAAAAACAACAAGTCTTGAAGGAGAAACACAGTGGATCAAGGTAACTTCCCTAAGGGGAAAAAACTTAATCGAATAACCTCAGCCATTATTGCTAGTTCTTTACCGTTTTTTGCGGCAATGTCAGCGCCAACTTTTGCACAAGAAGCAGAAGAAAAAGCAGAAGACGTTGAAAACATCATTGTAACCGGTACGCGTATGAGCAACCGCTCAGCGGCAGATTCACCCGTGCCGGTAGACGTCATTACCGGCGATGAATTCCGTCAAAACTCATCTAGCGACGTGCAAGACATGCTGCGTACTAACGTACCGTCGTTCGATGTGAATACCCAGCCAATCAGTGACGCAGCTACCATTGTGCGCCCGGCAAACATGCGCGGTCTATCGCCAGATAACGTGTTGGTGTTGGTAAACGGTAAGCGTCGTCACCGTGGCTCTATCATTTCTTTCCTAGGTGGTGGTATTTCAGATGGTGCACAGGGTGTTGATATTTCGGCAATTCCATCACTTGCTTTGAAGCAAGTAGAAGTACTGCGTGACGGTGCATCGTCACAATACGGTTCAGACGCTATTGCAGGTGTACTTAACTTCTTGCTTCGCGACGACGATGAAGGTTTTGAGTTCCGCGCAAACTATGGCTCTACCTATGAAGGCGATGGCGACAACTACACTATTTCAGCTAACGCCGGTTTCTCGCTAGGCGCAGACGGCTTTGTAAATATCACAGGTGAAATTCGCGATGTTGAAGGTACCGTACGCTCAGTCGTGCGTGACGACGTACAAGGTATGGTCGATGCCGGTTACTTAAGTCAGTCAGATTTTTCTACCATTAATACCTATACCAATGAAGTACCTCAGTATTGGGGCCAGCCAGACGTAGAAGACGACTATAAAGTATTTATTAACTCAGCGTACGAGCTAAACGACAAAGCCGAGCTTTACTTATTTGGTAACTACGGTAAACGTACGGTTACCGGTGGTTTCTTCTACCGTAACCCGGTAACGGAAGGAAGCCAGCGCGGCGGTGTATATGCAGGCCCAACGGTTGACCCACTAACAGGTTTAGCCGACCCAGACGGCGTACACTCAGTACTTGTTGGCGACCTAGACGGTGTAGGCGTAGGTGGAAGCTGTATTGACGGTATTCCAATTGGCGGTGAAGGCAATGTATTCCCAGACCCAACATTCCTAGCACAAGTACAGGCTGACGATAACTGTTTCTCGTTCATTGAAACCATCCCAACGGGCTTTGTACCGCGCTTTGGTGGCGATAACGAAGACATGGCGTTTACCGTAGGTGTACGTGGTGACTTAGAAATTGGTAACGGCTTAGGCTACGACTTCAGTGCACAGCGGGGCTCTAACCGTACTGACTTTTTCATTAAGAACACCATTAATGCGTCTTTAGGCCCAGATACACCGCGTGATTTTGTGCCTGGTGGACAAGAGCAAACCGAAACCTTGGTTAACCTTAACTTTGTATACGGTGTAGATGTAGGTTTAGCATCTGACTTAAACGTTGCGTTTGGTGCAGAATACCGCAAAGAAGAGTTTGATTTGTTTGCCGGTGATGAAGCGTCTTACGCACTAGGCCCGCTAGCAAGCCAAGGCTTCTCGTCTAGCTCGAACGGTTTTGGTGGTTTCCCTCGTGATACCAGCTCGTCGCAAGACAGCAACGCGGTTTATATTGATTTAGAAGCTGATGTTACCGATCAACTAACCTTACAAGCAGCGTTGCGTCGTGAAGACTTCAGTGAGTTTGGCGATACTACCGACTTTAAACTAGCGGGTATTTTCCACGTAACTGACGATTTCCGTTTACGCGGAGCGTACTCAACCGGTTTCCACGCGCCAACAGCGGGGCAGGCAAGCATTACTAACGTTACCACGCAAAACGTAAACGGCGTGCTGATTGACCAAGGTACATTGCCATTGTCATCGGCGGCAGGTCAGCTAGCGGCAGATTTCATTGAAAGCCAAGGTAACGGACGCCCAGACTTAGGGCCAGAGGAAGCAGTTAACTTCTCGTTTGGTGCGTCAATTGATGTGGCAGACATGAGCTGGACCATCGATTTCTACAACATCGAGATGGAAAACCGTGTTGCCCTAGGTGCTAATGTTAACTTCCTAGAGGCGCTTAACTTTGCAGGTGGCGGTACAGACTACGCAACCGTATCTGAAGCGCTTACCGAGCTTGATGCATCGGGTGTTATCAACCGTTCAGACTTTATTGGTCTAGACGACCTATCACAGTTCCGCTTCTTCTCGAACAGCTTCGACACCACTACACGCGGTATCGACATCGTAGGTAACTACAGCTTCGATTTATGGGAAGGTAATTCACGTATTACGCTAGCGGCAAACTACAACGAAACAGAAGTGGACGATGTAGGTACGCTTAACCCAATTGGCGAAGGCCGTGTTGCTGCAATTGAAGACTTACTGCCAAACCTTCGCGGTAATATTTCATGGACCCACACGCAAGGCGCACTTCGCACCCTAGTTCGTGCTAACTACTACGGTGGTTGGGACGACACTGGTAATGGCGTAGATGGTATTGATGCGGCTATCTTGATAGACGTAGAAGCCAAATACTCTTATAGCGAAAACTTAGATCTTGTTGTTGGTGTAAACAACTTGTTCGACGAATACCCAGAAGAAAACCCTAGCGCAGGAAGCTTAGGTCAGCTTTATTCTGAGTCTAGCCCGTTTGGTTTCAACGGTGGTATGTGGTACGTGCAGGCACGCTACACTTACTAAGCCAGTTTTAGCTAGGTAATAAGCTAACTAGCTAGTTTATAAGTAAAATAAAATGCCGTTTCTTATTGCAAGAAGCGGTATTTTTTTTGACTGAAATTTGTTCAGCTGCTAGTTTGAGTAGTATACAAATGAAACAACGAGGATGTTGACTGTGATAAACCCACGGAAAAATGGATTTCATGCTATAAAAACTGCTGCGCTTTCGCTGGCGCTTGTGGCTAGCTTTCAAGTAACTGCGCAAAATGACAAAGAAAATGTAGAAACCATTGAAGTATTTGGCCAAAAGACTACACCGCAATTAAAAAGAGCATTCGATAATCAGCGCTTCGAATTCTTAGAACTGTACAATAGCATCAATGAAACTGCGAAGTTCGATGTTATCTGCAAGTATCAAAAACCCATTGGCAGCAAAATTGCCCGCAAAAGCTGTGAACCCCGCTATGTAAAAGATTTTCGCGCTATGAAGATTCAAACGTCTTCTACCGGTACGGGCATCGACTTTAATCGCTTACCTAGCGATGATCATATTCGCTTTCTAACAAGCGACACGCGCGAAGAAGCTTTTGAGCATGTTGCCGCGCTCATTGCCACACACCCAGAACTATTTGATAGCTTTACTAAACTAGACGCTATTCACCAGCGCATTAAGCAACGTGAAGAAGATAACTAACTCTTCGCGCTTCTTCGAACCTATAAAAAATGCGGCATTAAGCCGCATTTTTTGTATCAATTATGACTACTGATACTTTTTAAGCTCTAACCGAGACACCATGCCTTTATGCACTTCGTCAGGGCCGTCAGCTAGGCGAAGGGCTCTGGCGCCTGCGGCAAAGCGCGCAAGTGGGAAGTCGCTACACATACCTGCGCCACCGTGAATTTGTAATGCCATATCTACTACACTTTGTAGCATGTTTGGCACCACTACTTTGATGGCCGAGATCTCTGTCATGGCGTGCTTAACACCTAAATTATCAATCTTCCACGCCGCATGAAGGGTAAGTAATCGCGCTTGCTCTATTGCCATGCGAGCATCGGCTACGCGTTCTAAATTACCGCCTAAACGGATGATAGGCTTTCCAAACGCAACGCGCTCATGACCGCGTTTAAGCGCAAGCTCTAATGCTTTTTCTGCCATGCCGATAGCGCGCATGCAGTGGTGAATACGGCCCGGGCCTAAGCGACCTTGAGCTATCGCAAACCCTTTGCCTAAACCCATTACAATGTTGTTTTTACTTACGCGTACATTATCAAAGTGCATTTCACCGTGGCCGTATGGCGCATCGTAATCGCCGTAGGCATCTAGCATACGCTTTATGGTAATTCCTGGTGTATCTAGTGGCACTATCACCATGCTGTGACGGCTGTGTTTGTCATTGTCAGGGTTCGATAAACCCATGAATATTGTGAAGGCCGCGTTAGGGTGCCCTAAGCCTGTCGACCACCATTTCTTGCCGTTAATAACGACGTCGTCACCATCTTCAATAATGGTTGCGGCCATGTTGGTGGCATCAGACGATGCAACATCTGGCTCGGTCATGCCAAATACTGAACGAATTTCACCAGCCAGTAAGGGTTTTAGCCACTGTTCTTTTTGTGCATCATTACCGAAGTGATAAAGCACTTCCATGTTGCCAGTATCAGGCGCATTACAGTTAAATATTTCAGGGGCAAATAAGTATTTACCCATGCGTTCAGCCATTGGCGCATATTCAAGCGTGGTAAGGCCCTGGCCTAATTCAGCATCGGGTAAAAATAAGTTAGCTAAGCCTGCTTCACGTGCTTTGACTTTAAGTGCTTCTGTACCAGGGTGCAGCTTCCAGCTTTTCCAATCGCCGTGATTATTCTCTTT
Organism: Alteromonas sp. ALT199; assembly: GCF_018619335.1. Lineage (GTDB taxonomy): Bacteria > Pseudomonadota > Gammaproteobacteria > Enterobacterales > Alteromonadaceae > Alteromonas. Next base: position 102,732 of record NZ_JAHHDX010000084.1, on the reverse strand, counting down.
ATGATGAAAGTCGTAAACTTCATTTTCAATCGGCGCTATATGCTCAGCAATAAAGTTATCTAGCTTTTCTAGCAAGGCTTTCGTTTTGTCGTTATGTGAAAAATCCATAGGGCACCTTTTTAATTTGTTTTGCACTTAAAATTAGCGTTTTGTTTCGCATCGCGCATTTAACGTCGCTTAAAAGCCGCAAACTTCAATGCTTAAAAGCAGCGGGTTAAAGCTTCATATCGCCTATTCGGGCAGCTTGCTCCGCTTACAAAGCAATGAAGATTGGTAATCGAGAAGGCATGCAAACTATTCGTTAAACGCATAATAATGAAACTTGATTGGTGAATGAAATGAAATATAATCCTCAAATGGTGTGAATTATATTCATGGTGTTGCGAGTGTTAGAAAACAGGCAATTTGAAAAGCTAGATTTGAACTTACTCAAGGTTTTCGAAGCACTCTGGCAGCATAGAAACATGACCCGCGTGGCCGAAGCGCTGCACATTACGCCGTCGGCAGTAAGTCATGCCATGCGTAGATTTCGAGATATTTTAGGCGACCCGCTTTTTGTAAAAGAAAAACAAAGCATGTTGCCTACCGCTGCCTGTGAACGGTTAGCGCCCGCTATCTTAAAAGCCCTGGGTGATATTCGAAAGGCATTAGGCGAGTTTACCAATTTTGACCCGCTACACAGTCACCAGCGCTTTGTTGTTGCCATGCAGGAGTCGTTAGAGTTAGGTGTGTTACCTGTATTGTTATCTACGTTAGAAAAACAAGCGCCCAATATCGAAATAGTAAGTACCCGCTTACATCGCGATACCATGTTGGCAGACCTATCAAATCGAAATCTTCATTTAGTTATTGATATTGGTCGTGCCGTTGCCGCGCCTATTTCACATTCGCTGTTACGTCGCGATACTTACAAAGTGCTTATGAATAAGCAAAACTCTCTGGCAAAGAATTTAGATAAGAAAAAGTATGTAACGGCCCGTCATATTACGGTGTCTAATCGTGCTAAAGGTGCGTCGGTGGAAGAAATTGCGCTGCAACAGCTAGGCGTAAGTCGGCCCTCTTTGTGGCGCTGCCAGAACTATCGCGCTGCGGCAGATGTGGTGGCAAATACTGAGGCGCTATTAACTTTGCCGGGTTCGGTGGCCGATGCAGTAAGCGACGATAACTTGATCAGCACTAAACTCCCTTATCAAATACCCGCACTGGAAACACACCTTTACTGGCATAGCCAACAAGAAGGCGAGCCAGGATTGATGTGGCTACGGGATTTGATGCTACACTTGTTTGCTGAATCTGGTCATACCAGATAGGTTTTGATAAGGTTTATACCACTCGTCGCTGGGGAAAGGCGAATACCAGCAAAGTGTTTGTGCATTGTGGTGCTTCGCGACTTTATAGTAAAAGGCTGTGATGGTTTTGAAAGTGGGTAGAAGTAAGTGCGCGTGCTTCTTACGAAGTACTTTTAGCAAGCGCTGCAGGTTCGGGTGAAAAGGAAGTAGTAATGAAAATTCACACATTATCAGGCTACATACAGCATATTTATCTTGTTGAAGACAACAGTGGCTTGCTGTTGCTTGATGGCTGTAGTCGAGCCGACGTAGACAATGTGTGTCAGTACATCACGCAAACCCTTGGCCGCCCGTTAACAGACCTAAAGCTTATCGCCGTTACCCACATGCACCCCGATCATGCTGGTGGCGCCATTGAATTGCGTAAGCGCACAGGGGCACAGGTGGCCTCTCACCCCAAAGCTATCAACTGGTATGCAGGCTTCGCTGGGCGTACCGCTCACTGTATTGATTTGCTGTTAACCTGGTGGGTGGCAAACCGTATCGGCAAACCAAAAATGCCCATTTGGTACAACCCGATTTTAGCGCCAGATATCACGCTTGCCGACAATCAGCTTTTGCCGGGTTTTCCCGATTGGCAGGTAATGTACACGCCAGGCCATACCGATCATGACTTAACGCTTCAGCACATACCTACGCAGCAGGCTTACATTGCCGATGTTTTGGTTCAGGTGAAAGGTGAGCTAGTACCACCGTATCCTTTGTGTCACCCAAACCAATATCGCGAAAGCTTAAAAAAGCTAGCTCAGTCACAAATTGATACATTCTTTTGCGCGCACGTGCCGCCAACTAAAAAGTCGGATATTGATTTTGAGCACGTTATCGAGAACGCACCTCGCAAACCTAAGAACCACTGGCACTCCAGTAAAAACCGTATAAAGAAGAAGCTTTTTAATCAAACTCGTGAACATTAATTATCAGGCTGTAGATAGCGCGGCTTGTTTTGCTAAACGGTGTGTTTAAATGGCACTGCCCTTGCTTTTCCCCTACGAAACCGCATTACTCTTATATCGCTAACGCTATGCTAAAGTGAGGGCAATGAAGTGAAAACTGCTCTCGCGGCACCTTATCTTCATGGTAATAGGTTCAAAGGTATAGGTTTAAAGCTATAGGAGCTGCAAAGGCAGAACACAAAACAATAATGCAGAAAAACATCGCTACACTTTTTGACAAAACTCGGGCTATGGCGTCGCTAACTGGCGACAAACTTAGCAGTGCGTTTAACAAAGAAACGCACCGCTTCACTATTACCGGGCTAAGTCGAAGTGGTAAATCTATGCTGTTCACCAGCCTTATCACCATGCTGAAAAGCCGAAGTGAAGAGGGCTATGCCTGTCTACCGTTGCTGCGATATTTACCACCTTCCCAGGTGCTTGATATGCGCATAGCGCCCATTGAAGGCTATAAACCCTTTCCGCATTTGCAGAATATTGCTGATCTTGAAAACGGCCAGTGGCCTAAGGCTACTGAAGAAGCGTTTGGCTTTAAGTTAGTGGTACGTTTAAAAGAAACCGCTTCACTTAAGCGTCATGTTTTGCCCCATAGCGAAGTTGTGTTTGAATTCATTGACTATCCTGGCGAGTGGGTTACCGATATTCCCATGTTAAGTAAAACCTATGCTCATTGGTCAGACTCTGCATGGGCGCAGCTTAGCAGCGGGCCGCAGCAATACTTTGCAAGCCAGTGGAAAGCTTTTGTTAATCAGTTTGATTTTGAACAAGAGCCCACGGAACAGCGCATTCAGCTGCTTGTTAACGCCTACCGTGATTATTTGGTTGAGGCTAAAGCTAACGGCATATCCTTGCTTCAGCCGGGCAGTTTTTTATTGGAGTCGAGCGATTTTGATTGGCAGGCTTTTGGCTTTACGCCGCTGCCTTCTAGCATTACCAGCGACGTGTCGCACCCGTGGTTTAAAATATTTGATAAGCATTTTTCGAAGTTTCAAAGTGCTTGGCTAACACCTTTAAAGCAGTCCATTTTCAAAGAAACCGATAAGCAAATTATTCTTGTGGATTTGTTTGAAGGGCTTAACCACAGCAGACAGCATTTGTATCAGTTAAAAGAAACGTTAAGTCACTTGGCCGATACTTTTGTGTACGGTCAAAGTACTTGGTTTTCCCGCAATATATTGAAAAAAGAACAGATAGGAAAAGTGGCGTTTGTTGCCACTAAGTCTGACTTAGTGCCGGTAAATCAGCGCGTAAACTTACTTAACTTGCTCACCCAAATTACAGAGGGAGCCAGAGCACGGTTCGATGGAAAACCTATTCAGTTTGAACACTTTTTGGTGTCTAGCATGCAAGTCACTGACGACGGCAGTAACCCAGACGCTATTCGTTACAAAGATACCGATGGCCGTTATGTAGAATCTACGTTTGAACCCATACCCCGTACATTAAAAGATATGGAAGAGGGCAGTCACTTCCCGGTACCTAATGTAAGTGTGCCGAGTGATTTCAAAGCGCGTATTTTAGCGGGCAAGGGCGTAGACAGATTGCTTCAGTTTTTACTGGGCAAAGGAGAGCAAGAATGAGCGATAAACCTTATACATTTGACGAAAGCCCAGAGCCGCCTCGCTCGTCCGATATTAGCAACTCGCCCAATATCAGAAGCGAAGCGCTTTATGGCGCAAATAGCGATCAGCAAGATGAAGCAAACCCGAAATCTCAAACAGCATCTCAGGGCGAGCAAAATAGTAGTGAAGTAAACAAGCCGCAGTACAAAACCAAAGTGAAAACGCAAACTTTAGATATCGCGCAGCCTGAAACCAAGCTTCCACAGCAAGTCACCGAAGACGTCTGGGAAGTAGAAGCGAAAAAAGGTGGCTTTTCGTTAGGTGCAGCAACCTTGGGTTTTGGTGTTGTTTCGTTAATTGGCTTTTTTGTATTTGAAGCCTACACCACCCTTGCCGCGAACGCTTCTGAGCATCCCATTGGAACAGGCGTTTTAGGTGCGCTGCTGGTGGGGTTTGTTAGCTGTTTTAGCTTTCTAAGCTTTAAAGAGTGGCGTGGCTATAAGCAAGTAAACACAGCGATGGAAGATGCCAGCGTTATTCGAGATTTGCTGGCTAATAAAGGAAGTGAAACATCGCCGCAACAAATAGACCCGTGTTAAATCAGCACGGCAAACGCTTTTCTCGAAGCTCTTACGCGGCGCATTGTTTTGACCGCTACAAACAGCAGCTTCAAGATGACATGACGGGGCCTGAGCGACTTGGCCTTTACGAAGATACGGTATTGAAGCCAGTGCAGGAAAAAGCACATAAGGTGTTAAATAAAGAATCGGTAACCGCAGGAAGCCTGGCATTTATTAGCCCTAACAACCTTATTCAAACCTCTGCCGTAGTATGGATTAGTTTTCGCACCATTCGCCGCATGGCGCGAGTATACGGGTTAAGGCCAAGCACAGCGGGAAACTGGAAACTGCTAAAAGTATTGGCGCAAAACATTGCAGCGCAGGGCGTATTCGACTTAGCTACCGACGAAGTGGCTAATCAAATTGGCGGTAGCTTGTCAGCCAAGTTTATGGAAAACTCGGCTGAAGCCATTGCCGCAGGTGCGCTTAACGCTCGCTTAGGAAGAGCGCTAATCAAGCTGCTTAAATAGCGCTTCTAGCTACGCTACATTTTGAAGCTGTTTTTTATGCTTATTTAGGAAAATCTGCCTCTTACAAGGTAGCGTAATCAACTCGAGCATTAAAAGTGAGGTTTCCCGAGGCGGCCCCGCGAGAAAGGCTGTTACAGGGCTTTTTTGGTGGGCATAACCACGTTAGCAAAGATAAGCCCAGCCACTAGCGACATAAAGATCAGAAACACTTCTTGGCCCAAATGATCGGCTTTTACAAAGTCTTGGCCGGTCATAAACGAATTCAAGCCAATATAGGTTTTAGACCCAGGCACCAGTACGATAAGCCCGTGCATAGCCACAATAGTCGCAGGCTGATTGGCAATGCGCGTAAACGCGTTAGCAAAAATACCTAATGCAAACGCACCTACGAATGCACCTAGCCCGGGGCTCATGTAATCAGAGCTCCACGCCGTTGCGCTATAGGCAATAAATGCAGCTGCCAGTGCCCACGGGATGTGTTTAATACGGGTTCTAAATATCGCAACAAGCGCAATACAAAGTAAAAACACAGCAAGCCAAGTTGCCCAGTAAGGCAACGATTCAGCCGGGGTATACACGTTTTCACCAAATACGCTAAAGCCTACCGAAACACCCAAAAACGCACCGAAATACAGTTTGAATAACTGCATAATGGCGTCCATAGTGCGGGCTGTGCCCGACACCATGTTACGGGAAGATAGTTCCGCTAAGCCCATCGTCAGCGCAAGCCCAGGCACAAATACAATGACCGATGAAAGCACAACCAAGGGAATGTTAATTCCCGGGTCAACATACTGGCTTATGGCGCAGGTTAAAATGCCGCCTACGAATGCCGTAACAGGTTCTAGCATTAGGTTTACGCGCTTCGAGCGCTCTGCCCATAAGGTCCACAGGTAGGCTATAATGCCCAGTGCCGCAGACCAGCCAATTTCGCTCCAGCTTGCACCCATTAGCATAGCGAATGCGCCCGTGGCCATGGCAAACGCCGTTCCGGTAGATAATTTGCCGTAGGGGCTGCCCATCGCATCTATTTCATTTAGACGCTTATCGGCTTCAGTTAGCGAAAGGTTTCCCGATAATAGCTCGCTAGCTAATTCGTCGGTTAGCGACAGCGCGTTCATATCTAAATCGCCTGGCTGTAATCGCGCCGAGTGGTTGTATTCGTCTTCGTGACGGTCGCTCCAGATTACAAAAGTGAGCGAGGTTGGAGTAGAGATAAAAGAAGCATGTACGCCTAAATACTCTGCCACGTCGCCAAGGTAGGCCTCTAGCCGAAATGCAGGCGTACCGTATTTGTGAAGCATTTTTCCAAGCTTCACAATAAATTTTCGAATTTGAATAAATTCAAAAGTATCCAACGCCAATTCCTTAACTTCTGATAAATGTAATATGGGATAAATAAGACGAAAAAGCCAGACGCTTAAAAATAGCGTCTGGCTAAAATTTGGGCGGATTCTACGGAGGGTTTTACGGGAAAGCAAAACAAATTTTTTATTTATTTTGCCTTAAAAAAACTAATGTTTGATGGGCTATAAATCAGCGCTTTAATCATGCCTTGAGCGTTAGTAGGCATCCAGTGTAGTAAGCCTAAACACGTACTTCAAAGGGCATCCAATCCTTCCAAACAGGCTCTAGCCCTTTCCTTGCAATCGCGTTTACCACTTCTGGCACCGAGCGACTGTCATCAATATCAAACTGATTTAGTGCCTGTGAAGGTTCACTGTAACCGCCGGGCTGAGTTTGTGACGCAGCGCTCATCGATGTGATACCGAGCGGCATTACGCCGTCTCTAAACGCAGCCGACTCGCGGGTAGACAGGGATAACTCCGCTTGCGGGTTGAACAAGCGGTGGGCGCAAATTAACTGCAACAGGTCTCGCTCATTTGGCAGCTTGCTGTTGGTGAGCGCATTCCCGCCAGTGCTATTACCTTCGCAGCTTCTAAGACGCGGAAAAGCAATAGATACACGGCTTTGCCAATAATGTTGCTGGATTAATTTGCCGTGAAGGGCGGTCATAGCACTATCAACTCTCCAGTCACCTAAACCAAGTAGCGCACCTATACCTATTTTATCTATACCGGCTTGCCCTATGCGGTCGCTGGCTTCTAATCGCCATAAAAAATCCTGCTTTTTACCTCGGGTATGGTAGCTGGCGTATTGCTGGGGCGAATAAGTTTCTTGATACACTAAAACAGCATCTAACCCTTGGTGCTTTAGGGTTTCGTATTGCTCTTTTTTTAATGGCTGCACCTCCATCATGATGTAGCTTACCTTGTCGCGAATGGCGCTGAGGGTTTGCTCAAAATAGTCCATGCCCACCTTAGTTTCGTGTTCGCCTGTTACCAGCAACACCTGAGAAAAGCCCATGTCTTTAATAGCTTCGATTTCGGTAAGTACTTCACTTATAGATAGGGTCTTGCGCTTTATTTTGTTACTCATGGTAAAGCCGCAATAGGTACATTCGTTGGCACACAGGTTCGATAAGTACAAAGGCACAAATAGCTGCATGGTATTGCCGAACCGGTGGCGGGTGAGTGCTTGCGCGCGACTTGCCATTGCTTCCAAGTAATGTGAGCCAGCAGGTGAGATAAGCGCCATAAAGTCATCTAACGAAGGTGTATTAGCGTTTAACGCTCGCTCTACATCGCTCGCGGTTTTACTGTTAATTGACATAGCTAGATGAGCTAAGTCTTGCTGCATTAGCGCCCGTGCTACCTTCATACCGCTGGCTCCAAAAAGGCAGTAAGCGGGCTAGAGGGCTGCGCCAAATCAGATGTTGCCCCAAGCCCTGCTTCAAATGCTTTTCGGCCTGTTTCCACAGCATTTGCAAAGGCCTCTGCCATAGCAACAGGGTTTTGGGCGGTGGCGATGGCGGTATTTACCAGTACTGCATCTACGCCCATTTCCATAGCTGCCATGGCTTCACTAGGCTTGCCGATACCTGCATCTACAATGACCGGAATAGAGGCTTGATCAACAATAATTTGCAAGAAAGGCTTAGTTTGTAAGCCCTGATTGCTACCTATGGGGGCACCTAACGGCATAACAGCGGAGCAGCCGACTTCTTCTAGGCGTTTACACAAAACGGGGTCTGCGCCACAGTAAGGCAGTACGTTAAACCCTTTTTTTACTAGTGCTTCAGCGGCCTGAAGGGTTTCTATGGGGTCGGGCAGCAAATAGCGCTGGTCAGGGTGAATTTCCAACTTTATCCATGGGCTACCAAGCGCTTCATAAGAAAGTTCTGCTGCAAATATAGCTTCTTGCGCATTTTTAGCCCCCGATGTGTTAGGCAGCAGGGTAACCCCTAACTCTCGAAGCGCCGTTAACGTTTCATCTTGCGCGCTATTACTTGCCACGCGCTTCATTGCTAAGGTAACAATGTTACTTTGTGCAGCGGCCACTGCGTCTTTCATAGTGGCGGCGTTGCTGAACTTTCCTGTACCGGTTAAAAGGCGTGATGAAAAAGTGTGGTTTGCAAGCGTTAGCATATTAGCCTCCTGCAACTAGGGTGAAGATATCAACGGTGTCGTTGTCTTTAAGGTAAGTGGTCGACCATTCTTTTTTACTCACTATGGCGGCATTTTTAGCAATGGCGGCACCGTCGTCATTCAGTTGTTTGAGGGCGATTAACTCGCTAAGTGAGATGGGCGAGATAACGTCCATAGGTTGATTATTTACGTTTACTTTAATTTGTGTCATTGCAAACCTCACAAGTAGAAGAGGGGGGTAATGCAAAGCTTTGTAGGGAACCTAAGCCAGCATTCCCGGTTAGGTAGTGGCCCCATTTAATGTCGGCCTTAAACCCTTTTGCTAAAAACAACAAAGCTTGTGTTGCCTGATGGCACGCTGCCATACCAACTACGGGGCCAAGTACGCCTTTGCTCAGGCAGTCTTCGCGTACGGCTATGTTATTCACTAGGCACTCGTAACAACCACAGGTCGCTGAGTTTTGAGGCAAGTTCAGCGCTTGCCAGGTGAGCCCGCTTGCCGCCGCTATAAAAAGTGGAATCGATGCGCGATAGGTCGCCGCATTTATCTGCCGTCTTACCGTAATATTGTCAGTGCAATCGAGTACACAGGTGGCTGATGAAATTAAGGTTGGTAAGTTATTACTATCAGCAAACTTGCTTTTAAACTGGATGTTTAAATCAGAGTTAACTTTACGAAGTTCGTTATATAGCGACTTGGCTTTAAGCTCGCCTAAGTGCATTTCGTTGTAGCTAACTTGGCGCTGCAAATTACTGATGTCGACAGTATCGCCGTCTATCAAAGTAATATTACCAACACCTGCGCCAGCTAAATATCGGGCTGTTAAGCTTCCTAGGCCGCCCAGCCCCACAATAACGGCATGGGCGTTCGCTAGATTAAGCTGACCGTCGTGGTCAATACAGTCGAGTAAAAGCTGCCTGCTGTAACGCTGTATATCTTGGTGCGAAAGTTGGGGGCTAAAGCCGCTAGCGTTATTACGTGGGCCATTAGCGGTATTAACAGAGCCATTAGCGTAATTAAATGGGCGATTAGCTGTATGATGTACAGATTGACTAGGCAAAACCCGCCTCCTGCGCCAGCGCTTGGTAAGCTTTCAGAGGTTGTTCCGCACGTGTAATGGCACTGACCACGGCAATACCGTCAACGCCGGTTTTAGCAACGTCACCTATGCGCGATAAGTTAATACCTCCAATGGCGACGGTGGGTATGCCTTCACACAGCTTCACATACTTTGCCAAGCGCTCTATACCTTGGGGTTTAGACGGCATGTCTTTGGTATTGGTTGGAAATATATGACCAAGAGCAATATAAGACGGGGTCAGTGCGCGAACGCGCTGAATTTCAGCGAATCCATGGGTTGAAATACCCAACCTTAGCCCTGCGCTTCGAATGGCGTTTAAATCGGCGGCATCGAGATCTTCTTGGCCTAGATGTACGCCATAAGCCCCAAGCTCTATGGCTAACTCCCAATAGTCGTTAATAAATAACTGACAGTTGGTGTGCGCTACTAACTCAATAGCATCTTTTATCTGCTGGCGAATTTCTTGTTGTGAGCCTTCTTTTACCCTAAGTTGAATGATTTTTACGCCCGTCGGCCAAAGCCGCGCTATCCACTCAACGCTGTCTACCACGGGGTAAATGCCTAGGTTCGTATAAGTGAGTGTAGGGAAGCGGGCTATATTACCTTGCTCACTTTCTGAGGGGGGGACGCTGTTCGATAAATTCTCTAGGCATAAATCTTTATTGTAAAAAACAGTGCCACCTTGGTGAAAATTTACCTTTGGAAAACTTGCAGCGCGCGAGGGGAAACCGTTAGACCGCGGGAAGTACGTGGGTAAACTATCCCCATGATTATGCGCCTTAGCGCTGTCCGTATCAGGCTCGCAAAGGGTACTTCGCCTTACTTCACACACATAGGCATTCGCTAGGGTTAGTGCATCTTCAATGCAATAGTCGTGAACGATAAATGCCGCAATCGCACTTGCTAGCATGCATCCCGTACCCCGAAGTTTGCCGTTATTGACCTTCGGCTGACAAAAATGAAGAGTGTGTGAGGCACAGACAAAGGTGTCATATGCCTGTGCTTGCCATTCGGCGTGGCCGCCTTTTACGTAAACACTCTTTGCCCCTTTTCCAATAAGCCGATTAATTGCCGAAGCTAGGCTTGTATCATCATTCACCGGTAAGTTAGACAGCCAGGCAAGCTCGTCGATATTTGGGGTAACCAAATCTACCGTGTTTAACAGCTCGTCGATGACGCTTTCACTTAAGTCGGTTAACACGCCTCCAGATGAAGACGACAGTACAGGGTCCCATATCACAAAGGGGCGAGGCTTTATTAACGACTGAATACGTGCGCATAGCAACAGCGCTTGTTCATCGTTTGCTATGGCGCCAATCTTAATAGCGCGTGGTGGTGTATCTTCGTATAGCACCTGCCATTGCTGGTTTAACGCAGATGCACTCACGCTTTCTTTATTCAGCAACTGCAGGTTTGATTGCACGGTAAGCTGAGTGGTTAGCACGCAGGCATGAACGTTTAAATCGGCAAGCGTAATGGCGTCGCGGGTTATTCCCGCGCCACCACTTGAGTCAACGCCGCCTACACACCATATCACTGGCAGCCTTGCACAAGGTAGCTGTGAAATGGATGTGTTTTGGTGGCTGTTTGTCATGGCAACTCTACCTTGCTATCTGCACTGTGATAAAGCTGAGCACCCGACTGATTAAACGCATCAGCCATGTCTTTCATGCCTTTTTCTTTCTCAAACTCTTGTTGCTCTGCTTGTTTAGCGACATCGCGCACCTCTTGAGAAATTTTCATGCTGCAAAATTTGGGGCCGCACATAGAGCAAAAGTGCGCAACTTTACCAGAGGCCTGAGGCAAGGTTTCATCGTGATAAGCACGAGCAGTGTGGGGGTCTAGGGCTAAATTGAACTGATCTTCCCACCTAAACTCAAAGCGCGCTTTCGACATGGCATTGTCACGAATTTGTGCGCCGGGGTGGCCTTTCGCCAAGTCGGCAGCATGAGCCGCTATTTTGTAGGTAATAAGCCCCTGCTTAACGTCTTCTTTGTTAGGCAACCCTAAATGTTCTTTAGGCGTTACATAGCACAGCATTGCGCAACCGAACCAACCAATCATGGCGGCGCCAATGCCTGATGTGAAGTGATCGTAGCCAGGTGCAATATCTGTGGTAAGTGGGCCAAGCGTGTAGAACGGCGCTTCGTGACAGTGTTTAAGCTGCTCTTCCATGTTCTCTTTAATCATGTGCATTGGCACATGCCCTGGGCCTTCAATCATTACTTGAACATCGTATTCCCAGGCGATTTTCGTTAGCTCTCCAAGAGTGCGTAGTTCTGAGAACTGCGCATCGTCGTTAGCATCTGCCACGCTACCCGGGCGCAAGCCATCACCTAGCGACAGCGCTACATCGTATTTCGCACAAATTTCGCAAATATCGTGGAAGTGCTCGTATAAGAAGCTTTGCTGGTGGTGGCTTAAACACCACTTCGCCATTATCGAACCGCCCCGCGACACAATGCCAGTTACCCGTTTTGCGGTAAGGTGAACGTACTCAAGCAAAACGCCTGCGTGAATGGTGAAGTAATCCACACCTTGCTCAGCTTGCTCGATAAGCGTGTCTTTAAACATCTCCCAAGTTAAGTCTTCGGCTACACCGTTTACTTTTTCTAGCGCTTGATAAATAGGCACGGTACCAAGAGGAACTGGGCTGTTACGTAGCAGCCACTCGCGTGTTTCGTGAATATTTCTGCCGGTAGACAAGTCCATGATGGTGTCGGCGCCCCAGCGCGTAGACCACACTAGCTTTTCTACTTCTTCTTCTATTGATGAGGTTACTGCAGAATTACCAATATTCGCGTTTATTTTCACCAGGAAGTTACGGCCTATAATCATTGGCTCTAGTTCGGGGTGATTAATGTTACATGGAATGATGGCGCGGCCTGCGGCTACTTCCTGGCGTACAAATTCAGGCGTAATGGTATCGGGTAAATTCGCGCCAAAGTGCTCGCCTTTGTGCTGTTGCGTAAGCTCGGCATCTTTAATGGCTTGACGGCCCATGTTTTCACGAATGGCAATGTATTCCATTTCAGGGGTAATAATGCCCTTTCTTGCGTAATGAAGCTGCGTTACGTTTTTGTCTGCTTTCGCCTTTAGTGGTTTGCGGCTTCGAATAAAGCGAAAATCTTCGGTAAAAATGTCGTTTTCGCGCTCTTTTGCAAAGCTTGATGAAACGCCTTCTAACGCGAAAGTATCGCTGCGTTCTTCAATCCACTTTTGTCTAAGTGGTGCTAAACCCGTGTGTACATCTATGTTTTCTTGCGGGTCTCCGTAGGGACCCGAGGTGTCGTACACAGGAATCGGTGGGTTGGGCTCTAAGATAGGGTTTTCTTCGGTGCCACCGACTAAGCTGTCGTGCTGGTGGATAAGGCGCATGGCCACGCGAATGTCGTCGCGGCTACCACACTCGTAGTGGCGTGTTGAATTAGGGTAAGCTTCGCCCGCTAGTTCATTTATGAATTGCTGAGCTTGTTGGCGTTGTTCGCGTCTGTTCGACATAGCATTTTACCTTGTAAAAATAGGTTCTAAAAATGCTTGTCAGGAGTGAAGGAGAATACAGTGTGTAAGTGTTAAGAGGGGTAAACCTCTACTGTAGCAAGGTTGAAAGTAAAGATGCTAAGAATGAGCCCGTTACCTTTTACTGTTGTTTGCTCTTAAGGTCTTAAGCTCTTTACTTTGAGTTGCAAATGGCATCGTTGGAATTTGATGCTTTATCTCAAAGTGAACGCTTGGTGCCAGTTATAAAAGTGACAAACAAACCACTCAGTAATCTAACCTTGCTTCACAATGCCAAACTGTTGCTTAACATCGTGCACATTGTATTTTCTTGTTCCCTTCGCAGGTACTAGCCTGATCAGGTTCTACGGATCCCACTTTCGCGGTCTCAGCTTACTGGGTTACCAGTGAAGCACTCCGACAAGTTGTTTGCGTCGATACAGGCCGTTTATTTTTGAAACAGCCCGAATCGAGAATTCCCTTTTACTATATCTTCAACTTTACGTGAAATACAAGTACTACCAGAAAGCTAAACGAATATTCATTTAGCTAGCTAGTTGTTGACCTTCTTTGTAAAGCTGAAGGGCGGTGGCTGTGTCATGCTTGCGCTCACTAATGGCAGATAGCAGCAATAAATCTTCTTTACGCGACTGCATTTTAGTGGCTTTAAGCAAGGCTTTCTCAGCTAACACATCATCGCCAGAGTTAAACGCCACTTGGCCTAGCGTGGAATAAAGCTCAACGTTTTCTTCGTCCTGTTTTATCCAGCTTTCAAGTAAACGTAATGATGGCGATGCATCAGGAATATTAAGCTGCATGAAAAACGGGAATAGGGCGCTGTTCGGTCCACGTTTTTGCCATTCAACTAACAAATCCTGAGCGTCGGCATGCATGCCTTGGTCAAGTAGCTGTTGAACGTAAGCGGCGCGATAAGCGTCGTCGTGACGCAGCTTACGGGGCAGGGTGTCCCAATACGATTTAAGCTCAACGGCACCTTGCTTACTGGCAATTTCTGCAAACTTACCCTTAGCAATACGCTGGCTCCACGCGGTGTAGTCAGCTTTAGGCAAGGCTTTACGCCAGCCTGATAAATTCTCTTGAAGCACCTGCCACTTACCTAGCTTGGCAAGAATTTGTGCTTTCAATTGCACAACTTGCTTGTTCTCACGGTCTTGTTCGTCTAGCTCGTTAAGCTTTTCTAACGCCGCATCAAACTTTTCTTCAGCTACATCAATGCGTGCATGCATTACTGTTGCGGCTACTTTTGCTTTCGGAAAGTCAGTGGCTTGAACCAGAAAATAACGGGCTTTGGATAGGTCGTCGTTGGCAAACGCAATTTGCGCTGAGGCCAAATAGTTTACGCCTTCAAAATCACCATTGGTGGTTTTGCCTAGTGCTTTTTGCGCCGAATCAAAATCACCTGCGGCCATGGCGTGCAAGCCATCGTAAAATGCGCGCTTGCGCTTACGCTCACCTAAGGTGCCAAACCATTTATGTGAGCCTGTAATTAAGCTTAACGCCCACAGAACAAAACGAGATAACACATACCAGGCAATGACGGCACCTATGACCAAAATACAAAAGCTGATCACGGTCATTTCAATAGCTGTACTTCCTAAGGAAATAAGTACGTAACCTTTATCGCCAAGTATCATTGGACCAACAATAAGCGCAACAACGAATGCGGCTAATACCGCAAGGGCAATAGCTAACCATTTCATAGTGCACTTGCTCCTTGACCAAACGCCTGCTTAACACGGCTATCCAGTAAACGCTCTAGCGGTTTTTGTGACGCTAGCTCTGTAGGAATTGGGCGTGATACATCAGTAGCAATCAGGTTTTGAAGTGCATCAACAAAGCCGGTTACCTGGCTCTTCTCAGTATCATATTTTTCAATAAGCAGCGTTTGCGCATACTGAAGCGATTGGCTGTAAAGCCCGGCATCGCCCTGAAGCGCTGCGGTTTGTGCGTGCATAAGCTGTAGGCGAAGCTGCTCTTTTGCCAGGAACTGCGCTTCTAATGAAAGTACTGGCTCTACAGGACCTTCAATGGTTTTAACCGTAAGAAAATCATTCACCAACGAACGCCACACCTTCGCAAGGTTTTCCTGCCAGTCGTCAGCCGACTCTGACAAGGTGGTGTCTTCTGCGTTAGCATCTTCTGGTTTTTCGAATGTATCAAGAGGAAGCTTGTCGATTTGCGCAATCATGCCGGTAAGCGCAAGTGCTACCGAGCTTTGCGAGACAGGATTTAGCTGTTGTAGTGTTTGAATATCTTCAGCTAGGTTAGCGCGAACAGGTAGCACAGAAGGGTCGGCCAAAGACTTTAAACGCTTGTCTGCGTTAACGAGTAGTAAAATGGCGGTACGTACATCGTTTTCTAACCATAGTTTTCTGCCCGCCATACGAACTAAATAGTCGGCTTCAGCAATTAGCCAATCTGCCGGACGGCGGCCTTCCATATTATTAAGCTGCTGAAGTGTAGACTCAGCCTGTAAGCTAAGTTTTTCGTTCTCAGCTTTAAGCTCACCAACCGTGCTTTGTAGAGCTTTATTCGTTCGCGACACGGCTTCTAGCGACGCTAGAATGTCGCTACGTTCTCGTTCGATATTGTTTAACTTTGCGGTGTTGCTTTGCTGTGCATTGGCGGAGTCTGTGCTAGCCGACTGCTGCTGCATGTAATACCAATAGCCTGCGCCAGCCATGCCTATCACTACCAAGAATAAGATGATAACGACGAACCACAACAGGCCATTGCCTGATGATTTCTTTTTCTTAGCGCCAGATTCAGTCGATTCACTCTGCGTGGCAGAAGACTCAATTACTTCTTTTTCAGCTTCCACTTTTACGAGTTCCTCTTTTTGTGGGCTATTTTCATTATTGTTGGCCATTCAATACTCCCAGTTATCCTTTACCCAGGCGATGAGTGCCTGATCGGTGGCTCGCTGACAAACCGCTACCTCTTCAACACCTTTGCTGTTAAGGGTTTGGGCGACTCGGTCACTCACTGTTAACCATTTAAAGGCTAACAAAGCGTTACCGAATTCTTCTATCAGTTGCAGTGCCATTGCTTCGCTTGTTGCGATAATGCCGCTAACTTCGCCCATTTTCCACCGTTTTGTGTAAACTGGGCGCGTAAGTTGCTCTCTTTTATAAACGCAAAAGCTATTCACTAAAATACCTTTTTCGTCTAATCCTTTAGCTATGGCGTCTCGCCCACCTTCACCTTTAATAATAACGACATGCTGACAGTTTGCCTCATTAAGTTGGTGCATTGCCAGTATACCTTCGGATGTATGGACCTTTGGAGTAACCACGTTGGCCGAAGAAAACGTTTCAAGGCCAGCCTGCAACTTGCGCGCAGTGGCATCGCCAACGGCAATAATCAAAGGGAGTGGGGTGGCAGTGTTACGCAGCCCCGAAATAACACTATTCACAGCGTATACGCTGGTAACAATAATTGCGTTTACTGTATTTGAAGCTAAATACTCTTCAGAGGCTTTTCGTTCAGATGGAATATCAATAATGTCAGAGGTGGCTACGCCTACCGCATTAATGCCCGCTTGTTCGAAAGCCGAAGCACTCGCTTTTAATTTTGGCAGTGGACGCGTGAACAGAAGCATTTTATCGAACTCTCATCCTTTTAAGTTTGTTGCGCATTCCTATGTGCCTAGAAATGCGCGCTTCTACTGAATATAACTTAGTTATAAAGTGCTTTAAGGATTTCTCCGGCACCTTGCTCTAAAAGCGCGTCAGCCACTTCGACGCCGATGTCTGCGGCTTTTTCACGCGACGCGGTAGCCGACGCAAACAGCAGTTCAGTACCATCTGGTTTTCCAACCATACCGGTTAAAGTAAGTACGTCGCCATCAAGGGTTGCAAAACTACCGATAGGTACTTGGCAGCCGCCTTCCAATCTTTCATTCATGGCGCGCTCTGCGGTAACACGGGTGTTGGTATCTGTATGATTCAACGCTTGTAGTAAGTTAATCAGTTCTTCGTCGTCGTTACGGCATTCAATACCTACCGCGCCTTGGCCTACAGCCGGCAGCGAAATATCAGCAGGCAACGGCATACGAATACGAGATTCCATTTCAAGGCGAATAAGACCTGCAGAAGCTAGGATAATGGCGTCGTATTCGCCCGCATCTAGCTTTGCTAATCGCGTGTTCACATTACCGCGTAAATCTTTAATGATGAGATCTGGGCGATACTTGCGAATTTGGCATTGTCTGCGAAGGCTAGATGTGCCCACTACTGCGCCTTGTGGTAACGCATCTAGGCTATCGTGATCGTTAGAGACAAATGCGTCAAACGGATTTTCGCGTTCACAAATAGCGTGCAAACCAAAACCTTCAGGAAACGCTACGGGCACGTCTTTCATTGAGTGCACTGCAATATCAGCACGGCCTTCCAACATAGCTATTTCAAGTTCTTTAATGAACAGGCCTTTGCCGCCAATTTTGGCCAGTGGCGTATCTAAAATTTTGTCGCCCTGAGTGCTCATTGGTACAAGCTCAACGGTCATCGATGGATAGTGCTCCATTAATTTTGCCTTCACATACTCTGCTTGCCAAAGCGCTAGCGCGCTTTTTCTGGTAGCAATTCGAACGGTGCGGGTAGTGTTGAGGTAACTCATGGCTATTCCAAACTCTGTAAAAAATAAACTTAAACGCTGTAACTCTGCGTTATACGAGATGCTTTGTAGTATACGCATTTTCTGCGTTAATGTTTGAAATTAGACGCAGTTTTCTACTTGGTTTTTGCGTGGATATACGTCTATGCTGTAGTTGGACAAAGTGTCTGCTTATAAATTTGGGGAGTAGAGTTGTTAGTATGGACAACACGCCAATTGGACAGTTACTAAGAAACGCGCAACAAGACGAAGCTGAAGTAAAAAGACGCAAACTTACGTTGTATTTCATTTCCTATGTTGGTGGCACCATAATCGCGTTTATGGCGTGGCTTAATTTTGGCACCAATAACCCATTATTGGTTAGCGTATTAGCTACATCTGCCACCGTTATTTACCTTAACGTTGCGCTCTCACATATTTTCCCAAAAAGTGATGTGTTTTATTATTTCGCAGGGCTTATTGTTCTTTTCACCATCAATGCTCTGGTATATACCGGAGGGCTAAATAACACAGGCTTGTACTTCATATTTCCGCTACTTTTTATTCAAATAATTGTGGTGCGATTTAAGCCCGCTATGCTTTACGTTGCTGTCACCATAGGGCTGTCTATTTATATGCTCTATAACCAAGACATTATTGTTGCTAAATACCCCGATGAGCATGTTTCACGGTTTTTGATTGCTACGTTCTGTTTCATTTGCGTTGCCTTTATTGGCGAAAATTTCTGGCACAAAAGTCGAAAAGAAATGCTGCGTGAAAACTTAGAGCGTATGAGACAGGCTAATACAGACCCACTCACCAAATTACCCAATAGACGTTTTTTAGAAACCGTCTTTTTTGAACGGGCCATGAAAGATCCTGGCGCCTATTTCCCTCTAACCGCAGTGGTTGTCGATATAGACCACTTCAAAAAGATTAATGACACCTATGGGCATGATATCGGTGATGAGGTGCTAATCCACTTCACGAACATCATCAAAGGCGCTGTTAGAGCATCTGACATCGTTGCGCGTACCGGCGGTGAAGAGTTTTTAGTACTCTTTCCTGTAGCGCCTTTGAGCCAAGGCGTAAAACTTGCGGAAAAGATGAGAAAGGTTGTTGAAGAAAGCCCATTTATAGAAGGGGATATCAATCACAATATTACAGCCAGCTTTGGCGTGGCAACCGCGCTTACCGACGACAAACTGCACGCTAGCTTGAAACAAGCCGACGACAATCTTTATAAAGCGAAAAATGGTGGCAGAAACCGCGTCGCTGAATAGCGCGATGTTTGAAATATATTGCTCTGACTTTTAGTTACAAAGCATAAGTGCAACGCGTGAATGTAACGATAATAGTCGGATAACTGCTGGACCCAGTGTGATAACTAGCGCTGTAGCTATCACACTGGATAATGCATTGTAAAACTTAGTTTAAAGTCTGTTGAAGCCAAGCACTAATGTCGTTAAGTTCTTGCATACATACGTTGTGCTGCATTGTGTAAGTCTGCCACGTAGCGTTAAAGCCACTTTCGCTTAGCGTTTTAAACGCCGCATTGCCCATGAATACGGGTACCACTTCATCTTGTTCACCGTGTGCCATCATTATAGGCGTTTCACGGTTTGTGTCTGTTGCCTCACTTGCAAGTAGCGATGGCTCACACATATAGGTTGATAGTGCGATAACGCCAGCAAGCTTACGGGCATATCGAGGTGCTAGGTGAAGTGCAATCACACCGCCTTGAGAAAACCCTGCAAGCACTATGCGTTTACTGGGAATACCACTTTCAATTTGCGCTTCAATAAGTGCTTCTACCTGCGCAGCAGACTCTTTCACACCGTCTAAATCTGCACGGCTTTCAAAATCCAATGATTTGATGTCGTACCATGCACGCATGCGCATTCCACCGTTAATGGTGACGGGGCGTTCAGGAGCATGAGGGAATAGAAATTTAACGGCCATCGATTCAGGAAGCTTTAATTCAGGCACGATAGGCGCAAAACCGTGGCCAGAATCACCTAGACCATGAAGCCAGATAACGCAGGCATCAGACGTAGTGGATGGGTTTATCTCTACGCACGGCAGAAGTTGCTGAGTCATTCTTTGTTTCCTAGTGTTATTATTGCTTCATTACCAAAGGTCATCCTTACTCAAAGGCAATCTTTGTCTTTTCCAAAAAAAACGTGGGGTCAGAGTACTTTTTCTACCACCATCATTCTTAGAAAATTATTATTGTTATTCATTTTGCTAACACCGGTCTGCGACTAAAGAGTATGCACCATCAATGGATAAACCAGATAATCGCAGTTACAGCGCAATGGCTTCATATGCTATCATTGCCACTTGAAATAACCACATTTTGATAGAATTTTAATATCCTATGGCTTCACTACTTGGCAATTTATTTATTCTTGCAGCTCCGTCTGGTGCTGGAAAATCAAGCCTTATCAAGGCGCTAATGGAAAAGTACGAAGGTAATGAAACTTCGCCTATGCAGGTGTCTGTGTCTCATACCACGCGTCAACCGCGTCCGGGTGAAGTAGACGGTGTACATTACCATTTTGTAAGCCGAGAACAGTTTGAAGCGCTTATCGAACAGGGCGTATTTTTTGAATATGCTGAAGTGTTTGGCAATTATTACGGCACATCCCGCGTGACTATCGAGCAGACACTTTACCGTGGTATTGATGTTTTCTTAGATATCGATTGGCAGGGTGCTCGCCAAGTTAAAAAACTCATGCCAGATACTTGTGGCATTTTTATTCTTCCACCATCACTTGATGTATTAGAACAACGCTTAAACAACCGCGGCCAAGACAGTGAAGAAGTAATTGCAGGGCGCATGGCACAAGCCGTATCAGAGATGTCTCATTTTAGTGAATTCGAAAGTGTGATCGTTAACGACGATTTCGCAACAGCGCTAAACGATTTGGAAGCGATAGTAACAGCTCAGCGCCTTCGCACAGCTAAACAACAGATGCGTCATCAAGTGTTATTGGACGAATTGCTTGGTAGCGCGTAAGCTTACCTACACAAACTAGCAATTTTGTTTGTCGGCAGTTGAACCGTGCTCAATCACTACGATCTGACTGCTTCAAATTCAAACAAAATGCTAGGATCGCGCAGTGTATATGTGTATACTACGCGGCCGTTTTTTGAATAACTTGCTCAACCTAATTTTCGGAGAAATACATGGCTCGCGTAACTGTAGAAGATGCCGTAGATAAAATTGGTAACCGCTTTGACTTAGTGCTTGTTGCTGCACGCCGTGCACGTCAAATTGCCACTGGAGGCAAAGATCCTATGGTTGACGTTCAAAACGATAAGCCAACAGTAACAGCGCTTCGTGAAATTGAAGAAGGTTTGGTAACTGCTGCTACGCTAGAACAAGCGGATCTGCACGCTCAAGAAGAGCAAGAACACGCTGAATTTGCATCAGTAGCAAATATTTTATCTGATCAATAAGACCTCTTTTTAACGGTTTTATCGATATTTTGGCGCCAGTGCTTTGAAAAAAGCACTGGCGCTTTGCTTTTGGTGTATTGGCTTATTGCACAATAAAACGTATTCTTAAGGTGTCTAGGTATATAAGGGTAACGCTTCACTGTGTATTTGTTTGAAGGTTTAAAGCAGAAAGTTGTAGAGTACTTGCCAGCAGAGCGCGTTCAGCTGGTTCAGGATTCTTTTGTGCTAGCTCAAGACGCGCACGATGGGCAAATGCGTTCAAGCGGCGACCCGTACATTACTCACCCTGTAGCAGTGGCCGGTATTCTGGCAGATATGCATCTTGACCATGAAACTATCATGGCTGCTTTGTTGCACGATGTTATTGAAGACACACACTATAGCAAAGACGATTTAGCCGAAGCTTTTGGTGAGACAGTTGCAGAGCTTGTTGAAGGGGTAAGTAAGCTAGATAAACTTGCCTTTAGTACCAAGCAAGAAGCGCAAGCAGAAAATTTCCGTAAAATGATGATGGCCATGGTTCAAGACATCAGGGTCATTCTTATCAAGCTTGCCGACCGTACCCACAATATGCGCACGTTGGGCTCTCTACGTCCAGATAAGCGCCGTCGTATAGCGCGCGAAACGCTAGAGATATATTCACCTATTGCTCACCGTTTGGGTATTCACGATATTAAAAATGAGCTTGAAGACTTAGGTTTTCAGGCCATGTACCCAATGCGTCATCGCGCATTGAAGTCTGCTGTGCGTCAGGCACGGGGCAACCGTAAAGAAATCATCGAAAACATTCGCGGAGAGCTAAACACTCGTTTAGACGCTTATGAAATTCGATCTGAGGTGTTAGGTCGCGAAAAACACCTGTATTCCATTTACCGTAAAATGAAAAACAAAGAACTCATGTTCAACGAGGTAATGGACATTTACGCATTTCGCATTGTGGTGAGCTCGGTAGACAACTGCTATCGCGCTTTAGGTGCAATGCATGGTCTTTATAAGCCTATTGAAAACCGCTTTAAGGATTATATTGCTATTCCGCGTACCAACGGCTATCAATCGTTGCATACCTCGCTGATTGGTCCTCACGGTATTCCTGTTGAAATTCAAATTCGTACACAGGAAATGGATCAAATGGCGGATAAAGGGGTGGCAGCGCACTGGCTTTATAAAGAGCCCGGCGACAATGGCACCACAGCGCAGCTTCGTGCTCGTAAATGGATGCAAAGCTTACTTGAGCTTCAGCAGTCTGCCAGTTCTTCGTTTGAATTCATTGAGTCTGTGAAGACAGACCTGTTTCCTGACGAAATTTATGTATTTACCCCAGATGGTCGCATCATTGAATTACCTATGGGCGCAACCGCCGTTGACTTTGCCTACGCGGTTCACTCTGATGTAGGTAATACCTGCGTGGGGGTGCGAGTTGAGCGCAGAAACTTCAGCTTAAGTAAGCCCCTTGAAAACGGTCAAACCGTGGAAATTATTACCTCACCTAAAGCGAAGCCTAATGCGAATTGGCTAAACTTTGTGGTGAGTGCTCGCGCGCGTACCCGTATTCGCCAGTATCTGCGTAAACAGCATTCTCAAGAAGCGGTGAACATGGGTAATCGTCTACTGCGTCATGCGTTAGGTAGCGTGAAACTAGACGATATTCCAAACGAAGATATCGAACGTGTGGTAGCCGAAACCAAACATGCAAATTTTGACGACCTGTTAGTAGACATTGGCCTTGGTAACGAATTAAGCGCAATTGTAGCGCGCCGTTTATTAGGCGAGAGCACTACTGATTTGTCAGACAAAAAGGGTAATGTGGCTATTCGCGGTACAGAAGGCCTGCTTGTTCATTATTCTCGCTGTTGCCACCCCATACCGGACGATGAAATTGTTGCGGTATTAAGCCCAGGCCGCGGAATGACTATTCACCAAATTGGGTGCAATAACATTCGCAAGCTTACTCGAGAAGAGCCTCAGCGCGTGCTGCCTATGCAATGGGACGACAACCCGCAAGGTGAATTCAAAGCATCACTGCGCATAGAACTGATAAACCATCAGGGCACACTGGCAACTTTAACGAACACCATTTCAGGGTGCGATTCCAACATCATTGGTCTGCAAACTGAAGAAAAAGAGAGTAATATCTACTTTATCGACCTAGAACTTACCACGCACAACCGTGTGCACTTGGCGCGCGTAATGAAGAAAATACGCACCATGCCGGAAGTTCAGAAAGTGTCTCGTCATAGTCAATCACGACACTAATTACTACAAAATTTAGGAACTACTATGTCTAAGTCTATTATTCAGACCGATAAGGCACCTGCTGCTATTGGTACTTACAGCCAAGCGGTAAAAGCAGGCACCACTGTTTACCTTTCAGGCCAAATTCCATTGGTTGCAGAAACCATGGAAATGGTTTCTGACGATTTTGAAGCGCAAGCGGTACAAGTATTTGAAAACATTAAAGCGGTTTGTGACGCTGCTGGCGGCACCACGAACGACTTAGTAAAAGTGAATATTTTTCTTATTGATCTGGGTCACTTCGCAACGGTTAACGAAATTATGAGCCGTTACTTCAATAAGCCTTACCCAGCTCGCGCTGCCGTTCAGGTATCAGCGCTGCCTAAAGGCGCACAAATTGAAATTGATGGTGTGATGGAACTGCCGGAGTAAGCCATGTCACCTGAGCGTTACCAACGCATTAGAGATGTGTTGGAAAAAAGGCAAACTGACCTTACGGTTTGTCTTGAAAATGTGCATAAGCCTCACAATGTTTCTGCCATAGTGCGAACCTGTGACGCCGTTGGAATTCATCGCGTTCACACCGTGTGGGAAAAGAAATACCAGTTTCGACGTGGCACGGCCATGGGCAGCCAGCAATGGGTGCGCCAAACCAACCACGATGGTATTAGCGATGCAATGGCTGAGCTAAAAGGCCAAGGTATGCAGGTGCTGGTCACTCATTTATCTGATACAGCGGTAGATTTTCGCGATGTTGATTACACAAAGCCTACTGCTATCTTATTCGGCCAAGAGAAATACGGTGCCTCTGATGAGGCGAAAGCCATTGCCGATCAAGACATCGTTATTCCTATGATGGGCATGGTGCAGTCGCTAAATGTATCGGTAGCCGCAGCGTTGGTGCTTTATGAAGCCCAGCGTCAGCGTACTATTGCGGGTATGTACAATACCCAGCAGTTACCTGAAGAAGAATGCCAGGCATTGGCATTTCAAAATGGTTACCCTCGTTTGTATAAACTTTGCCAACGCAAAGGTTTGCCATTACCTGCTATTAATACTCTAGGTGAAGTGGATGCCGAAGATAGCTGGTGGCAAGAAATGCAAATTACGAAAGCAGAAGCCAATGCGCTAGAAGCCGACTGAGAACTAACGTACTAGTTTTGCTTTTACTTTTGCTCTCACTTGCATAGGGGCCAGCGTAAAAAACTGGCCTAAAGCGTACTCGCCAACCCTGCTACAATCCTTTACACTTCTTTTCTAATAATATGTTGAATAACACCAGCTTGTGCCCTTTAAAGGTAAAGTAAACTATGTTTCATAAGAAGGATGTCGCTTGATGCAAGCACTGGCCACTACACCCATAACTGCGCTTAAAGGCGTAGGCGCAAAGGTGGCAGAAAAGCTCAATAAAATTGGCTTGTTTACCCTTCAAGATATTCTGTTTCACCTCCCTCATCGCTACGAAGACAGAACCCGCATTTACAGCGTGGCAGAATGCCGCCCGTTTACCCATGTAAGCGTACAGGGCGAGGTAATGAGTGCCGACATTCAATACGGAAAGAAACGCATGCTGGTGGTAAAGCTTAGCGACGGAACAGGTACAATAACCCTACGTTTTTTTCACTTTGGCGCCGTACAGCGCTCAATAATGACACCGGGTAATACGGTGCGCTGTTTCGGCGAAGTGCGTACTGGCAAGTGGGGCATTGAAATGATGCACCCTGAATTTAAGCTAGTGGACGAAGACGCGCCACCCACAGAAGAGTCACTTACGCCGGTTTACCCGACGACAGATGGCGTAAAACAACTTACTTTACGCAATTTAACTGACCAAGCCTTACAGCTTTTAGATAAAGGCGCGTTGGCCGATTTGCTACCAGAAGGCATTTATGACGATCAGATTAGCCTCAACGAAGCGCTTCATTTGGTGCACCGTCCGCCGCCTGATGTAGATGTACATGAAATGGAAGAGGGGCTGCACCCTGCTCAATATCGATTAATTCTTGAAGAGCTGCTGTCTCATCATTTAAGTGTGCTTAAGGTACGAAAGCAATCAGACGCGCAGCCTGGTATTCCTATTAAGGTTAACCAACCGCTTATCGATAAAATGCTCGCTCAGCTGCCGTTTTCGCCTACCGGTGCACAGGCAAGGGTAGTCGAAGATATACAAAAAGATATGCAGCACGCGCGGCCTATGATGCGCCTGGTACAAGGTGATGTGGGCTCGGGTAAAACCTTAGTTGCAGCACTGGCCGCGTTATCGGCCATTGGCGCTGGGCACCAGGTAGCGTTAATGGCACCAACAGAGCTATTGGCCGAGCAACACGCCAATAACTTTCGAGGTTGGCTAGAGCCACTAGGTATTGAAGTGGGCTGGCTTGCCGGAAAGCTGAAAGGCAAAGCGCGCAATGAAGTTATGGCGCGCTTAGAGGCTGGTGATATTCAAATGTTGGTGGGTACTCACGCCATTTTCCAAGAAAGCGTGAACTATCAGCAGCTAGCGCTGGTTATTGTGGATGAGCAGCACCGCTTTGGTGTACATCAGCGTTTAGCTCTGCGTGATAAAGGCGAACAACAAGGTCGCTACCCTCATCAGTTAATTATGACGGCAACGCCTATTCCAAGAACATTGGCCATGACAGCTTATGCCGATTTAGATACTTCGATAATTGATGAACTGCCGCCCGGCAGAACTCCGGTACAAACCGTGGTGCTTCCTGATACACGCCGCGCCGATGTGATAGAACGCGTGCGTCAGGCTTGTAAAGATAATGGCAGACAGGCTTATTGGGTGTGTACGCTTATCGATGAGTCGGAAGTGTTGGAGTGTCAGGCAGCTGAAGACGCTGCGGTAACCTTGCGTACCGCATTGCCAGATTTGCAAGTAGGCTTAGTGCACGGGCGTTTAAAACCCGCTGAAAAAGCCCAAGTGATGGCTGACTTTAAAGACGGTAAGCTGGACTTGCTGGTGGCAACTACGGTTATTGAGGTAGGCGTAGACGTACCGAATGCCAGTATTATGATTATTGAAAACCCTGAACGATTGGGCTTAGCGCAGCTTCACCAGCTACGTGGCCGAGTAGGGCGTGGAGCAGTAGAAAGTCAGTGTGTACTTATGTACCAAAGTCCGCTATCTAAAACCGCTACTCAGCGCCTTGGTGTACTGCGTGAGTCTAACGACGGGTTTTATATTGCCCAGCGTGATCTGGAAATTCGAGGGCCGGGTGAATTTATGGGTACGAAACAAACCGGAATGGCGGAGCTTAAAATAGCTGATCTAGTACGCGATGCTGCTCTTATTCCTAAAGTACAAGAAATTGCCTATACCCTTTGGGACAAATACCCGTCTCACGCTCAAGCTATCATTAATAGATGGATAGGGCATAAGGAGCAATACGGTCATGCTTAAGAGTGTGCCTTTGATTGATTGCGATAACGGCAACAGCGCTAAAGCAAATAGCGAAGACGCTTGGCTAATAAGTTCAATCAGCGAAAAATGGGGCTTTCCTGTTATTAGTAGCAGTGAAAAGCCCGACGAAGGCTTGTATCTACAGGTGCAAAATGGCGTGCTGGGCCTTGCTGACGCAGGTGAGAAAAAAGTGCATCCCGTTGAAGTAGATTTTGCGTCACCGGCCAGCTTATATCGCAAGCAACATGGCGGTGGGCGAAAAGAACCCATAGTTAAAGCTATTGGCCTTAAAGGCAATGAAGCGTGGCATGTGGTAGATGCAACGCCAGGACTTGGGCGTGATGCCTTTGTGTTGGTTAGCGTGGGCTGCAAGGTCACTATGATTGAACGCTCGCCTGTGGTTGCCGCCTTGCTTGAAGATGGTATTCGCAGATTAGCACTTAGTTTTCCAGAACTTGCAGCTAAAATGTCGCTTCAGCATGGAAATAGCGCTGAGGTAATGCAATACTTCACTGGTGAGAATGTGAACGCTATTTATCTAGACCCCATGTTCCCACACAAAAAGAAGTCAGCCTTGGTGAAAAAGGAAATGCGGCTGTTTCAGCAACTGCTTGGTCATGACCCAGACGCAGATGCGCTGTTACCGCCAGCACTAAAGCTAGCTACGCACCGGGTAGTGGTTAAACGCCCAAACAGTGCAGATGTGCTGGCAGGAATAAAAGCATCAATGGCTATTGAAAGCAAAAAACACAGATTTGATGTGTATTTGTGTCAAAAAAATCTAGGAGAGTAGCATGATACAAGTTGGGGGCACTTTGCCTGAAGTAGATTTTAGCCTTTTAGAAAATGGCGAAATAACTAACCCAGGAACGAACGAAATGTTTTCGGAAAAGCGCGTTGTACTATTCGCAGTACCTGGCGCTTTTACACCTACTTGCTCACAAGCACATTTGCCAGGCTATGTAGCGCTTGCTGATAAGCTTAAGGCAAAAGGTGTTGATAGTATTATTTGCCTTAGTGTGAACGATGCATTCGTTATGGATGCATGGGGTAAAGCAAATAATGCAGAAGAAATTACTATGCTGGCCGACGGTAATGGTTTCTTTACCAAGCAAATTGGCTTAGACATGAGTACAGGTAACTTCGGTGGTTTGCGTTCGCTACGCTATTCTATGCTAGTAGAAGATGGCGAAGTGAAAAAGCTAAACGTTGAAGACCCTGGTCGTTTTGACGTAAGCGATGCCCAGAGCATGTTAGATAGCCTTTAATTTTTTCAAAAGGCGTTAATTACTCAAAGCCCGCAACAATTGTTGCGGGCTTTTTTCTTTTAGCTTTTTGTGAATATTCATTAATTTATATATGCGTATACTTGGCCGCTATTTTCATTAAAATGTAACCAAACTATGATCTCACAGTTTGCTAATTGCGTTGAATATCAAAGTGTTCAGCGAAGGTTAATCATTTGACATGCATTATTCTTGGTGAAAAACGTAGAAAAATTAAAGCCTAGCGTAAGACCGATGCACTGCGTTACTTAGCATGTAGCCTCGGTTAGTTACCTTTACTTGCTTAATGATAATAAGTATCATTTGCGCGATAAGACAAATGTTTTAGGAAAAAATATGACAACAACACTGAAAAAAATAAGTGCTTTGGTACTGGCTTCTGCGGTTACTTTCTCAATGCTATCCTCTCAGGCGCTTGCAAATGGTGCCATTGGCGAACACGTGAACAATCTTCATGCGCACATCGGCGAATATACCGAAGAAGTACATTGGTTAGAAAGCAAGTTTGGTAGTGTTGTTGACGCGTATGAAGCGAAAGATAAGTCTGTTAAGACAGACGCGCTTATTGAGTACTGGGAGGAAGTAGATTTTCACTCTGCTATAGAAACCCAATATGTGCCTATTTACGCCTCTATTTGGCAAGGAATCTATGGCGTGAAAGTTGCCATTGATGAAGGCAAGCCTATTGCTGATGTGCGCGTAGAGCAAGAGAAGCTAAATCATGCCTTGTGGCAGGCGTTAGGCGCGGTTAAACTTGCGTCTCAATATCAAAAAAAAGGTCTGGTAGGCCAAGTTCAAACCACTGAAGAAGAACCTACTACAGGCCCTGAAGTTATCGATGATATTAAAACACGTCTTGATCGTGTTGTTGCCAAGTACGCAGAACAGCTTCACGAAGTCGCAACAACATTAGTTCACGACACCTACCTTCAGCGCTTTGAAGGTGTTGAAGGTGACTTGATTGCGAAAGACGCAGCCTTGGTAGAAGACCTAGAAAAAGACTTTAACGTAACGCTTCCTCAGGCCATTTCGAAAGATACTGGCGTAGATTCAGTACGCAAAGTTGTAGAGTCTATGCAGGCTAAACTTGATCGCGCTCGCGCACTTTTAGTTGAAGTTGAACAAAGTCGCAAAGACGTATTTTAAGGAAGGGGTATGCAACGTAGAACATTCTTGCAAGGTCTAGCCGCAGCTGGTGCATTAACTGGCTTGCCGTTTAGCTTTGCTCACGCTATGACCCAAACGGGCAGCGTGTCAGTAGAGTCTTTGCCTAAACTAGAAGGTGATCTCACCTTGTATTTGGGGCGTGGTGAAGGCGGCCTGTACGAAAATGTTCTAAAAGCCATCGAAAAGCGCAACCCCAAACTAAACTTAAAAGTTAGACGCGGCGGTTCAGCAGCACTGGCAAATACCATTGTTGCTGAAACAAAAGCTGGCGTTAAACGTGCTGACCTGTTTTGGGCTGTAGATACGGGCTCTATTGGTGTTGTTACTGATACCGGCGCTGCAAAGCCGTTGCCTGACGATTTGCGTTCACAGCTTCGCGAAGACTTTCAGTATCCCAGCTGGTCACCTGTGACAGGCCGAGTGCGCACACTGCCGTACAACACAGAACGTGTTAAGCCCGAGCAAATCCCAGAAAGCGTGATGGCGTTAGCAGATAGTGATTTAAAAATTGGCTGGGCTCCCGCTTATTCGTCATTCCAGTCTTTCGTTACCGCCATGCGTATTTTGGAAGGCGATAAAGCGACCAAAGCGTGGCTTAAAGGCATTAATAAGCACTCTAAAAAGTACGCCGGTGAGCTTGGTGTAGTGATGGGCGTTGAACGTGGTGAAGTAGATATTGGTTTTGCTAATCACTACTACACCCTTCGTCTTAAATCAGGTAAGCCAAACGCGAATGTGGCTCTTGCTTACAGCAAAGGCGATGCGGGATGCCTCGTTAACGCTTCAGGCATTGTGGCGTTGAGCGACGGAGATTTGCCGGTTAACTTTATTCGATACCTGCTGTCGCATGAAGTGCAGTCTTACCTTGCTCGCGAAGCATATGAAATACCTTTGGTTCAAGGGGTTGAACCACCACAGGGCTTAGCGGATTTAAGTACGCTTTCGCCACCTGAAATGGACCTTCGTAAACTGGCTGATTTACGCCCAACACTTAACCTTATGAGGGAAGTTGGCGTACTGTGACAAACTGGCCAAAGTCGTATCCACTGGCACTACTTATTGCGCTGATGGCTTTATTGCCCGTCGGCGTTTTATTTTCTTTAGCTCAAGATAGTGCGCAACTTTTCGATACCCATAACCTTCGTGTGCTAGGCAATACTATCTCATTGGTAGTGCTTACTATCATTGGTTCGGTGCTTATAGGTGTCCCCCTTGCCTTTTTAACTGCCTATGTGCAAATGCCATTTAAACGGTTCTGGCTTATTTTGCTGGCCGCGCCGCTGGCCCTGCCAAGCTATATTGGCGCATTCGCCATGTATTTTTCTTTCGGTCGTGGTGGCGAAATAGAAAATATACTAGGGTTTTCTACGCCGCCGATTAGCGGTTTGTGGGGCTCTGCTTTGGTAATGAGCCTATACACCTATCCTTTTGTGATGATGACAACCCGTTCAAGCTTGCTGAGTTTAGATGCCAGTTTGGTTAACGCGGCGCGTACACTAGGGCTATCGCTAGGCGCAAGTTTATGGCGTGTGGTGCTACCGCGCGTAGTAAATAGCGTTGCTGCGGGGGCATTGCTTGCTGCGCTTTATGCCTTATCTGATTTTGGCACGCCCGCGATAATGGGCTTTGACACCTTCACCCGCGTTATTTTTGTTGAATACAACGCTTTTGGTTTAAGTCAAGCGGCTATGCTAAGCCTGCAGCTTATGGTGATTGTTGGGCTTATTCTGTTTGTAGAAAGTCGAATAGGTGGGGCTCAAGAACGCCCAGGAAAGCACTTGTCCTTGTTTCCTGCGCGCTGGCAGCGAAACCTAATGCTGCTTGCGACTATGCCCGTAGTTTTTATGGCTATTGTACTTCCCCTTGCTATCTTTACGCTGTGGTTAGTGCGAGAGGGGACAGGCGGTTTTGAATTAAGCTATGCGTGGAATTCAGCCCATGCGTCGTTTATCGCCGCGATTGTAGCCGTGCTACTTGCCATTCCGGTGGCTCACGCGGCCATTGCAGGTAAAGCTGGCCGCTTTATGGAGCGTATTACTTATTTCGGCTTTGGCGTTCCGGGTATTGTCATGGGAACGGCGCTGGTTTACGTAGGCCTTAAGTACTTGCCTGCGCTGTATCAAACTTTAAGTTTATTGGTTATGGCCTATGTGCTGCGTTTTATCCCTCTAGCGGTAGGAAGCGTTAGAAGTACCGCTGAAAATATAGATTCGGGCTTAGTAAAAGCTGCTCGCGTACTTGGTGCTAGCCCAAGAGAGGCCTTTATACGGGTTACGCTGCCCTTAACCCTTCGTGGTATGATTGCAGGGGCTGCATTAGTGTTTTTGGAAGCCATGCGTGAGCTGCCCGCCACCTTAATGTTGGGGCCTACAGGTTTTGAAACCTTAGCTACTTACATGTGGCGTGTTTACGAGGCGGGTTACTTTGGACGCGCTGCCGTACCTGGGCTACTACTGGTTTTATTATCTGGCGTGGGGCTGGTTCTCATGCTGTCGGGCGAAAGAAAAGCCCAGTTTACTGTTACCGAGGATGGTCGTTCGTAATGCTTAGTGTAAGTAATTTGTCAGTGAATTATGGGTCTACCCGCGTTGTCGACAAGTTAAATCTTGAGCTTGGGCAAGACGAAATCCTGATGTTGGTGGGGCCAACTGGCTGCGGTAAAACTACTATTTTGCAAGCATTGGCAGGGCTTATCCCTACTTCAGAAGGCGCTATGAGCCTAGGTAATTGGGAAAGTACAGCAAATAAACACGTACCGCCTGAAAAGCGTAACGTTGGTATGGTGTTCCAAGACTTTGCGTTATTTCCCCATCTTACCGTTCAGCAAAACGTATGCTTTCGTTTAAAAGACACTAAGCTTGCGGATCACTGGCTTAAACTGTTAGGTCTAGATAATTTCCGCGATGCTAAACCTGCACGTCTTTCAGGTGGTCAAAAGCAGCGTGTTGCGCTAGCCCGTACCCTAGCGCACGAACCTTCTTTTGTACTGCTAGACGAGCCCCTTTCAAACTTAGATGCAGCGTTAAAAGACAGCTTGCGTTGGGAAATTCGCGATGCGCTTAAAAAGGCAGGCGTACCCGCAATTTGGGTAACGCACGATCAGGAAGAAGCATTAAGTGTTGGCGATAGAGTAGGGATACTGAATAAAGGTGTACTGGAGCAATTAGACACCCCTGAAGCCTGCTACTCTTCACCAGCTAGCCGCTTTGTGGCGCGTTTTATGGGTGAGGCAAGCTTTTTAAGTGCAACATTTGATGCTAGTGAAGTAAATACAGACAAAACGGTTGTTACAGAGATCGGCAAGGTGCCAGGTACGCCGCTTCAAGGCGCTAACGGCAATGTAGATTTGCTGGTACGCCCTGATGATTTAAGTTTAGATGCAGCCCATAGCGAAACTAACTGTACGGTGAAGTGGGTGCGTTATGAGGGCGAAAGTCGACTTTACGCTGTTGTACTAGATAGCGGTGATGAACTTAAAGTACGTGTAAGTCATGAGAATGCGGTTAAGCCAAATTCTCGTGCTTTCGTTCAGTTAATTACTACTCATCCTTTAGCCGTATTTCCAAAAAACTAAATAGTAAGTCGCTTAAAACTAACTAAAAAAACAGAATGCAAAAAGGGCAGCCTATGGGCTGCCCTTTTAATTACTAGCACGTTATTTTTTACATACGCGCTATGCGTTTTCGTTTACCACAATCACTTTACGGTGCGGGAACGGAATTTCAATGTTAGCTTCATCTAGCGCTTTCTTAACTTGTTCAGGCACTGAGAATAGAATGTCGAAGTAATGCTCCCCATGACAGAATGGACGAACAATAAAGTCTACTGAGCTATCGTTAAGCGTAGATACTTCAACAAATGGCGCAGGGTCTTTAAGTACGTTTGCGTGGTCCGCCAATACTTTGTCGATGACTGCACGAGCTGCATCAATATTTTCGTTGTAGGCAATGCTAAACGTCATGTCTACGCCACGAATTTCATGGTGAGAATGATTAACAATTTGCTCGCCCCAAATTTGGCTGTTCGGGATAATGATTTGCTTATTATCGAAGGTTTGCAAAATAGTAGTGAATAAGTCAATTTCGGTTACTTTACCAAATTTACCCGCTGCATCGACAAAGTCGTTCACTTTATAGGGGCGGAAGATAAGAAGCATTACACCCGCTGCTAAATTAGATAATGTGCCTTGCAGCGCTAAGCCTATCGCCAAGCCAGCTGCACCTAACAGCGCGATGATAGACGCAGTTTGAACACCAAAGCGATTAAGTACCGCTATGCCCACGAACGCAAGAATAGTATAGCGAGCTACGCTACCAAAAAATTTAAACAGCGTGTCATCAAGCTGAGGGTGGCGATTGGCAATTGAAACAATGCCCTTGTAAACCTTGCTAGCAATCCAAAGGCCAATAACTAAAATGGCTAGGGCTAGAAGGATGTTGGTAGCCCAGGCTAATGCCGCAGGCAAGTACTCGTTAATATCGAGTGATGCTAAGAACTCTTCCATGGATACAATCCTCTGTAATTTGTGAAGTAGTTACTGCTTGTTTGGTTTGTTTGTTCGTCTAAATTGAGTTGCACCTCAATTCTGGAACGTATTTATAGGCGAATTACAAATCTTTTAGTATTGTTAAAAAGTATTAAAAACCATAATTTTCTACTAAAGAACTAGATTAAATCTTCCGTAAGACTCGGCTTTGCATTGTGCAGTATGGCTTATTACGTATAATCCCGAATTCTTAATTTGCGCTACAATGAGCGTAAGTTTTTTTGGCTTGATGTAAGGTAAATACAGAGTGATTAAGCGCGACGTTATAGTTATTGGTGCAGGTGCTGCAGGGCTTTTTTGTGCGGCACAGGCGGGAGCGAGAGGGCGCAGCGTAGAAGTACTCGATCATGCCAAAAAAGTAGGTCGCAAAATTCTTATGTCAGGCGGTGGGCGCTGCAATTTCACCAATATGTACGCGGGACCAGAAAATTTCCTTTCGCAAAATCCTCATTTTTGTAAATCAGCATTAAGCCGCTACACCCAATGGGACTTTATTGGGTTAGTTGCCGAACATGGTATTGCTTATCACGAAAAAACCTTGGGCCAATTGTTTTGTGATGACAGCGCCAAAGATATCGTCAATTTATTGCTTAACGAATGTAATAAAGCAGGCGTTACCATTACTGCCCGCTGTGAAATATCAAGCGTAGAAAAAGTTGATGGTGGGTACTTACTAAACACCTCGAGTGGCGAATATAGCTGTGAGTCTTTAGTTATCGCGACCGGTGGCTTGAGTATGCCAAAGCTAGGAGCCACGCCATTCGGTTATAAAATTGCCGAGCAATTCGGCCTAAACTTATTACCCACACGTGCAGCGCTGGTGCCCTTTACCTTGCACGATAAAGACAAAGAAACACTGGCGGAACTTAGCGGTATAGCCGTTGATGTATACGCCAGCTGTAACGACACTACGTTTAAAGAAGCGATGCTCTTTACCCACCGTGGTTTAAGCGGCCCTGCTATGCTGCAAATTTCAAGTTATTGGGAGGCGGGTGACAGCTTAAGCATTAACACGCTGCCCAATGACGATGCCACTGCACTTATACAAACCGCACGCACCGAAACGCCAGATGCACTGCTTGCTACCTGCTTAAATAAAGTATTCCCCAAACGCATGGTGCAAAGCTTTATTGAATATCATAACTGGCGCAACGTGCCGGTGAAACAGCTTACCCACAGCGAGTGCGACGCCATTGCTGACACGTTAGAAAATTGGCAAATAAAGCCAAATGGCACAGAGGGGTACCGCACAGCAGAAGTCACCATTGGTGGCGTAGACACCAACGAACTTTCATCAAAAACCATGATGGCGAAAAATGTTGAAGGTCTATACTTTATTGGCGAAGTGGTTGACGTTACCGGCTGGCTAGGCGGCTTTAACTTCCAGTGGGCGTGGAGCAGCGGTTGGGCAGCAGGGCAGGTGGTTTAAACGCACCTAAGCCAAAGGGGGTTGTAAGAATAATTAGTGACAATGTAATAGGCAAAACCCGTTTCCTTGAATAGCTACTAAACTATTTTCCTAACTTTAAAGGCGTGCCTTAAGCAAATGACATGCGCAAACATGTCACTTTCTACAATAACTTATTTTGGCAGACTTCACTGATTTATGAGGATGCGATTCTGAGCCAAAACCGTAGCGTTTAATCCAAGCATAAAGGTTATGACTAGATGCCCCTAAACATTTAGCGAAAGTAATAAAGAAGGTCAGTGTCGGTAACTTTTTTATTACTTCGACTTTGAATTGTTCATGAACACTTTTTAGTCGCTTGTTTATCTAACACAGAGGCGCCTAAGCAGTCAGTGGCGATGAATTATTTATTTCATTTCATATTAGCACTTACTAAATCCACCCCTATACGGGCTTCATATTGTATTTGATAATTTTGGTATCGAGATGCAAACGCAGGGCGAAGCTTAGCTACGAGTTTAAACTTTCGAGTTGCCACTTCTAAGGCAAGAGTCTCAGGATTAGTAACCAAGAACTGTACATCTTTCGATTTACCTAGAGCTATATATTCATCGTCATGACTGACAACAACACCTTGCTCAATGGTTGGTGAGTCATCACTTTCATATACATTAAGAGCAAGCCTGGTACCTTCATCACTTAGAAATATTACATGTGACCTATGTGCTTTTCTTAGGTGGTCGAGTTTTTTGTTTGTAACATCAGCCAATCTAATGAAACGCATAGGTCTGTGCGGCTTCATCCTCTTTGTTATCTCACCAGTCATTTGTTTTGGGACCGTATTACAACTTGGCGCAATACAAAGGTAATATACATTGTCATCAATATCTTTAAGCACCGCA
The DNA here is from genome assembly GCF_018619335.1 of Alteromonas sp. ALT199. Classification (GTDB taxonomy): domain Bacteria; phylum Pseudomonadota; class Gammaproteobacteria; order Enterobacterales; family Alteromonadaceae; genus Alteromonas. Next base: position 66,681 of record NZ_JAHHDX010000084.1, on the reverse strand, counting down.
CCAGTAGAAATATGATCTGGAAGTTCTTTTTCTATACTCAGCTGCTCATTAAACGCATGCAAAACATCACCTCGAAATTCATCCGTTACATTTTCAATTGGAACTTTAAGGTTCTTTCCTGCTGATTTAACAATGTCTTTTAAATATTGACCATACTTGCCTTGATTAGTATCTGGGCTTGTATATTGTGGTAAGTTCTCATCAACGCAATTAGCTGTTTCTTTTATAAATCTGAGCAGCTCTGAGCTATTTTGGATCTTATCAACAACATCATTGAGCAAGTTGTTTAATAACTCCTTACTTGCTTGTTCTCTTTGAGAGTCTTCTACTCTTAAAACCCCCCACAACGCTGCTATCTGTTCGGTATCTCCAGCTGCCAATACTTTTTCCATTGAGAGGTTGGCATCTTCGACTTGATTTTGTAATTCCGATGTAACAACACGATAAAAGCTAGGATACCAATCAATCAAGGTTTCCTGAATTAGTTCCCATACTTCTTCCGGGGTTGTATCTCGTTTTTGCTCACCTTCGCCAGTGTCTTTGCTACAAAAGACAACAAATACATCACCAGCTTGCAGCCACTTTTGTCGTTTACCATGAATTTCAAACGAAGAAATAGGGCAATTATTTTTATTATATGGGCGAATGTCTTGCTCTAAGAGCCATTCTACATGTTCTACATTCGGTAGTTCATAATTTTGATCATTGCATGCATTTCTTAAATCTTCAGTCAGTTGCTCAATAACATGCTCTGATTTTAGGAACTGCTCATGTATATCTTTTGAGACTATTAACTGCCATTCTTCTTTCCATTCAGCATGGTTAGTTTGCCATTCTCTGTTTAGTGAAGGCTCAGAATAAAAAGCTTCCGCATTATTGTCATGGTTGCCACGCAACGTAGCCGCAACTTCAAACCATACGTCATCAAGGTTCTCTTTAGTGTAAACAACAACGATATTCATGTGTTTACTTTCACTTAGTTCATCGATGAGTCTTAAAGAGTACTCTGCAGGATTATTCTGCACATCTGTTTTTAAATAATAATCTAAAACAATTAGGTCACTCTTCCGAACCTTATCTTTATCTAAACTATCTGTTCTATCTTCTACATCACAGATAAGTCGTTTTTCATGAAAGAAACTAACGAATTCTTTAGCGACATCGATCTCATTAGATTGCTACTTGCTTGTGTTAGCAAAGTTTGTAACTTACTTAGTCTGGCTTGATAAACTGTTTCTTTATCTGGTGTAGTGGGATTAACATCAGCTGAAATAGCCTCTAATTCATTGCGAAATGAACTGCTCGAAGCAACTAAGTTTTCAAATGGCAAATACTCATCATCAATAAGTAAAACCGATCGAATAGCATTGTCACGAAATGCTTCTACAATTTTATTTCTATATAACTCTGGCATTTATCTTACTTCCATTCCGCGAAACTGAATAACAAAATTCGCTCCATCCTTAATAAGTTTTTCTTCTGGGTTTTCTGCATACCATATGCTATGACGAGCAACTGCTAAATTCTGTCGTGAAAGGTATAGACCTACACCGTTCCCAGTCGGGCGCCGGCTATAAAAGAGTTGGAAGAGATTTTTCACATCCTCAGGATCTATTGCAGGCCCGTTATTCGCTATAACGACCAAATCGTTGATGATATCAATTTTAATTATGCGTTCGCCTTCTGCCATTCCTACCCAGTACAGAGCGTTGTTAACTAAGTTAATAAATACTGGGATAATGCGAGATTGCACGTCGACTATTTTCATTCTTTGAAATGAATCACTAATATTCAGATGTACATTTTGCTTTTCAAACTGATCTGTAAAAAAGTTTGTTATATTTTTAACTATATCTCGACCATATATATCATCTCTTACTTGATAACCTGATAGCTTAAGAGGTGATAAAAAGCGCAAGTAATCTGTAAATTGCTTGTGTGCCCGCATAGCATTTTTAAAGCCAATTTCTTCTTTTGCTCCTGAACTCATAGAGCTAAGAGAACGAGTAACCGCCTTGTCTTGTGCACTCAGCTCATGTGCAAGAATTTCAAAACTAATACCTAGTTGAGCCAGATTACGTATTTGGTTGATTTCTTGTTCAGCATTTTCTCTTTCCTCTTCAGCAAGATTGAATGCGGATTCAATATCTATACCCCGTTCCAACTTGTCTATAGCAAATAGAAAGTTTTCATATTTTGTCGCAATATCATCGGCTAACTCTCTATACACTTTGTCAAGCTCATTGAGAACAAATTCAGTATCGCTGGAGTTAGTAACAGCATCTAAAATGTTTATAGCCTGATTTTTATATGTATCCCGATCTGTTCGAACTTCGTGTCTCCAAGTGACTTGAAGCCGCTCTAGCGTCATTTCTATCGCTTTGGCATAACGATTGATTTGCTTAGAAATAGCAGCGTCACTTGAGTCATATTTATTTTGTGCACTCTCCATTGGGCTACGTTGCTGGCTAAGCGATTCAATTTTGTTCAAACGTTCACGGCATGTTTGCAGCAATTCGCTAAGTTCCCCAAAAAGGTCACGGTAGCTACGATACTGTACTTCTTGTGAATCACTTAATTTTGCAGGTTTGTTTGGTGTCTTCAGCTCGGGGCGAAGAGATTCTAGTTTGTCAATCTGGGCCGCTAGTTCATCTAAATGATGCAGAGAAACTTCTATGCCTTTTTCAAGCTCTTTATGAACGTTACGAGCATTTTCAACTTGGATATTAAGTTTCGGAAGATTGGTTTCCAATGCTTGAACAAATACTTGTTTATTGATTCTAGCTGACGAACTACGAGCTCTATTTTGCCTTTTTTTATCCTTAGATAATTGCTCTAAAAGTGATTTTCGTTCATCAGATTTAGTACCAAAATAACTGTCAGCTAATTGGACCAAGAGATTAGTCATTAAGGCTTTGAGCTCTCTTGCTGCTTGATTTTTAACAAACCCTTCTCGGCCAGCTTTATCTACTAGTCTCTTGTTTTCCTTTTGGTCTAATTTGATTTGACCAAACATTCTACGCGTAGCCCAATGGTACCGACCTGCGTTTTTACCTCGTCGCTCTTCAATTTCGAAAAAGTCGTTATTAGCCCGTCCATAAGGTAAAACTCGAAGACCATCGCGAAAAATCATAAAGCCTGCATACTTTTCTGCTTGCTCTTTTAATAATGCGTGATGCTCTGGTTCATGTGTTGATTTAGACAACTCTATCTCAAACGTACCAATCTTAAGAGCAAAGGGTCCAGACTTTGTAAAAGCTTCCATACCAGGAGAACGGCACGGAATAACGACATCTGAATAATCTTTTCCAAAAGCTGTAATGCTTCCACGGAACCAACCTTTTTCATCAACTATTCCTTCAACCTTATGCTCAAGCTCTTTAAACTCTTCATAACCGAAGACTTCTTGATAATTAAGGATCTCGTTTTGTTCACCTAATAAATAGCCATCCGAATCAAACCCTTTGATTTCATATAAAAATTCATTCTTAGTTTGATGGTTGCGGCTAAATGGATCAACGAATGCTCGAAGAGTGTCTACTAGGTCTTTTTTAACCTCTTGATATTCAGATGAGTCTCTACTCATATCTCCACGATTAGTTAGCAGTTCTAAATCTCTTCCAAGATCTAACAGGTACAATGCCGTACCATGTTGCGAACCATCTAGTACTTCAACTTTTTCTAATAATGGTTGCCAGCTATCAGTGAAGTTAGGATTAAAAATAAAATTATTGCATAGTTCCTCAACCTTATCTTCTGTCGAGACGAAGGTGTCATTATTGGTTGGATTGTGGCGAAGTTCGAACGCTTCTTTTTCATCTACAGTGAATAGCTCCCACATTCGACGCAAAAGCTTTTCGTCCTCTGTTTTAGGCTCTAAAGCAAGATTCGAAAGCATTTCTTTTTGTAAGCCAGAGCATATTTCTGGCAATTGTTTCAAGCTATCAAACTCTTCCATAGGCACTTTAATATCATTCAGGCCTAGATAAGTATTTTCAAATAAACGCCAATCAATCAGAACAGCCGAAAATTTAGTGTTCATTTTTTTTGTTACGATCAGGGTTACTGGCGCGAGAAAAGCTGTAGATAATCTACCAATGCCTTTTTCACCCTGTGTATACCTGTCATCAAGACCAAATCTATCTTCTTCTGGAAGTAACTTTTTCTTAGTTTTTGAAGCAGTACCAACTGTAAGCCAACTATTTATAAGCTGGTCATATGTCATGCCGCAGCCATTATCAATTATTGATCCGCATTTGTTATCGCCATCGAATAAATGCAATGCTACGTTCCGCGCATAAGCGTCGTATGAATTTTTCCAAAGCTCACTGACAGCCGTTGGAGCATCCGCGATTTGCCCCTTACCAAGATGGTCTATCGTTCGCGCTTGAGCCTTAAACGAAACAGATCTCTTTGTTATTTTTTCAGTCATGTCAGATAGTTATTTATTAAATAAGTGCTTAACATTGTATGCACTTTATTTAGTTCAATCTACTACATATATCACTTATCAATACTTTGCCGAGTAATGGTGGCACTGCATTACCAATTTGCCGCGCTTTCTCGGTTGAACTTCCATAAAAATTAAACTCGTCAGGAAAAGATTGCAATCTCGCTGCATGTCTAAGCGTAATACCATGGTTGAGCCACGGATGAACAAAACGGCCCTTAGAAGGATTATTGCAGCCAGTAGTAACCGTATTGCTGGGCAAATGAATTAATATGCGACCATAAACATCTTTGTGGCCTTTGTATCCATTAGAGTGACATTTTAGCCTATGTTTCTCTCCTGCATCCTCTCTACTTCCGTTCAGCGGAGTATCAGAAAGTCGTTCTTTCATCATTGAGGTGGGTTCCATTTTTATATCGCACTGGTCATTTTCTTTGAATGGCTCTCCGTAGCTAAGCGAATCTAATAGCTCGAAAGTCTGCTTTTTATTGAGTTTTGATTTATTTTTGAAATAGTGCAGCCAATACTTTTCGTATAGCTCAGTTGGCACTTTTTCAAAAACACTTGAGGCAGTTTCCCAGTGAGGTTTTTTACTTGAGGTAGGTGAAAAATGTGTAGGTTGTGGAGGAAATTCAATATCCTTACTGTCTAGGTCGTTTCTAAGGCCGAAGATAAACACTCGTTTACGATTCTGCGGAACCCCATAATCTTTGGCATTTATTATATCGCAGAATTTGATTGCATAGCCTGCTTCTTGAGTTAGTGTAAGAAACTGCTTCAAGAATTCTTTATGACGCGTCCAAAGTAGCCCAGCGACATTCTCAACTAGAAAGGCTTTTGGTTTGAACTCATTGACAAATTCGAAATACCTTAAGAGGAGGGTATTTCGAGGATCATTTACTCCAGTGTCCTTAATGCGGTGAGTAGAAAATCCCTGACATGGCGGTCCACCTAGAATCAAATCTAATTCTTTCTGCTTTAGTCTTAGATTAACACGGAGCTTTTTTGGGTCGACATTATTAATATCGCCATCGAAAGGACCCGATCTCAAATCAATTTTGCGATTTTCGCGTTCAATAAAGTTTTTGTGATAAGTTATTGATGCAGCTTGATCAAACTCAATTGCAGCAATAACTTCAACTCCTGCATCATGCGCCGCACAAGTGAAGCCACCCGCACCAGCGAATAAATCTATTGCTTTAACTGTCATCCAAAATACTCAAAACTAATGCGGGAGCATATTTTACTTAGATATGTATAAAAAGCTATTTTCTAATGGTTGAAGTTTTATGGACGTCAAGGATATGGACAAAATGACATTATGTTTAATTGGGAAGAAGTGAAGCTCCGTTTAGATGGAATGGCGGAATTGTATTTGAGTGAATTTGCTTCGGCGGCAGTTACGGAAATAGTTTCCCATAAGAAGTACTTGAAGTTAAACCCGAGGTATTGAGAAGACATCTTTCCTACTTCAGACATTCAAAAATAAGCTGTAGTTACTCTTTTGCGGAACTTGACTTTCTTACTCCCTTTTTAGATAAGCACGTTAGCATAAATGGGAGGTATGCACGAATAATTCGTGCTTTGTTTGATCGCTTTGAATCTGGCGAAGTTTTTTCCGGCACGACACAACAGAGGTTTCGTATTGATTTTTTGAGGGGAAGAGTAACTAATGATGGAGTTGCTTGGCTCGAGGATGAATGGATATAGTCGATAGCCTGCGTTAGATGTCTACGGGCTTTTGCGGTAGTTGTGGGGGATACATATGCATCAAAAGCAACTTGATTTCTAGAGAGTCACAAGCATCCTGTTTACTCAAATACCTATAGGTTTCACGAAATATTAATAATGAATGGTTTAGAGTTGATGGCAAAAAGTATGACAGTTTTACACTAAGGCTTTAATTAGTGTACTAACTTTATTGTTCCTGAACATCAAAACGACATACCAATCGCAAGCCCCGCAACAACCGCGCTTTTGTGGTTTCGATGATAGTCGTAATGAAGCTGCGGCGACACGGTAATGCCCGACATTTCAAATTCGTATAGAAAGCCCAACCTTGCCACTTCCATTTTATGGCTACCGTGAAACTCAACGCCAGGGCCTATCTGTGCAATAAAGTTATTTGTAATATGAAGGTCGGCAACTAGCAAATAAGTATAAGCGTCTAAGTCTTCAAAAGCGTATTCTGCAACAAACCCCACGCCTAAAAAGTCGCTAAGCCGATACTCATAATCGATGCCCAATGTGAATGCGTTGCCACACTCTTTTGTGTAAGTGGTACCTATTAGTGCCGATAAATGATGGGGTGACGTTTCCCAATGATGAGCAGCGCCATTTGCAGCCCCCTTAGCTTCAGCAATGGGGGGAAATACCAAGAAAGTGGCAATACCTAAAAGTGTTGATACTCGCATAGTGGAGCTCGCTTTTTTTACCCGTGACTTCCTAGAAGATTAAACCTCTAGCACTTAATAAAGCGTAGGTGTTATGCCTCATCCTCACCAATGAACTTTAGTTGTACCCATCAAAAACAGTAGAAAAACAATACTGGACCTTTGGTAAAGGCAGCTATCTAAAACTAGCAAATACCGCTAAGGTATACAGGCAAATAAAAGGGATGCGAAAATGCAAAACGAGAGTGAAAAACAACTATTTTTAGACGCCTGCAAAGCGCAACTGGTAAGTCTTTACAAGGCAAGTAAAGATGGGAAAAAAGTAGAGGCAGAAAAATATCGCGTGCAAGGGTTCATGCACGCCGGTGAAGTAATAGGCTTAATCAGCAAAGAACAAGGTAAGGCCCTTATAGCCGATTTGCACATGGAAGTATTTGGAGAAACCATTAACGAAAGGGCACAGAGAAAGCGCAAACTCGACGCATTAAAAGAATCAGACTTAGATGCTTACTTTGCTATACCAGCCATTGAGCGACGCTAAATAAAAGTAACTTTTTTCGAGCGAACTGAAATTTATAAACTAAACTTAATGTGTGTTGGTTTTTATACCTAAATATAACCAAGCATAACTTATCTTAGTGTAATAGCCGTACAGGGATATTTTTGCTACATGGATTTGGCTGCGGTATCAGTAGGAAGCAAATCTATGACATGGCGTGTGTCAGGTAGTTTTATTCGCTTATTTATAGGGCTTGTTTTATGTGCAGCAAGTGCCCACTCGCTTGCTAAATGCAACTTTGAAAACGAAATTGATGCGCCCACTACAACAGCCTTTCTTCTTAAAGCGGGCGATCAGCGACTTGTGTTAAGCTGTAATGTCGATGCGCAGTATGTTTTGTATTTCCCGCGTAATTATATTAATTACAACCAGCTATACGATAGCAAAATGCGCAAAGTTGAAAGGTTACCTAGTGCCTTTGAAGCATACTTAATTGACAGTTCAAGCAACCGCTTTTATCTGGATATTAATGCTCAGGTGGAACGCCGCGTATCGTTTAAAGTGACATCGCTTGGTAATTTCCATAAATTCGCATCTATTCACACCCTCACGATGAGCCTATTTATTGGCTTTTGTCTGGCGCTTACTCTATACGTAGGCATGCTGGGGGCAAGTATGCGCAACTATGGCCTGTACTCCTATAGCTTTTACGTTTTCAGTGCTGGTGTATTCTTTTTACTCCAAGAAGGGTTGTTAAACATTGTATTTCCGCAAGTCGCTTTGCTTGCGAATTTCCAACTGCATTTACTATTTGCTGGGATCACCCTTTTTGCAGGCGTGAAATTCTTAGATCAGCTACTTGATTTTAAAGCGCTTCTAAAAGGGTGGCAGCGCCAATTTATGTTAGGAATGGCATGTGCAGCACTCGCGTTTTCCGTAGTCCAGCTTATTCTTCCAGTCTCAGATGCCATGAAAATAAACAGCATGTTGAGTCTAATTACCCTTATTACTATGACGTGCACGCTATCAAGTTGTGTTTACGCTGCCTATCGCAAAGTGCATTGTGCAAATTTAGTAATGCTGGGGATCGCAGCGATGGTTTTGTCCATGCTTTTCCGTTTAGTTTTTACAGAAGTATCGCCATTTTTGTATCGATACTCCCTTGTGTTAGGGATAACTATAGAAGCCTTTATTTTTGCTATTGCTACTTCAAGAAAAGTTAAAAAACTTAATGACGACAGGCTTAGTGCATTTAAACGCGCATCGACAGACTCCTTATGTAAAGTATTAAACCGCAGCGGTTGGGAAGGAGTAGCGCAGTCGCTGTTGAATAACTTCAATAAAGAAGGTGGCTATTTAACACTCCTCTTCATTGATATTGATAAATTTAAAGAAATTAATGACCAGTATGGTCACCATGCTGGAGACAGAGTGCTGCAAGTAATAGCTAAAATTTTGATGAGTCGTTGTAGAGAGCAAGATGCAGTGGGCCGCTTAGGAGGCGATGAGTTTGTGGTGTTAAGCCATTGCTATAGTGAAGGTCAGTCTGAACGACTCGCTGCCCGCATAGAGGAAAGCTTAGCTGATCGTGATATCAGAACAGAAAACGTTGTGATAAACACAACAGCGAGTGTCGGCGCCTACATTACAAAAGAACGCTACAAAGACTTGTCGAGCTTGTTAAATCACGCCGATAAATTGATGTATAGCGTGAAAGAAAAGCGTAAAAACGCGGAATATGCCGCTAGCTCTTAATGTGGCGTTATTTTAATTGTGCCTTTGCGACCTGTTTAACAGCTTTAGTAAGGTCGGCAAGGGCAGCCGACTCTAGTGTTGCGTAATGCCAAAAAAGAGGCACGCCAAGCTCTTTGTCTGGAAAAAGCGCAATAAGGTCGCCCTCGTTTACTTCTTGCACAACCTGAAGTGTGGGAAGCAAAGCCCAAACTACACCATCTAGCGCCATTTTCACAAAACCGTGAGACGATGGATACCAGTGACACGTGGTGAACGTTGGTGCAATATTTAAACACTCTCTTTGATAGTCAGTAAGTAAAGTAACATCGTACTCATCATACAAAAGGCCTGGCGTATTCATCACGCTTTCAGGCGTGATGCCTTTGTGAAGATATCGCTCAATAAACCGCGGTGACGCATAAAGCTGATAGCGCATGGTGCCCAGTCTCACCGATTGACCGCCACTGACCGGTGTACCTGTTTGACTAATACACGCCATAACGCGGCCTTGCTGAAGAATGTCTCGGGTTTGAGTTTGATCCGCATTAACAATGTGAACAGGGTTGGCGCGCTTATCGCTAAATACTGCCATAACTTGCGAAAACCAAGTAGCAAGTACATCGTTATTCACTGCCACGCTGATAGGCACCGCCGAGGCTTCTAAACCACTTTTAATATTCAACGCTTCTTCCAGCACACTAACTTTTTGTATATGGGCAAGTAGCTCTTTTCCCAGCGGTGTTGCACGAAGGGGTTTAGTTCGTACCATAACAGGCCCGCCAACGCTGTGTTCAAGACGTTTGATTTTTTGCGAAACCGCTGATTGCGTAAGGTTTAATGCCTGAGCGCCTTTTTCAAAACCACCATAGCGCAAAACTTCGTGAAAGCACCGAAGCGCATCGTAATCTAGCATTTTTCAAAGCCTGTGAAGGGAAAGTTAAAATTATTAATTTTGCTTATTTAAAACAAGTATCATTAATTTAATTAAGTAGTGCAAGATGTATAAAATGGCGCCAGTTCGAAATGTTGCTTGGATACCCACACTCAATGTTAAGCGGCAAAGGCCACGAAACAAAAGCACAAGCAAAGAGCGTACAAATTATTTATTCAATTTTTTATTCGAAAAGGCATTTATCATGTTGGCGGCAGCAACCAGTGGTTTCGTGATGGGCGGTACTCTTATTATCGCAGTAGGCGCTCAAAACAGCTTTCTAATAGAGCAGTCTATGAAACGACAATGGACCTCGCTATTTGTTTTACTTTTTATCTTAAGCGATGCCATTTCCATTAGCTTGGGCGCTATGGGCTTTGGCTTATTGCTGCAAGAGTATCCAATGCTGGTAACCGTTACCAAGTGGGCTGGCGTAGCCTTTTTGTTGTGGATAGCGTTTAACAAAATAAAGTCTTCTTTAGCTAATGACGCGCTTGTTCTAGAGATGGCAAAAAAGCAGCTGTCTTTCAAGAAAGCGTTACTTATTGCGTTAGCGGTAACCTGGCTTAATCCGCATTTTTATTTAGACACTCTGCTGCTAATGGGTAATTTAGCGAGCCAGTGGCAAGAGAACAAATGGTGGTTTGTAGGCGGCGCGATCGGTGCATCTATTGTGTGGTTTATAGGGTTAAGTACGTTGACATCACGCTTTGCCCACCACATGCAGCGCCCTAAGTTTTGGCGCTGGTTTAATCGCTTGAATGCAGCGGTACTTGGAATGGTGAGTATCCAATTGGCAAGCCTTTAGTTAGAAAGCGCTGAATAGCTAAATACTAAGATGCGCTGAATTTTTCGCTTTCTCTGAACAGATATACTAGTACCGATAAACCAAAACTTCTGATTTTAAGGATGCATAAGTGAGTTGGATTTATTTGATTATTGCGGGCTTACTGGAGATTGGATGGCCCGTAGGACTTAAAATGTCGCAAGAGGCGGAAACTCGAGTAATGGGAATTCTGCTTGCGATAGGGTTTATGGCGGCTAGTGGCTTTTGCCTGTGGACGGCGCAAAAGCAAATTCCTATTGGTACCGCGTATGCCGTGTGGACTGGGATAGGTGCTGCAGGCACGTTTTTGGTAGGCGTTATAATTTATGGTGACCCGTCGTCGCTAGCACGTTACTTCGGTGTTGCTCTTATTGTGGCAGGCGTGGTGGTATTAAAGCTAGCTCACTAACAAAAAGTCGGCTCTGAGTTTGAATGGTTACTGTTTAAACTCAGCTTAACTAGAAATAAGCCGCTCCAGTTATCTAAAAGCCCGTCAGTCATTCACTGTCGGGCTTTTTAGTTTGAGCGTAAATTTCTGGGCGAAATTACTGATAACCAAGCTGGTTTCTTAGCTCGGCCATAACGGTTTCTATACGCTCAGCATTTTTACCCAAGTCACTTTTACCTACTCGCGACTTACTGCGTACATCAACAAGGGTGTCATCGCTTTTTGCTGTTAAACGAATGACTACGTCATCCTTAAAGCCGAACCACGCCGTTGTGTCGGTGGCTTCTAGCGTATTCGGCAATGCCCCCTCACTTACTCGTTCCCAACCGAGTGCTTCTATTGCTTTTTCTGCGGCCATATAAACTTCATTAATTGGTTGAGGTAGTAGTTGAGTTTTAATTTCAGGGTATGCTTCTAGCTGCTGTTTAGTAACATCACCGCCTTCATAAGCAACTGAGTTTGGCGCGCCTTCTCTAAGTGGTGCAATGGCAACAAATTCAGGTGGGTTGGTTACATCAGTGCTAATGTCGTGAATTGGTGGAACTGCGCTGGCTTTGCTCATCATACTAACAGGCATACCTACAGCGACCAGAGCAAGAACGGCGCAAACAAATGTGCTTCCCCAGCTCACGTTTTTACGATTGATTAGTACTTGTAGAACAATAAGTATTAACGCTGCGCCGCCCACGTATACACCGAAACGAAGTGACGTAAATGCGGTACCTAAGCTAACACCTGCGTACTGATATAGTGGACCAGGTAATACCACCATTAAAAAACCAACAATACTGGTAAGGGCAATGAGTGCTTTCAAGTGAACTCCAAGGCTATTATTTTAATTTGACCAGTTTACTTTAACAGTGAATGGGGGAATTTGGTTTACTTTCGTCGAAAAATTCAATTAGGACGACGTAAAACATCTTTGTACACTGGGTTTAATATGTATTAACTAAGCTAAATGAAAGGGACTAGGTTTGCATTCACAGTCGAGCACCAATGAAGCGCATGAGCTACAAGCCGAACTTCTTGTTGATATTTTATCGACACAAAAGTCGCTTTTTGTCGCCGGAATTACTGAGTATGAGCTCATTAATATTTTAAAAAAAGCACCTTTCCGCTTGTTTGATGAAGACGCATTACGAGACCCATTCATGCTTTTTAAAACGCACTTTGTTCTTTTTCATGCACTGTATCAGCTAAAGACACACTGGATAGAACAAAGAGAAGGCTTTTTAGATATTCACGCGCTCAGCATAAAGCTAAACCTATTTAATGCCAGTGTCCTAATGCAAAGTTCTGCCGATGAAAGTACTACCGTATTAGATAAACCAGACTTACTTGCAGAGTATTACTTAGACTGGGGCAATTTTGAGAAGACCGATCGTGATGCTGTCGATACCCTTTTAGATGCGTTTTGGAAAAAGATGGAGCAAGATGATGGAAGTGGCTACGAGCAAAGCGATATTGAAAAAGCCCACCTTGTACTTGGCGTTCCGAAAGACTCGCCTGTCACCCTTCAGCAGTTAAAACGCATATACAAACGCACCCTTCAATCAGCGCATCCTGATAAGGGCGGAACGCAGCAAGAGGCTCAATCAGTCATTCAAGCGTATCAAATCCTAATTCGTTACTATTCGTTTAAATAGAACACATTCAACCTTTAAGTTTTGAATTATTCGGATAATGTATACGGGGGCGGTGATTGACCGACAACAACTGTAACTTCAACTTCATTGACTTCCATTATCATCACCAAATGCGCACAATATGACCTACTTGAGCGTAGTTCCGTATAAATGATTGCTTAGCTACGTCACACCTTCTCCGATTATTCTATGTATCCAGTTTTTAAGGGTTGGGATGGTTCGGCGCATTGGAAGCAAAAATTAACGTTTAATTGATAGTTACAGAACCAAGACAGTGTTTTGTATAAAAGTTATTGGGAAAAAGAAAATTTATGAGTCGCATTTTTTATGTTACTGCAGCATTTATAACTCTGTTAGGTGTTATTAGTTGTTCGAATGAAGGCGAACAAGTACAGCAAAGTGCTCAGCAAGGTATGCCTGCACCCTCAGTGTCGGTAGTTACGCTGAATCAGCAACCTGTAGTACATGAAATGGTGCTTCCGGGGCGAGTAAGCCCGTCGCGCCAGTCGCAAGTACGCCCTCAGGTGGATGGTGTTATCACTGAACGTTTATTTGAAGAAGGTGCGCATGTGGAAAAAGGCCAGCAGCTTTATCAAATAGATGAGGCTCGTTATTTAGCTCAGCTAAATAGTGCCAAAGCTGACCTTAAAAGCGTTCAGGCAAACCTTAAAACATTGGAAGCAAAAGCGCGACGTTACGATGACCTTGTGGCACAGAATGCGGTAAGTAAGCAGGAGTATGACGACGTAATTGCTCAAAAAGATCAGGCTCAAGCTGCTATTAGCGTGGCGGAAGCCGCGGTTGATGTAGCAAAAGTGAACATGGGTTATACCAAGGTGTACGCGCCCATAAGCGGTCGAATTAGCCGTTCATATGTTACTGAAGGCACGCTGGTTACAACCAACCAAGCGCAACAGTTAGCTACCATTACTCAATTAGACCCTGTTTATATTGATATGCAGGAATCGGGGTCGTCCATTATTACACTACGTCAGTCTATGCGTAAGCAAGGTTCAATGGATGTTGAGCTTACGGTAGACGAAGTTACCGGCGAGCGTTATGACAAAACCGGAAGTGTGAAATTTTCAGAAGTTACAGTAGATGAAAGTACCGGTTCGGTGACGCTTCGCGCCGAAATGCCTAATCCTGATGGCGTGTTGCTACCTGGTTTATTCGTAAAAGGTCATGTTATTACCGGTCGTGAGAATGCGCTGTTGGTTCCACAGCGTGCTACCACTCGTCAGCCCGACGGTTCGCTTTCTGTATATGTAGTGAATCAGAACAATGAGGTTGAAGGTCGGACATTAGAAATTGGCAAGATATATCGTGACAAATATGTAGTGATAAGTGGTGTGAGCGAGGGAGAAAAGGTAATTGTGACAGGCTACCAAAAGGTAAAACCTGGCGCAAAAGTCAACCCGTCTGAATGGCAACCGTCTTCGCGCGGCTCACGATAGCAAACAAGGGATTTAAGTAATATGGCTCGTTTTTTTATAGACAGGCCCGTGTTTGCATGGGTGCTGGCAATTATCACTATGATGGCTGGTGTACTAGCCATTACCTCACTGCCAATTGAGCAGTATCCGAAGGTGGCTCCACCTTCTGTAACGATTTCTGCTACCTATCCGGGGGCGTCGGCTGAAACAGTAGAAAACTCGGTTACCCAAGTTATTGAGCAAAGCCTTACGGGTATTGATAATTTACGTTATTTCTCGGCAAGCAGTTCAAATAGTAGCGTATCACTTACGCTCACGTTTGAACCCGGTACCGACCCCGACATTGCGCAAGTTCAGACGCAAAACAAAGTGCAAGGTGCACTGCCGTTGCTACCTACCCAAGTGCAGCAACAAGGGGTTACGGTAAACAAAGCAAACAGCGCATTTGCGTTGGCTGTAGGTTTCTACTCTGAAGACGATTCCATGACGCAGTTCGACTTAAGCGACATGCTAGTATCGAGCTTTCAGGACCCTATCTCTCGTGTCAATGGTGTAGGTAATGTACGAGTTTTCGGGGCGCAGCGCTCTATGCGTATTTGGTTAGACCCTGACAAACTGTATAGCTACAACCTAACGCCTACTGACGTACAGGCAGCTGTGCAGGTGCAAAATACTGATGTCTCGGCAGGGCAACTAGGTGGCATGCCAGCAATTGAAAATCAGCAAATAAACGCAACTATTCAAGCGCAAAGCCGCCTTCAAACGGTTAAAGATTTTGAAAACATTGTGCTTCGTGTGAACACCGACGGTTCACAGGTACGCGTGCGTGATGTAGCCCGCGTTGAACTTGGTGCACAAAGTTATGACGTTATTGTTCGTTATGACCGCAAACCAGCTTCTGGTATGGCAATAAGCCTCGCTTCTGGCGCAAACGCGCTTGATACCATCAAAGCAGTGAAAGCTCGCGTTGAAGAACTGCGTTCAAACTTGCCCGATACAGTAAAAGTGGTTTACCCGGTAGATAGCTCCCCTTTCATCGAGCTTTCTATAGAGTCAGTGGTACATACACTGATTGAGGCGGTAGTATTAGTATTTTTGGTAATGTTGCTGTTCCTTCAAAATTGGCGCGCAACGCTAATTCCTACCATTGCTGTCCCTGTTGTACTACTTGGCACTTTTTCAGTGCTACTGGCTTTTGGTTTTAGTATCAACGTATTGACCATGTTTGCCATGGTACTGGCTATCGGTCTTCTTGTTGATGATGCTATCGTCGTTGTAGAAAATGTTGAACGCATCATGGAAGAAGAAGGCTTACCGCCAGCCGAAGCGACGAAGAAGTCTATGTCGCAGATCACAGGCGCACTTGTGGGCATTGCCGCTGTGCTATCAACTGTGTTTATCCCAATGGCGTTTTTCAGCGGTTCAGCAGGTGCAATCTATCGCCAGTTCTCAGTAACTATTGTTTCTGCCATGGCATTTTCAGTGCTTGTGGCCATCGTACTTTCGCCTTCTTTATGTGCCACCTTATTGAAACAGCACTCGGAAGATCACGACAAGAATAAAGGTTTCTTCGGCTGGTTTAACCGCACATTTAATAAAGGCCGTGACCGCTATCAAAAAACAACCAACCACATGGCAAAGCGTTTTAAGCGCTACTTCGTAGTGTATGGTTTACTTGTTGGTGGCATGGTGTTTATTTTCAGCCAACTCCCTGGAGCCTTCCTTCCAGATGAAGACCAAGGACGGATGATGGTGCTAGTTAGCACGCCACCTGGTGCGACCGCGGGACGTACTCTTGAGTCTATTAAACAGGTTGAAGACTACATTCTTGAGCAAGAGAACGAAGCGGTAAACGGTATGTTTGCTGTAGTGGGCTTTAGCTTTGCAGGTCAGGCGCAAAATGCAGGTATGGCGTTCATAAACTTCAACGATTGGAGTGTGAGAGACGAAAATAACTCAGCCTTCGCCGTAATGAAGCGATCTTTCGGCGCATTTAGTCAGATTCAAGATGCGTCAGCGTTTCCAATTGTGCCGCCTCCTATTATGGAATTAGGCAATGCTACGGGCTTCGATATGCAGTTGGTAGACCGTGGTGGTAATGGCCATGAGGCCCTTATGAATGCGCGAAATCAACTGCTAGGCATGGCTGCTCAAAACTCTAAGCTTTCGGGAGTTCGTCCTAACGGGCTTAGCGATGTGCCTCAGTTTAAAATTAATATCGACAGCGAGAAAGCGTCGGCGCTTGGCTTGAACTTAAGCGACATTAACAACGCACTGCAAATTGCATGGGGCTCCAGCTACGTTAACGACTTTATTGATAAGGGTCGTATTAAGCGGGTGTATATGCAGGCAGATTTACCGCATCGTATGACGCCAGAAGACCTCGACAAGTGGTTTGTACGCAATAGCGATGGGGAAATGGTGGCTTTCAGCACCTTCTCAACAACCGAGTGGGTATATGGTTCGCCTAAGTTAGAACGTTTTAACGGTATATCGTCGGTAAACATCCAAGGTAGTGCAGCTCCAGGAGTTTCTTCAGGCGAAGCGATGGATGAAATGAAGAAGTTGGTTGAGCAACTACCTTCAGGCTTTGCTATTGAATGGTCAGGCTTATCTTATGAAGAGCAAGAAGCAGGCTCACAAGCGCCTATGCTCTACGCGCTTTCAATCTTAGTGGTATTCCTATGTCTAGCCGCACTTTATGAGAGCTGGTCGGTTCCATTTGCTGTTATGCTGGTGGTGCCGTTAGGGATATTGGGTTCAGTTACCGCTGCCTTTATCTTTAATTTACCTAATGATGTTTATTTGCAGGTAGCGTTCCTAACGACGGTAGGTCTAGCAGCGAAAAACGCTATCCTGATTGTTGAATTCGCTAAAGAGCAGTACGAAAATGGTGAAGACCTAATGACGGCTGTTTCTAACGCTGCGGCCCAGCGTTTCCGCCCAATTTTGATGACGTCAATGGCGTTTATCTTAGGGGTAACGCCGCTAGCACTAGCCAGTGGCGCGGGCGCTGCAAGCCAAAATGCTATTGGTATTGCGGTAATGGGTGGCATGTTTGCTGCGACCTTCTTGGCTATATTCTTCGTGCCTATGTTCTATGTGATGGTAGAAAAACTATTCCATAGGGAAGACAAGTAACAATTAATTGCGCTAGAGTGGGAAAAAAACGTTTCACTTTTTTAAATAGGGATATTGGTTATGACCACTGTTGTTTTTTCTCACGGTAAAGAGAGTGGCCCTTGGGGCAGTAAAATAACCACGCTTTCTAATGTTGCAAATGATATGGGCTTTGGTGTTGAGAGTATTGATTATCAAGATCTTGACTGCCCCGAGGCCCGGCTAGAACGTTTGAAAGAGACTATTGCTGAAAAGTGCAATGACGTTGTACTTGTAGGTTCTAGCATGGGTGGTTATGTGTCGCTGGCAGCAGCGAGTCAGATATCGGCGCGGGGCGTGTTCCTTATGGCTCCCGCACTGTATTTACCGAATTATAAAGTTCAGCGCTTTCCCTATGACGGTTACGTAAGTCTGGTACACGGTTGGAACGACGATGTTGTTCCCATTGAAAACAGTCTTAAGTATGCCCGCCATCAGAAAGCCCAGCTTCTATTGTTGAATGATGGCCATCGTCTAGCAAATAGTAAGTCGGTCATATCACCATTTTTTAGAAATTGGTTAGAAAAATTTCGCTACTGACGTTCTAAATATTACTGACGTAAGTGCGCCACGCACTTACGTGTTTAAAGCCCACTTTTGTGGGCTTTTTTATTACTTATAACCCGACCTAAATAGCGTTGACACTTTTCTAACTTGATCTACGACCAATCGCTTATAGCGCTCTAGTATTCAAAAGCAGGAATGGCCCTGTTTTTATGGCATCATGAGATATTGCGATAAAAAGGGCAGATGGAAATGGCATTTAGTTTACCTCAAGCACCACAGTGGTCGTCTTTAATAAAGTCGGGTTGCCGTGTTTTTGTAGGCGGAAACGCGTCAGTACCTCACGCACTCGTGCAGCACCTTATTGATAACAGCGAAGGTTTTAGCGATATAGAGCTTGTTCACATGCTGGCACTCGGCGATACACGCTGGGTTAAAGAAGAATACAAAAACCTATTTAAGGCGAATACCTTCTTCATTGGCGGTGAGGCGATGCGAAAAGCAGTCGATGAAGGGCGTGCAGACTATACCCCCGTTTTTCTGTCTGAAATCTCAAGCTTGTTTAGCGATGGCACGCTGGCGCTCGATGCGGCTCTAGTCAACGTTAGCCCTCCAGATGAATTCGGCTACTGCTCGTTAGGCCCTGCAGTGGATATTGCTATGTCGGCCATTAGGCAGAGTAAGAAAGTTATTGCGCAAATAAACCCTCAGGTGCCACGGACCGCAGGACATTCTTATATTCATATCAGCGAAATCACAGCCTGTATAGAGGCCGAAGAGCCACTGGTTGAGGTAACACCGCCGCCTATTGATTCAGTGGCTGAACGAATTGGTCAATACGTATCTATGCTGGTGGACGATGGCGCCACGCTGCAGTTTGGTATTGGTAAAATTCCAAGTGCAACGCTTCAATATTTATGTAATCACAAGGACTTAGGTATTCACAGCGAAATGCTTACCGACAGTATCATTGAACTGTTAGAGTCTGGTGCTATTAGCAACAAGAAAAAGACCTTTCACCCTGGAAAAATCGTAACCAGTTTTGCGATCGGTACGCGCAAGCTCTACGACCTAATTAACAATAATCCGCATATTGAATTTTACCCGAGTAGTTATGTCAACAAGCCTACTAATATTGCCAAAAACGACAATATGGTAGCGATAAACAGTGCGCTGGAAGTAGATTTAACCGGGCAAGTGGTCGCTGATTCGATTGGTTACGACTTCTATAGTGGAATAGGTGGTCAGGTAGACTTTGTTACTGGTGCATCTATCAGTAAAGGTGGTAAAGCGATTATTGCACTACCATCGACCGCAAAAAATGAGACCGTTTCTCGTATTACGCCGCGCATAAGCGAAGGTGCTGGCGTGGTGACTTCGCGGGGAAATGTTCAATATGTAGTGACTGAGTACGGCATTGCGTCTCTTAAAGGAAAGAGTATTCGAGAGCGCGCATTAGAGCTTATTCGTGTGGCACACCCTAAATTTCGTTCAGCACTGTTAGAAGAGGTTCGACAGCATTATTGGGTTCCCCATTATCAAGCTAAATTTCCAACTGATATACCTGAGCTAGGTGCCATACAGTTAAAGAAGCTAAATATACAAGGTGAAACCTTTTACATGCGCCCGTTAAACCCGGCAGATGAAAGGCGCCTGCAAGAATTCTTTTACTCCCACACCAAAGAGACGCTGAGGCTGCGCTACAACTACGACCCTAAACAAATGTCTCGTGAGAAATCATGTAACCTGGTGTCGGTTGACCAAAGCTCTGATGCGGCTTTGTGTATTGTAAGACAAGAAGGTTCTCGTATTACCATTCATGCGGTGGGCAGGTTTTACTACAACCCAAGCGACAATACTTGTGAAGCCGCGTTTGTTACCCGTGAAACCCAGCAGGGGAAAGGTATGGCTAGCCGGCTTTTAAATGAGCTTATCACCGTAGCAAAAGTAAGAGGTATTGCGAAAATGATGGCTTATGTACGTGGCGATAATAGCCCTATGATCACCATCTTCGAGCAAGCGAAATTTAAACGGAAGTTTACTGGCGACCCCAGTGATGTAGAGTTAGTACTAGATGTGGCATCTTTGACATGACGATAAAAATATTTCGCGGCAAACACGGCACCAAGCACGATTTAGGAAAAGACCATCCTGAATCTCCTGACCGCTTATTTGCTATAGACGACCAGTTGCTATCTTCTGGATTAGAAATGGTGTGTGAGCATGCCGATGCTACTCCCATTGCCGAAGCCTACCTTAAACTCGCGCATGACCCATATTATGTGAAAAATGTATTTGAGCGCGCGGCCCAATCTATATTTAGTGACCACGAAAAAACACTCTATTCAGAAAAGAAAGACAATGTGGCTTGGTTAGATGAAGACACAGGTTTAATGCGCCACAGCTTAAACGCTGCGCTAGAGTCGGCCGGTGCAGGGTGTAATGCTGTCGATTGGGTAATGGAAGGTAATGACAGGCAGGCCTTTTGTGCTACTAGGCCACCTGGACACCATGCGACATACGATAGTGCTATGGGGTTTTGTATTTTCAATAACATTGTTATAGCGGCTCGCTACGCGCTTCAAAACTATGAGCTAAAACGAGTTGCCATTGTCGACTTCGACGTGCACCACGGTAACGGTACCGAGCAAATTGTAGCTGGCGACCAGCGCATCATGCTGTGCAGTAGTTTCCAGCACCCCTTCTATCCCCATAGTGGCTCGCCGGTTTCAGCAAGTAATATTCTTTCAGTGCCGCTTGAAGCGGGGGCTACGGGAGAAGTTTTCAGGGAAAAAGTGCAGCATTGGTTCGAAGCATTACGTAACTTTCAACCTGAACTTATTTTTATCTCTGCAGGTTTTGATGCTCACGCTGAAGACCCAATGGCTCACCTACGCCTAGTAGAAGATGATTATTTTTGGGTAAGCCAACAGCTTCGCGCGGTTGCAGATACATGTTGCGAAGGTCGTATCGTAAGTATGCTAGAAGGCGGTTATGATTTAAGTGCGTTGGGCCGAAGCGTAGTGGCGCATATAAAGGGGATGAGCCGCCCTATTGAAGATGCTCAATAGGGCACCGCACTAAGTCATTTAAAATAACGCTATATGCATCTGATTTACGAGTTGGTAACGAGCAGCCCCACGGCTCTATCAGCCTTCACTTTACTTAGGCTAGCCATGCAGACAACATGTAAAGTCCTGCCCCTAACATGGCTAGGTTTTCAGTTAATGAGATAAAGCCAAGGGGTAAATCTGAATTACCACCCACACAGGCGCATTTAAGTTCACGCTTATCGACGTATACCGCCTTAATAACAGAAACCGCACCAATAGCGCCGATAAAAATGGAAACTGGTGAAACCAATAGCGCAGGAAGACCAGCAAGCATGCCGAGCCCGGCAAACGCCTCTGCAAAAGGGTACACATAAGCGTATCGTACCTGCTTCATTGCCAGTAAGTCATAGGTGATAAACTGGTTTGAGAAAGCCACTAAGTCTTGTAGCTTTTGCAGGGCGAGTATCACCATAGCCACACCAATAAAATTCAATACAAAAGGCTCAAGGCCTGTTGGTAGCCCTCCTTTGAGCATAAGCGCGAACACCATAAGTGCCGCTAGAGAAAAAATTACGATGATAGAGGTGTAGCGCGACCCAAATTCACTTTCTTGCTTTAAATTGAAGTAATCTCTTAAATCGTCATAGCCGCCAATACGCTTATCGTCTATGAACGTCTGCGGAGTTGTTTTCACACCATGCTTCTCTTTAAATGCATCGGTTTCACTTCGGTTAGTTAAATGATGATCATCAACCTCATAACCGTTCCTCTCGAGCAAGTCTTTTGATTTGAGTCCAAAAGGGCAAATATGCTCTGGGGTAACCATGCGATAAAGTATTGCGCGCTTAGACATTGTGAACTCCTTGTAAAGCTTTCACTAAAGAGCAATGTGCGTGCAAGATTTGCCCGTTTATTGCTCTATCTAAAGTGATATTGCGAGATACAAAGAGGGTTACATAATTTGTGCCAGCGTTTTAGCAGAAGCAACCGGTAGCATCAGTATTAATAACGGCGCCTGCATAGGGAAGTTGCGTGGTGTAGCTAACCACCTGTTCGACAAGGTTTTTGCCAGTGAAGCAACCGTAGCCTGTGGCATAAGGGCCTAGATAGCGAAGTTGGTTTTGTTTATCTAACACGATAAGTGCCGGCACAGCCTCAAGCATAGCTGCTAGCTCAGGTACATCTTCTACAATCAGTCTGACCTGACGAAAGTTGCTACCAAGCTTGGCCGTAAGCTGAGTTTGATGTGGTGTAGTAAGGGTGTCGCAATAGCAGCGGTATTGTGTTCCCACATGAATCACAGAACCTGGTTGGATACCTTGTTTTTCTAAAATTGCAACGAGGGATGCGTCAAAGTCTGGTGCGGTGGTGCGGTGAAGCAATTCGCCGTTAGGGTCGAAGTCTGATAGCTGACGTTGACCATACGCCAATAGGGCACAAAGCAGCCCTATCGCCCATAATACAAGTAGCAGCCAGCTCGCTTTTTTATGCATGAAGCAAAACGCCTTCGACCGTGCTTTAAGTTCTGTGCTTAAAGCTTAAAGCGTTCAATAGCGCTGCGCATGCGCTGAGATATTTGTGACAACACTTCAACTTCACCTGCAAGCGACTCAGCGGTAGCAAGTTCTTCAGAAGTAAGTTCACTCAAACGCGCGGTGCTTTGTGCTATCGAAGTCGACGCGCTTTCCTGCTCAACTGCAGACGTAGCAATTTCGGTCATACTTTCGCTGGCTTCGCGAATTTGCTGCATAATTTCTGTCATAGCCGAGGTAGCGCTATCACTTGAAACAACAGCTTCATCGACCAGTTGTATACAGGTTTGCATTTGATCAACCGAGCTTGCCGTTTGCGCAACGAGTTGTTCGGTAATACTGGTAATTTGGTCTGCACTTTCTTTTGAGCGAATGGCTAGTGTGCGCACTTCGTCGGCTACCACGGCGAAGCCGCGACCATGTTCGCCAGCACGGGCTGACTCAATAGCGGCATTGAGTGCAAGCAAGTTGGTTTGTTCAGCCACGGCAGTAATTGAGCGCATGGAATCTGAAATATGTGAGCATTGTTCATTTAGTGCTGTGTTAGTTTGTGCTGCTGCATTTAACGTGTTGCGCAACGAGTCTATAGTATTGCTGGATTTAGAAATAGAATCCCGCGTAGACTGAGACGCGTTTTGCGCAGCTGACGCTTTATCGCTAGCAAGTGTAGTTTGCTCTGTTGAAAGCTGCATGGTTTGTGCGATTTCTTCTGACGATGCGGAAACCATGGCAAGCTCTTGGTCAGTATTCTTACTGATTTCAAACATATTATTTGCCGCTAGCTCCATATTTGTAGCCCCTTTAACCACTTCATCAGTCAAATTAGAAGCAAGCTCAATGAGCGATTTCACTTGATCAATAAGTTCAGCGAAAGGCCTTACTATTTTATTATCGCGATTTAGTTCAACAGACAAATCGAGTTTGCCATCAGTTTGCTGCATGGTTTCAATGGCTAGGCGTAGTTCGGCGGCGCCTGCACCTTCTTGGTGGGCTTGCTTGGCCATGTAAATCAAAACACCACCTTCGGCTAACGCAAATCCGGCGTGCAAAAGCAGAACTGGAAAAGTAACATGACCCTCTTCAAAGATAATAAGCGGTAAACCATTTACCTGTAAGAAGAAAAACGAGACATGGTGAACAGCGACCACTATTGTGCCCGTTAGTATTACCTTCCAATCTCTAAAACAAGAAAGAAACGCAAGTATTACAAAAATTTCAAAGTGAACTTCAATTAACCCAAAAGATTGGTGAATATGCAGTGCGGTAAGTAGCTGCACGCCAATCGCCATAGCGTGGCGGCTAATTGCAGAATACGGGTTTTGCGAGCTCAATATCAAAGGTACAACGGCAATCGGTACACCAAAAATAAATGCTGGCAATATTTCACCAGTAAAAAGCCCAATAGCAACGGCGATAACAAGTTGTACAATGATCACTACGCGAAAAATCTTATGACCTTCCAGCAGCCAAGGGTAACGCATATCAATCTCCGAAACGTATTTGTAATAAAGTGTAGGTTAAAAATTACAGGCGTGCTAAATTTCAGCAAATTTTACGTAACTAACAGATTTTTAGACATTTAACTTTGGTCTAATAGTGTCTATTCTTAAAAAATCTTAATGCCTTTAGTGCAAGGAATTTCAATGCCTTCTGTCGCCTTTCTCTCTACGGATAACCTTGAAGATTTTTTTGTCTACGACGAATTGCTCATCCCTTTTTTTGAGCAAAAAGACTGGAGTGTGAACACCATATCTTGGCACATGAAGTCTGTGGGTTGGGATGCATTTGACTACGTAATCGTGCGAAGTACGTGGGACTATCAGCAACATGCTGAAGCTTTTCTAGCTTGCCTTCAAAGCATAGAGGCCTCTAGCGCTACTCTGCTAAATCCATTGCCATTGATGCAATGGAATATCGAAAAGCACTATCTAAAAGACTTGGAAGATAAAGGGGTGCCTATTGTTGAAACGATGTGGGGAAGCACGTTTAATAACAGCATAATTGAAGAGGCATTCTTAAGTTTACATTGCGATACCCTAGTCATTAAACCCACGCTCAGTGCTAACGCTGATGACACGTTCAAGCTGTCAAAAGCAGACTGGTCTACTAAACAACAAGTGCTTTTCGATACCTTCAATCAACGGGACTTCATGGTGCAGCGGTTTTTGAGTAGTGTCGTAGATGAAGGTGAGTATTCACTGTTTTATTTCGGTGGAGAATTCAGCCATGCTATTAAGAAGGTACCGAAAAAAGGCGATTTCCGCGTACAAGAAGAACATGGAGGCAGTTTACACCTTGTTGCTGTAGACAGTGCGCAATTGGATATTGCCCAAAACGCCTTGTCTGCCATGCCTTGCGATGCGCTATATGCGCGAGTTGATTTGGTTAGGCAGAATAATGACTGGGCAATAATGGAACTAGAGCTTATTGAGCCTTCACTGTACTTCAACCTTGATGACCAGTCTCCAATTCGCTTTGTGGAGGCTTTGTTGAAATTTCATGAAGCAGCACGCTGAGTGCATAATAGAAAGGACTAGCAAACGTTGCTGCTAACCCTTTCTAAGTACAACCTTTATCGCAAACCGCTGTTAAATTTCAGTGCTTATAGCTGTTACGCTTGTCGCTGCTGCGTTCCACTCGAGATATTTGTCTTTGTGGTCTCTCACGTTGAGTATGTTTTACCGACCTATTATTACTTGCTCGTTCAATACGTCTTGGTTTGCCGCTTTCGCGGGCAATAGAGCGATTCTGTGGGCTCGTCCTTTCAACGCGCTGGCGATTGACGTTTTGCTTCACTGAACGTTGGACCGTACCATTTCTGTTTGCAGCCTTTTTAGGCTGTGGTGAAGGCGTCATCCGAGTCGGCTTGTCACGCTTTAACGCTCTTAATGTGTTATCGCGTGACGGCTTTTCACTTCTGGCCACCGCTTGGTTGCGCTTTAGTGCATGCTCTATCGACTGCTTGCGTTTCACAGAGCCCTGTTTGTTCTGCACACGAGCTTCTCGAAGCGGCGTTACCCGCTTGGGCTCTATAGTTCGTTTAATAGGCTTAGCATTCTTAGTATGCGCTACTGACTCATTAGAGTGCTTATTGCTATGACGTGTTGAAGTGTTTACCGTTTTGGTATGTCTATTAGATACGTGTTTGGCCCGCGTAACACCTGCATGTTCATAGCGTGACGGCGCGCTTTGAACTACGCGATTAGAGTAACGTGCACGACGATGCACAGCACTGTGCTCCCAGCGGCGATAATCGCGGCTTACAACTCGTTTTCGTGGGCTACCGTGGTAATACCTACGTACGGGCTCGCGGTGAATAACAACATTACGGTTATGCCAGTGCACGCTGCCGAAGAAAAAGAAAGTAGAAAGGTGCACACTTGGAGACCAATATACATTGCTATAGTGATGATAGCTTACGTGGTGACGCCAGCGTACAGGGGAAGTCGCATGCCACCAATGGCCATAGACAATGTTCGGGTCGTAATATGGTACATACACCACCTCCCTCTGACGCGGCTCTATATAAATAATTTCACGACTGCTATCACGCTCTCTTTCAACTTCAATGTAGTCGTTAGTTGTTAGGTTGCCGGTGTTATGTGCATGCTGCCGAAGAACTTGAACACGGTCTAGCACACGGCTTTGGTCGATAAGTACATTGTCACCAAGCTGCTGCAACCACTCAAGATCACTGGCCATTGTGTTAAGTAGTTCGGTAAAAGGGGTGAGCGCTTTTACGCTCGGGTCCCAACTTACGCCATCTAATACTCCTTCTACTTGTTCCGGCGTTAAATGGCTATTACTTTGACGCCAGCGGTCGGCTGCTACAACATCTAGAGGGTAGGTAGAGGCAATTAAAATGTGCGTAAGAAGCGTATCGGGATAAAGCGCGATGGGCGCAAGTGCACTGTCTAAATCTGCGTCAGAATATTGCTGAGTCGCAGAAGAAGCCTCTGCGACGCTTGAGTTTGATTGAGCAAAGACAGGCAGCGCAGATACACTTGAAAGAGCAATAATCACAGATAAAGTTATGTTTTTCATACATTCTCCTTACATTGCTATGCTGCAAAGCAGCTGCTTTTCGCGCGCAATGTGGTAAGTCTGTATACAATATAGTCAACAGATAATTAACCCAAGCTGAATAGAAAACGCCCACGTTACTGTGGGCGCTTTAAGAAGATAATTAATGCTAGCGTGTATTGGGCTTTGACAATGTCTCTAGCTATTTGAAAACATGCGGGTCGAAGGCGTGACCAAGCTTCTCTGTCTTCGTTTTAAGATAATGCTTGTTGTCTTTCGTGATGCCGTGATCAATAGGCTTTCTTGCCACCACGTCTATGCCAAGTGCCTTTAATGCAGCAAGCTTTTTAGGGTTGTTCGTCATAAGCTCAACATGCTTCACATTAAGCGTGTCTAGCATTAGTTTGCAGATGTCGTAGCTTCTAAGGTCAGCGTCAAAACCAAGGTGTTCATTAGCTTCAACAGTGTCCATGCCGCTATCTTGAAGATTGTAGGCGCGAATTTTGTTTAAAAGACCAATACCACGGCCTTCTTGTCGCAAGTACAGCAAAACGCCGTAACCGTTATCTACAATGTTTTGCATGGCCTTTTCTAACTGAAAACCACAGTCACAGCGGGTGCTAAATAAAGAATCGCCGGTCAGGCATTCTGAATGAATACGAATAGGCACTACATCATCAGCTTTCCACTCTCCGTAGGAAAGGGCAACGTGCTCTTGGCCGCTGGCTTCAACAAAACCGTGAATTTTAAATTCACCCATTCTAGTGGGCAATTTTGCAGTACTGACATATTCGTATTTAGGCTGTTTGCTACTCATGTTACTTCTACACTTTGGACAGTAGGCAATAAGTGGGGATGACTTCTATTTTTGCAAGTCTACCACTTTTTTATACGCGAGATGACGCTTGTGCTATCACTTTTTTCGCAATGCACGAATTAAGCATGGTTATTACAGAGGTTTAAATTCATGTAAAGGGGCTGGCTTGGCCACGCCGTAGCCTTGAGCGAAATCAACGCCCATTTTGCCTAGCTGCGCCATAGTACCTTCATTTTCAACAAACTCCCCTACAGTTTGCATTCCCATGGCTTTCGCAACATCGTTGATTGAAGCGACCATAGCTGTATCTACACTGTCGTTCAGCATGTCTTTAATAAACATGCCGTCAATTTTAACTTGATTAACAGGCAGGCTTTTGAGGTAACTGTAGGAAGAAAAGCCACTGCCGAAGTCGTCGAGCGCAAAAGAGCAACCAAGACGATTAAAGGTGCGCATGAAGGCAAGGGTATCTTCCATTTTAATTATGGCGACTGACTCGATAACTTCAAAGCAAATTTTATTGTAAGGAATGCTGTATGTTTCGAAAGCGTTTAATATAAATAATGTAAAGTCTCTATCTGCCAAAGAGTGACAGTTTAAGTTAATGCTACACCGCTTAAGCTCTTCAAGATGATTCGGATTTTCAGATAGCCATTTGAACGTATTAGTGACCACCCATTTGTCTACACTCACGTTCATTTCAAATCGTTCAGCGGTGGGCAAAAAGTTGGCAGGTTCTACAAGCTTTCCGTCTTCCTCTCGAAGACGCAGTAACACTTCGTAGTAGTGCCCATCACTGGTTTTATTTAATGGCCTTAGCGATTGATAAAAAAGCTCGAAGCGGCCTTCTTCTAATGCAGTGTTAATAGAAGATACCCAATCAAGTTCGCGCTGGTAGCGCTGAATACTCTCATCATTTTTATTGTATCTATGAACCTGATTCCTGCCTTGCTCTTTAGCAAAATAACACGCTGCATCGGCCATGCTTAGATACTGGCCGGGGTTAACATCGGTGTCGTCGCATACCACCATTCCTATGCTCACCCCCAAGTTGAAAATACGGTTATCCCACATAAAGCGATAAGCTTGTACAGCATTGAGTATTTTCACTGCGTTCAAATAAACCGAGTCGGTATCAATATCCGAGAATATAATACCGAATTCATCGCCACCCAGGCGCCCTAATTGAGCTTCACAAAGCATTGTGTTTTCTATTAAGCGGCAAATGTCTTTAATGAGTACATCTCCGGCTTTGTGACCGCAAGTATCGTTAACTATCTTGAACCTGTCGAGATCTAAAAACAGCAAACACAACTGCGTGTGTTTAGCGCTAAGTACTTTCTCTTTGAATAACGATTCGAACTGCCTTCGATTGTAGACACCAGTTAATGAGTCATGGGTGGTTAAATACTGGAGGCTTAAATCTGACTGTTTCTTGTCGGTGATATCAGAGATAGAGCCGTAAAGAAAGCTGCCTTTACCACTTTCTCGAAGTTGGCATGATAGCGAAAACCAAAATTCGTTACCGTCACGGCGCTTGCCTCGAATTTCCTTTCCCGTTACGTGGCCCTTCTGGGATATTTCGCCAAGCAAAATCTGCCTGTCTTCAGCATTGGCGTAGAAAGCTTCCGTGTTCTTGGCTTCGTTGATCATCTCCTCTTCGTTGTCATAACCGAAAACTTTGTACATGGCGGGGTTGACTGAAATAAGCTGTCCATCCCATGTTGACGTGTAGTGTCCCTCTGCCGAATGTCTGAACAAATCGTAGAAGTGATTCAAGCTTGAAATTGTTTCTGCTTGTGTTGACAGCTGTCGTTGATTCAATACCTCTTCTTTAGTGATAACGGTAAAGCCGAAACACAAGAAGCCTAAAGTCACGAAAAGAAGCATACCTATGGCAACGCTAACGGTGTAAACCAAGTTGCCGAACAAGTTCTGCGTGACCAATGCATAAAATACAAAAAGAGAAAGCCATGCAGTAATGTAAGTAGTACTGATCGTGTGCTCACTTTTGTCTTTAAACAATAATGCCAGCGAAAGGTGATAAAGCCCCATGCCTGCTGTTAGTAACAGAAGCGTAATAGTTGCAGCGTAGGCGTTTACGGCTAGGCAATAGACGGTAGCGAACAGAGGGATAAGGTAGTTTATAGACCTCAAGATAAGAGGAATAGGCGCAAATAGGTGATGTGTCACTTTGCCAAAGCACAGTAATAGCATGCAAAAACAAACGGCATAAAACTGCTCAATGTTGTTAGTTAAGCTCGGCCAAATAGCTACCCCCCCCGCAGTAATAAACACTAATGCGATAAGAACAAGCGATGACATGGTGAGCCAAAATCGAGAGGGAATGCGCTCGTGCAGATAAGAAAACAAGAAATAGAGAGTAATCAGCGCCAAAACACCCGTAACCGTACCAAGTAAAATAAGCATATTGGTGTCGTACTGCGCTAAAAGGTCTCTTTCCCACAGGGTAATGGGAAAATACTTTAGCCCTTCATCTTTTACCGCTATTAATAAGCGCGCGTCTTGGTATGGTTGAAGGGTAAAAGCGAGCCTGATATTGGGAAGAGGTTGCCTTAGCGAAAAGTCTCCTTTACCTGCCTGATAACGATAGGATTTAATGATTCGCTGGCTGCTATCAAGAAGAAATATTTGTAGGTCGTCAACGTTTAATCGGTCAATATTTAGCACCAAAGGAACGGGGCTGTAACCGGTATGTACGAGTTCAGTGGAATACCAAACACGCTCGTTGGATGAAGAAGCTAGCGTTGAGTTATTTGCAATGTTCCCGTTTAAAACATCAAAGTACGTGGCGCTGGTTGGAGCGATAGATAAATGAGCATAGTGATTAATTACTTCCCGTTGGAATGATTCATTAACGGTAAGCTGACTGCTAGCCGAAACGTTTACACTCAGCAAAACCCAACTGATGAGCAACGCTGATACGCAATTAAATAGCCGGGCTGTAACCACTCGTTAATTCCTTGAGCCACATGATAAGAGAATGTTTTTTTACAGGTAAAATTGTATACCTTTAAGCCCTCTTATCCTTCGGGAGTTTTCATTAGAATAATACTACTCTTTACGAAAAGCCAAACCCAACGAGAAAGGGGGGCTCGAAAAACTATGCTTGCATAAGGTAATTAAAAAGAGTGGATGGTGACTGTTGTGTACCTATAGGTTCTAGCCATATCGCTTCGCAAAGCCACTCTATACATAGCATACACTGTAAATCTGCATCGCTTGTTTCTGTAGTAATAACCGCCTGAAAACGATCGGCCCCCCAATCAGTCTCTGAAAGCTTGAAGTTAAACATAGTGCAAAATTGTTCTGCCCATTGTTGGGTTTTAAGTGGCGTAGTAGGTAACGTAAGGCGAATTTCTACACTTAATTCGTTAACGACGGCGTTCTTTTTAATATCTTCTTTTGTGAAATTTTGCATAGAATTTATCAATTTGTAGGCTATTGTAAACCCGCTTGCTCTAAAAGTTGTATATAGTACAACACAAAAACAATAGCGTTTATTCAAGCGTATTAAGGACGGGGTATGCTAACACTTCACCATTTGAACAACTCTCGCTCACAGCGAATTTTATGGCTTTTAGAAGAGCTAGGCGTAGAGTATAAAATAGAATTCTATCAAAGAGATAGTAACACGAACTTGGCGCCGGACTCACTTCGTGCGGTTCACCCGTTGGGGCGCTCTCCGGTGCTTACTACGCCTCACGGTGCGATTGCAGAATCTGGTGCTATTGTGGAATACCTTGTTCGCCATCACGCTACAGATGCGTTTTCTGCGCCCCAAGACCCAGAAGCACTTCAACAATATTGGTTTTGGCTTCACTTCGCCGAAGGCTCGCTAATGCCACCATTGGTTGCCAATTTGGTATTAGAAAAAGCCCGTCAAAAGGGCTCGAAACCCTTTTTTATCAAACCTGTCACCAATAAGTTGATAGACGGGATTTTGAACGCATACTATGGCCCTAATTTAGCGCAGAGTTTGCGATATGTAGAATCTTACTTAGCGAAAAACACCTGGTTTGCAGGTAATGCACCTAGCGGCGCAGATGTTCAAATGATATTTCCGTTAGAGTCGTTGGTGGCCAGTGGGCGCGCTAAAGATTTCACCGCTATTCAAGGTTACGTTAAGCGTGTTCATGCCAGAGAAGCTTACAAAGCCGCGTTAGAAAAAGGCGGTGAGTACGCTTATGCCTAGCCTTTGAACCGTTATTCAGTTGTCATGCCCAGTGGCCAGCTTAAAGATAAACCTAGCTGGCCAATACGCCTTTAGTGGTCTCGATGTATATAGTCGCCAATTAATTGAATAAAGGCTTCGCCATAGCGTTCGAGTTTGGTTTGGCCTACACCGCTTACCTCTAATAAAGTGTTGCGCGTAGTGGGAAGCTTACACGCCATATCAACTAAAGTGGCGTCGCTAAACACTACATACGGCGGCACTTCATTTTCTTCCGCTAACACTTTGCGCAGGTGCTTAAGGCGCGTAAACAAAGTTCTGTCGTAGTTAGCGGGCGCTTGCTTAGCCTTTTTCTTATCGGGCTTAAATTCAAGTCGCGGTACGGCAAGTTGAACCGCTACTTCGTTTTTCAGTACAGGTCGTGCTGCTTCGGTCAACCTCAACGCGGCGTGAGCAGTAATGTCAACGCGAATAAGCCCTTTGTGAACAAGCTGGTTAATAATGTTGTGCCAGTAGCTATCTGATTTGTCTTTACCTATGCCGTACGTAGAAAGCTGATGATGACCTGCTTCCTGAAGGCGCCTTAACTGCTTGCCTCGCAATACGTCAATAACATATTGACTAGATGCTTGCTGTGAAAGCCTTAGTACACAAGATAGTACTTTTTGCGCAATCACCAAACCGTCTATCATTTTAGGTGGGTCAAGGCAGATATCACAGTTACCACAAGCGCTGTCGCTGAATTGCGAAAAATAGTTCAGCAGTACTTGTCTACGACAGGTTTGTGCTTCGGAAAAGGCTTCCATAGCAGCAAATTTTTGTAACTCTATTTGATTGCGCTCGGCTATTTCGCCTTGCTCTATCCATTGTTTTACACGGGCTGCGTCTTTTTCGTCGAACAAGAGTAAAGCTTCAGATTCAAGACCATCTCGCCCGGCTCGGCCGGTCTCTTGGTAATAGCTTTCAACACTACGCGGTACGTCGTGATGAACCACATAACGCACGTTCGATTTATTAATACCCATTCCAAAGGCAACGGTAGCAACCACAATATCGATTTTGTCGTTCAAGAACTGGCGCTGTACCAGCTCGCGCTCGTCGTTATCCATACCCGCGTGATACGCCGCACAGCGAAAGCCTAGTCTGAACAACTTGGCGTGAAGGTCGTCGACTTTAGCGCGACTGTTGCAGTAAATAATGCCGCTACCTTCTTGCTGTTTTACGTAAGCAACAACTTGATCGAAAGCCTTATACTTACTCATTACGCGGTAGCGGATGTTGGGTCTATCGAAGCTGCCTTTGTAAACCAATGGGTCGCTAAGATTGAGCTGCGTTAGTATGTCTGTTTGAGTCGCTGAATCTGCTGTGGCCGTTAAGCCAATTACAGGAATAGAGGGAAAGCGAGACTTTATCTGCCCTAAGGCGCGATAATCCTGCCTGAAATCATGGCCCCAATGGGAAACGCAATGGGCCTCATCAATTGCAAATAAGGCAATGTCTGCATGTGCTAGCGACTGTTGAAAATAGTACTGCATTAAACGCTCAGGTGACACGTACAGTAAATCGAGTTTACCTGCTTGTAGCGCATCGTTTATACGCGCTTGTTCGTCAACTTCCAGCGTTGAATTAAGATAAGCGGCTTTTACGCCTAGCGCCTTTAATTGTTCTACCTGATCTTGCATCAATGAGATAAGCGGTGACACGACAATAGCGGTGCCGCTTCGCACTAGAGCAGGAATTTGATAGCACAGCGACTTACCGCCACCTGTAGGTAGCAAAACAAGCGCGTCTTTACCTTCACATACATGGTGAATGACCTCGCCTTGACCGTCGCGAAAAGCATCGTAGCCAAATACATCTTTTAAGACGGATTCTGGCGTTTTTGCACGTTGGAGTTCAGACGCTAGCTCTGATGAATCTATTGCAGTTGTCATAGGTGCGGGATTTTACGCGTTTTTGGTCATGTCTTCACGGGGCAATTTAAAAAACTAGACTAAAATTCAGCGATAGCGTTCTTTATCAATAGTTAGAAAAGTAAGTGGGGTACTTTTTGAGCAAAGTATGAATGTGAAAACGTTAGGCCTAACTAATAGTGATTTGGCCTATAAGCAACCTTGATTATTCATCATTGGTTGGAAGAATTTCCTTACCCTTTGTATTCAGTAGTAATGTTACCAATACTGTTGAAGCGAATGGATTACAAAATGCCTATCAGCGAAAATACTACAACCAACAAGAAAATAAATCATCAAGTTATGATCAGTCATGTCATAGCGTTTTTCGTGATAATATGCCGTTCAACCAGCTTTTAGGGTTAGAATTTGTTACACAAGGTTCAGGTTTAGAAACGCAGATTTCTTTGCATCTTAATTGGCAACCCTCGCTTACCGGCAACCCAATGCAAAAAATTCTACACGGCGGTGTAACAGCGACTATGCTAGACACCATCGGTGGTTTAGTCTCAATTATAGAAACCATCAAACAAACCTCAATTGAACACCTTGTGGACCTTCAAGTCAGATTGCCTACCATGGGCACGGTCGATATGCGCGTTGATTACTTAAGGCCGGGAAGAGGCGAGCGCTTTATTGCAACAGCAGCGATTATACGCAAGGGCAGTAAATTAGTGGTGTGTAGAATGGAATTGCACAACGAAAAAGGCGATCATATAGCCTTTGGCACGGGTACATACATGCTGGGATAGTATTCTCGATAATGGGGTTTCATCATCCTTAAATGGCTGTGCTGCGTTGTGTATAGGAAGTTAGCGATACAATGGGAGGTATAGCATGGCAGAGCCACTACCAGATTTAATTGAAGAGATTGTCACTGAAAGTATGGCTGACGACCCCGCCACCTTACTCGCTGCTTTAAGCGGGCAAGATGAGGTTTATATCGCATCGCTGTTAGAGTCACTGCCTGTTGAAGAGCGCCTAGCAGTGTGGGATGGCATCTCTCGCGACCGTAAGCTCGATGTGCTCGTCGAGATGCGTAGCGACCCTCGTGAAATCCTCATCGATAATACGCCTCACAATGAATGGGCGTCTATCTTTGCTGATATTGATGCCGAAGATTTGCTAGAGCTACTTGATTCATTGCCAAAGCGTTTAGTTGATATGGCCTATGAATCCCTCGATTCAAAAGAGCGAAAGTACTTCAGAGAAGCTACGCAGTTTCCCGATAATCAAATAGGTCACTGGGTAAACCACGAGCAGTTAGTATTGCCATCGAACGCCAAAGTGCGCGAAGGCTTGCGTTTGTTAAGACGTGACGTACCTCAACACTGCGACAGCATTTTCTTGGTAAATCGCTCAGGTCAGTTTTCAGCATTGGTTAAAATTAGCCACCTGTTTAATGCACAAGATCACGTGTCGCTATTTGACTTGTCGGAAGAAAATGTGACTACCATTCAGGGAGCGGATGACACCATGAATGCGTCGCTTCTTGTACAGCGCTCGGGGCTGGCGTCGCTACCAGTGGTTGACGAGAATAACAAACTGCTTGGTCGATTGGATGTAACCTCGGCAAGTGAGCTAGTAAATGAGTTTTATGAACGCCAAGTGATGGCTTCGGCCGGTATGGATGAGGACGAGGATTTATTCTCGCCTGTGGCAAAAAGTGCCAAAAACCGTGCCCTATGGCTTGGTATTAACCTGCTTACCGCGTTTATGGCGTCTTGGTTTATTGGGCTTTTTGAAGGCACGTTGCAACAGGTTGTTGCCCTTGCGGTGTTAATGCCGGTGGTGGCAAGCATGGGCGGTATCGCGGGTAGTCAAACGCTCACCCTGATTGTACGAGGCCTGGCGTTGGGGCAGGTGACGCCTGCCAACTTACGGGCGCTTATGGTAAAAGAGCTGAAAGTAGGTGGGGTGAATGGCGTTATTTGGGCGTTGGTGATAGGCGTAGTGGCTTATTTCTGGTTCACCGACGCTATGCTTGGTTTGGTAATTTGTTTAGCCATACTGTTCAATATTGTGGCCGCAGCCTTGGCTGGAGTATTTGTGCCCGTCATATTGGACAAGCTAAAAATAGACCCTGCATTATCGGGCTCAGTTATCCTGACTACTGTTACCGATATTGTAGGCTTTGTGGCGTTCTTAGGTTTGGGTACGCTTTTCCTCTTATAACCTCTTCCCGCTGTAAACATGCTATTGCGTTTAAGGTCACACTGAATCATAACATTCAGCGTGGCCTTTTCATTGAATATTTACGAACTTTACGTGCTTTGCCCCATTGGAAAGCGTTAAGGGTTGTGTATTCATTTAAGCTGATGAACAATACGCGCCTTTATTACCCTGAATTTCGTTGGAGCCAGTCTTGTCTAAGCAAGCCAGTGCCGCACAAGTCGGTGTTATTTGCGCAATTGCCGCATACAGTATGTGGGGTGTTGCACCAGTATACTTTAAACAGTTGATGGTTTTGCCCGCGGCTGAAATACTCATGCACAGGGTAATCTGGGCTGTCGTGCTTTTAGTTGGGCTTATCGCTGCGCTAAAGCAATGGCCAAAAGTGGGCGCTGCCCTTCGCAATAAGCGTGTTATGCAGATTTTGTTCGTCGCCGGTCTGTTACTTGGAGCCAACTGGCTCTTGTTCATTTGGGCGATTAATAACGACCATATTCTTGATGCTAGCCTTGGCTATTACATTAACCCTCTTATCAACGTTTTCTTGGGTCGGCTATTCTTAGGCGAAAGACTACGCAATCTTCAACGCGTAGCGGTTGGGCTTGCTGTGATTGGCGTTGCCATTCTTATCTTCTCTTACGGTCACGTGCCGTGGATTGCCTTAGTACTTGCAGGAAGCTTCAGCGTGTACGGCTTGTTGCGTAAGCAGGTGGCAGTAGATTCGCTACCGGGTCTTTTCATTGAAACCTTAATGCTTTCACCGTTAGCTATCGCCTACTGGATATTCTTTGGCTCTGAATACAGTAACTTATTTAATAACAACGCCACGTTAAACACCCTTATTCTTGCGGCAGGTATTGTTACTACAGCGCCGCTGCTTTGTTTTACCGCTGCTGCGCGACGCATTATGTATTCAACCCTAGGCTTTTTTCAGTACATTGGACCAACACTCATGTTCATACTGGCCGTCTATCTTTATGGCGAACCACTTGAAGAGTCGCGTTTGGTTACCTTCGGCTTTGTGTGGCTTGCACTTATCTTGTTTAGTGCCGACTCGTTAGTACATTTCCGCAATCAGCGTAAAGCACAAAAGTTAGTAGTAGAGTAAGAAACAAGCCCACAGAAAAACACGCAGATTCTGCAAGCCTGTTAAAGGCACAGTAAAAAAAGCTTATTAAGCGAAAACTGTTGGTTTTTTTGAGGAACAGACGCTTGTGGTAAAAAACTCGATCTACCGGTAAAGCTAGCGCCGCTACGCTAGAGTCATGGTGCTAGGGCAACAAGGCTACAACAACGAGCCTTGCTCTTGGTAAGCTGCATCGGGAGGTTCGCATTTAACCTGATTTCGGCCGCTATTTTTGGCGGCGTACAGCTGTTTATCAGCTAGGCTCAACAGCTTATCCACCTGTTGGGTATGGGCGCCGCTTGCTCCAATACTGCAAGTAACTTTTATATCGGTTTTAGGCAGCTGGATAACTTCAGCTTCCACCACTTTTCTGAAATCTTCCAAGCGTTCGCAGGCTTCTTCTAGCGGCGTTGAAGGCATATAAATACAAAATTCTTCACCGCCAAAGCGCGAAATTATTTCATCAGAAAAATAAAACTCAATAAGCGCCGCGATGGCCTTTAGCACAATGTCACCTGCGTCATGGCCATGGGTATCGTTAATCGACTTAAAGAAGTCGAGATCGATAAGTGCAAGGGCATGATCTTCAGATAGTTTTTGATGCTGCACGGTGACCATATAAAAGAAGTGCCGCCTGTTGGGTAAACCCGTCAGGTAGTCCGTGTTAGCCACACGGCGAATTTCTTCTACGCTTTCAATATATTCAACGTTTTGCATTACCCGACATAAAAATTCCTCATGGCAGTAGGGTACGCGTAAAAAGTCATTAGCACCGCTTTTGATAAAGTGTGCAGACATCAGCATGCCTTTGCCTCCAGCAACACCCATTATGGCTAGCTGTTCTTTAGAAAATGCCTTTCTTAAGCTAGCGACAAAATGTGTTCCTGTCATGTCGGGTAGCGTGTTGTCAGTAATCACAAGGCGTACATTTTTATGATCAGAGAGACATTGCATTGCATCGGTAGCGGTCAAACATTCAAACGCGATGAAGTTGTGGCGCTGAAGTAACGAAACGGTTTTTGAACGTAGCACTCGATTCGTACTCACTACCACAACACCCGTGGATTTATTTTTTTCTAAGCGGCTGATAAGGCGGTTAAGGTAGTCGTAGTTTTGTGAGTTTTCTTTGGGAATATAATCGACAACATCTCTCTCTAGGACCTTGTCACGAATAGCATTATCTAGGTTTTCCGTTGTCGCAATGGTAGGAATGAAAGATTCGACGGCGAAGTCGATGGCTTCCCCTTTTGGCGCATCGGGTAATGAGTAGGCGACAATGGCGCACAAAAAGGTTTCAGGGACTTCTTGTGCGAAACGAACCTTTCCTTCGGTGAGCGAGGTTGCGCCAATGGGGGTAAGGCTGGAGCGGCGCACTAATTTCGCTATAAGTTCAAGGTTACCTACACCATTTTCGATGATCAGCACGTGTTGCTGCATACATTTCAACTTAGTTTAAGGCTACCTTGCCAATTAATGATGTTACGCTTTCTCCAGCTTTGCGTAAGCAAGTACCAGCCATTTGCTGCCAAATTCGTCGAAGTTTACTTGTACTCGACCATGCTCACCACTGCCTTCGTAGTTAAGAACAATGCCTTCGCCGAACTTACGATGCACCACGCGCTCACCCAAACTAAAACCAGTTTCTTCAAAACTGGCGTGAGAGGTAGCTTGGCTAAAGCGATTATGTATAGGTCGCGAAATGGTGGACTTAAGCCTGACTTCTTCCACACAATCTGCTGGCATCTCTCGAATAAACCGCGAAGCCGTATGATACTTATCTTGACCGTATAATCGACGACTTTCTGCATAAGTGATATACAACTTTTGCATAGCGCGTGTCATTCCAACATAGCAGAGCCTACGCTCTTCTTCCATTCGTCCTGGTTCGTCGTTGGTCATTTGGCTTGGGAACATACCTTCTTCTACGCCGGCTAAGAATACCAATGGAAACTCAAGGCCTTTGGCTGTATGGATAGTCATCATCTGTACAGCATCTTGATCTTTGTCTGCTTGGGTTTCGCCCGCTTCAAGAGAGGCGTGGGCCAAAAAGGCGGCCAGAGGCGTCATTTCTTCAGCTTCTTCCGGTACGATAAAGGTTTTACATGCACTGACCAGTTCTTCTAAGTTTTCTAATCTTGCTTGGGCCTTTTCTCCACGCTCAGCTTGGTACATGGCGTAAAGCCCAGACTGGCGAATGGCTTTATCGGCTTGCTGGTCAAGAGGTTCGTCTAATGTGGCTTGCTCAAGCTCGGTGATAAGTAATACGAAGCTTTGCATGGCGTTCAACGCACGACCTTTAAAGCCGCCTTCGTTTATAAGCAGCTGGCTAGCCTGCCACATCGAACAGTTATGCATGCGCGCAGTGTCTCGTACTTGCGAGAGGGTTTTCTCACCAATACCGCGGCTTGGGGTGTTTACCACACGCTCGAAGGCTGCGTCATCATGAGGGTGGCTTACCATGCGCATGTAGCCAAGGGCATCTTTAATTTCTTGACGCTCGAAGAAGCGCAAACCGCCGTAAATGCGATAGGCCAACCCTTCGTGTAATAAAGCTTCTTCCAATACGCGTGACTGGGCATTATTTCTGTAGAGAATAGCGGTATCGCTAAGAGCATTACCTTGATTGAGCCAGTCTTTAATTTTTGAAACAATAAAGCGCGCTTCGTCGAGTTCGTTAAAACCTGCATAGACAGAAATGAGCTCGCCCTGGGCATCTTCCGTCCAAAGCTCTTTTCCTAAACGGCCTGTGTTGTTGTCGATAACCGTGTTCGCTGCTTTCAGAATATTCCCAGTAGAGCGGTAATTCTGCTCAAGGCGAATGGTGGTAGGATCGTTAAAGTCCTTTAGGAAATGCTGAATATTATCTACGTTCGCGCCACGCCAACCGTAAATAGACTGGTCGTCGTCGCCAACAATCATAATGTTATTATTGTCGCCGCTGCATAGCATACGAAGCCATGCATATTGGATGTTGTTGGTATCTTGGAACTCGTCAACTAACACAGCACGGAAGCGGCGTTGATAATGGGCTAACACTTCTGGGTTCTTTGCCCACAATTCATGAGCGCGCAGCAATAGCTCAGCAAAATCTACCAAGCCTGAACGATCGCAGGCGTCTTGATATGCAGCATAGACCTCACGCATGGTCTTTTGGATATGATCGCCGTGGGTCTCGATGTGCTGAGGGCGCAGACCTTCGTCTTTATTACCATTTATATACCACTGGATTTGTCGAGGGGCCCAATGTTTTTCATCTAAATTCATAGCTTTTAAAATGCGGCGAATCAGACGATACTGATCGTCAGAATCGATTATCTGAAAGTTTTCAGGCAAATTAGCTTCAGCGTGGTGCGCACGCAATAGGCGATGTGCAAGCCCGTGGAAGGTACCAATCCACATATTGTGTAGGCTGCGACCCATTAAAGATTCTATACGGCCGCGCATCTCTTTGGCTGCTTTATTGGTAAAGGTAACCGCTAGAATAGAAAAAGGTGCGATGTTTTCGACTTCCATCAACCACGCAATGCGATGCACTAATACACGGGTTTTACCACTACCTGCACCAGCTAATACTAGAGCATTAGATAATGGGGCTGCTACTGCTTCACGCTGTTTGTCGTTAAGCTCGTCTAGCAGTCGAGATACATCCATAGTTAGCACCTGTAAGTTGATATTGTTACACATTCAGCAGCACGCTATTATGCCATCAGCCTGTTAATTTATACAGTCCAGTTTTACGGATGCTCGACCTAAGACGCTATTGCTGATTGTGTATCAAGGTTTAACGGTATCTATTAGCAATATTCTTTGGCGACTCTATATAATGGCTTTGCGAATGCGATCGAAAGTGTGTGCCTATAAAAAAGAGACAACCTTTTTTGAAGTTACTCACAACTGTTATTAGCTATAACGAATTAATTCGATAAAATGATCGAATTGTGCGCTCGAGGGGTAACACATCGGTATTGAATCGCATTAAACTCGGGTAAACTTTCACTTGTATCTAATTTTTCAAGGTTGCCACGCTTACTGGTATTCCAACCTTGTACAGTGAATACTTGGCGTTATTGCCTGTATAACTAATTTCCAGTACACGAGACTTTTACACCAACGGGACATGCTCATGACCGCACTATCTACGCCTATCGATTTTTGGTCGACGCTAAAACAAGAAGCGCAAGTTGTTGCTAAAAACGAGCCCTTACTGTCTAGCTACGTGCATGCCAGTGTACTGGCGCATCACAATTTCGAATCGTCGTTAAGCTTTATTTTGTCAAATAAAATGGCTGACGATGTCATGCCAGCATTGGCTATTCGTGAAGTGTTTGATGAAGCCTATCTGTTAGAGCCAGGCATCAGTGAAGCGGCCATTGCAGATATCATGGCGATTAATTCACGCGATGCCGCAGTAAATGATTACCTTACTCCTTTACTTCATTTTAAAGGCTTCCACGCAGTACAAGTTCACCGTATGGCGCATTACCTATGGGTTCACGGTCGTCATCAGTTAGCTCTGTTTTTGCAAAGTCGCAATTCTTCGAGCTTTGGTGTAGACATCCACCCAGCAGCGCGCATTGGTAAGGGCGTTATGTTTGACCATGCTACCGGTATTGTGGTGGGTGAGACAGCAGTTGTGGAAGATAACGTGTCTATTTTGCAAAGTGTTACCCTTGGCGGTACGGGTAATGAGTCGGGCGATCGCCACCCTAAAATACGCCAAGGTGTGTTAATTGGCGCAGGCGCTAAGATTTTAGGAAATATCGAGATAGGTGAAGGCTCAAAAGTTGGCGCTGGCAGCGTAGTACTTAACAGTGTTCCAGCCCACGTGACCGTGGTGGGCGTTCCAGCCAAAGTGGTTGGGAGACCAGTTTGTCAAAGCCCCTGCGAATCCATGCGCCAAAACGTCCTAGAAGACAACTAAGATATGGGGTCAGAGTACCTTCCCCTTTTTATACTTCGTAAAAGTTAAAAGTACTCTGACCCCACATTTAAGCTATTAAAGTACTCTGACCCCTTTATTCATAGGAAGTGGGTTAATTCGTTGAGGTTGTCTAGTGCGATGTGGGGAAGCACGCTTACAGGCTCGTTGGCTAGTTTCATAGGTCTGTTACAGGCAAACCATGCTGCCTGGTAGCCAGCGTTAATTGCCCCTTGAACATCTTTAATGATGTTATCGCCTACATGAAGAATGTGTTTCGGTGCAATTTGTAAACGTGCTGCGGCTTCATCAAACATGTCGCGGGCCGGCTTCATAGGGCGTGATGTGCTGGCGTGATAAATGGTTTCAAAGTAGCCATCAATACCTACCTTTTGTGCGTTTACGTTACCATTAGTAATACCAATAAGCGGTAGCTTACTGCTCACAGCTTTCAACGCTTCGTGCACATCGTCAGCGAGCTCGAAGTTACTTCTTGCATTGTAAAAGCAGTTAAAGCAAGCCTCTACCGCACCACTAAGCTCACCGCTGTTAGTCAGGTCAGTTTTTAACTTTTCGGGAGCCGTATTAGACAGTGCTGCGGTAAGCACTACACGTCTAAGCTGTCCCATGTCAGAGGCTAAGCGCAGATCCTTTTTTATGGCAGCTCGCTTAAGTGCAAGCCAGTCGTTTGCCGACAACGCGGCGGCTGACTTATGGTGCTTAGCAATGTGCGCTTGAAGGGCTTCTTCGGCCCGTCGAATAATAGGTTCGTTATTGTAAAGGGTGTCGTCAAGGTCGAAGGTCATTGCCTCAACTTTGTTAATAGACCTGAAAAACTGCATGGAGAAACCTTAGGTTAGCTTTATTTCTTGTGCGCCCGCGGATGAGCGGCATCATATACGTTGGCGAGATGCTGGAAGTCGAGATGAGTATAAACTTGTGTTGTCGATAAGTTAGCGTGACCTAACAACTCTTGAACCGCACGTAAATCGCCACTGGATTCTAATACGTGGGTAGCGAAAGAATGGCGCAGTTTGTGAGGGCTTACTTTTTGCGATAGAGACTGTTCTTGCGCCATTTTGTTCAAACGATTTGCGACTTGCCTATTCGAGATACGGGTTTTACGCTTACTGACAAATACTGCACTTTCATAGGGCGATGCATAGGCGGGGCGTACTTTTAACCAGGCGTTAAGTGCTTTTTGCGCGTGCCGCCCTAGTGGCAGTA
Source organism: Alteromonas sp. ALT199 (assembly GCF_018619335.1). Lineage (GTDB taxonomy): Bacteria > Pseudomonadota > Gammaproteobacteria > Enterobacterales > Alteromonadaceae > Alteromonas. The sequence continues at coordinate 23,640 of NZ_JAHHDX010000084.1, read as the reverse complement.
TACGTTGCTTACTCCCTTTACCCATTACCTTTACTGTGCCGTCTTTTAAACAGTCGGCCAAATTAAGACCGGTAAGTTCGCTTAAGCGCAGACCACAGCCATAAAGTAGCTCAAACATGGCCACATCTCTTAACTGCATGCCTTCATCATCGTCACTGCTTCGAGGCGAGGCATTAAGCAACTGCTGCATCTCATCCACGCTAAGCTGCTTAGGTAATGGCTTTCCCTGTTTCGGGGCTTGGATGCCCTCAACAGGGTTGCTGAATAGCTGCTGGTGGTCAATAAGGTATTGGCAGAAGGTTCTTAGTGCCGATAGCCTAAGCGCAATACTGCGTGGGCTGTGCCCAGACATCTTGTCGTCGGCCATAACGCGCTTAATATCGCTTGGCGTGAGCCCAGACCATTCGTAAAGCCCAAGTAGCTTTGCCACTTCGGTTAGCTGGCGCTGGTAATTTTTGATGGTGTGTAGGGATAAACCGCGCTCTACCTGCAAATGAAGTAGAAATTTATCGAGCCATTGCTGGCAAGGTTCGCTGACTAAGGCGTCCGTAGACACAGCACTTAATATCCCATCATTTCAGGCAAGATAATATTTAGAACTTGCTGAAGCTGTTGTAGCAAAAGCGTATCCATATCTGGCGTAAAATGACTAGCATCGCTGCTGCTAATACCCAAAATACCTAATTCACGGTTATCACCAAGCAGCATTAACGCTACAGACTCTGCCGGGCTTTCTCCGAAAAGAAGTTGACGTTCGTGCTGTGACAAACGCCCAAAGAAGAAGTTGGTATTTTTAAAGCGCTTTTCCGTGAACAATCGTTGTTGCAATTCAGGAATGGCGTGGGGGCCTTTAAAGCTTTTGATCACCGCGGCAGACAACTGCAAACGCTCTTGCAGCACATCTTCTAGCGTAAACTGCACTTCGGCTACGCTTTCACAGCGCAGTAGCTGTACGTTTAAGTCGGTATAAACGCGATAAATTTTCTCGTTTTGCTTTGCGATAGTGACTAGCTGATTGAGCTTGTAATTAAGCTGCCTGACTTTTTGTCTTAGCTGATCACTTTGAATTTCTACAAGTGAAACACTGCCTTTGTGGTCATGGGGAAGCTTGATTTTTTCGAGAAGGTCGGCATGCTCGGCAAAGAACTCAGGGTTTTGTAATAAGAACGCGCGCACATCAGCACTCGACAATTCCGTTGTGTCGTTAAATGGCTCAATTAATTGCGTGGCGTTAGATTGCCCTGATACTTCGCTCATAAATTTATATGTCCGTCATATACATGTTCGGCAGGCCCTGTCATTTTTAACACGTTATCTGGGCCTGGCCAGCGTATACGTAAACTGCCTCCAGGCAAATCTACCCGTACGTCTTTGCTTAATTTACCCTGTATTTGACCAATTGCAACTGCTGCACATGCACCACTGCCGCAGGCCAGGGTTTCACCTGAACCACGCTCAAATACCCGAAGTTTGATATGCGACTCGTTAATTATCTGCATAAAGCCCACGTTTACACCTTCGGGAAAGCGCTCGTGCTTTTCAACAAGCGGACCAATTTCGGCTACATTGGCCGTATTTACGTCGTCAACTTCCATTACGCAATGGGGGTTGCCCATAGATGCTGACCCAATAAATAAGGTGCGTTCGCCCACACGCAAAATATATGTATTCTCTTGCTTGTTGGCTGTAAGCGGAATATTCGCAGGTTCGAATTCAGGCTTGCCCATGTTAACGGTTACTTGCCCGTCTTTTTCTAGGTAAAGCACCATTTTTCCTGCTTTGGTGCTTACCACTATCTTGTTGCGGTTAATAAGGCCTTTTTGCTTAACAAAGCGTGCGAAACAGCGCGCGCCATTGCCGCATTGTTCTACCTCTGAGCCGTCTGCATTGAAGATGCGATAGTGGAAATCTTGTTCAGGGTCGTATGGCGGTTCTACCATCAACAGCTGGTCGAAGCCAATACCGAAGTTTCGGTTAGCTAATTGCTGAATTTTCTCTTTAGAGAAAAAGACGTTTTGAGTAACGTTATCAATAACCATGAAATCGTTACCCAAGCCGTGCATTTTAGAAAATTGAACCTGCATTAAACGCGCATCTATCTTGTTAGTTTGTCTCTAGTTTACGGAAGTTTGTACTCACCTTGCCAGAGATCTTTTTGTTTTTCTCTTTCGCGAACCACAATTGCCTTATCGCCGTCTACCATAATTTCCGCTGGGCGACAGCGGCTATTGTAGTTTGACGCCATTACAAAACCATAGGCACCAGCGCTTCGAACCGCAAGTAAGTCGGTTGGCTCAATAGCTAATTCACGATCTTTTCCTATAAAATCACCGGTTTCGCATACAGGCCCTACAACGTCATAGGTGCTAGCCGTTGCCGTGCTTCCTTCTTTCACAGGAATAATATTTTGCCATGCAGAGTAAAGGGCAGGGCGTAATAAATCGTTCATTGCGGCATCGACAATGGCAAAGCTCTTCTCTTCACCTTCTTTGATAAATTCAACTTCAGTGACCAGAATACCCGCGTTAGCTGCAATAGCACGACCTGGTTCAAGGATAAGCTTAAGGTTTTCACGACCTACCATTTTTTCAGCCATGGCTTGCGCGTAGGCTTTAGGATGAGGCGGTTGCTCGTCGTTATAAGTTACACCAAGACCACCACCTACATCTAAGTGCTCAATAATAATGTTGCGCTCAGCCAGTTCATCAATTAGCAGAAGTAGGCGCTCTAATGCATCAACAAAAGGTCCAATTTCGGTAAGCTGTGAGCCGATGTGACAGTCCATGCCAACCACATTTAAATGAGGGAGAGATGCAGCTAACTCATAGGTAGCAAGCGCGCGTTCACGAGCAATCCCAAATTTGTTGGCCTTCAAACCCGTAGAAATATATGGGTGAGTTTTGGCGTCCACATCAGGGTTTATACGCAGTGATATAGGCGCTTTCACGCCCATTTCACCAGCAACTTGATTGATGCGGTGAAGCTCTGGCTCTGATTCTACGTTAAAACACATTATGCCTTGTTCTAGCGCATAGCGAATCTCGTCGTGTTTTTTGCCTACGCCTGAAAATACTACTTTGCTGGCGTCACCACCGGCTTCGATTACACGGGCGAGTTCTCCCGCTGAAACGATGTCAAAGCCTGAGCCTAACTTCGCTAAAACACTTAACACACCAATGTTTGAGTTAGCTTTTACTGCATAACACACAAGGTGAGGGTGTTCGCCAATTGCGTCATTAAATGCATGCCAATGACGCTCTAACGTAGCGCGTGAGTAAATATAAACCGGCGTTCCGTGCTGGGCTGCAATATCAGAAACAGCCACTTGTTCAGCGTGCAGCTGACCTTGGCTGTAGGCGAAAAAATCCACTAGTTCAGCTCTCCAGAAGTAGTTGCGGGGAATGGGGTATTGGCACTTGTCGAAGCATCGACTTCTGCATTTTCAGAAGACGTTGGTTCAGTAGAGGTGTTTTGTGCAGGCGCGTCAGGAATATAGAGCGCCCCTTTATAACCACAGCCACATAATGCTGTGAACGTTAACAAGAAAACAACTGACTTTTTAAGCACGAAAAATCCCGCAAAGAATACGACAAATGCCGCTATCATCGCATTGCGGTGTTAAATTGCAAGAGCCAATAATCGTTCTTGTGTTTTATCGCCGTATTGAACGTTTTTCCAAAGCGTATCGCACAGGCTTTTGGTATCAGAAAAGTCTTTATTTTTAAGCCAGTCAATAAGGATGTTTGGGTTATCTGGGAAGGCAATAGCTTCGTTTTCAGGCGCCTCAAGCCATTCTTCCACTATATCGGTATCAAGTTGAAACAGGGTCTGGCATAAATCCAATTTGTTGAGGGTTAACACATTGGATAGCTGCTCAAACTGCCCGTGTAACGGCTTAATGAGTAGCTTTTTGCCTAGTTGAAGTGCTTCGCTCGATAGCTCAAAGCCGCCATTAGCAATTACGCCACTGGCATGTTGTAGCGCTTTTTGAAAGTGCTTTTTAGAGGTTGGGTGCCAATGGATATGACCCATTTCTTTCGCTTCGTCGATGTTTGGATGGAAGCATTCGAATACTTGATCGCTTAGTGGCTCAAGCATTTGTTGGATATCTTCTACATCTTCAAACGGTAAATAAACTAAAACGTGGCCGTTACCCGACGATATCAAAGGCTTTTCTGCAACGAAAGGCGGAATGATAGGTTGATTAAAATGATACCAGTGTACACCTAACTGAAGATCGGTAGGCGCAAACAGCTTCATTAACAAACTATCAAAAATAGTATTGCCACTTTTGGGCACGTTGTACGTGAACGCCGCTTGGTGGCTGATAGAAATAGAAGGTAGCCCCTGTTTTTTCGCAGCCCAGGCCGTTACGGGTTCGAAGTCGTTAACCAGCAAATCGTAACCGCTGGTATCGAATGCTTTTATATCTTTATTAAGCTGACGAAGGTTGGCGTCTTTAACGGTAGACCATTTGTCTACGCGCCCGCTTTTAGTAATAAAGCTTAGCCCTTTGTATGTTCGGTAATCTTTGAACACTTCCATATCAAAATATTTTTCGGGGGCACGACCGGTAAAAACAAAGTCTACGTTAACATCGTCTCGTTCGGCTAATGCAGCCGCCATAATTCGGGCTCGGGCAATATGTCCGTTACCGGTGCCTTGCACACCATACAATAATTTCATGCTACCCCAAAATAGAAATGCTTAGTGTTGCAATAGTTACGCCTAGCAGAGAGCCTGCGACCACGTCAGATGGGTAATGCACGCCTAGAAGCACACGCGATAGCCCAATAAGTGCTGCCCAGCTGTAGGCAAGTAAGGCAAAAGGTGGATAATAGTGCGCGACTATACAGGCCATTAGTGTAGCAGCAGCAGTATGACCCGAGGGAAGGGAAAACTTATCAGACGGCGTAACATGTGCTGTTAAATTCATTAGAAAATCGCAAGGGCGAGGGCGCTTGAACATTTTCTTAAGCAGCACATAGATGGGTAATTCCAGCGCATATGCCATCAGCGCTGTGTAAAGGAAAAGCTCACCGTGCTCTGGCTCAAAAGCCCAAAGCAGCATACCGATAAAAAAGTATAAGTAGCCGTCACCTGTTTTCGACAGCCATACAATACTTCTGCAGTCTCTTTTTTGCGTCAGTTTGTAGAGGCGATAAAATAAGTCAGTGTCGTATTTGGTCAAGGATTTCATCAACATCGCCTTGTCCCCTATCGGTTAATTACTGCACAGGCTAAAGTGCGTCTGTGACCAGTGGGTGACGGAAAAAAGAAACTTTTTTGACAACTTACGGGTTTCCGTACCCCCCTTTCGGACAGACGGTGAAAGTGGCTTATAAAGCCGAGTTTTCTAGCAAAGGGTTTTAAGTAAATATAAGAAGCAAAATACGTGCTCATTTAGGGCATGTTTAAGGGTAATTCCTGCATTTTTGACAAAACTTAAAAATTTGATGAAACGCGCTAAATCAACCGTTTGAATCACCAGAATAAATGCTATGCTAGGTTTAACGAGCATAGAGCTTCAACGCTTCTCAATTTTAGTAAGGCAAAATAATGGAATACAACACATCTGAATTATGCGACTTGTTTGCTGATAGCGTAGACGTAGTAGATCCGATTTTCGCAAGCTTTGGTGGCCGTTATTCTTTTGGTGGTGAAATTACCACTGTTAAATGCTTTGAAGACCGAGGTTTGATTGACCGTGTACTTGCTCAGCCTGGCGCGGGTAAAGTGCTGCTAATAGATGGTGGGGGCTCTAGCCGCCGTGCTTTGTTTGATTCTTCATCTGCTCAAGTCGCTATTGATAACGATTGGGAAGGGGTTGTGATTTACGGCAGCGTACGTGAAGTTGATAGCCTTGCCGAACTGGATATTGGCGTTTTGGCTGTAGCAGCAATTCCAGTAAATGCAGAGTGTGAAAGCATTGGCGAAGTTGACGTGCCGGTTAACTTTGGTGGCGTCACGTTTCTACCTGAAGACCATTTATATGCCGATAGCACGGGCGTTATCCTTTCTCCTGAACCGCTAGATTTAGATTAAAGTTCAACGGTGTGTAGACACTGTCGGCTTTTAAAAAATAGACAATAAAAAACGGAGGCGTAAGGCCTCCGTTTGCGTTTTTGTCACTAGTAACGTTTGTGAAGTCACAATCAGAGCTAGTTAATCAGCCCTGACATATTCAGAAAAGACGCTAGTATTGCTTGAAAACTACTTGTTCGCTTCGTCAAACACCTGGTTTAAATACATAGCGATGCGAATACCAGCCATCTGCAAACGCTTTTTCGCGGTAGGCAGGTGGTTATACAAATAGTCATAGCTCATATTGTTTGCGTCATTTGGGTAAATGGTATCGCGAATAGCGGTACTTTCCTCAATCCATACCATAGGGTCGGTAGTAGCCCAACTGCGAATGTCTTTCGAGCTAATGGTTTGTGTAAGCCATTCAGTCCACTCAGAGTACGACAAGTCGCGCTGGTCTAACATTTGAGAATCCCACACACGGTGTAAATTAGAATCTTGCCAGAAGAAGCGCACTTTTACATCGTTGCCTCCACGGTCAGTACCGTTACCTGCGTGAAGTGGCTGATGCAAGTCGCCAATAATATGCACGATAAACTGAAGGGCTAAGCGCTTTTCTTCAATGCTGGCTGTGTCGCTTTTTAAGGTTTCAGTAAACTGCTTCAAAGCGGTTACCGCATCACCTTGCTTTGGTGCGCCAACTTCCTCATAAGTTTTACCCTTGGGTACAGATACATAGTGCCAAGGACTAGCGGCTTTTTGCCAAAATTCGCTCGGGTTAGAACGCATTTCGTCAGCATGGGTCGAGGCCTCAGCTAATGAGCCATGTGGCAGCAATTCCATAAGTGCTGCATGTGAAAGGGGGCTTAGATACTGCTGGGCAATAGCACCCGTTACTCTATGACCTGTTTGTCCCCAGCCGAAAGCGGGTGACGAAATACACAATGTAAATAGTGTGCTCAGCGCTACTGCGCAAATCTTGTTTGCAAACGCGAACATGATTAATCCTCAGAATGTTTGGATGACTGATAGCCCCATCTTGCGACAAGAGACTGCTCAATACCTAGGTGGTCTAGTATGCGCGCTACCACAAAATCTACCAAATCGTCGATAGTCTTGGGGTTGTGATAAAAACCAGGCGCTGCGGGCATTATGGTAGCGCCCATTTGTGAAAGCTTAAGCATATTTTCTAAATGAATAGACGAAAGCGGCATTTCACGTGGCACTAAAATAAGTTGGCCTCGTTCTTTTAGCACTACATCTGCCGCGCGCTCAATAAGGTTATCGCTAGCGCCAATACTAATGGCAGACAGAGTGCCTGTTGAGCACGGGCACACCACCATTTTAGCCGGCGCGGCCGAGCCTGAAGCTACCGGTGAAAACCATTCTTCTTTACCAAACACTTTTATTTGGTCGGGTTTAGCATTGCAGTGCTCGGTAAAAAACGCGGCTGCGTCTTCGGGGCGACCTGGAATTTTTACGTTCTCTTCAGTGGCAAATACCACCTTGGCCGCTGAAGAGATAAGTACGTAAACTTGATAGTCTGCATTAACCAGCGATTGCAGTAGTGTTAGGGCGTAAGGTGCGCCAGATGCACCTGTAATAGCAAGCGTGACTTGCTTGTCGTGTTTCATTTTATAGCCTCTGTAGATAACCAGCCTTGCGGCTTGCCTATCGAATATAACGTCGTTTTTATTTTATCTATTTTTAAAGTTTGGACTTCATTTTCAAAGCGTCGAGAATGCGGCTGTGAATACCTTCAAAGCCGCCGTTACTCATTACAAGAATATGATCGCCCGGTTGTGCTACGTTACAAACGTCTTGAACGATCTTCTCTACATCTCTGAAGCAGTGAGTAGGTGCATTGCTGTGTGCTACAGAATCGACTAGCGACCAATCCATGCCTTCAGGCTCATAAAGGTAAACCTCATCGGCTTTCTGCCATGAATTTGCCAGCGTATCTTTGTGTACGCCCATTTTCATTGTATTCGAGCGTGGCTCAAGTACGGCCAAAATACGTGCATTGCCTACTTTTTTGCGCAACCCGTCTAGCGTAGTTGCTATTGCAGTAGGGTGATGTGCAAAATCGTCATAAAGGGTAATGTTGTTTACTTCACCTTTTACTTCCATGCGGCGCTTAACATTCTTAAAAAAAGATAAAGCTGCTATGGCGTCGGGTAAAGTAACCCCTGCATGATGGGCTGCGGCAATGGCCATTAAGGCGTTGTCTACATTGTGTTGACCTACCAGCGACCAGGTTACGGTACCGGCTATAACGCCGTTATGTAAGACGCTGAATTCACTACCGTCTTTTTTTAGCAGCTCAGCATGCCATTCTTTGCCCAGTGATTGTCGAGAAGACCAACAGCCTCTCTTTAGCATATCTTCAATGGCAGGCGTACTGTTTGGCGTAAGAATAAGGCCGTTTTCAGGCACCATACGGACCAGATGATGGAACTGGGTTTGTATAGCTGCAAGGTCAGCAAAAATATCTGCATGGTCAAATTCAAGGTTGTTGATAACCAGGGTTTTTGGACGGTAATGAACAAACTTAGAGCGTTTATCAAAAAATGCGCTGTCGTATTCGTCGGCTTCAATTACAAAAAAGGGGCTTTCGCCCACGCGAGCCGATACGCCAAAGTTTTCTGGAACACCGCCAATCAAATAACCAGGGTTTAGACCAGCGTGTTCTAGAATCCACGCCACCATGCTGCTGGTTGTCGTTTTACCGTGGGTACCAGATAAACCAATAACCCAACGATCTTTCAGCAAATTATCTAACAGCCATTGTGGGCCGCTGGTGTAAGGTAAATTACGGTTTAGCACGTACTCTACCGCCGGGTTACCGCGCGACATGGCGTTACCAATTACTACCATATCTGGTGCGGGATCAAATTGGCTTTCGCAATAGCCTTCCGTAAGCTCGATGCCTAGCGCTTCAAGCTGGGAGCTCATAGGAGGATAAACGTTTTTATCTGAGCCTGTAACCTTGTGGCCTAGTGATTTGACAATGGCGGCGATGCCACCCATAAAACTTCCACAAATGCCTAAAATATGTACATGCATAGCGCATTCTCGGTGATTTATCATATTATTGGGGTACTGTATCAGAACCCTACGACTGATAGATAATTCAATTTTCATCGAATAATAGTGGCCGCCAGCCTTTGTTTAGAGCAAACATTTGAATATTCGCAGCTTTCAAACTGGTATGGTGTGTGAATGACTTTTTGATGGTGTGTTCCACTTAACCAAGAACACGGTTACAATCTAACCACAGGTTTAAAACCTGGGTGCTCCAGAACAAAGCCAGTAAGGAAAGCTGAGCGACTGGTAGCACAACACCCTACACATAAAAAAAGGCTTACATTCAATGAAACGTTTAAACTCTCAATTGCAACAAGACGGTGCACCGCTTGAGTTAATCTTGCTTATTCGTACACTGCTAGCGGGTTGTAAAGAAATATCTTTCCGCGTGAGTCAAGGCGCACTTGCTGGCGTGCTCGGTTCTACCCTTTCGGAAAACGTACAGGGCGAAACACAGAAAAAGCTCGACGTTATCTCTAACCACATCCTAAAAGACACGCTAAGGGAATCGGGTTACGTTAAAGCCATTTCGTCTGAAGAAGAAGACGATGTTGTTCCGTGCAATGCAGAAGGGAATTACTTAGTAAGCTTTGACCCGCTAGATGGCTCGTCAAACACCGAGATTAATAGCCTAATTGGTACTATTTTCTCTATTACCCATGCCCCGCAGTGGATGAAGCCAGACGACCCATCTGCTTTCTTGCAGCCAGGTACACAAATGGTTGCAGCAGGTTATGTGCTGTACGGCCCGTCTACGATGTTGGCACTGACCACAGGTCGCGGCACGCATATTTATACTCTTGATAAAACTCACGGTGGCTTCCTACTTACTCACCCGAATATTCAAGTACCAGAACAAACGTCTGAATTCTCAATTAACGCGTCTAACCAGCGTCATTGGGAACCTGCAATGCAAGCATATATCGCCGACTTATTAGCGGGTAAAGAAGGCCCTCGTGGAAAAGACTTCAACATGCGCTGGGTGGCGGCAATGGTGGGTGATATTCACCGTTTACTTTGTCGTGGCGGCATCTTTATGTATCCGTTTGATAAAAGAGACCCGTCAAAACCAGGTAAATTGCGTTTGCTTTATGAAGCCAATCCAATGGCTTTTTTAATGGAGCAGGCGGGTGGTAAAGCAGAAACCGGTGCAGGCCGAATTTTAGAAGTTATGCCTGAAGAAATTCATCAGCGTGTACCTTGCATTATTGGCTCTAAAGACGAAGTTGATATGTGTTTAAGCTATAACGATAACGCGGAATAGCTAACAAATGGCCTTTTAAGGCCATTTGTTGTTTAAAAAGCAGCAAAATTTAACGAAAAATAAAGAGATTAGTACGACATGGGTCGTAAAGCGTTTTTATTTTGCTGCTGTCACCGTATACTTAACCCAAAATTTCTTATATATCATTGAAAGGACCAAAGAATGAGCTTAAGTGCTATTTCTGCTGGTAAAAATGTACCAGACGAAGTAAATGTGATCATCGAAATTCCAGCACACGCTGACCCGGTGAAGTACGAAGTAGACAAAGACACAGGTGCGCTATTTGTTGACCGTTTCATGGCAACTTGCATGCACTACCCAACTAATTACGGTTACGTGAACAACACCTTGTCTGAAGACGGTGACCCAGTTGACGTACTAGTAATGACACCGTTCCCACTACTTGCGGGTTCTGTCATTAAGTGTCGTCCAGTTGGCGTGCTAAACATGACTGACGAGTCTGGTAAAGATGCAAAAGTACTAGCGGTACCAGTAGACAAGCTTTCTACTATCTATCGCGATGTTAAAGAAATTGCAGACGTACCTCCACTTCTTCTTAAGCAAATTGAGCACTTCTTCGAGCACTATAAAGATCTTGAAGAAGGCAAGTGGGTGAAGATTGACGGTTGGGCAGACACTGCTGCTGCAAAAGAAGAAATTACCGCAAGCATCGCGCGTTTCGAAGCAGAATAATTCACGCTGCTTTAAATTGATGATACAAAGGGCTGGTGTAATACCAGCCCTTTTTGTATGTGGCTAAAAAGTGAAGATTGAAAACAAAAAGCAAAAGCCGATACAAAAAAAAGCGAACAAAATACTCAACGATAGAGAGCAGTATGACTTACCTGAAATTATCCGTGACCTCATTATTTGCAGTACTTATGATGGTTGTAACTTTCAACGCTATTGCAGATGAGGCGTCGGTTAAAACACCTGTCAACGATCCTGTAGAAGTTTATTGGGAAGACCTTGTGCCCGAGGGATTTAATGAGCTTGCACCTCCTTCTGTTCAACACAATGGTGAGATGAGCCAGCTTCAACCTGACGCCCCAGTAGTCGATACCTTTGACGGGAAGCGCGTGAAAATTCCGGGGTTTGTTGTGCCGCTAGAAGGTACCGCTGAGCTTACCACCGAGTTCTTACTTGTTCCTTATTTTGGCGCCTGTATTCACGTACCACCGCCACCGTCTAATCAAATTGTGTACGTGAAATTTGAGGAAGGTGTGCGAATAGATAATATCTACGACGCGATATGGGTAACCGGCGAACTGTCGACTGACGGCTGGAAAGGCGATATCGCATCTGTAGGTTACCGTTTGAAAGGTGAGGCGGTCGAGGGGTTCTAGTGGTAGCCTTGAATGTACAATCACGCTAAAGAAGGTTACCTCTACTATCTCAAGTGTCGCGGCGAGCTGAATAGAGACATCGCATAGGTGATGGGTTAACGTTAGGGAACATTTAGCGTTTTAAAAAAAAGGACATCAGGTGTTTACAGGGCTATCAGCGTTTCCCATTACCCCATTTAAGCAAGAGGCTATCGACTACAAAGCGTTTCAAGGGCTTGTTGATAATTTAGCCTCAGCTAACGTAGATTCAATTTGCGCTATTGGCTCTACCGGGCTGTATCCTTACCTAACGCGAGAAGAAAAGTACAACGTCGTAAAGCACGCCGTTAACCACGCACAAGGCATTCCCGTTATGGCAGGCGTTGGGGCACTTCGTACCTATGACGTGCTAAAAAACGTTGAAGCTGTTCAGCAAGCAGGTGTTAATGCTGTGCTGTTAGCGCCAGTTTCCTATCAAGTGCTTAACGAAGAAGAAGTGTATGGTCTTTATGAAGCCGTTAGCCGTGAAGTATCTGTCCCTATCTGCGTATACGAAAACCCACGAGTCACTAATTTTACCTTTAGCGATGAATTATATCGCCGCATAGGGCAACTACCGAATATTGGGGCGATTAAAATACCCGGTACGCCATTTGGCAAAAGCGCAGATGATGGTAGTGTTAGTGACGGTGTGCGCCGATTAGCATCATTACGAGAGATAATGCCTGCAGACGTTGCCATAGGCGTTAGCGGAGATAGCTTTGGCGCAGCTGGAATGATTGAAGGTTGCGACCTTTGGCTTTCTGTTATTGGGGGAATATTCCCGCGAACTGTAATGCGCATAATCGACGCCGCTCGGTCTGGTAATGCTGTTGATGCACAAGCACAGTCACAAGCCTTAAGCGGAATATGGAATATGTTTGCACGAAATGGCGGCGGCTTACGTGTGGTTGCAGCCGCGGCAGAAATTTTGGGCTATTGTGAAACGCCTAGCTTGCCTGCACCCTTCTTACCTATCGACAAGAACGAGTACGGCGAGCTAGAACAGATTATTGGGCTGTTATCGTTGAGTTAGTGGCAACTAGCCTTGCGTATAAATTTGTTCAGCGCGGTTAAACAAAAGCCACGACGTTAAAATGTACTTGTCGTTACTTTTTGGAATTTGGCCGCGGTGTGTATGAGTAAAATAAGCGGGGGCAATTACCATTCTGCCTGCTTTGGGTTTAACCGCACGGTTTTGGTAGTAAAATTCTGTCTCGCCGCCTTCTTCCACATCGTTTAAGTAGTACATAAACAGCAATACGCGGTGCAGCGCATCGTTATGTTGAAGCTGCGGGTACACTTCTGAGTGCCAGTAGGGGTAGCCACCGTTGCCCGCAGTGTATCGCTGTGCATTAACATCGCCTACACGGAATAGGTAGTTAACCAGGTTGGCTAAATTTGGCTTACCCACTTCTTCAAAATTCTCCCCAGTTACTTTTACCGGCTCGCCGGTTTTGGGGTGACGCACGGTTAAGCCAATAGGCCCAACAAGCGCAAAATAGTATTTTTCGATATAGGCAACCAGCTGTTTTCCAGTGTACTGCATTACTTGCTGGAATAAGTCTTTGAATTCCGGGCTTCGGCTTATCGACACATCCATGCTGCGTTTTTTATCTAGGTCAACGCCACCACCGGTGCGACCTTGGCTCAAATTAGGGCTGCTTTCAAAGCGCGCCATAAGCTGCGAGCACAGCTCAGGTGGTAAAACATCATCAATAACTTCAATTAAATCGCTCATGGATACCTCGTGCTGCGCTTTATTACTTAGTGGGTAGCTCTTTAAAATGTGACTGTAGTTCCGACTTCACATTATCTGGAATAGGCGCAGAGCGCTGTGTTTTGTAGTCAAAATGCACCATGGTGGTAACGCCAGTTGAGCATAGCTTGTCGTCTTGCCATAACTCTTGAAACACGTCGAATGCACTGTTGCCTAGCCGGCTAATGTAGGTTTTAACCGTCACAGGTTTGCCATAGAAAATTTGCGCTAAAAAGTCGACCTTGTAGCTGGCTAAAATTAGCGGCCAGTTTTGTAAGTCTAGCTCAGGCGTAAACATTCTGAAAATGGGCTCTCTGGCTGCTTCAAACCACGCAACTAGTGCCGTATTACTAACATGTTGTAAGGCATCGGTTTCGCAAAAACGCACGTCAAAAGAAGTGATAAGTGGTGCTGTATTACTCATAATTATTTGTAGGCATTGTTATAAGTTTAAATCCTACTCTAGCATTATGGGCAGGAGTTTTCAGTAAGCCCTTGTGTAAGCGATTGTGTTTAAGGCAAATCGTTGTGTTTTGATTAGCTTACAGGGGGTGTGCCGTTAGGTTCTTTTGCATTACAATCCGCTTCTAACTTTTTGAGCGAACATACTATGACTGCGATTGGGATTGACTACGGTACATCAAATTCTGAGGTTGTGTATTTTGATGGAACGGCCCATCAGCACATCAAACTTGACCCGCTAGATAAGAAGGGCAATAAAATTCGTTCTTCGGTGTTCATCTACTTTGAAGATGAACTGCCGCCGCCTCCTGATGCTATGGTGGAAGCGAAAGTTGCGCAGTTACAGCGAGTGATCAGCGAACAGATAGACAAAGCCAAAGACGGCTATTACTCGGCAAAAGACCCGAAAGAGCAGGCAATGTATAGCAGCCGAATCGACTCGCTGCGTGGTGACCTGCATAACAAGCCAGCTCTTCAACGCAAAGCGATTCAGCAGTTAATGCACGCTATGTCGCTAGACGAAATTCCTTTGCTGCGTTTGGTAGAGCACGGCAAGTTTGCATTTGGTGAAGAGGGTTTTAGACGCTTTCTTAAAATGCCCGACAAAGGCCGACTTATCTATTCACCCAAGAACTTTCTAGGTGCTTCGCTAGATGGCGACCAGAAACAGGCATTCATCGGCATTATCGCCAAGCAGCTTGCTTACTTTAAAGAGTGTGCCGAACAGCAGCTAGGCAAGGTGGTAAACAATGCTGTTATCGGCAGACCTGTTAAGTTTCACGGTACCCGCGGTGAAGAAGGCAACGTCCAAGCCATTCAAATCATGACTGAAGCTGCGAACCAAGCTGGTTTTTCTAAGGTTAACTTCTTAGATGAACCTATTGCAGCGGCGTATAAAATTGAACAGACCTTGCCAAGAGATACCACTACGCTAATTGTTGATATTGGTGGTGGGACAACAGATATTTGCTGTATAGAGCTTTCGCCGGAGCGCTCTAATCAACTTGACCGCAAAGACGATGTGCTAGCGGTAACAGGCAGACGTTTAGGCGGCATGGACTGTGATAAAAGCTTGGTTCTTAAAGGCATTGCCCCAGAAATGGGTATGGGCCTTAAAATGATTAACGGGCTACCCGTTCCGCCTACTTATTTTTCTGATATGTGCGCTGTTGACAACATTCCAGCGCTTACGCGCTTTTTCTCTGATGACTACGGGTTAGATATTTCTCAAACTATGTCGGTAATTAAAGAGCCTGCTCAGCTAGAACGCTTGCTTATTGTGCAAGAAAACAAGTTGTCTGCTCGAGTAGTAAACTCAGCGAGATTGGCCAAAGAACTACTTTCAAGCAAGCAGAATATTACGCTGCCACTTCACTATATTGAAGACGACTTTGACGTAGAGATTTCACAAGACTCACTTAAAAAGGCGTTAAAACCTTGGCTAGATAAAGTGAAAGCGTTAGTGGTGGAATGTTTGGAAAACAGCAGTGAAAAACCAGAAGTGGTGATGATAACCGGGGGGATGAGTTTATCGCCTATCGTGGTTGATGCGCTGTATGAAAAACTGCTTACAGGTTTACCACGGTTAGAGAATGACGCGTTTAATTCAGTGTGCGAAGGGCTAGCGATTCAAGCAGCTAAGCACGCTTAACCTTTTCTATTTTGTTTCAGGTATGAAAAACACTAAGCCTTAGCGCAGTAAAATAGACTACGCTAAGGCTTTTTTAATTAGTGCTTAAGAATATTGTGTTCTTTCAAATAAACTGCGATAGCCTCTGGCGACTCGAAAGCATTTAACAGCATTTCTTGTGCGCGCGCTTTTACATCGTTATCTTCAGACGATGAAAGTAAGTGGTACCAAGTCTTAACTAAGGCTAGTGGTGGCGTTTGAGTCATTGGGTTTCGCTCCAGCAATTCTTACTGCAAAATTCACATAAATCATCGTAACGTATGATTTGCCAAAACAAGCTCTGACCAGCATGAAAAAACGTGTAAATAAACGTCAACGCGCACTTTTTACAAGCTGCCGTGTAAATTACACAGCAGCTTACAAGAAGAAGTCGTGCGCTTAACGCCTACGAATTTACATCTAAACAGGCTCAAGCTTGCGTGAGCATGGGTTTCAGGAATCGTCCTGTATGTGAAACTTCTTGTTCTGCCACATGCTCTGGTGTTCCTTCTGCAATAATCTGGCCACCTCCGGATCCGCCTTCAGGTCCAAGGTCGACAATCCAGTCTGCGGTTTTAATCACATCCAGGTTATGCTCAATAACCACAACGGTATTACCGTGATCGCGTAGTCGGTGAAGTACGGCTAATAACTGCTTAATATCGTGGAAGTGCAAACCTGTAGTCGGCTCATCCAAGATATAAAGTGTTTGCCCAGTGTCTCTTTTTGATAACTCTTTCGCCAACTTAACCCGCTGCGCTTCACCACCAGATAACGTGGTGGCCGCTTGCCCCAGTCGGATATAAGACAAACCCACATCCATTAGTGTTTGTAACTTGCGTGAAATAGCCGGAATGGCATCAAAGAACTGACGGGCGTCTTCCACGGTCATTTCTAATACTTCGTGAATGTTCTTATCTTTGTATTTTATCTCTAAAGTTTCACGGTTATAGCGTTTGCCCTGACATACATCACAAGGCACGTAAACGTCTGGTAAAAAGTGCATTTCTACTTTGATAACACCATCGCCCTGACACGCTTCACAGCGCCCGCCCTTCACGTTAAAGCTAAAGCGGCCAGGTTTATAACCCCGTGAACGTGACTCTTGTGTGCCTGCAAACATTTCACGAATAGGAGTGAAAATGCCAGCGTAAGTCGCAGGGTTAGAACGCGGTGTTCTACCAATTGGGCTTTGGTCAATATCTACCACTTTGTCGAGTTCATCTAACCCCGTCATCGACTTATGCGGTGCAGGTTCAGAAGTAGTCGCTTTGTTTAGTTCGCGCTGCGCAATTTTGTAGAAGGTGTCGTTAATCAGCGTTGATTTACCCGAGCCAGACACACCTGTTACGCAGGTCATCACACCCGTAGGGATACGTAAATCTACGGATTGCAAATTGTTACCAGTAGCGCCTAAAAGCTCTAACCACTTATCCTCTTTAACTGGCGTGCGGTTAGCAGGTATATCTATTTTCTCTCTACCAGATAGGTATTTTCCGGTAAGTGAGTCTTCACTGTTTTTAATGTCTTCCAGCGAACCTTCGGCAATAATTTCACCACCGTGTACACCAGCACCCGGGCCAATATCCACAATGTAATCGGCTTCACGTATCGCATCTTCATCGTGCTCAACCACTAATACCGTATTACCTAGGTCGCGCAAGCGCGTAAGAGTGCCGAGTAATCGTTCGTTATCGCGTTGATGAAGACCAATGGACGGTTCATCGAGGACGTACATTACGCCAACAAGACCTGCGCCAATTTGACTTGCTAGTCGAATTCGCTGGGCTTCACCACCTGATAGCGTGTCGGCGCTACGCGACATAGAAAGATAGTTAAGGCCCACATTCACCAAGAAACTTAAGCGGTCCATAATTTCTTTTAAAATCTTTTCAGCTATTTGCGCTCGCTGGCCTTCCAGACTCAATGATTCGAAGAAGCTGAACGCATCTGCAATCGACATTTCTGCGATAGCAGGCAGGTTGGTGTCTTGTATAAATACATTGCGCGCTTCAACCCGCAAACGTGCGCCGTTACAACTGCTACAGTGTTGTTGGCTTAAATATTTTGCTAGCTCTTCACGTACTGAATTCGACTCGGTTTCGCGATAACGACGCTCCATATTAGGGATTATGCCCTCAAATGGATGTTTGCGTTCCATCACGTCGCCGCGCTCGTTTATGTACTTAAACGACAGCGACTTGCCTTTAGACCCGTAAAGCACAATGTCTTTGTGCTTTTTATCAAGTTCCTCAAACGGCGCAGTAAGACTAAATTTGTAATGATCTGCTACCGCTTGCAGCATTTGGAAATAGTAGTAGCTACGTTTGTCCCATCCTCGAATCGCGCCACCAGAAAGACTTAATTCGGTATTACCGACCACGCGTGCCGGATCAAAGAACTGTCTTGTACCTAGCCCGTCACAGGTGGGGCAGGCACCTGCCGGGTTATTAAATGAAAACAAACGCGGTTCTAGTTCGCTAATGCTGTAACCACAGTGAGGGCAAGCAAAGTTGGCAGAAAACACAATTTCTTCCGCGTCTTTGTCGTCCATATCAGCTACAACAGCGTTACCACCAGCAAGGCTTAGTGCTGTTTCAAATGATTCTGATAAACGCAGTGCCATGTCTTCACGCACTTTAAAGCGGTCGACCACGACTTCAATGGTATGTTTCTTGTGTAAGTCCAGCGGTGGAGGATCGGATAAGTCGCAAACCTCACCATCAATACGCGCGCGAATGAAGCCTTGTGCTGACAGGTTCTGCAGTGTCTTAACGTGCTCACCTTTACGCTCTTTAACGATGGGCGCAAGTAGCATCAGCTTACTGCCTTCTGGCATAGCTAACACTCTGTCTACCATTTGACTAACCGTCTGCGCATCTAGCGGCACATCGTGCTCGGGGCAACGTGGCGTGCCAACGCGGGCGAACATTAGACGCAGGTAGTCGTAAATTTCAGTGATGGTACCCACGGTGGAGCGGGGGTTGTGCGACGTTGATTTCTGTTCAATGGATATTGCAGGTGACAAGCCCTCAATATGATCAACATCAGGTTTTTCCATCATAGAAAGAAACTGACGCGCGTAGGCAGACAAAGACTCAACGTAACGACGTTGACCTTCCGCATAAAGCGTGTCGAATGCAAGAGACGATTTACCCGAACCAGAAAGGCCGGTTATCACCACCAGTTTGTCTCGTGGCAGTGTTAAATCGATGTTTTTCAAGTTGTGGGTGCGAGCACCGCGAATTTCGATTTTATCCATTGAAGCCTAAATGAGAGAAAAAGAATCAGTATGCCATAGGTGTCAAGTAAAGTGATATGACATTCAAGTTATACTGTGAGTGGAGTAAGCAGATCACCTTACGGGCATAAGCTTACGATTAGATCTAACGGTACGACATTGCAAAATGGTGATTTTATCCCCACTTTTAAACCCCTATGAAAACAAAAGGGCTAAATCAACTTCTGAAGGGCGATTTTAAAATGTCCGTACTCTTTGTTGTGTCACCTTAATGTAGAACCACTATACCTGCGGTAACACGCCGCGATTACGAACATTTCAAGTCTCGCTGAGTGGGTAATTATCCATGCGGACTGGTATTATGCTACACTTCGCGACCTTATTCTCAATGCTGCAGAAACAGGTGTTCTCTGCGCGCTTTTACGTTTTTATGATTTGATTTATTGAGGGAAACAGACGCTTTGAACGCTTTGGAATTACGCGCCGCGCTTGCACTCGCCTCCGTTTACGTATTACGCATGATGGGTTTGTTCATGGTTATGCCGGTATTGGCCGTAGCCGCCATGGACTATCCAGATTATTCGCCGTTACTTGTAGGGCTTGCTGTGGGTGGATATGGCTTAACCCAAGCCGCGCTGCAAATTCCCATGGGCATGATGTCTGACAAATGGGGGCGTAAACCCGTTATTTTGATGGGTCTTGCTGTATTTGCACTAGGCAGCTTTGTGGCGGCCAATGCCGACAGCATGGTCATGATGATTTTTGGGCGTATTCTTCAAGGTGCAGGCGCGATTGCTGGTGCAATTATGGCGCTAGCGACCGATGTAAGCCGAGAAAGTCAGCGAGCTAAAGTGTTAGCTATCATAGGCATAGCCATTGGCTTTTCGTTCTATTTAGCCGTAATTGTAGGGCCGCTTATTGCTAACAGCTATGGTCTAGCAGGTGTGTTTGGCGTTACTGGCATTCTGGCCATTCTATGTATTCCGTTGGTTAAATGGGTAGTGCCAAACGGTGTGCAACTTAGTAGCGGCGATACTCTTCCGCAAAAAGACCAGCTAAAGCGTTTAATTTTTTCTTCTCAGTTATGGCGTTTAAACGTCAGCGTAATGCTTCTTCATATGTTAATAACGCTGCTGTTTGTGCAATTGCCCGTAACTTTACTTAACTTCGACATGGCACTAGATAGCCACTGGACTATTTATCTGCCGGTGCTAGGCGCGTCAATTGTTGGTCTTATCATTATGATGGGAGCTGCAAGAGGCCGTACCCCAAAATCACTTCTTGTAACCGGTGTGGTGCTAATGGGCGGCGCATTTTTAGCGCTTAGCTTAGAAGACCACAGCTGGTGGTGGGTGACGGCAGCGGTCGTACTCTTCTTTACTGGCTTCAATTATTTAGAAGCGAATTTCCCTGCTTTAGTGTCAAGTATTGCTCCTGCAGGACAAAAAGGAACGGCCATGGGGCTTTACGCCAGTTTTCAGTTTTTTGGTGCGTTTTTAGGCGGTGTGATTTCAGGATTAGTGACTGACATATGGTCGCAAGAGTTTGCTTATGGAATTGGTGCGGCTAGTACCCTGCTATGGCTTTTCATTATTTTTGGTGTGAAAGAAGTGAGCCGAGTTAAGCGCGTAATGATGAACGCAAAGTTTGATAGTTCAAAAGCTTCTACTATTAAATCAAATTTAATGTTAGTACCAGGTGTACTGGAAGTGACTTTAAACGGTCAAAATAATGCGGTATATCTTAAAGTAGACCGTGACTTTGACGCGGTAAAAGCGCGAGATGTGTTGTCAGCATAACAAGAGCGGTGCATTAAAACTCTCAAAGATTAATACCATACAATTTTGAAAAGGAAGTGAGCACCATGATTGACCTAAGCAGTTATAAAGCCATTATTTTTGACATGGATGGCACTTTGGTTGATTCAATGGGCGCGCATATTGATGCCTGGCAGCTGACCTGCGATGCCTTTAGCTATCCCTTTGACCGGGATTATCAATACAGTCTAGGTGGGGTTCCTACCTTTGAAACTGTTCATCTTATGAATGCCAAGTATGGTAAAAGCCATGAACCAGCAGAAGTCGCCTTATATAAAAAACAGGCTTTTGAAGGGCTAGACCATGTACCAACGCTTATTCAAGATACCCTAGACGTGTTCAATCACTACAGAGGAAGTATGCCTATTGCTGTAGGCACGGGTTCAGATAGGCAGCATGCGAAATGGGTGCTAAATGAGCATGGGTTATTAGAGCAATTATCAGCGCTGGTAACAGCAGATGATGTGACCAATGGTAAGCCACATCCTGAAACCTTTGTGCGTGCCGCTGAATTAATGGACGTAGCTCCACAACATTGTGTGGTATTCGAGGATACCGAGATGGGCAAAAAAGCGGCCATTGATGGCGGTATGGCCTGCTTTATGATCGATAACACGCGGCTTATCTACTAAAGGTATTTCGTGAATTAAGCAGTGAGCTTAACCCATTCTGTCGCCAGTAATAAGATTAAAGCACTCATCGTGAGTGCTTTATTAAGTTAAACCGCCTCTAGTTCACTTAGCGCATCTCCGCAGTTGTGCAAGAGTGAAGATTTTATGCGTTTGGTGGCATCATCAATGGCAGTTTTCATAGCATCAATGGCAATTTGATTACTCTCTTCTTCATCAGTATTCACGTTCATGCTTCTACCTTTAAAAACAGTAACCGGTGAATACGCTTCTGCATAAGCTGGCTTGAACCTAACTTCAAGTACGACAGTAGCAACCATATTGCTCCCTAGGCTTTTCACGAAAGCGCGGTTAAGCACAACTTTCACGCTATTACTTGCGTCAATGTTCGGGCTTACATTCATATTTTCTAAGCTTTGCTGTAGCAGCGCATAAAGGGTATCTTCAGCTACACTACTATTTCCTACCAACAAGTCTTTGCTGGACCGAGTATCGACAAGTTCCGCTAAGTTTACCGGGCAAGCCTTCGCCTTAGACATATTCAGTCGATAATCGGCCTTTTGTGACTCGGGTATTAAAGAAGTGTCCAATTCAGGTGGGGTAGACTCACAGGCGACAAGCAATGGTAGAGTGCAGCAGGCAATAAATAATCGTGCTGGTGGCATTACGCGAGGTAAAGAAAATATTCTACTTTGCATTATTTTAACTTGGTTCGTGTAGATGGTTTATGGAAGTAATGTAGACTCAAGTATAAGGAAGTTTGTATTGCTAAGAAATAGAACAACTGTTGCAAACTGTTACAGCTTGTTTAGCATAGGTAAGGGACTGTTTATTTTGCTGTACGGATTTTTGGTCAGCGACACGACCATTAAGCTTAAATAACCTGAATATAAATTTCGCCATAACCATTCAACATGGACAGTTCTTAAATGATGATCGTTAAAAACGCTATAATTACTGTAGTAGCAAGTGTTTCACTATTAGGGTGTGCGATTAACGTATCTCCTTCGGCCTTCTTTTATCAAGACTCTCAACAAAAGCCCCTTGATACCACAAAGCTGCACGCGGCCATTCAAAAAGATAAAACCTCAGCCGGCATCACCCGTGTTGAAGTTAAAAGTGAAGATGGATTAACCCTAAGAGGTGTTGCCGTTTCATACCCTGACCCTATCGTTAATATTGTTTTCTTTGCAGACAACCGTATGCCGGTGAGCGAGAATAACAGTATTATTCACAGGCTAGGGCAACTGCCCGCTAATATTTTATGGCTCGATTATCAGGGGGTAGGGGCAAGTGATAAGGCAAAAAATTTGAGTATAAACGCTATAAAACAAGACGCGTTAACTCAGTTCGATTATGTTGAAAATGCTTTTGATGCCTCGCTTCCCACCATAGTGCATGGGCGCGGTATAGGCAGTTATTTTGCAAGTTATGTCGCTGCCAATCGAAACATTGATGCACTGGTCCTAGACGGAGCTTTTAACAACATATCTGATTTGATTGCTAATATGGTACCAGGGTTCTCTAATTCATTTACCAATATGAAGCTTCACGACGAGGTCCACAGTATGCAGATTGCGCCTATTCTTCGTCACTATGAGGGCCCGCTGTGGTTGTTGGTAGGTGAGCAAGACAAGATAACCCCTTATCCAATCAGTCAACAGTTGCTAGAAGATGCCTCAAGTAGCGAGAAATACATTTCAGTCATTCCGGGAGCTACGCACAACGCGACGCTAAAAAGCGACTATGCTATTGAGCAGTACAATCAATTTCTAGCGAGATTTACTCAATAAGCTTAACTTATTCACTGTGGATAAGTAGTGGAAAACCTTGTTGGTAAGTCTGTTAATAGCCATATAGGACAACAGATCACGATCTTGCTGCCACTTTCTGGTCGGATCACGAAATACCAGTTAATTCAAGTGCTGTAGAGCTATCATCGCCGATCTTTATGTTTTTTGATCGTAACGGTACGAAGGATCAAGCAATTTTCCGAATTGGGGATAAAAGTCTTGAGGAAAATGATCAAGCGAGTATTTTTGTCAATAGTTTCGTGTCATAAAATTTTTAGAATACAGTTGCATAGTAAAACATCGAAAGGCGATTAATCTCCCTTCAAACAGACTTATAACTGATTAAATAAAATACCCGCCGATGGCGGGTATTCATTTTGTGTTCTGTCTAACTATTTCAGATATGGGAAGACTATACTCTAACTACTGAATCTCGTTTCACTACGGTAGGGGTATACTTAAAAGTTAGGCCTTCTTCTGGTTTACTTCCCGACGCGTACTTTAATGCTAACTCTGCAGCTTTTGCTGCCA
>NZ_JAHHDX010000045.1 GCF_018619335.1 Alteromonas sp. ALT199 | reverse complement strand
AATTTTATCTTTGTGAAACAATCGTTTACTTTCGGTTTTTGAAATTAAAATAAAAAACACTAAAAAAAAGCTAAAGAACCTAAAGACTCTGCCGATACCTATTGTTGAGGGGTAATTTACTTTACTTTTAAGAGAGGGGTTAGTTGGGAGTAGTGACCCAGCTAATTTGAACTGGAAGGATTTGATGATAGCAAATTTGCCATCGAATCCCTAGGAGGTAATCTAATGTCTTTATTTGTAAATACTAATGTTTCGTCGCTCAACGCACAGCGTCAGCTTTTTGACGTAAGCGATCGCCTAAACACGTCGTTTGAAAGACTTTCATCGGGATTCCGTATTAACAGCGCTGCAGATGATGCAGCGGGCTTACAAATCTCAGATCGTCTTACATCTCAGGTTCAAGGTTTGAACCAAGCTGTTCGTAACGCAAACGACGCAATTTCTTTGTCGCAAACAGCCGAAGGTGCGCTTAGCGAAGTTACAACTAGCTTGCAGCGTATACGTACGTTGGCTGTACAGTCACAAAATGGTATCAACAGCTCAGCCGACCGTCAGGCACTTCAAAAAGAAGTCTCTGCACTTCGTACAGAAATCTCACGTATCGCTACAGATACGCAGTTCGGTAATGTGAACATCCTAGACGGTAACTTTTCTGCTAAATTCTTAGTTGGCGCAAACGCGGGCCAAACCATTTCGGTTAATTTGTCTTCAGGCAACCTAGGCTCTATCAGCGGCTTCAGTGCAACAGGCCTCGGAATTACGACTAACGACGTAACGACCGCATCTGGAGCCTCGTCACTACTTAGTGATATTGATGGTGCTATCTCTGGAATCGGGGCCGTGAGAGCTGACTTGGGTGCGCTGCAAAATCGCTTCCAGTCTACTATTCGTAACCTTAGTAATATCAGCGAAAACCTATCTTCTGCTCGCTCGCAAATTCGTGATACAGACTTTGCTGCAGAAACGGCTGAGCTTACTCGAAATCAGATTGTTCAACAGGCATCTGTTTCTGTTCTCAGTCAGGCAAATCAGCGTCCGCAAACTGCGCTGTCTTTGCTTGGATAAGCTATACTTTAATTAGTTACCTTAATTGAGATGTAACGGGTGCTTGCTTAATATATAGGCAAGGGCCCGTTTTGTCGTTTCAGGAAGGAGGTATTACGTGGAAATTCAAAATACCCAAAGTGGCCAAGCTTTTGCATCTCCAGCATCAGTAGTGCCGGTGCAGAGTGACGCGCCCCTGGTTACTGAGCAGAATTTTGAACAATCCGGGCGACAGAAGAGCGATGCAAATCAGCGTGTCAACCAAACTGAACAAATTCAATCGGGCAATGGAACGGTTGATAAAAAAAATATCGCTCAAGCTTCTGGCCTGCGGGTCGATAACAATGATGTAGAGAGGAACGGTGCTCAGCTAGACGAAGCTGTCGCCAAAGTTGAATCATTCCTTAAAGTTCAGAATAGGGATTTAGCTTTTACCATAGACGATGAAACAAAGCGCTCTGTAGTAACGGTGAAAGACTCACAGTCTGGTGATGTTATTAGGCAAATACCTTCAGAAGAAGTGTTGAAACTTGCTGAACGCATTCAAGAGCTGCAACAGGATGTTGGGAACAGTGTAGGGGTGTTTATCAACAATCAGGTTTAACGAGGTAAAGTATGTCAATTCAGTCTCTAGGTGTAGGGTCAGGCCTTGCTCTTGATGATCTTGTACAACAACTTCTTACTGCAGAACGTCAGCCCAAAGAGGAGCGTTTAAACGCAAAAGAAGAACGTATAGAGGCTGAAATTTCTGGCCTCGGACAGATTAAATCTAAGCTGTCTGACTTTAAAGATACCGTTGATGAATTACGAAGCGATAACGGTGTAAACGGTCGTGAGCCTACTATAACTAATCCTTCCGAAGATGATGATGTTCTGTCAGCAGAAGCATCAAATTCAGCGCTTCGCGGCAGCTATGAAATTGTTGTTGAACAACTTGCTGCAGGAAGCAGGATCACGACAGATGCCGGTGCATTTACTTCAAGCAGCGACCCAGTACTAACATCTGGGACGGGATCGCTTACGTTTGATGTTGGTGGAAGCGAGAGTTTCACTGTAGATGTGACCGCAGGCATGTCACTAACAGCGTTACGTGAAAAGATTAACAGCGCAGATGATAACTTTGGCGTAACGGCTAACATTATTGACACCGGAACAGGCGCAGGTCCTCGTCTAGTGTTCTCTTCAGATGAAACAGGTGATGGTAATGACCTTGTCATTACAAATGATACAGGCGCCGCTGAGTTAGATCGATTATCAACAACGGGTGGCACCAACAATATTAGCACTGCCAATATAGAAAGTGCCCGCAATGCTATTGCCTACGTCGACGGTATCGAGGTTCAAAGTAGTTCTAACGAGTTCGAAAATACTATTCAAAACGTTTCATTTGATGTTAATGAGGTTTCTCCGAAAGACGCGGCTGGAGAATTTCAAGCAACTAAACTAGACATCGGCTATGACAAAGAAGGTTTAGATAAAAAAATCCGTGACTTTGTCGATAACTATAACGCGCTGATTGATGAAATAGGTACGTTGACTAAATACGGCGAATCTGAGCTAGAAGATGATGGCGCACTCGCTGGTGATTCTTTACTTCGCGGAATACAAAGTGGGTTGGCATCAATCGTTGGTGATAGCGTCAGCTCCTCAGCTCTTGGTGGGCTTTTCCAAATCGGTATTGAATTCGATGATGAAGGTAAGTTAGAAATTGGCTCAACTGATTTTGGTTTAGGATCAGGTGAAGATCGTCTAGAAGATGCATTAGAAGATAACTTCGACGAGATTGCTAAGTTGTTTACTGATTCAGATGAAGGTATTGCTACTCGCTTATACGAGTTTTCAAAAGAATATACATCTTATAGTGGCTTAATCAGCTTGCGTGAACGCTCTGTAAAAGATGAGCGAGAAGAGTTATATGACGAGCGTGAGACACTCGAATTACGCATGCTGAACTATGAAGAGATTCTTCGGGATAAATATTTAAATCTCGACCAAACCGTTGCGCAGTTAAACCAAACTGGTTCAGCGTTATTAGCGTCGTTGTAAATAAAGTAGAGTTGGAGTTGTTATGTCACTCAAAGGTATAAATGCCTATCGGAAAGGGAACTTAAAACAGGACGTTGCAAATGCAGATCCGCATAAATTAACACTTATGCTTTTGCAGGGAGCGCTTGATAGAGTTGCTTACGCAAAAGGGGCAATGGAGCGCAAAGAACTAGTGGCTAAAGCGGATTTCATTTCTAAAGCAAGCGCAATTATCATGCACTTGCGAGATACGCTTGATGTAGAGGTTGGTGGTGAAGTAGCTGAAAATATGTTTGCATTATACAACTACATGGTAGAACGTTTGAATGATGCACATTTTAACAACGACTTGAATATGTTGGATGAAGTGTCTAGCCTATTAACACCAATACGCGATGCATGGGTACAAATTCCTGAAGAAGCGAAGCAGGAAGCATATGAAGCCCAGCGCCAGAAACGACAAGCTGTTTGAAAAATACAATATTAGACCATTGCGAAACTCCACCTTTCCTTCAAGCAGTTAACACAGAGTTAGCTGCTTGCTTATCGTCGTCCAGTGAAGAGTTCTCCACAGAACGATTTCGATACCTTTCCCAAATACGTCATAAAGTTGTTGTTCGAGCGCTATCTCGCCTTGAGGGCGATGAAAAAAGCTCGTTTGCACAAAAAGAAATTACGATAAATCAAAAGCTTGAAGAGCTGGCGCAAGGTTTGCTTGATAATGCTAAAAAAGAGGCGGTCAAATTTTCCAGAGGCCGTGCAGCCGTTAAGAAATATAAATAGCCATGTTACAGCAGATTCAGTTTCACGTTCATGAAGATGAGCGACAGCAACAAAATATTGAGCGAGCGCTTGCGCAAGAGATTAGGGACAACTATCGACTCAGTATGAGTGCATTTGAGCGGTTTGTTCCTACCTTGGCAGGCCTAATTAAGAAGCATGATTCATCAGTATCTACCTTGCTGTGTAATAAATTTGGCGAGCTGAATATCATTAACTACAACACCGGGCAGGTGTTGTATGGTGAGCATCCAAAGCAAGAAGTTCTCTCTCACTACAACACATATATTGCTCGAACGGATCCTATCTCATTATCTAGTGATAATGAGCAATCCATTCCTGCGATGGTTGTACTGGGGTTGGGGTTAGGTTACCACATTGAACATTTAATTAGCGAAGGCCGCTATCAACATATAGTGGTCTATGAGCCTAATATTGATTATTTTGTGTGTTCGCTCTCTAGCCTCAATTGGAGAGAATTACTCAATATCGCAAAAGAACGAAGCATCGCCTTGTACCTTCAAATTGGTTCTGACGGCGCAAACTTCGCGAAAGATATGTTGGAGCTTAAAAAACATATTGGAGTTGATAGACTAGACTTTTATAAACACTTGCATAACCCGATGTTCAATAGCCTCGAAAGCAAATTAATGACATCAGATTGGCACGAACTGCAGTCGTGGTTACCTGCTCGCAACACTACTTCAATTAGCGAGAGTTACCTTCATCAGTGGGCGCCGCTGAAAGATGACAAGGAATTACGTTCTTCAAATTTAGATGAAGAACGAAAGAACAATAATCTCGTCGCTCTAAAAAAGTACTTCCCGAATTTATACGAAGAGTTTGTAAATTATGAGCCTCAGCAGTGGTCGCCAAGCGCTAATGTGGATGGGGAGGTTTATCTTTATCACAAGTCAACCAATGCATTGTTTTCCAGCGCGCCAATTGTTGACGCGAAAACAAATTTTAAATCTTTTGCATCGAAGCCGAACAAAGACGGTCTACTTCTAAGCTATAAAGGAAAGAAGTTAAAAGGGTATTTGCACTACCAGCTTGTCGAAGAGTGCGAATCTATACTAAAAGATGTGCAGGAGAAGCAAAGTGCGTTACCCACTCAGGTCAAGTCTATCATCCAGTTTGGCATTGGCAGTGGTTATGGGCTTAACTACTTAGTAAAAGAACACGATATTGGTATGCTATTTATTTGCGAGCCAAATCGAGATTTCTTTTATGCCTCATTATTTGCCATTGACTGGGCAAATATCATTTCTTCGTTTGATGAAGGAAAAAAGCGTCTTTACTTAAACATAGGTGACGATGGCTCAAACCTCACCAATGATTTATTGATTCAATTTCAGTCTGTTGGCCCTTATGTGTTGGCAAATACATTCTTCTATCAGAGCTATGTTAACGAGAAACTTACTGATGCAGTTGCCCAACTGCGTGAGCAATTGCTTGTTATTATTGCAATGGGGGATTACTTTGATAATGCAAAGTACGGTATTTCTCATACTGTATGGGCATTAAAAAACAATGTCCCTTTTTTAAATAAAAGAGTAAAGAAACTTTTGTCAACCGAAGTGTTGGATGTTCCGGTATTTATTGTTGGGAACGGGCCCTCGTTAGACGGGCTTATGGATACGCTAAAGGAAGAGTCTGAGCGGGCAATCATAATATCATGTGGAACAGCGCTTCAAGCACTACATAGACAGGGAATTTGCCCAGACTATCATGCTGAAATTGAGACAAACCGTTCTACCTTCGATTGGCTCACTAGAGTTGATGATCAAGACTATCTAAAACGAATTACATTATTAAGCTGTAACGGTGTTCATCCCGATGCAGCTGCTCTATTTGGAAAAACCTTATTGGCCTTTAAGCAGGGCGAGGCATCAACTGTGGCCTTCACAGAGCTTAAGAAGGATCACGGTTTTACAACGTTGAACTTTTCCTATCCCACAGTTACAAACTTTGCTGCAGATATCGCCACAACTATCGGTTTCAATCAAATATACCTTTTTGGTACTGATATGGGCTTTGTTAGTGATTCATACCATCATTCAAAGTCATCTGGATATTACGATGTTGAAGGTAATGAGTTATATGATTATTCAGCTAACCACGCAATGTCATTAGCGATTCCTGGTAACTTTAAACCTTGGGTAAAAACCAAATACGAATTCAAAGTTTCGAAAAGCGTTTTAGAGCAAGTATTTGCTTCTTCCTCTAGCGAAGTCTACAACCTTAACGACGGTGCGAGAATACTTGGCGCCAAGCCGCTGAAACAAGAAAATGTGCTACTTGTCTCTACTCCTGAAATGAAGGCGAATGCGAATTCCGCTTTACACACTCTTGCATTTACTAGTGAACACAATGATTGGTTTATTAATGAATTTGGAATTCGATACAATACACAAAGCTTAATTGAGGAATTAAACGTCTTGACTGGGGTCGTAAAAAGCACTTTTTCGACCATGGAAGACATTGACGAATTTATATTGAAACAAAGGGACTTTATTGTTTCTTCGTTTCAACGAAAAAAATCATTGGCTTTTTATTACCTCAACGGCACGTTCAACTATATTAACAGCATGTTTAGTAAGCTACTTAACCTTGCAGACGAACAAGTTGCAACGCGTGCAGCAAACGAGCTTAGTGCTATCTGGGCGCGGTATGTTGACGATATCCTTGCGATTATTTCTGATGACCAATATGGTCAGGATGCTGTCTCGTCTCTGTCTGGAGTGCGTCGCCAGAAAATCCTAGCAAATGAATTCAGTCGTTCTCCTTTGAATCTACAAATGCAGCCGGCTCATTATTTTATATCTAGTCCTTTGTTTAATTTAGCTAAGAAGGGAGTAGCGACGGATGTTAAACCGGTTGTCATCAACTGGCTTATTAACAACGAGGAAGTTAAAAACGATACCTCAGTGTGTAATATCGAGATGGATGTAGCCCAATGTGTAGGGCAGCCTATAAAAGGAGTAACCGTACTGTCTCCGGGGTCTTTTGAAAATCCACTTGAGCCGTTACAAGCAAATGATTTATCTCGAGTAGACTTGGCTGTGATTGCTATTACGTCTGGCTTAGAGGACGTTATTTTCCTCCAAAAGTACACGCAGCATCCTAGTTTAGATTTAGCGTTTCTATCTCAATTTACTGTGGTTGGAGAGGGAAGGCATTGTTACGGTGGGCCTGATTTCATTATTATTAGTGACGAACCACTTTCAGAGAAAGCGCTGGTTTTAAAAAGTGGTGATCGCCTAGTATTGATGCCACGGTTAAAATCAATAGACATGCGCAGAGAGTTTATTAGTGAAAATGAATATTCAAAACGAAAAGCGGCCAAAGTAAATCAAATTAGACAAGCTAGAGGTCAATAGGTAGTGGCAACCGTGACGGCGCTAATGACAACCTACAATGCTTCAAGGTGGGTTGGCGCCTCTATTGCGTCTGTTCTGTCTCAGACTTATGAAGACTTTGAATTGCTTATCATAGACGATGGCTCTTCCGATAATACAACAGATGTTATTAATAGTTTCGATGACGCTCGCATAAAGCTTGTTGCAAACAGCCAGAACAAAGGCGTGGGCTATTGCCTAAATCAGGCGTTATCCCTTGTAAACACGCCATACATCGCCAAAGTGGACGCTGACGACATTAGCTCGTCTACCCGATTCCAAGAGCAGCTAAAGCATCTTGAGGAAGGTGGCTTTGACCTGGTTAAATGCTTTCTTTCTTATTTTCCTGATAATGAAAAGGTGCGTGACTCAGCGCGCTTTAAGCAGTTTAAAGCAAAGAAGGAAGGATTACTAAATAGCGTATCTGAGCCAAGTGTTATCCAGCAAGCACTCTTAGATTGGCCCTGTTTCCCTCACACTACATATTTTGCAAAAACAACGTCACTGCGAAACGTTGGGTATCCTTGCTTAAGAATGTTTGAAGATTACGTTTTGTTTTTGCGGTTGCTTAATGCTAAGGCTAAGTTTGGGTGCGTTGAAAAAGTACTCGTTAATATGAGGGTAAGCGATTCCTCTACCACGGCTTCTCTATCAGCGCGAGATCTTGAGCATGGCCTGTCTCTAGTCGTTGAAGAAAAGTGGGGTAGGCTTTCACATTGTATTTCAGGCAAGTCGCTCTTTGTATTCGGAACAGGCCAAATGGCAAAAGCGTTTGCTAGAGTAATGGTGCACCGAGGTATTGCGGTTAAAGCGTTTGTAGAAACTTCGCCCACTCAGGATATAGTAACTGACAACGAAACAAAATTTACCGTCATTTCATTAGCTAATTATATGACTGTTGCCGAAGCCGCGCTGGTGATAGCTGCACAACCTGTCAGGGAAGAGCTAACCGAGTTTCTCGAAAGTGAGAACCTGCATAATGGGCAAGATTTTTTGATTCTTGCCTAATAGTGGTATCTGAGGATAAACGTAGAATAAAATGAAAATCTCCATAATCACGGCAACCTACAACTGTGCTCACCTAATAGAAGAGTGTCTTGGCAGCGTTGCTGAGCAAACCGCAATAGATAAAATTGAACATATAATTATTGATGGCGGCTCTACTGACAAAACACTGGCTACTATATCAAAGTACCCACACGTCGCTAAGATCTTTTCGGCGCCAGATAGAGGAATTTATCATGCATTTAACCGTGGCGTTGATCTAGCGTCAGGCGACATAATTTTTTTTCTCGGTGCTGACGATTCGCTTTATGAAACGGGTGTTATTAAAACTATTCTCGATGCTTTTGGAAGTGAAGATATTGATTATGCGGTCACAAAAGTCAGATGTTTCGATGAGGAATCAGGGGAAGTATGGTTTGCTAACACAGAGGTATTGAATCGCGCAAACACCTGTCATCAGGGTTTTTTCTGCAAATCCTCTTTGTTCAACAAGATAGGCCCTTTTAGCGAGTGTTTTAAGTTATATGCTGACAGTTTCTTCATGAAAACTGCGATCGCACGCTATCAAGGAACTTATATCGATGCGATTTCCGCTAATTTTCGCCAGGGAGGCGCAAGTTCTAGCAGCGCCAGTAGGTTACTACTAAAAAGAGAAGCTGATGCTGTTGCTCAATTAATTGGAGAAACGACCTCTAGTAAGGAAATTCAGCTTGATAAGAATGTTATTGATTTAAAATTGCTTCTTGAAAAGGTTCTCAATCAAGAGAAGCTTTTGGCAAGTTATAGTGGAATGAAAGTTGGAGTATTTGGTACACGGCAATTGTCGATATTAATTGCAGATGCGCTCAGACAGAATGGCGCCCTCGTTTCATGTTTCCTGCAATCCACACGAGATAGTATAAATGAGATAATGGACGTGCCAGTAAAGTCCATAGAGGAAGCGCGTGATTTAGCATTATCCATGGTGATAAATGGCGTGGAAGGTGAGCATGAACTTGATATTAGTGAAGTGCTGAGGGATAAGCTCGAAGGAACGAAAGTGATAAGTTGGAGAGATATGTAATGCCTGAAAAAAAGACGGCTTTAATAACAGGTATCACCGGTCAAGATGGTTCCTATTTAGCCGAACTCCTGTTAGAGAAGGGATATGAGGTTCACGGGATTAAGCGAAGAGCGTCATCG
This sequence comes from Alteromonas sp. ALT199, assembly GCF_018619335.1. Lineage (GTDB taxonomy): Bacteria > Pseudomonadota > Gammaproteobacteria > Enterobacterales > Alteromonadaceae > Alteromonas. The sequence continues at coordinate 82,446 of NZ_JAHHDX010000045.1, read as the reverse complement.
TTTAATACGCAGCGTGTAGATCATATCTATCAAGATCCCTTCGAATCGAATAGGAACTTCATATTGCATTATGGCGACTTAACCGATAGCTCCAACATTATTAAATTAGTGCAAATGATCCAACCTGATGAGATTTACAATTTAGGAGCGCAAAGCCATGTCGCGGTGAGTTTTGATTCGCCTGAATATACTGCAGACGTCGACGCTATGGGAACCTTACGGCTTCTAGAGGCTATTAGGTTACTAGGTTTAAAAGACAAAACTAAATTCTATCAGGCCTCTACTTCAGAGCTTTATGGCAAAGTTGCCGAGACGCCGCAAAGAGAAACCACGCCCTTTCATCCGCGCTCACCTTACGCCGTGGCCAAACTGTATGCGTATTGGATAACCGTTAACTATAGAGAAGCATATGGTCTATATGCGTGTAATGGGATTTTATTTAATCATGAATCGCCTCGCCGGGGTGAGACCTTTGTAACGAGAAAGATTACGCGTGGACTAGCCAACATTTCTCAGGGCCTAGAGAGTTGTTTACATTTAGGAAATTTAGATGCGCTCAGAGATTGGGGGCACGCCAAAGATTACGTTTACATGCAGTGGCTAATGTTGCAACAAGATAAACCTGAAGATTTTGTTGTAGCAACTGGGGAGCAATACTCAGTTCGACAATTTGTTCAATGGTCGGCAAAGGCGTTGGGCGTTGAGCTTAAATTTTCTGGTTCAGATGTTCACGAAATTGCTACGGTAGTTTCTGTCGACAAAGCACTGTCACCAGCACTGAATGTAGGAGATGTGATAGTCAGGATAGATAAAAAGTACTTTAGGCCTGCCGAAGTTGATTCCTTGTTAGGTGATCCTACTAAGGCAAAAGAAACCTTGAACTGGGAGCCTACAATATCAGCAAAAGAAATGTGCGAAGAAATGGTATCGTCAGATGCTGAAGAGGCGCGTAGGTTAGCATTTTTAAAAGCGAACGGGTTTGAACTCCCTATCAGTGGGGAAGGTTGATAATGTCGGCTAAACGAATTTATGTAGCGGGCCACAAGGGAATGGTGGGGCGTGCTCTAGTTAGCGAGCTATCTAAAAATAGCAATATTGAAATTGTAACAGCGAGTCGTGGTCAACTTGACCTTACAAATCAGCTTTCGGTAAAGCAGTTTTTCAAAAGTCATCACGTTGATGAGGTGTACTTGGCGGCTGCAAAAGTTGGGGGAATACACGCCAACAATACATTGCCAGCGAGTTTCATCTACGAAAACTTGATGATAAGTGCAAATGTGATTGAAGCGGCACACGAAAGTGATATTAATAAGCTGTTATTTTTAGGGTCAAGCTGTATTTACCCAAAATTTGCGGAGCAACCTATTAAAGAGTCATCGCTTCTTTCAGGCGCTCTTGAGCCAACGAATGAGCCTTATGCTATTGCCAAAATAGCAGGTATTAAGCTTTGCGAAAGCTTTAACAGGCAATATGGTAGAGACTATCGAAGCGTGATGCCTACTAATTTGTATGGTCCTTATGACAATTTCGAGCTTAATGGCAGTCACGTTATTCCAGCGCTTATCAATAAGTTCGCTAAGGCGAAGCAAAATAACGCTTCGTCGGTAAGCATTTGGGGTAGTGGTAGGGCTAGAAGGGAATTTTTACATGTTTCCGATCTGGCTCGAGGCTCTATCGAAATAGCAAACCTTCCAAATGCTGCGTTTAATGCGGTAATTCCACCAATGAGTTCACACATAAATATGGGGACAGGTACAGACTGTTCTATTCGTGAGTTGGCTGAATTACTTTGCGATGTAACCGAATTTAAGGGGAAACTTGATTTCGACACGAGTAAGCCGGAAGGAACGCCGGTTAAACGGCTGGATGTTTCATTGGCTCAATCCCTAATCAATTGGAAACCTAGTATTTCACTTCGCGATGGCTTATCCAGCACTTGGAAATGGTTCCAAGAAAATTGTGAAAATTGTAGGGTGTAAAGCAATGAGCAATACGATGACTACTCCCCCTGAGAACCAGTTGGCGGGTTTATCTAAAGAAGATGTTCTGATTGTCTCGTTTCCTAAAACAGGATCTACGTTTACACGCTTTGTTTTTGCCAATATTGTTCACTTACTTAACAGAAACTCGGAACCTGTTGATTTTTACAATCTTGGGCAAATAATGCCGGAGTGTCTAAAAGATAACCTTGTCGAGTTTTGCTGGAAAGGTGACCCCTTGCCGCGACTAGTAAAAACTCACCAACTTGCTGAAGATAATCCGCTATACGCTCAACCCAAAGCACTTTATATTTTAAGAGATCCCAGAGATACAATGATTTCGTTTTACTACTATGCCAGTAAGCGAAAAAAAGGCAGGTATGAAGGTACGTTCGACGAGTTTGTAGAACATAGTACATTTGGCATTGATGCCTACAACAAACACATAGAGAGCTGGTATAGCAAAGCCTCTTGGGTATTCGATTATGAAACGCTAATGCAAGATCCCTTAGCTAGTTTTCTAAGTGTGTTTGATGACCTAGGAATAAAAATGCAAAGGGAGTTAGTTCAGAAAGCACTTCTATTTTCACAACCTGACAAATTGAAAGCAGCTGAAAAAGAGAATTCCAGACCAAATCACTCAGTAAATTTCGACGAAGATTTCACCTTTGTTCGCAATGCGTCGGTAGCGCAATGGAAAGACAAAATGTCACCAGAACAAGCCACACATATTTGGGATCGTAGCTCAGCAATATTGAAGGCACGCTATGAACGAGATTGATATTCCCCAACTAATTAATCAATTTAAACGTGATGGTTTTGTTGTTTTAAAGCGGCAAATTCCACCAGCTGTCTGTCACGAGATAGGTAACACATTGTCTCGTGCCGTAGAGGTTATTTCAGCGCAGTCTTCAAGAGATATTACTAATCGATGGTACCTCACTCATCGCACCGATAGTGGCGTGCTTTACGACGTTTATCAGCGTTTTCCAAAAGCTAGAAAAGCAGCTGAAATGCCTGGGATCACAGCATTCTTACAAAGCTACTTTAATAAGAGCGTTTACCTATATGTGAACTCCTATCTTTATAAGCCAGCAGACAAAGACAATAAAGTCCCTTGGCACCAAGATTTCCTTAATCGACCTAATGAGAGCGAGAAAGTACTAGCGTGGGTCTCTCTTGATTCAGCCACGCAAGAAAATGGATGTTTACAGGTTATACCTGGTTCTCATAAGCGTGGATTTAGAGAATGGTTTCACGTCGAAGGTGCAACGCATCACGACCGTATTGTGTTAGATAAAAACGAAGAGAGTAACAAAATTTTTGTTGAGACTGAGCCTGGAGACATCGTATTGTTTAGTAATTATTTGATACATAGCTCTGCTCAAAATAGCTCTGATTTACCGCGCCGAGCATTGCGGTTTGTATATAAAGCACTTGACGACGATGCGTTGCCGCGAGGCTCAATGATTATGATATATACTGAATCAGAAGATTTTTACTCTGCTGTGCCCTTACCCAGAAACTAAAGTTTGCGGCAAGGTTTGTTTTTTCTCAAATCATTGAGGTATAGATTAAACTTCTCTGCCTGATGAGATTGAGAGTAAGTGTTTCGCGCGTGTTGTGATATTTGCCCTGATGTTTTTGATACGCCGTTATTCAGCACGTCGTAAAGCGATGCTAGCAACCCTTCTGCACTGATATCGTTTGCAAGCTTTCCGTTTACACCATCCTCAATCATATCTGGCATGCCTCCAATATTAAAACCTACCACAGGTGTGCCGCAACATAATGATTCAATAACTACATTAGGTAAATTATCTTCCAAAGCAGGTAACACAAATACATCAGCTGCGCTGTAGATTAGCGCAAGCTTATCTTCTTCATGAACCTCGGAAAAATCATGAACTTCGGTAAGGCTGCTGCTTAAATTTTTTCCCACACTGCACAACATGATTCGACTGTTATTCGCTTTAATGATTGCTTTTTCGAGCAAGTGAAAACCCTTTCTTTTATTATTAACACTGTCACTTACAAACAGGACAATGTCTTTGCCCTCAGGTAATCCTAAGTGTTTTCTGGATTCTTGCTTGTCCATATAGCGGTACGTTTCTGTATTGACACTATTGGCAATTCGTTTTATCGGGTAGTGTTTGAAAAGTGTGCTAGATGCTGCGCATTGGTGTAACCAATTCGACAATGAAATTACGGCAATAGGGATATCGCTGCACCTTAAAATGGTTTGTTTCGAGAGCAATAGTTTTTTAGCAAAGTCAGGATCACTGGTTTGCCTTAAAAAATGTGGATTACTGTCATCAGTTTTATATCCTTCAAACCCGTCACTATAATGATATCCACCGGTAAACGGTGCCAAGTCATGTAACGACCAAATGACTCGCTTTATGCTTTTAGATGCGAAAAAGGTAGGCCAGTTCAAGAACCGAGAAGTCCAATGAAGATTTACCACGTCATAATCACTAATCTGCGGCGCACTTTCAATTCGGAAATCGCTGTAAATTGAAGAGAATACATCGGTATATTTAGACGCTGTAGTGCAGATATCTTTGATATCTTGAGCCTTATATTCGTGTACGCCATTAACAGTAATATGGGAAACACGATTTAGGATGTTTCCACCTTCTAAACCAGTAAACGATTTGTAATCGAAATGGAAAGGGATATCGTCTCTAGTTTTGTACAGCGTCAGAAGGTGGCTAGTATGCCCAGCATCGATTAATGCTAAATGTAATCTGATGCACGCGTTCGCTGCTCCGCCTCTGTCATACGTATTAACGAGCAAAACCTTCATAAGCGAGCAAGCTCTTGGGGCGAATACATACGCTTAAGTTCGTCGTTGTCAGTAAGGTAATTTGTAATTTTACCGCCCTTAGTGTAATCAATGGCGCAAAAATCGGTTTCTAATGTATGCGCAAACAAGACTGAATGGAATCGCATGCAAATGTTAAATGACGCACTCTGCATCGCGTGGACAACACTTGCTACAGTAGATAAACGTTTATTAAAGGAGATATCGATGTCAGGTTCGTCCGCGAAATAAGTATCAATAAAGTAACGACTGAAGTCTCTATCGTCATAACCTACATCAAAATTATGCATATGATCGAGTAATACCGTTTTTACGCCAAGCTCCTTTACTTTTTCTTTTATTAACCGAGCTATACCGGCCTCAAACGCTTTTTTATGAACTTCAAATTCCTCTAATGTCAATTCGCGAGAGTATTCGTATGTCCACTCGCGTAAGAAGCAGGCAATAAATGGCGTGTTGGGTTTTATTGACTGCTTGATAAAATGACGCTCTATGAAAGGTTTCGCAAAATCGCCCGAAAGTGAGGCTTTTTCAAAGCCCCACGCGTTGGCAGTGGCTACGCTTTTTCTATCTCTCAGCTTAATATCAGATGATAACGTCAGTATTTGCTTTACTGCTTTTTCATACTTTTCTTCATGTAATGGGCCAAGACCACAGCCGTAAACTACGGTTTTCTTTCCATTGTCTTTGGCAACCTTAAACCCCAGCAAAGGAATATAAAGCTCGTGCAGATCCATTAGGGGGCCGCCGCCCATAACGACTTCGTCTGCACTTTTCGAATATCGCAACACATCAAGAGATTTTGTAGATACAACCTTAGCGTTGATTCTGAGTTCTTTGCATGTTCTTATGGTTACAAATGGGTATAAGCTTCCCAAAACAAACTCAATATTGTCGCCGTGCATTTTCGTGTATTCATCAACGATTCCGCCCAATATTGCCTTATCTCCCACGGTTTCGGTGCCATACCAGCCAAATATAAATACTTGGTAAGGTTTGCTTTTGTGTGGGGCTTCTAATGTTTTCGCTAACCACTTAATCAAGTGAATATTGTCAATATTCAGAAGCCTGTGATGGGTTAATTCGGTAAGCTGCGTTTGTTTTTCAGCATAGGTAATGCCTGCGTGATAGTCATGGATACAGTTTTTACAATCACGTTCTGCGATAGCCTCTTTTTGCGCAAAATTGTTTTTATATAAAACTTGCGAAGAGGTTTCTAATGCGTTGCCGATATCTTTACCTTTAGGCGCGCAGTAATTGATCTGTCCTTTCGAGCCTAAAACGACACCATCGTTATGATAGGGGCAACCTATCAAGCGTTCGCCGCCTTGTAGCATGTTCTGAATACTGCGATATGTGCGTTTAATTGTGGAACCAGGCTCGTATTGCCTTTTTAATTTCTCAAAAAATAATAAGAGGTTATAGGTTTCATCTTCATTGAAATTGCGTATTACTTTATCTCTATCACCGTTGTATAGGCGGTTAATAAACTCAGCAACACGAAACCTACCATACATATCGTGTTTTTTAGCATAATAGAGGAAGTCATCCACTTCCCACACATTCTGTTTAGAAATAGTGCACCCGAACGTAGTAGGAATCCCTAATGTGGTTCGGCAAAATTCGAAAATAGCGATGGCGGAGGCGAAGTTATTCTTTATTCCACGAACCCTGTCGTGAGCGCCCTCAACGCCATCAATAGAAACCATGACAGAAAAGCTCATATTTCTGCTTTTACAAATATCATTAATAGCCGTAATTCGATTTTTTACATCTTTCTCTTCAATAGCATTGGTTATCATGCTCACGCCTTTGAGGGAGGGTAATGTATCGATAATGGTTCTATAAATATCGGGCAAGTCTTCGCGCAAAGTTGGCTCACCCCCAGTTACACCGACATGCTGTAGTTCACTGTACAACGGGTCAGATAAAATTAGGCCGAGTTCTTCAGAGGTAATGTCTACGCTTTCTTCATTCTTCCAAATATTACACATTGTGCATTTGGAATTGCAGCTATCAATAATATTTAGATTTAGGGCCTTCGGCTTACTGTCTGGTCGAAGCTCATTCACCCGCTTCATTTTTCTTAATTGCGAGTAGCTATCGTAGATGTGACGAATATCTTTTTTCTTTAACATATACCGGTAGTTCGAAGGTTGGACTTTTAATAAGACATTTTTGATATTATCGGCTCTGAACGAAAAAACTTAACTTTGAAGTTGAACGTAAAACGGATGGAAAAAAGATGTCTGAGCAACCGTTAATTTAAGTTATCTAGGGTGCAAGAGAGCGTATCTACAATAAAGTCAATTTGATCACGAGTTATTTCGGGAAAAAGGGGGAGTGTTATCGCCTGTTCGTAATAACGTTCTGCATTAGGAAAATCACCTACCTTGAAACCCTGGTTCTTGTAATAGGGCTGGCAGTGAATCGGAATATAATGAAGGTGTGCAAAAACGCCCTTATCGCGAAGCTGCTCGACGACCAAGGCATGTTCTTTGCGAGTTAGCCCAGAAACACGTACAACGTAGAGATGATAGCTGCTATATCTATTACTAGATTGTTTAAGCGGTGAAATGTTTTCTTTTAAAGCAAAACGTTCATTATAATGAGCAGCTAGTGTATTCCGCCTTTTTATAAAGCCTGGCAGTTTTTCTAGCTGACTCAATCCAAGCGCTGCTTCAACATCAGTCATACGGTAATTAAAGCCCAACGCTATCTGTTGATAATACCAAGGGCCATGACTATGCTCAGTCATCTTCTCTGGGTCATTGGTTATGCCGTGACTGCGCAGCATCCGCATCTTTTCAGCCCACTCACCGTTGTTTGTAAGCGCCATTCCACCCTCCATAGTGGTAATAATTTTTACCGGGTGGAAACTAAACACACAAATATCTGAGAATTCGCAGCTGCCTACGAATTTCTTCTGATATTTTGCGCCTACGGCATGTGATGCATCTTCAATAACAAAGAAGCCATATTGTTTTGAAAGTGCACGAATTTCTTTCATATCGCAAGGCTGACCTGCAAAATGAACGGGAATAACCACCTTTGGTAAGGCGTTGATGGATTCAGCTAGGGCAAGTTTTTTTTGTAAAGCATCGACGCACATGTTACCGGTGTTAAGGTCAATATCTACAAAATCGACCTTGGCACCACAGTAGAGCGCGCAATTTGACGAAGCAACAAATGAGTTCGGAGATGTCCATAATATATCGCCTTCACTTACACCTAGAGCGAGGCAAGCAATGTGTAGAGCAGACGTTGCGCTATTAACTGCAATCCCGAAGTTAGCGCCACAATAATCAGCAAGAGCGGTTTCAAATTTAGGAATAGCCGGACCTTGCGTTAACCAATCCGACTTTAATGTATCTAAAACCGCGTTGATGTCATCTTCATCAAGGTGCTGTCGCCCATAAGGAATCACTAATAGGCTTCCTCGTTAAACTGTTGTATCTCATCAATACTAAGGAAGTGTTCATTAGTGTCTGAGACGTACTCAAAACCGGATTCCACGAGTTTTCCCTGTTCGTTCAGTGCGTTGCTGGTGAAGTTATTGCTTCGGTGGAAAAACTTAATAGCTGGGGCAATTACAAAGTGATCATCGAACTCAAATGTATGCAGAGACATGTCGCCAGGGCACATCATTTCATGAAGCTTTTCACCTGGTCGAATCCCTACATATTTAATTGGAATATTCGGTGCCATTGAAGTCGCGAGGTCAGTAATTCGAATAGATGGAATTTTAGGTACGAAAATCTCGCCACCCAACATGCGCTCAAAGTTTTTAAGTACAAAGTCCACGCCCTGTTGAAGCGTGATCCAAAAACGGGTCATGTCTTTGTGCGTAACAGGAATATGATCGCTGTTTTCCGCTATTAACTTATTGAAAAAGGGCACAACAGAACCACGAGAACCCACCACATTGCCGTAACGCACTACAGAAAATCGAGATGCACCGGCTCCAACAATATTATTGGCTGCAACGAACAATTTATCTGAAGCTAATTTGGTAGCACCGTATAAATTAACCGGGTTGGCGGCTTTGTCTGTAGACAACGCAATAACTTTTTCAACGTTATTATCAATGGCAGCGTTAATTACATTTTCGGCACCATCAATATTGGTTCGAATACATTCGGTCGGGTTGTACTCAGCGGCAGGGACTTGCTTCATGGCCGCTGCGTGTATAACAAAGTCAACACCTTGCATGGCGCGATTAAGACGTTCTCTATCACGAACATCGCCAATAAAATACCTCATGCACGGCGCGTGAAATTTTTGCTGCATTTCGAACTGTTTGAGTTCGTCGCGTGAGTAGATGATCAAGCGCTTTGGTTTGTATCTCGCTAACAGAGTCTCAGTGTACTTATGGCCAAATGAACCCGTTCCACCCGTTATGAGAATCGATTTTCCATCGAACATAGCTTGCTCGCTGTTTTTATGGTTATAAACACAATATATCATGTGTCGGCATTTTTGCCATAAAGCTTTAGAATCTATGCGCTTAGGTAAGGGTTATTAGTCCTAAAGGTGTAGTTTTCTTCGTGTTTAGGTAGAACTTGTTGTTTATCAGCAGGTAGTTTGAGCATTGATTTTATTTTATTAAATATACTGGGATACCGCTTAACACGGTTCAAAGCTTGAGTGCTGGGAGTTCATTCAGGTTTTGTATAGTAAACTTTGCATCGAAACCTGGCTTGGCAAGTGCTTTTTTGTGGACCCCAGTCAGCACTCGGACGGTCGGCATACCAAGTTTATTTAGATTAACGAAGTCTTTCGCAGGGTTGTCACCTATGTAAACCATTTCATGCCACTGACATTGTTCTGCATGTTTAATTTTTTCAAAGCAGTAAGTAGAAGGTTTAGCATGTTTCACCCCAAAACGGTGAGTGACAAACACGCGCTTAAAGTAGTGGGCTATGTTGAGCGCTTCCACTTTTTTACTTTGTACTACTTTATTTCCGTCAGTTACGAGGTAAAGCGGTTTTTGCAAACTTTCTAGTAAGGTTATGTGATTGTCGGGGAAAGTCAAAGTGGGCTGGTGTAAGCGATATGCTGAAACGCAGGCACGTACATTTCTCTTATTGACCGCTATGCCGTGGTTAGCTAAGTAATCATTGAAAATTCGGCCACGACCATTTCGATCGAGAAGAGTAACTAATTCTCGAAAGCCACGTCGTTTATCAACATTCCAGCTTTTTTCTATAAATGAGGCAACGGCCGCAAGGCCAGACTCTACGTATTGGCGCTCATCATAAAGAGTATCATCCAGGTCGAAGATATAAATCATAAGTAATAGTCGGTAGCAGCTCTAATCTGCGTTATTTTATGGGGTGCGAGATCTACGGGCAACGAATCGATATCTTCGCCTATACTCTCGCATAAGCTCCAATAAAGGCTATCAACACCCGCCTCGATACCTAAAGTTGAAGCGCCACCAAATCGCGAATTACACTCTATGATGTGCAGTGCCCCATCATTTATGATGCCCTGTAATACAACTGGGCCAGACAACGCTAGTTTGGAGAGTGTCTGTGTCACCTGTGCTGTAAAAGGACAATTCGGTAGAGTATAAGTAATTTGGGATTCACCATTAACAACTAGGTCTCGCACACGGCACACCGCCGCTTTAACTAAATGATCCTTTGTTAGCCAAGCGTCTACGCTAATTTCTTGACCTGCTTTGAATAATTGAAATATAGGGTAGGACAGTCTTTTGGCGTGCTGCACTGCGTCGCTTTCGTTTAGATTAAGACCAACCGCTTTACTACCCGCACCAAAACGCTCTTTGACCACATAATGCGATGGCTGTGTGTCCTGAATAACCGTTTTCACCTCTTCGATGCTTTCAAATGAAGGGATGATAAAAGGAATACTGCATTGGCCGAATCTTAATTTATCTAGACAAAGCTCAATTGCACTTTCATCAGAAGTAAGTACGTGAATGTTAGCGCTTTTTAGGTCGTTTTTTAACCTTGCCCAAAAAAGCAGCTCGCCGTCTCTACTTGGGAGAACATGAGTAATTCCTCCATGCTTGAGCTGGGCCATAATTTCATCTGCGTTTTCTTGTGTTGTGGGTGGCATTTGCCAAAAAACATCGCAAAAATGTCGTGTGAGTACTTGGCTACTTAAATCTCCCGCCGTAACTATGCCTTTATTATCGATGCGCTTAACTGCGCATTGAAGCGCTTTTAATAGTGGAACTTTATTGCTGGCACTTGAAAGTAATACGTTCACGTTAATTTGACACCTTCGCTTAAACGATTATTGAGAAAGCGTGCGTTTTTGCACGCTTATACCTGTTCTAGGTGCTGACATCGATGCTCTTCTATTTTCGTATTCCGTAATTTGTGTCGTCTTTTTGGGCGTTTGCCAATGTCCGTACATAAATGTGAGAAAGCCTTCTGCATCGAATGGGGCAAGAAAGGTTTCACCTAAAAACGAGATTGGCTCGTAGCTGTCGAAATGTTTAGCAGGAGCAAAAAACAGCCCGCCCGAGGACAAGAGTTCAGATAAACCATTTATCGACTCTCTACGCTGAATGCTTATTTCAAAAGGGACTAATTGGGTGTTTGATGAATTACTAAACTCTAGGTTGATGCAACAGTCTATGTTGTTGACCGTGATGATGACGATATTCCACTTTACGTCATAATCTGTGTTTAATAATTCATAAAGCTCAGGTAGCAAAGCCTGTAACCGTTCATAATTGTCTTTATCTACAGCTAAATCTATATCGTCATCCCAAGGAATGAGCCCTTTATTTCTCACAGCACCTAACAAAGTTCCAGAATCTAGACATGCTGAAATATTATGGGAAACGAAGTATTGATTTAGCGTACGCATTACGGACTGGGCAAAGGCTAGCGTTTCATGGTCTTCGAAAGGCAGGGCAGCTTTTACCGACTGCTTACTCGGTACAATGATATTCGACTCATCAATACCCATTTCTTCGGTAAGTTGGGAATAGATTTGATCAACCCACTGACTGGTGATAATTATCCTGTCGACATCGTGAGTATTGATATCTGCGGGTGCAATGATGGGATAACCCATAAAACGAGTTCCGTGTTTCGCACTATCGTTATCCGTGAATGCCACGACTTCTATATCTGGGTGATTAGAAACGTAGTTTTCTCCGGCCTTACTTGCACCGAACAGAATGGCTCTCATCTCACAATAGCTCCCAACTCATAGGGGTACCTTTTGGTGCGTCGAACTTGATTTGTTTTCCAAGCAAAAGGGGAAGGTATTTGGGAGGCAGTCCAAGTCCTGGACGAACAGAGCGTAAATTCTCGGCATTTAATGTATCGCCGGCTTTCATATCTTTGGCAATGTATAAAGAGCGTCGGTGTACCAACGAGGCCTTTTCTCGCTCGGTGGCGCCATAACTCACCTTGCCAATTGCTACCGCTGCCCGCGCCGTTTCCTCAACAAGCAGCTTAATTTCATGGGGTTCAAGAGAAAATTCTGCGTCAACCTCTCCACCGCTTCTATCTAAAACAAAATGCTTTTCAATTACTGTTGCGCCAAGTGCCACCGCAGCGACAGCTACCCCCACTCCCGGTGTATGGTCGGAAAGTCCAACGTGACAGTCGAAAAGTTCGCTCAAATGAGGGATTGTCTTTAAGTTGGCGTCTACAGGGTTTGCTGGGTAATTACTGGTGCACTTGAGTAATATGATGTCATCACACCCATTGGAACGGAGTACTTCAACAGACTCGGCTATTTCTGCTTGGCTAGCCATGCCTGTAGAGACAATAACGGGTTTCCCTGTCTTCGCTACAGCCGCTAGGATAGCGTGGTCAGTATTTTCAAAAGACGCTACCTTGTAACAAGGAGGATTCAATGTTTCTAGGAAGTCGACAGCGGTTAAATCGAAGGGCGTGCTAAATGCCAATAGGCCTTTCTCTTTGGCATAGTCGAATAGCTCCTTGTGCCATTCCCAAGGCGTCATCGCCTCTTTGTAGAGGTTATACAAAGAGTTTCCTTTCCAAAGACTATTTGGGTCTTCAATAAAAAATTCGCCTTCGTGACAATCCAAAGTGATCGTGTCTGGCGTGTAGGTTTGCAATTTTATGGCATGTGCGCCAGCTTCTGCAGCTGCATCAATGAGTCGGTAGGCTTTTTCTAGTGATTGTCCATGATTTCCAGACATTTCTGCGATGATAAAGGGAGCGAGACCCGGACCAATTTGAATATCACCGATTGTGATTGGTTTCATGACTACCTCGTAACAATGTTCAATATAGTATCCATTACAAAAGATGGATTTTTGTTTGCGCGCACCAAAGATACCGCGTTGTTTGCTATTTTACGCATTTCTTGCGGCGAATTTATCGCAAATTCAACGGCCTTGCTAATATCTTCGCTAGTGGCCTCTTCACATGCTCCTAGCCACAAACAGCAATGCCGTTCGTGCAGGCACCGCGTCGTTTCAACTTGATTGTCAGCCAATGTAATAATTATGCCCGCTACCCCTGATGCTGCGCGCTCCCAGTGCATCGAGCCTCCGGCGCCAATCATTGTATTGGCGGCTTTCATAAGCTCGGATATGTAACCGCAAGCGACGTGAAGCTTCGCGTTCGGTAGGCAATTGACTTTTGCTGCAAGTGCATTGACGCAAGAATAAGCCGCTCCGACAACAATATCGGCTGAAAAAGCTAAAGACTTTAATTCAATCAAAACATCAACGACGCGCTCAGTTAAATTCAAAGGATCGCTGCCGCCAAAGCAAACTAGAATATGATTGTCATTTCTGGGCACTGATGATGGACGGTAAAACTCATTTCTTAAAATAGCGAACTCGGGCCCTAAGAGTTTTTGGCAATGAGGAGGGACAAGCTGATCGTATCGGAATTCAAAGTCCTCAAAGAGGTTTTGGTCTAAAATCACGTCACAGTCGTGCTGGCGGTCTGCTAAATCGTCAATGACAATAATATGTTTGCAGCGACTGCGCATTACTTTACTAAACGAAGCTGATAGCTGATAGTGGTCGACTATAAGCATGTCGATAGGGAAATCGTTTATATCATCAAGAAGCGCTATACAGTGAGCTGCATGAGAGGCTTGTTCTGCTTCATTTAAGACCACCGAAGCATTACCTTCCTGTTCGCCTTCATAAAATGATGGAGTGGTCAAAGTTACAATTCCAGCACGCTGTATCTGCTGTTTAAGAGTTAAAGGCAGCGCGCAAGACAGAAATGTCACGTTATGTATGGGAAGTAATTGTGTGGCCAAGGTTAAGCAACGCATAACGTGGCCCAGTCCTATTTGTGCCGTGCCATCGACCCTAAAAACAATCCTCACTTTACGTTTTCGCTCTGTAAAAGCTTGTAAAGCAGTTCAGCTCTAACCCAATCTTCAGGTGTATCAATGTCTTGCACTAAGTGGTCTGGCATTACTACCATTTTAGAGTTTGCACCGAAAATACGTTTGCTAGTATCAAGCCAGGTTTTGTGATGGCCCCAATACAACTGTCCTGCATCATGATAGGCTGGTGGTAAATCCTGTGAACGCTGAGTAATGCCGAACTCGTCAAAAGGTTTTACGCCGCCATTTTCGGTTTGTAATATCGCTCGTTGAATTGGAAATGAGAATCTTGCCGCTGTAAATACGTAGTCTGTATTGTCAGCATCCATTAGCATTTCATAGCAAGAATTTATTAATGATGTGGCCAGAAGAGGCGATGTTGCATAAACACAGGCGCAATAATTTATATCCCAGCCTTTTTCTAACAAAGTACTCAGTGCATGGCGAACCACCGGACTAGTGCCTGTGTAATCATCTGCCAATTCTGCAGGTCTCATGAATGGCACTTCAGCACCATAATATCTTGCTACGTTTGCAATAGATTCATCATCTGTTGAAACCACTACCCTGTCTATATAAGGGCTTGCCAACGCATTTTCTATTGCGTGAGCAACCATAGGTTTTCCGCAAAACGGTTTTATATTTTTCTTAGGAATGCGTTTGCTACCGCCTCTAGCGGGTATTATGGCTACGTTCATTTTTTATTCCGCTTAAAATAGCTTGCACAAATCAGGAGCACCAAGGTTAGAGTTTTTGCATCAACGCATTTAAGTGCTCAGTTAAACTCTGCACTTCGCGAATTTTTTCATTTTGAATTTCGCTGATAACGGTTTTAAGTTCAGTAGTAGAGACATCTTGTGTGCGAGGTAAATAGACAACTTTAACGAGATCTTGTAAATCGTCGAACTTGCCAATCCAATCATCACCCATCGCGAATATGTCAGCGCTTTCTCGCTTTAGGTCTTCTCGTTTTTGTTCCCAACAGTTTTCTTGAAAAACGTCATTGACATATCGGCAGGAAAGCAAAATTTCCTTTCTGTCTTCATAAGGAATGACAACGTTTTTACCTTTCACCGTGTTGAATTCATCAGAGGACAAACCAACCACTAGCCTATCGCCTAAGCTGTGCAATCGCTTTAAAAGCCTCACATGGCCTATATGGAAAAGGTCAAAGGTGCCGTACGTCACCACAGTAGTCATAGAATTAATCTCTGAAAATAAATAAATTGTACACCTATAACTTATCGGCAAGTCAAACTATTCCATGAGCGTATAGATTTGTTTGTAAAAGTATCGACTATCATACAAATGGCTGACTACATTTTGCTCAGCTTTCTGCTAAACTTAAGAGGTTACATACTTTAGGAAAGCATCATGCAAGTTAATAGTTCAACGTCCTCACTTCTTAGCCAAGTGCAGGAGAAGCAAGAATCCTTGATGGAGAAGCTTGCCAGTGGCAAGAAAATTAACGATGCAACTGATGGCGCTGCGGCCCAGCAAATCATCGACCGATTAACGTCTGAAGTTGAAGGTAGTCGTCAATCACTCAACAACGTCTACGACGGTATTTCTTTGGCGCAGGTTGCGGAAGGTGGTTTAGGCAGTATTAATGACGATGTAAATCGCATTCGCGAATTGACCTTGCAATCGGGTAGTGGTGTTTTAAGCAGTGGCGATCGCAAAGCTATCCAATCTGAAATAACCCAGTTACAAGAAAATATTTCGCAAACCATCGAGCAAACTAACTTTGCCGGAAAGCCTTTATTATCTGAAAATGGTTCACTCGAATTTCAGTCAGGCTCTAGTGCAGGTCAATCAATTAGCGTTAATACACAAGACATTGGTGCACAGCTGAATGATGTTTTATCTATCGATATTACGTCAGGAACTAGTATTGAAGATGCGCTGGGTGCAACTGATGCGGCAATTGAAACGCTCGGCAGTGCGCGGGGCGATTTAGGCGCCACGCAAAATCGCTTTGAAAGTGCAGCGCGCACACTTACTCAAGCTAATGTAAATACCGCTGAAGCGCGAAGCCGTATTCAAGATTTAGATTTTGCGCAAGCCACTTCGCAACAGGCTTCGAACGATGTATTAGGGCAAGCAGCCCTCACTGTTCAAGCGCAAGCGAACCAGCAGCAAAGCCAAGTTTTGTCATTATTGAGCTAGACTATGTTACATAGGTTTGGCTAAATTTAATCGAAAGAAGCAGGGTAACCTGCTTTTTTTATTGGTATATTTCCCAAAACAGCGGTTGCGCTCCGATCTTTTGTCGTTACAATTTAGAAATGCGCTAAACTGTAAATAATAACAAAGCGTTCTCGGGGAATTGATGAAGAACATTTTGCTGATTAGTGATAATCAGGAACTTATTCAAAACTTGGAAACTATCGTTACCTTCATGGGAGAGTCGTGTCAGTCACGAGGCTTCAGTGATTGCGAGCGATACCTCCATGAAAGTGGTGCAGACGCCGTGCTTATCGAGCACCGCTCGCCTACTGCTGTAAGTAATCTGGTAGAAAAATTTCCGCATATACCGTTTGTCGCGTTAGTTGAAAGTAATACGCAGGCGTCTGCAAGTTGTAACCTTGTTAGTGTTATTGCAACACCATTAACTTATCCTGTCCTAACGCAGGCTATACATCGTTGCCAAGAGTATTCAAGACGCAAACCCGGCTTATCTCGTGCTTCAGGGACAAAAACCCGATTATTCAGAAGTCTCATTGGTAAAAGTGAGCAGATTCAAATTGTGCGGCGCTTAGTTGAGCAAGTCGCGCCTACCGATGCCACCGTGTTAATTTTAGGTGGTCTGGAACGGGTAAAGAAGTGGTAGCGCGTAATGTTCACTTCTTATCTGAGCGCAAAGACGGTCCATTCATTCCGGTAAACTGCGGTGCAATTCCTGGCGAGCTGCTAGAAAGCGAGTTATTCGGTCACGAGAAAGGCGCTTTCACCGGCGCTATTAGTGCTAGAAAAGGACGTTTTGAGTTAGCCGAAGGTGGCACATTATTTCTTGATGAAATCGGTGATATGCCGCTTCAAATGCAGGTGAAGTTATTGCGCGTGTTACAAGAGCGCACCTTCGAACGCGTAGGTGGAAACAAACCCCTCCAATGCAATGTACGCATTATTGCTGCAACACACCGCAACTTGGAAACCATGATCAGCGAAGACAAGTTTCGTGAAGACTTGTACTACCGACTTAACGTATTCCCCATTGACAGCCCTGCGCTTAGACAAAGAAAAGACGATATTCCCTTACTTCTTCAAGAATTGAATAGTCGAATTCAAGGGGATGGTGTAGAAGCTGTGCGCTTTACTGAGCAAGCTATAGCCTCGCTAATGGAACATGAGTGGGCGGGGAACGTCCGCGAGCTTTCAAATTTAGTTGAGCGATTAACTATTCTTTATCCTGGTCAGATTGTTGATATTGCTGATTTGCCAGAAAAGTATCAGTACGGCGATGTACAAGCTTACGAACCAGACTACCCGGAAGAAATTCTTGAGCGCGAAGCATTTAACGAACTATTTGCTGAAGCCGCAGCACTAGAGCCTGATGAGGACACAAGTGCACAAAGTCATGATGGCCTAAACGGTATGGTTTCTTCTTCGTTACCCGCTGAAGGGGTTAACTTAAAAGAATACCTGTCTGAGCTTGAAGTAAATTTAATTCGCCAAGCTCTAGATAACCAAGAGTGGGTGGTAGCCCGTGCCGCAGACAAACTTGGTATGCGCAGAACCACGCTTGTTGAAAAAATGCGGAAATACGATATTCAGCGTACTGAAGAAGCGTAATGTCAGGTAATTGACGTTGCGTTTTCTTTCTTGAATACTTCCTATCTTATTGATAAATAAACCAATGATGAATTGGCACATCTTCTGCTTTATCTAAGTCATAGTTTAATAGCGTCTGCAATTTGACGAGGACAATATGGCTTTTGACAGCATTTCACATTCTACTGAGTACACAGCATCAGATTATGCCGCAGATGGCATTGATAATGCGGTATCTCACAATGAATATCATGCCTCGTGTAGTGACGATATCGCGTCATTGCGGTTGCAGGCGAGTAGACTCGAGCACTTACTTCAAGTAATGCCAGCAGGCGTTATCGTTATTGATGGTAAGGGTATTGTTCGTCAAGCGAACGATCAAGCAAAAGCGCTGTTAGGCGAACCGCTTGAAGAGGAAGTTTGGCGCAGTATTATTACCCGCTCGTTCAAGCCTCGCGCTGATGATGGTCACGAAGTGTCGCTCGTTGACGGTAGACGAGTGAAGCTTTCTATTACTCCATTAGAAAATGAGCCAGGTCAGTTAATTGTTATCACCGACTTAACTGAAACCCGTCAACTACAAGCACGGGTAAGTCACATGCAGCGTTTGTCTTCCCTTGGAAAAATGGTTGCATCACTTGCCCATCAAATAAGAACCCCCCTTTCTGCAGCTATGCTTTATGCGTCGAATTTAACGCGTAAAGGGTTAGGGGAAGAAGCACAAACACAGTTTGCCAATAAACTAACAGACAGGCTTAAAGAGCTAGAAAGCCAGGTTAACGATATGCTGCTTTTTGCTAAGTCTGGCGAAGAGCAGGTGGTCAGCAAAATTAGCCTTGCTGAATTGTTTGCGGCCATTGAGGGCAATGCGCAAAGCATGGCAGCTCAAGCGCAGCAAACACTAACGTTTACCGGGTTTGAGCAAAACGCATCGATTACAGGTAATCTTACTGCTCTTCAAGGAGCGGTGCTAAATCTCATCCACAATGCAAGTCAAGTTACCCCAAAAGGTGAGTGTGTACATGTAAAGGCTTCGATAAGTGAGCACCGTTTACATGTATCGATTATCGATAAAGGCCCCGGTGTTCCAGATGGTTTAAAAAACAAAATCTTTGAACCCTTTTTCACAACTAAAACTCACGGTACCGGCTTAGGTCTTGCTGTAGTGAAGTCGGTGGTCAGTGCGCATAGTGGTGTACTTAATGTGATTGACGTTCCCGAGGGGGGCACTTGCTTTAGCGTGTCATTACCTTGCTCGGCGAATGCTAAATCCCCACAAACATTGACCCACGTCGCGTAAGTTACAGGAGAGAATAATGTCTAAAACTACCATATTAATTGTTGAAGATGACGCGGGTTTACGCGAAGCGCTCCTAGACACCCTTCTATTAGGTAACTATAACGTGATTGCCGCTGATTGTGCAGAAGAAGCATTGATGATGCTGTCGTCACAGAATGTTGACCTAGTGGTTAGCGATATCCAGATGGGCGAAATGAGTGGCCTAGTGCTGCTTAAAAGTATTAAAGCTAAGTATCCCAATATGCCTGTGCTGTTAATGACAGCTTACGCCACAATCGACGATGCTGTTCAGGCAATGCGAGATGGCGCAACGGACTATCTTTCAAAGCCTTTTGCACCTGAAGTGCTGCTTAATTTAGTGGGGCGCTACGCGCCTGCACAAAAAATTGAATCACGTACGCCTATAGTAGCAGACCCTTCAAGTTTGAAGCTGCTCGAGCTTTCACGCAAAGTCGCGAAGTCTGAAGCTACTGTGATGGTCATGGGACCAAGCGGTTCTGGTAAAGAAGTATTGTCTCGCTATATCCATGATCAGTCTCCGCGCAGCGAGGCACCTTTTGTTGCCATCAACTGCGCCGCTATTCCCGAGAATATGTTGGAAGCGACCTTATTTGGTTACGAAAAAGGGGCGTTTACCGGCGCTATTCAGGCGTGCCCAGGTAAGTTCGAACAAGCTCAAGACGGCACACTGTTACTTGATGAAATAACCGAAATGGACTTGGCGCTTCAGGCGAAATTATTGCGCGTGTTGCAAGAGCGTGAAGTAGAGCGTCTTGGCGGAAGAAAAAACGTTAAGCTTAACGTACGTGTTATCGCTACCAGCAACCGAGATTTAAAAAAAGCAGTAGACGCCGGCGAGTTCAGAGAAGATTTGTACTACCGTTTAAATGTGTTTCCTATTGAGTGGCGCCCTTTGGCTCAACGCCCAGGGGACATAGTTCCGCTTGCCGAGCACCTTGTTCAACGTCACGCAAGTTCACAAGGGCTGGGCACAATCAGGTTAAGTGCTGCTGCGCGTAATAAGTTGTCCCAGTATAGCTGGCCAGGAAACGTTCGAGAGCTTGAGAACGTGGTTCAACGAGCGCTCATTCTTTGTGAAAACAATGAAATAGATGCCAGCGATCTAATGATTGACGACGACATGTCTGTGCCAGTAGATATACTTCAAGAGCAGGTTGAAGAAAGTAAGTTGGGGTCTGAGCTTCGCTATCAAGAGCATCAGATAATTCTTGATACACTAGTATCGTGCAATGGTAAGCGTAAAGACGTAGCCGAAAAACTTGGAATAAGCCCAAGAACCCTGCGCTACAAATTGGCGCGTATGCGTGAAGATGGTATCGAAGTTCCTGCGTAACGTTTTATTACAAGATTGACCTTAACATCAAACACGTAAAACCTAATTGATCTTATCCTCCTTATCCGTCGCCTCTGTAGTTAAGAAGGCGGCGGTTTTTTGTTGTCCACACAGAATTTAACGCCATAAATTTGGCAAATCTGCTTAATGTCTCTCTATCTATTTGAAATATATAGATTTATAAAGTTGGCAAGCCCCTTGCTAAATTAAGATTATTAATTAGTTATTCGCCGGTGTTCAGGCGGTTTTCAAAGAAACGCTAGGAGTGGGTATGGACGTTAAAGCCAATAGTTTGTATCAAGAAATGCAGAACATGATTGGGCAAACTCGTCTTCAAGTTAACGAGCCTCAGCAACAGCCGCTTAGTGAAGTTAATAGCTCGGCAAGCGATTTCTCGACCATGCTTAAGAACGCGGTAGATGGTGTAAACGGTATGCAGCTTGAGTCAAAAGATGCTCAACAGCGTTTTGAAATGGGCGACCCAAGTCTAAGTTTAGCCCAAGTCATGTTGACAAAAGAAAAGGCAGGCATTGCGTTTGAAGCTACTGTTCAAGTACGTAACAAAGTACTTGAAGCCTATAAAACAATAATGAACATGCCGGTATAGGTGGAGTAGGTTATGGCTGAAGCTACAGGTACAAACCTTACGGTTCCTGATCAAAATCAAGCAGCGGACAATGAGCCAGAAAACAAATCTGGTTTTATGGATACGTTAGGTAGCGCAGACATGATGCGCCAGATGGCCCTTGTGGTTGTTTTGGTCATTTGTGTGGCCATTGCTATTTTCATCCTTATATGGTCACAAGAGCCTGATTATCGGCCCCTTGCTAAAATGGAAACCCAAGAGCTTATCGAAACCCTCGATTATATGGATGCGAATCAAATCGACTATAAGCTCGAAGGCAATACCGTTTATGTAAGAAGCGACGAGTTTCAAAGTATCCGTCTAGGCATGACTCGCCAAGGGTTAACGAAATCTTCAGATGCCGGTACCGATATCATTATGCAAGATATGGGGTTTGGTGTAAGTCAGCGCGTAGAGATGGAACGTCTTAAACATGCTCGCGAGCAACAAATTGCCTCAACCATCGAAGATATCGCTAGCATTCAAAAAGCCCGAGTATTACTGGCGATGCCAAAAGAAAACGTGTTTGCACGCAGAGAAAAGAAAGCATCGGCAACGGTTGTATTAACCGCTAAACGTGGAGCTGTAATTGCCGGTGAAGAGGTTGATGCTGTTGTTGATATCGTGGCTTCTGCGGTACAAAACATGGAGCCGTCTAAAGTTACGGTAACAGACAGCAACGGGCGTTTACTAAATTCCGGCTCACAAGACTCTATGAGTGCTCGTGCCAGAAAAGAATACGAAATTGAACGTCAGCGCGAGCAAGAGTATCTCGAAAAAATTGACGCTATATTAATTCCAGTATTGGGCATAGGTAACTATACGGCGCAAGCTGACGTCTCCATGGACTTTACTGCTATGGAGCAAACCCAGCGTAGCTACAACCCTGATTTACCTGCTGTTCGCAGTGAAATGATCATGGAAGAAAATAGTGTAGGTGGCGGTGTTGGCGGTATTCCTGGCGCATTATCAAATCAACCTCCGCTCGATTCCAATATCCCAGAAAACGCCGTGGGCGGTAGTCAACAAACTATGCCTGGACGCACGGCAAAAGAATCTACGCGCAACTACGAGCTGGATACCACCATCAGTCATACCAAAAAGCAAACTGGGGTTATCCGAAGATTAAGTGTGTCGGTGGCAGTAGATTATACCCAAGTTGCAGGTGAAGACGGTGCCATAACGCCAACGCCACGCAAACAAGAAGAAATTCTTAATATCCGCAGACTATTGCAGGGCGGTATTGGCTTTGACGTAACCCGCGGCGACTCGCTAGAAGTGGTTAGCGTACCCTTTACTCGTATGGATGCAGGTGAAATTGAAGATGCGCCTTTGTGGGAACAGCCTGGTTTTCTGCCAATTCTTAAGCTAGTTGTTGGTGGCTTGGTTATAATAGTACTTATCATCTTTGTGATTCGACCTATGCTGCGTCGTCTTATCAACCCAGATGAATCTAACGAGGCAGACGAGTTTGACGCCGATGAAGGCTTAGACTTAGGCGATGATACCATTAGCATGTTAACGTCTGACTTTGATGAAGGACAGGTAGGCTTCGCGCCAGATGGCTCACTAATGTTGCCTGACCTACACAAAGACGAAGATGTACTTAAAGCCGTTCGCGCGCTAGTGGCCAATGAACCAGAATTATCAGCTCAGGTAGTGAAGGGCTGGTTAATGCAAGACGAGTAGTGAGATAAGATTATGGCTGAAGAACTTGCCAATGTTGAAGAACCGTCATACGACGTCAGTAAATTAGAAGGCGTAGAAAAAGCTGCCATCTTACTACTTAGCTTATCTGAAGAAGATGCGGCGCAGATACTAAAGCATCTCGAACCGAAACAAGTGCAAAAGCTGGGTTCTGAAATGGCGAAAGTGGACGATATGACGCAAACCAAAATAACGTCAGTTCATAAACATTTCATTGAAGAGATTCAAAACTACAGCACTATTGGCTTCCAGAGCCAGGACTTTGTTAAGCGAGCGCTAACTGCGGCGTTAGGTGAAGATAAGGCGGCAAACCTTATCGATCAGATTCTAATGGGCAGTGGCGCAAAAGGTCTAGATTCACTGAAATGGATGGACTCTAAGCAGGTGGCGAGCATCATTCGCAACGAACACCCGCAGATTCAAACCATTGTACTGTCTTACCTCGAACCTGAGCAAAGCGCTGAAATTTTGGCACAGTTCCCAGAAAAAGTACGCCTTGACCTGTTGATGCGTATTGCGAACCTAGAAGAAGTTCAACCAGCAGCATTGCAAGAACTAAACGAAATTATGGAGAAGCAGTTCGCTGGTCAAGCGGGAACGCAAGCAGCGAAAATGGGCGGCTTGAAGTCTGCAGCGAACATCATGAACTACTTAGATACCGCGATAGAAGGTCAGCTGATGGACGCTATTCGCGAGCAAGACGAAGAGATGAGTCAGCAAATTCAGGATCTTATGTTTGTCTTCGACAACTTAGTCGATGTAGACGACAAAGGCATTCAAGCAATATTGCGAGAAGTTCAGCAAGATGCGCTGCTTAAAGCTATTAAGGGTGCTGACGAAGAACTTAAAGATAAAATTATGCGCAATATGTCTAAGCGTGCTGCTGAAATGCTTGGCGACGACTTGGAAGCTCTTGGCCCTGTTCGCATCAGTGAAGTGGAAACCGCACAAAAAGAAATTCTTTCTGTTGCCCGTCGACTTTCTGACTCAGGTGAAATCATGCTTGGCGGCGGTGGCGGTGAAGAGTTCTTATAAGCGCTTTAATGCCCTTACCTCTGTAACTTAGGTAGAAACATGTCTGGTAATAAAAATTTCAGTGAAAACGAAATAAACGAAGCTAAAACGTGGGATCTACCTTTTGTCGATGATCCAAAGGCATCTAGAAAAAACGAGACAACCAATGCACTGAATAAACGCTCAGACTGGAAGTATGAGCCACCTGAAGTTGAAGAGGAAATCAAACCACCAACAGCTGAAGAGATTGAAGCTATTCGCCAAGCAGCCTATGACGAAGGTCTGCAAGAAGGCAAGGAAAAGGGGTTTGAAGAAGGTAAAGCTGAAGGTCTCGAAACTGGCTTGGCCGAGGGTAAAGAACAAGGTCATAACGAAGGTCTTGAGCAAGGCTTAGAAGAAGGTCGCCAGCAAATGGCAACTCAAGCCGAAGTGTGGCAAATGCTTGCTGAAAAATTCCACGACCCACTTTCGCAAGCTAACGATGAAACGCGTGACCAGTTGGTGAAACTTGCCGTAACACTTGCAAAATCTGTGATCAAAACAGAGGTTAGCACTAACCAACAAGTGATACTTCAAGCGTTAAGCGAAGGCATTAAGGCGCTACCCATTAATCAAGCAGATTATCAAATTCACATGAACCCTGAAGATATTGAATTGGTAAAAGCGCACTTTGGCGATGAAGAAATTGCTAAAAAAGGGTGGAACCTAGTTGAGGCCCCAGCTATGGAGCGTGGTGGTTGCGATATTACCACTGCACAAAATGCCGTAGATGTGTCTATTGAACGCCGATGCCGTGACGTTATTGATAAATTTTTACTAAACCAAGGTTTGTCAGATGACTAGCCCTTGGCACTCGCATTTTGAATCCCTCACAAAGCAGATCTCTTCTCCGCCGGTTGTCGCTGCCGGCAAGTTAGTTCGTGGTATCGGTCTAACTCTTGAAGCGGTGGGATGTCAGCTACCCGTGGGCAGTCAGTGCTTAGTGCAAACCATTGAAGGTGAAATAGAAGCCGAAGTGGTTGGTTTTGGCGACGATATTACTTATTTAATGCCTACCGAAGCAGTACGCGGTATTGTGCCCGGAAGCCGCGTGATGCCGTTAAATCGACAAAGCGGTTTGCCGGTGGGAATGGGGCTTTTAGGGCGCGTGGTAGATGGTAATGGTCAGCCCCTTGACGGTTTAGGTGAAATAAATGCCGAAGCCCGCGCGCCAACGACCCGACCGCCAATGAACCCGCTTATCCGCCGCCCCATAAACACCCCGATGGATGTTGGCGTTCGCGCCATTAACGCACTCAATACAGTGGGTGTAGGTCAACGTATGGGGCTATTCGCCGGAAGTGGAGTGGGCAAAAGTGTGCTACTTGGCATGATGACCCGTGGCTGTGAAGCCGACGTGGTTGTTGTAGGGCTTGTCGGAGAACGTGGCCGAGAAGTAAAAGAATTTATTCATGAAATCCTTACGGAGGAAGAGCGTCAACGTGCGGTTGTAGTAGCTGCGCCTGCCGATACTTCACCTCTTATGCGCTTGAAGGGCTGTGAGACTGCAGTAACCATTGCTGAGTATTTTCGCGATAAAGGCATGAAGGTGCTGTTGCTCATTGACTCGTTAACCCGTTATGCCATGGCGCAGCGTGAAATTGCGCTGGCTGTGGGTGAGCCTCCTGCAACAAAAGGCTATCCGCCATCGGTCTTTGCTCGGCTACCTGCATTAGTTGAACGAGCTGGTAACGGTAGTGAGCGACAGGGCTCTATCACGGCCTTTTATACGGTACTAACAGAAGGGGATGATTTACAAGACCCCATTGCCGACGCCGCTCGCGCAATTCTAGACGGTCACGTAGTCTTATCACGGACCCTTGCCGATAGTGGTCATTACCCCGCAATTGATATTGAAGCGTCAATAAGCCGCGTAATGCCTATGGTGGTAAGTGAAGAGCATCAACTAATGGCCCGTCGCATTCGCCAGGTTTACTCAAACTACAAACAAAACCAAGATCTTATTTCTATTGGCGCTTATGCAAAAGGGTCAGACCCACGTATTGATTTGGCGATTCGTGCAGAGCCTGCAATCAATGCTCTGTTACAGCAAGGAATGAAGCAAGTAATACCTTACGACGAAAGTTTGGAAGGCATGGCTGCCCTGGCCAAAGGGTTGGGGCAAGGATAATGTGTTTTTCAGTAACGGGTGCTTGGGCTTTAACGAACAGTCAGCAAGGCTTTGTGAGTAAGGGAGCCAAAAATGTCTAAGCAATTAGAGCGTTTAGCTGAATTCGAGCGCGAAAAAGAGCAGCGTGAAGCCCGCTATTATCAGCAAGCGCAGCAAAACGTTAACCAACAAAAGCAAAAGCTTACCAGTTTAGAGCAGTACCGCGTTGACTATATCAAAGGTATTCAGCAGACCGGTCAAGCCGGTGTTACGGCTACTTACTACCAGCAACATTTATCCTTCGTTGGTAAATTAGATAAAGCGTGTGAGCAGCAAATGCAAGTAATTGCTCGTGCGCAAATGGCAGCAGATCAGCGAAAACAAATGTGGCTAAAACAACAGCAAAAAGTGAAAGCCATTACTTTGTTGCTAGATAAGAAAAAGTTGGCCGAGCAAAAGAAAGAAGCAAAGGCTGAGCAGGCCATGATGGATGAGTTCGCTACACAGCGTTTTTTCAGAGCTAAGCGCTCACCTTTCTAATAATTAGTCACATATTAAGCCACTTTGGCTTAACCCTTGCAAAACCCATATAAAATGTATCAACGTAATTTTATTGCTTAGCAATCGTTAGTAGGGTTTACGAGCGTTTTATAGATTTTCCATACGCGACACAGCGTAAGAAATTTAACCGAAGCGCGCATGAAACTTAACGCCAAACGTTAGCTTTTTAGCTACTTACTTAAAGCTAAGTGATTGTAATGTAAATAAGCGTTGGTGGGTTTGCGATTTACTTTGCTCGGACAGTTTAAATATTTCGCCAAGTGAATTATTCGCATCACATTACGTCTTCTTGGTGAAAGACGATATAAATGTAGGACGGTAGGACAATATGCAACAAGTTGCCGCACATAAAACAGACATTGCCGCATTACCTTTTTCTGCTTCTAGCACAGCTAAAGCGGTTGAAACAGGTATTGGTACGCAACAGCAAGCGAACAGTGAAAATAACCAAGCATTTAATCGACTTTATCAGGAAGCGAAATCGAGCAAGTCAGATTTTGTTTTAAATGAGAAAGAGAGCTTCCGCTCTCAAAATCGCGAAACAAATCGGTCAAACAACGCTTTCAACAATACTTCGGGGTCTAGTGAAACGTCGACAAGCGGTAAAGATCGCGATGCTGGGCATACTGATCTCCCCGATGAAAAAACGGTCACTGATATACCTGCTGATTCGGCAGCGGTTACGAAAGAAGAAACCGCAGTAGTAGGGTCAAAAGATATAGCAGATGATACTGTACCAACACAGCTGCAGCAGGTTGGTGACGACGATGAAGTTTCTGATTTGTTAGTTGATAGCGCCGTTGGTAATGCTGAACAGAAAAGTGTAACTGAAGCACAACTTGTCGTTGGAGAAGGCGGAAGAAAAGATGCTGAGGCTGGTGTTATCACTACACCGGGCACTCCAGACGGAAAGCCGAGTAAAGATGATGGCGAACCAGATTGGGTGGCCTATATAGAAACGGTAGCCAGCCGATTTGACAAAGGCGAGCAAGCCCCGGGTGCTTCGAATACTGAAATAAGTAATCGTATTTCCGAGGTTGCCGGCGAGACTACAGAGGTTATTTCTGTTAAAGAAAACGGAAAGCTTTGGAAGATACCAGATGGGGTAGATGCCAGCGACGCGCCTTCGGTAATGGCACATTTACTTTCTCAGCTAAATAATGGCAGCAATGAGGGTGAAATCGCTATCGAATCCCTTTCATCAGAAGCACAACAGACGCTGAGTGCTTTAACAGCGCTATTGTTTGGCGCTGAAAGCGAACAAGGTGGTGCCGGTAGCGAGCAAAGTAATGCCGGTAGCGAGCAAAGTAATGCCAATAGCGAAGCTAACGCTGAACTTTCAAAACTCTTTTCCACCGATAAGGCAGACCCGAACGCCAATGAACTTTCTGCGCTAATTGCCCAGCTCATGCAACAAAAAGAAAGCGCTGACAACAGTGAGCAAAGTGTTGACGCAGGTGTTGAAAGCGCAAGTGATCTTGATGGAATCTTGGCGAACAGTGAAAATTCAACCGACGAATCTCTGGTTTTAAGTTTGTTATCTGACGAACTTAAAGATTTGCAAGGGGGAGCGCTAGATGAAGCTAGCGCCAGCGAGGAAGTCTTGCTCACTGAAATAGCTTCAAAAACCGCTGTTACAAGTAGCGAGGAGAGCGCGAAAGCTACAGGTATCGATAAAATGATGCCATCTGACGCGGTTCTTAAAACTAATACGAGTGGTGAACAAACTCAATTGGCAGATAGCGAAATTGCAGTGAAAACGCCCAAAGACCTACTTACCGCAATAAGCGAACTGTCGCCACAAAGCGCACAAAAAGCGACAGAAGCGTTTGCTGAACGCGTAGTTGCAGTAATGCCAAGCGGTTCGCAACAACAAGCTGTGAAGACAAACATTATTGCCGGTATTAATGAATTCCAGCAGCAACTACAGCAGGGTAGAGAGCCTGGCATTGATTTGTCAGCTATCGTGGCAGACGCCGCAAAAGAGGCAGCAATAAGCTCGGAAGTGATTACTTCAATGACAGCTCGTGTTGACACCCAAGCTAGCCAATTCTTAAATTTAATGACTCAAACACAGGCCAGTGCTCAACAAGTTTTTGCCAGTATGATGGGGCAAAGCGATACAGTAATTCAGGAAAACTCTCAGCTGCGCGCTGAAGCGTCAAAATCTCAGCAGCAATTTGAAGGTTTTGATAAAGCAGTAAATATCCATAAGCCCGAAGGGCAGCAACAATTGAATGAAAAAATTCGTTGGATGGTTAACGCGCGCAATACCATGGCTGAAATTCGTCTTGATCCGCCCGAGATGGGCAGTATGCAGGTACGAGTTAACGTAGCCGGAGATGCTGCAAGCGTAAGCTTTGTTGTTCAATCTCAACAGGCGAAGGATGCACTAGCTGACGCTATGCCTAAACTACGGGACATGCTTTCTGAACAAGGCATAGAATTAGGCGATGCTCAGGTAAGAAAAGATAATTCGTCGGGTAACGAAAGTGGCCAGCAACTTGCAGAAGACGGTAGTAGAAACCACGGTGACGGAAATCGTGGAGAAAATGACGGTTTAGACGAGATGGATGGTGCGCGAGTTATAGAGCAATCAGTTACCCGTGCCGCCAAGGGCGGTATAGATTTCTACGCCTAGAATAGAACAAAGCTCTCATCAATAGGTAGCATGGTGAGTTTATTTTAAGGCTGCTATGTTTGGTGTATTCGTCCAAGTCATAAGAAACGAGTCAATGAAAGGGGGACTCGATAGCAGGTGATGAAACACTTTTCGTTATAGCGTCAACCTGACGTGTATACGAATTATGGCATTGCCATTTGCGATGGAACATTGATAATACGTTTTTTCTTAACATTACTGATGAGTTACACATGGCTGATGAAGAATTACAAGTAGAAGAAGGCGGTAAAAAGAAAGGTAAAATGATGTTGATCATTATTATCGCCGTTGTTCTTGTAGGTGGCGGAGCTGCCGCTTATTTCCTGCTTTTCGCTGGTGGCGATGAGCCAGCGGCCGAGCAATTAGCCGAAGCAGACGCTGCCGCAGCGGCCGCAAGTGAACCGGCGGCAAGTTCAGGGAGTGCTGAAATAGGCACTGCACTTTACGTTGCTATGCCAAGGCCTTTCGTTTTTAACGTACCAGGCTCAGGACGAGATAGGCTAGTCCAAATTAAAGTGCAGCTACTGGTGCGCGGTTCTGATAATGAAGAGTTAGCTAAAACGCACATTCCGCTAATTGAAGGGACGTTACTACAAGCGTTTAGCATGTCTAATGCAGACGATCTTGTTACAGAAGCTGGTAAAATTGAGCTTCGTGAGCAAGCGGTAACGGAAGTACGAAAAGCATTGAAAGACATTACGGGCAGCGATGTTGTTGAGCGCGTATTGTTTACTGGTTTTGTCATGCAGTAATGCATTGACCAAGTAAGGTAGAAGACGGTGAGTGATTTATTATCTCAAGATGAAATCGATGCCCTGTTACACGGGGTAGATGATGTAGAAGAAGAAGAGGTCGACGGTGGCGACTCTGATGCTTCTACGCTCGAGTACGACTTCTCCTCGCAAGACAGAATTGTGCGTGGGCGTATGCCTACGCTCGAGATCGTGAATGAACGTTTTGCTCGTCACATGCGTGTAAGTTTGTTCAACATGATGCGACGTTCAGCTGAAGTATCGATTAACGGTATTCAGATGATTAAGTTTGGCGAATATATTCACACATTATTCGTTCCAACGAGTTTGAATATGGTGCGGTTCCGTCCACTTAAAGGCACGGGGCTTATTACCATGGAAGCTCGTTTGGTATTCATTCTGGTGGATAACTTTTTCGGTGGCGATGGTCGATATCATGCGAAAATTGAAGGCCGGGAGTTTACGCCAACGGAGCGTCGTATTATCCAAATGCTGCTTAAAATAATCTTTGAAGATTATAAAGAAGCATGGGCGCCAGTCATGGATGTGTCGTTTGAATATTTGGACTCAGAAGTAAACCCTGCAATGGCGAACATTGTGAGTCCGACCGAGGTTGTGGTTATTAGCTCGTTCCATATTGAGCTAGACGGAGGTGGTGGCGACTTCCATGTGTCCTTGCCATACTCAATGCTTGAGCCAATTCGCGAGCTTCTTGACGCGGGTGTTCAAAGCGATAAAGAAGATACAGACTTACGTTGGAGTAAGGCGCTTCGCGATGAAATCATGGACGTTAAAGTGTCATTAACTACGCATATGCTAGATGTTGATGTACCACTTCGCGATGTGATGGAGTTTAAGCCTGGCGATATCATCCCAGTGGAGATGCCAGAAACCATCACAGTATTAATTGAAGATTTACCGACTTTCAGGGCTAAATTAGGTCGCAGCCGCGATAACTTGGCGCTGAAAATAGTAGAGAAAATTGCAAGACCGACTTCAGTGAAGTCTGAGCTACAGTTATTAACCCGCGGTGGGCGCATTATTGATAATGACGCAGAACTGCAAGTACTCGAAGAAGACCTGTAAGGTAGAGGGGAGTTCCCATGAGTGAAGACGGTATGGATGATTGGGCTGCGGCGATGGCCGAGCAAGCCGAATCTGAAGCGGATCAAGAAGCTGGCGATAATGAAGATGTCCAAGTTGCTGAACTTGACGAGTTAACTGACGACGCGCCAATTACGCAAGAAGAGAAGAAAAAGCTAGATACCATTCTAGATATTCCTGTGACTATCTCGATGGAAGTAGGTCGTAGTCAAATAAGTATCCGAAATCTGCTACAGTTGAACCAGGGTTCTGTGGTGGAGCTGGATCGTGTTGCCGGTGAGCCACTAGATGTATTAGTTAATGGCACGTTGATTGCTCATGGAGAAGTAGTAGTGGTCAACGACAAATTCGGTATTCGATTAACGGATGTTATTAGTCAAATTGAGAGAATCAAGAAGCTCAGATAAAACTTCTTATAAAATAAGGGGTTGCGCAATGCTGCCCCTTTTGTTTAGTCAACTAGCCTTTGCGCAGTCGACCCAGTCAATCACCAATCCCACGTCGATACTGTCAATTTTCCTTTCCCTGCTGGTGGTCGTTGGCGTTATTTTCGCTCTAGCGTATGTAATGCGTCGATTTAACGTCACTGCTATGGGCGGGAATCAAATGAAAGTGGCGGCCAGTATGGTCGTAGGCACAAAAGAAAAAATAATGGTGATTCAGGTAGGTGAAGAGCAACACCTTATCGGTGTTACTAGTCACAATATCTCTCATCTAAGTAAATTAGATAAGAATATCGATATACCTGTGAAAGGTGCTTATAAAGCTGCAGGTGAGCCTCAAAATGGCGCAGAGGCGTTCAAACAAAAGCTGGTTGCGGCAATGGCAGGAAAGCTCAACCCTGGCTTGGAAAAGGATAAAACGAAGGATGAGTCGAGAGATGCGTAAGTTTGCCTGGCTACTTTTAACACTACCGTTATTGCTTCTTGTGGAGCCCGCTTATGCTCAACAGGGAATATCCGCAGTAACAGTGACGACTAACCAAGATGGTTCTCAAGACTACACGATGACGCTTCAAGCGCTGTTTATCATGACAGCGTTAAGTCTTATTCCCGCGTTTATCATGATGATGACCTCGTTTACGCGAATTATTGTGGTGCTGTCTATACTGCGCCAAGCTATTGGCTTACAGCAATCACCATCCAACCAGATATTAATCGGCGTAAGCTTGTTTCTTTCCATGTTTATCATGGCGCCGGTATTTGAAGAGGTGAACGAGCGTGCCCTACAGCCATACCTTAACGAGCAACTCACCAGCATGGATGCCCTAGAGCAAGCCAAAGGTCCAATGCGTGCATTTATGCTTTCTCAAACACGGGTAAAAGATTTAGAAACGTTTGTACGAATAGCGGGAGACGAGGGAAAGTACGCAGATACAGATGAAGTGCCGCTGACCATACTGATTCCAGCCTTTGTGACTAGCGAGCTTAAAACCGCATTTCAAATTGGTTTTATGTTGTTCATTCCCTTTCTCATTATTGACTTGGTAGTAGCGTCTATATTGATGGCTATGGGTATGATGATGCTTTCACCCATGATTGTATCTTTGCCATTTAAGCTCATGCTCTTTGTATTGGTTGATGGCTGGAATCTTATTTTCGGTACGTTGGCGACCAGTTTCGGAATGGGCGTCTAGGAGAGCTTATGTCACCAGAAGTCTTTGTAGAAATACTAAGGGAAGCCATGCTCATGGTTATCGTTTTGGTATCGGCTGTGATCGTTCCAAGTTTGATCGTGGGTTTGGTAGTGGCTGTATTTCAGGCTGCAACCAGCATCAACGAACAAACCATGAGTTTCTTGCCTCGCTTGCTTGTTACGCTTCTAGCGCTGAGCTGGGGCGGAAACTGGCTGGTACAAAAGCTTATGGACTTCACTTTTCGAATGGTTGATATGATCCCGCAGGTTGTAGGATAGAAGGCTAAAGCTGTGGAAGTCGAACTCGCCACCATCAATCAATTTCTTGCAGACATGCTGCTGCCATTTATGCGCATTAGCGGCTTGTTCGTGGCTATGATTGGCTTAAGTGCTAAATCAATACCACCGCAAGTAAGAGCCCTGTTAGGCATAATGCTAACACTTATCATCATGCCAGTGGTTCCACCATCACCCATTGAAAACTTGGTGGATGTGGGCACTTTTTTAATTGTTATTCAGCAGTTGCTGATTGGCATTGCTATTGGAT
Source organism: Alteromonas sp. ALT199 (assembly GCF_018619335.1). Taxonomy (GTDB): domain Bacteria; phylum Pseudomonadota; class Gammaproteobacteria; order Enterobacterales; family Alteromonadaceae; genus Alteromonas. Next base: position 49,141 of record NZ_JAHHDX010000045.1, on the reverse strand, counting down.
TTATTTCAATGATGGTGCTCAATACATTTGTATTGGCAGGACAAATTATTGCAATGCAAACCGGTTTGGGTTTTGCCTCTATTGTCGACCCCGTCAATGGTATTAATGTCCCTGCAGTAGGTCAGTTCTATCTAATATTGGCCACCTTGTTGTTTTGGACATTGGATGGGCATTTATCCATGATTCAAATGATCGTAATGAGTTTTGAGGCCTTCCCCATAGGTGAAGCCTGGTGGACAGGTGAACAGTTCCGCGATATCGCCCATTGGGGGGGCTGGATGTTTATCTCGGCAATAACGCTTTCTTTAGCGCCCATAGTATCGTTGCTGATTGTGAACTTGGCGTTTGGCGTAATGACAAAAGCTGCGCCACAGCTGAACATTTTCAGCATTGGTTTTTCCATTGCTCAGGTAATGGGGCTGTTAATTATTTGGATAACGCTAGATAACTTTACTGCGCACTTTGAAACCCAATGGTTTAGAGCTGAACAGTTTATGTGTGAATTATTGAACATTTGTCCGTAGGAAAAAATGGCAGATTCAAGCGAAAAAACAGAAGACCCCACGGGGAAAAAACTCGATGATGCCCGAAAAAAAGGGCAGTTAGCCCGTTCCCGAGAACTATCCACGACCCTAGTGCTCATTGTTAGCGCTTTTATGTTTTTGTTCGTTGGCGGGTGGATTGCTGAATCTGTTTTTAAACTTACCCAGCGAATGTTTGTTCTCTCTCGTGACGAAACCTACGATATCACCCATATGTTCGGCGCTTGGGGCGAAGCTTTCTCTGCAGTAGGCCCCGCTGTGCTGCTCTATATGGTTGTCGCTATGATTGCTGGCATTTATGGTTCTATTGCACTTGGTGGCTTTAATTTCACCTGGGAGGGCGCTAAGCCTAAAGGCTCAAAAATGAGCCCTATTCAAGGCTTCAAGCGTATGTTCGGCATGAACGGCTTGGTTGAGTTGCTAAAGTCCATAGCGAAAGTGGTGGTCATAATCGGCATGGCGATAGGGGCGTTACTGTTCTTTGAAGATGAAGCGCTACATTTAGATTTGGAGCTTTATCCGGGAAACATATTCCATGCACTGGACATGCTCAAATGGGCGTTTCTTATTTTAGTGTGCGGCATGATCCCTATTGCACTTATAGATGTGCCTTATCAAATGTATAAGCACAACAAAGAAATGAAGATGACCAAGCAAGAGGTGAAAGACGAACGGAAAAATGCGGAAGGTGACCCTATGGTTAAGGGCCGTATTCGTCGCTTGCAGTATCAAGCTGCGACCAAACGAATGATGCAAGAAGTACCACAAGCCGACGTAGTAGTGACCAACCCGACCCATTTCTCTGTTGCTATTAAATACGACGAAAAGGGCATAAGGGCACCGGTTGTCGTTGCTAAAGGGGCTGACGAATTGGCTATGCATATCAGAAAAATTGCTACTGCTAACGACGTGCCGCTGATCCCTTCGCCTGTATTAGCGCGAGCCATTTTTTATTCAACAGAAGTGGACGATGAAATTCCTAACGCTTTATTTATGGCTGTAGCGCAAGTTTTAGCACACGTCTACCAACTTAAGGCGCATAGGGCTGGCAAAGGAAAACGCCCTAAGCCGCTGAAAAGAGATTTGCCTATTCCACCCGAGTATCGTCGCTAAGTGACACTCCTACTGTTGGTTTGCCTTTATTCGTCATAGTGTTAACGATACCTCAGGACTGAATACGGGAATCTTTATCCTTTTTATATAAAGCTGGCACGTTAGTTGAAACGCTCTTGAAGATTCCTATAAAGCGTCAATTTTCTGATAGAGAGACCCCCAACCATGCAGTTATCCGGTTATCTTCAGCGATTCGATAAAAATCAGCTGCAAAATTTCACCAGTGGTTTAGGCGCGCCTATTGTTCTTCTGGCAATCATGGGCATGGTAATTCTTCCCATGCCGCCGTTTTTACTCGACGTTTTGTTTAGTTTTAACATTGCTTTATCCCTCGTCATTATTTTGGTAGCGGTATTAACTCAAAAGCCTGTCGATTTCGGTATATTTCCTCTGGTGCTATTAATAGCGACGGTTTTACGACTCGCACTCAATGTCGCCTCAACTCGCGTCGTATTGCTATATGGTCATGAAGGCGGCGACGCAGCAGGTAAAGTCATTGAAGCCTTCGGTGCGGTAGTTATTGGCGGTAACTATGCCGTGGGTATTGTTGTCTTCGCAATTCTCCTTATCATCAACTTCAAAGTGGTTACTGCAGGTGCAGGACGAATATCTGAAGTAAGTGCTCGCTTTACATTGGATGCAATGCCTGGCAAGCAAATGGCTATTGATGCAGACCTTAATGCTGGGTATATAGATCAAGACCAAGCGAGACAACGCCGCGAAGAGATTACCGCAGAAGCCGACTTTTATGGGTCGATGGACGGTGCGTCAAAGTTTGTAAAAGGTGATGCGGTCGCCGGTCTTTTCATTATGCTTATCAATATTGTTGGCGGGTTATTTATAGGCATGATCCAGCACGGCCTTTCATTCGGAAACGCCATAGAAATTTATACAATTTTGACTATCGGCGACGGTCTAGTTGCGCAAATACCATCGCTTCTTCTTTCCGTAGCGACAGCCATTATCGTTACACGTGAAAACGAAACCCAGGAAATGGGAAAAGAGATCCGCGGGCAACTTGGCAACAATCAAGCGCTTTATATTGCGTCTGGCGTTCTGTTTGTTATGGGTATTATCCCAGGCATGCCTCATGTCGCGTTCTTAGGCTTTTCATTTTTAATTGCAGGCTTTGCTTATTGGCAGTCGGTTCAGGCGAAGAAAAAAGCCGCAGAGCCTCAAGTACCAGATAATGTAATGAAAGATGAAACCGTGGCCCCTGAAGTTAAAGAGCTCGGTTGGGATGATGTTCAACAGGTAGATACAATTGGGCTGGAAGTGGGCTACCGCTTAATACCTCTTGTTGATAAATCGCAAGGTGGTGAGCTGTTGACGCGCATTAAAGGCGTGCGTAAAAAACTATCGCAAGAGCTTGGTTTCCTTGTTCCGCCGGTACACATTCGTGACAATTTAGATTTAGAGCCCAACACTTATACCATTGCAATGCTAGGCGTAACCATTGGCGATTCTGTTATTAGTCACGACGAAGAGCTTGCCATTAATCCAGGACAGGTGTTTGGTAAACTAGAAGGGCGGGCGACTAAAGACCCTGCGTTTGGCTTGGACGCTGTTTGGATTAAACCTAACAAGCGTGAGCATGCACAAACTCTCGGTTATACAGTAGTAGATGCGGCTACGGTTGTGGCAACTCATTTAAGCCAGCTGCTCGCTAACAACGCTTATCAATTGTTAGGGCACGAAGAAGCGCAACAGCTTCTGGACATGCTGGCGAAACAGCACCCCAAATTGGTTGAAGGCTTAGTGCCGGATATCCTTCCTCTAAGTACGATAGTGAAAGTGTTGCAAACCTTACTGTTTGAAGGCGTGCCTATTCGCGACATGCGTACTATTGTTCAAACCCTTAGTGAATACGGCACTCGAAGCCAAGACCCAGATGTTCTGGTATCTGCAGTTCGTATTGCCCTAAAGCGTCTTATCGTTCAAGAGATTACTCAAGGAACAAAAGAGATACCTGTCATAACCTTGGCGCCAGAGTTGGAACAGATGTTGCACCAGTCACTTCAAGCAGGTGGCGAAGATGGCGCTGGTATCGAACCAGGCTTGGCAGACAAGCTGCAAAAATCATTGCAGCAAGCCAGTCAGCAGCAAGAGTTAGAAGGAGAACCTGCAGTACTCCTTACCTCAGGCATGCTACGACCCGTTCTGTCTCGCTTCTTAAAGTATTCTGTTGTTGGGCTGCATGTTCTTTCATACCAAGAAGTGCCTGACGACAAACAAATAAAAATAGTCAGTTCGGTCGGTCAATAATCTGACACTGGGTGATTGGAGAGGTTGCAATGAAAATTAGACGTTTCTTCGGCAAAGATATGCGTGAGGCGCTAAGCCAAGTTAAAGCTGAGTTGGGCAGTGATGCTGTGATCATGTCAAATCGCAAAGTTGCTGACGGCATCGAGCTTGTAGCGGCCTACGACAAAGAGCCGGAAGCTAAGCTTTTCACGCCTAAGCCTTCTCCACAAGCCGCTGCTAAAACACCTGGCCAAAAGGCTGTACCTAGCTTAAGCGAGATTATTGGCGACGATGGCCCTGACAGTTTAAAGGCATTGCTAGAAAAACAGCACGGTGGAAATAGGCAAGCAGCAGATTCTGCACAACCTATTTCAGCAAATGCCAAACATGCTAACGAAATTGCATCACATCTAGATTTTTCAGAGTCGTTTATCGACGATATAGAAACTCAATCGTCTGTACAAGATAACCTTCAACAACCGACTTTTCCAGAACATCAAGCGTCGAGCATGGGCGATACGCCTGAATCGCAATCGGCAGAGCTTGCTCAAATAAAAGAAGAGTTAGCTTCGCTTCGCGATGTACTACAGTATCAAGTGGCTGACTTGATGGAAGCAAAGACTAAGCGTCAAAAACCTGTTCATCAATATCTAGTTACGCGATTAACCGGTATGGGGCTAAGTAGTACATTAGCAAACCAGCTTATTAGTTACACACCCACTCAATACAACGAACGCGACGCATGGGTATATCTTCTTAACCTATTGGCTAATCGCATAAATGTAACAGGAAACGATATACTTACTGCACAAGGCGCTGTTGCATTAGTAGGGCCTACCGGTACGGGTAAAACGACCACGGTTGCCAAGTTAGCTGCCCGCTACGCGCAGAAATACGGCGCTGAATCGGTGGCTATGATAACCATTGATACGTATAGAATTGCAGCCTATGAGCAGCTAGCAACATACGGAAAAATTATTGGCTGTACAGTTCGAAAAGCGCAAACTAGTGAAGAACTTGCAGATTTATTATTTCAACTTCGTCATAAGCGACTAGTATTGATAGATACAGCAGGCTTTAGTCAGCGCGATAGTCGATTAATTAAGCAAATTAAGCAATTCGACAATGGCCAAATGCCAAAAGTTAAAAAATATTTGGTAGCTCAAGCCAATACGCAATATCCTGCATTGCAGAGAATCATTCAAGCGTATGATGATATTGAACTAAGTGGCTGTATTTTCACAAAGTTAGATGAGTGCTACTCTCTAGGAGAGGTACTTAGTGCAGCGGTTGAATACCAACTGCCGGTTAGTTATGTCACCGATGGTCAAAAAGTACCTGAAGACATTAAGATTGCAGAGGCGAAATCTTTAGTTTCCGCTGCTGCAAAGCTTTATAAAAAGTACGGTTTGAATCATACTAGTAGTAACAACGCAATTAAAACAGCATAAGCAGTATGATTGACGATCAAGCGAGTAGCTTAAGAAAAATGAAGCAATCACGGTTAATCAAAGTAATCGCCGTCACCGGTGGTAAAGGTGGCGTAGGTAAAACAAATATTACACTTAACACTGCTATCGCTATGGCGAAGCAAGGTAAGCGTGTAATGGTTCTTGATGCGGATCTTGGCCTAGCTAACGTAGACGTGATGTTAGGTCTGCGGGTTGAGAAGAACTTATCTCATGTGCTTTCTGGTGAATGCACGTTAGATGAGGTTTTAGTGACCGGCCCCCACGGCATCAAGATTGCGCCTGCCACATCAGGTACGCAGTCGATGGCAGAACTTTCGCCAACGCAACACGCTGGCCTGATTAGAGCGTTCAGTGAGTTGCGTTCTCAAATAGACGTGTTAATTGTCGACACCGCTGCTGGCATTTCAGATATGGTGTTGAGCTTTTCTAAAGCATCTCAAGATATCATGGTTGTTGTTTGTGATGAGCCAACGTCGCTAACAGATGCTTACGCTCTTATAAAAATTCTCAACCGCGAACACGGTGTTTTTCGCTTTAAAGTTGTGGCCAATATGGTTCGCGATGTGCGAGAAGGGCAGGAATTATTTAGCAAATTGAGCAAAGTGACAGGGCGTTTTCTCGATGTTGCACTAGAATTAGTCGCAACCGTACCATTTGATGAAAATATTCGTAAAGCGGTTCGCAAGCAAACAGCCATTGTTGATGCCTTTCCGGGCTCACCAGCAGCTGTAGCGATAACAAAGCTAGCAAGCAGAGCGCTTACTTGGCCTATTCCAGCTCAGCCTGGTGGTCATTTAGAGTTTTTCATTGAACAATTAGTTGCAGAAAAAGCCGTAGGAAGTCAGCGTTGAACAGCAAGGCAGCCGCTTATCAACAACAAACAGATAAATCGCAGTTAGTCGAGAGACATGCGCCTCTGGTTAAGCGTATTGCGCATCATTTGATTGCACGACTGCCTGCAAGTGTACTTGTCGATGATCTTATTCAATCAGGCATGATTGGTTTACTTGAAGCCGCACGGAACTTTGACGGCTCTAAAGGCGCGAGTTTTGAAACTTTTGCAGGCATCCGTATTCGCGGTGCTATGCTTGATGAAATACGTAAAGGCGATTGGACGCCACGTTCCGTTCATCGGAACGGTCGCGCTATAACAGAAGCGATTTCTCAAGTAGAGGGCGAGACAGGGCGAGATGCACGAGATTCTGATATTGCTGACAAGCTGAACGTAAGCTTGCAGGACTATCACCAAATGCTTAATGAGGTTAATGCTGGAAAGCTGGTAGGTATTGAAGATTTAGGTGTGTCGGAAGATGTTATCACTACCGAACAAAGTAGAGGCAGTGACGCACCGTTAGAAGATTTGATGCAGGGCGCTTTTCAAAAAGCGCTAGCCCATGCAATTACGACATTACCAGAGCGAGAAGCGATTGTACTTTCACTTTATTACGATGAAGAACTAAACTTAAGAGAAATTGGTGAAGTTCTTGACGTAAGTGAGTCGAGAGTCAGTCAAATTCATAGTCAAGCCATGTTAAAACTCAAATCACGAATGAAGTCGTGGCAAGCTGACGAAGAATAGAAATTAATAACAATTAACCCCTCAGTGGAGGCTATTTTGGACAAAAGCATGAAAATTCTCGTGGTCGATGACTTTTCAACCATGAGACGAATCATCAAAAACCTGCTTAAAGATTTGGGTTTTGCCAATATCCAGGAAGCGGATGACGGAAGCACTGCATTACCTATGTTACAACAAGGCGATTTCGACTTTGTTGTTACCGACTGGAATATGCCTGGGATGCAGGGTATCGATTTGCTTCGCGCAATTAGGGCAGACGATAAGCTTAAGCATTTACCTGTTCTTATGGTTACTGCAGAAGCGAAGAAGGAACAAATTGTTGCGGCCGCACAAGCAGGCGTAAACGGCTATGTTGTTAAACCGTTTACGGCAGCGACGCTAAAAGAAAAACTAGATAAAATATTCGAACGTTTAGGTTGATCCAGACGCTCACCAGATAAATGAGGTTTACTGGATGTCAACGAATGTAAACGTTCCAATATCGTTAGAAGAAGCAAAACAGCTTGTCGCTTTTCTTGAAGAAGGCGACAAGACTTCAGCTAACGCACTACTTGAAGCCGTCTCAATGAAAGAAAACGTTGAGTTGTTTGCTGAAGTAGGAAAGTTGACGCGTCAACTCCACGACGCGTTGAATAATTTCCAAATAGACGACCGCATCAAAAATCTAGCTACAGATGATATTCCGGATGCTCAGACCCGCCTTACCTACGTAATTGAAGAAACTGAAAAAGCTGCTAATACTACTATGGATGCCGTCGAGGCAAGCATGCCGATAGCCGAAATGCTATCGGAGCGGATCGAAAAGGTAATGCCGGAGTGGAAAAAACTGATGAACCGCCAAATTGAACTGGGTGAATTCAAGGTTTTATGTGCAGACTTAGACGAATTGTTGGAAGACGGTTCGCTTCAATCAGCTAAACTTACACAATTGCTCACCGAAGTTTTGATGGCTCAAGGTTATCAAGACTTGACGGGGCAGGTTATTCGTCGCGTTATCGACCTCGTTAAAGAGGTAGAAGAGAACCTTGTAAACATGCTTACCATGTTTGGTGAACGTGACGGTGTAGAACAAACTAAACCATCTAGCGATAAGGCCGATAAGGTTGATGGTGTAGAGGCGGAAGGTCCAATCATTGACGCTGATAAACGTGATGATGTCGTTTCAGGTCAAGATGATGTAGATGACCTTTTGTCTAGCTTAGGTTTTTAGGGGAGCGGGCGCATGTCGTTTGATGTTGACGAGGATATATTACAGGACTTTCTAGTTGAGGCTGGAGAGATACTTGAACAATTACAAGAACAGCTCGTTGATCTTGAGAACAATCCTGAAGACGCGGACTTGCTAAACGCAATATTCCGTGGCTATCACACAGTAAAAGGGGGAGCTGGCTTCCTTTCTCTTACTGAGTTAGTTGAAATTTGTCACGGTGCAGAAAACGTTTTTGACGTCATGCGCAACGGTCAACGGACGCTAACACCTGAACTAATGGATATCATTTTGCAGGCCACTGATGTAGTGGTTGAAATGTTTGAACGAGTGAAAGCTAGTCAACCATTAGAGCCTGCAGATGCGAATTTAGTCGAAGTGTTACACAAACTCAGTCGCCCAGAGTCTCCAGATGAAAATATTTTTGGTGAACAGAGCGCGCCAGCGCCAGACCCCGTAGTTGAAGAACCAGAATTAGTCGTGGACGAACCTGCTGCACAAGCACCAAGTACAAGTGACAGTAGCGGTGGTATAGATGAAATTTCTGAAGATGAATTTGAAGCACTTCTTGATGAGCTTCATGGTTCTAGTGCCCCAGGGCAGACAGCTTCACCTAAAAGTGAACCAACTAAAACTGCTGCGCAAGCATCCTCTTCAGATAGCGATGATATTACTGATGACGAATTCGAAGCACTGCTGGACGACTTGCATGGAAAAGGTAAGTTCGGGGGTGAAGAGAAAAGCGTCGTGGCACCTGCGCCGACATCTGAACCTGCGAGTGGTTCAGGTGATGAAGAAATAAGCGATGATGAATTTGAAGCTTTGCTCGATCAACTGCATGGTTCTGGTCAAGGGCCCACTAAACAAGGTGCTGTTGCAAAAGCTCCTGAACCTCCTGTAGATAAAGCAGCGACCGAAGCGGTTCAAAAAGCAAAGCAAGCTGCGTCAGGTGACACTAAAGCCACGCCTACTCCTAGTGCTGCAAGCCCTGCTAAAGCAAGCGCACCAGCTGCGCCAAAAGCTACGCCTAAGAAAGATGATAAGAAAGCGACGCCAGCGGCTCCTCCTGCTGAGACAACAGTACGTGTAGACACCAAACGCCTAGATCAAATCATGAACATGGTGGGCGAGTTAGTTTTAGTTAGAAATAGGCTTATTAGCTTAGGTATTAATAGCAACGACGAAAGCATGTCAAAAGCTATTGCTAATTTGGACGTAGTGACCGGGGACTTGCAAGGTGCGGTAATGAAAACCCGTATGCAGCCCATCAAAAAGGTTTTCGGCCGATTCCCTCGCGTTGTTCGTGACTTAGCTAGAAGCTTAAAGAAAGAAATTACTCTAGAGCTTGTTGGTGAAGAAACCGATTTAGATAAAAACCTCGTTGAAGCACTAGCTGACCCGCTTGTGCATTTGGTGAGAAACTCCGTTGACCACGGGATAGAAATGCCTGATGACCGTGCAGCGGTAGGCAAGCCTCGCATGGGTACGGTCCAGCTTTCAGCGTCTCAAGAAGGTGATCATATCCTGCTTACTATCGAAGATGATGGTAAGGGAATGGATGCGGAAAAGCTAAAAGAAATTGCTATTAGCCGTGGTGTTCTGGATGCAGATGCAGCTGCGCGTATGTCTGACGTAGAAGCGTTCAACCTTATATTTGCACCAGGCTTTTCTACTAAGACCGAAATTAGCGATATTTCTGGTCGTGGTGTGGGTATGGATGTGGTTAAAACCAAAATTAACCAACTCAACGGCACGATTAATATCGATTCGCATTTAGGGAAAGGCACGCGACTAGATATTAAAGTACCATTGACGCTAGCGATTCTACCAACATTAATGATTGTTGTAGGAAAACAGACCTTTGCGTTACCATTGGGTGCGGTGAACGAAATAATAAACATGGACATCAAAAAGACCAATACGGTCGATGGCCAACTAACAATGATAGTTCGTTCAAAAGCAATTCCATTGTTCTTCCTTGGCGAATGGCTAATTCGTGGCCCTAAAAACATCAATAGAGAAAAGGGGCACGTGGTTGTTGTACAAATTGGTACACAACAGGTTGGTTTCGTAGTAGACGCGCTGATAGGTCAAGAAGAAGTGGTAATTAAACCGCTAGATGCATTGTTGCAGGGTACGGCCGGTATGGCGGGGGCAACGATTACGTCAGATGGTGGAATTGCACTAATTTTAGATATTCCGAGCCTGCTAAAACGGTACGCGCGTAAATCCATTAAGTAAGGCGATGAATTCATAGGAATGATAATCCATGGTCTTTAAAGTCCTAGTTGTGGACGACTCGACCTTTTATCGACGCCGAGTAAGAGAAATACTCGACGGTGATAGAGAACTTGAAGTTGTTGGTGAAGCGAGAAATGGGCGTGATGCATTAGAGAAAGCTGAAGTACTCAAACCAGATGTGATAACCATGGACGTTGAAATGCCCGTTATGGATGGTATTTCAGCCGTTAAGGCCATCATGGACAAACGTCCCACACCTATTTTGATGTTTTCTTCGTTAACGCATCACGGCGCGCAGGCCACGTTGGATGCGCTAGAAGCTGGCGCGCTCGACTTTTTGCCAAAGAAATTCGAAGATATAGCCCAAGACAGAAAAGACGCTTCGCGGTTACTTTGTACTAAAGTGAGATTAATAGCGCGAAGAGGGTTGGGCTTGAAGCGCCCTTCTTTTCGCACAGTAGAGGCTAGAAAACTTCCCGAAAACGCGCCTAAACAAGCTTTTTTCAAAACATCTAGTTTACTTTCTGGGCATAAAGACGCTGCAAAACAACCTACCGTTTCGTCCGTAAGAGCAACGGGTAAACAGTATAAGTGTTTAGCTATTGGAGCATCTACGGGGGGGCCCGTTGCACTTCAAAAAGTGCTCTGCGCGCTACCTGCAGAATTTTCTTATCCGATTTTACTTGTACAGCACATGCCTGGAACCTTTACTACCGCATTTGCACAGCGTTTAGACAGCAATTGCAAAATCAAAGTGAAGGAAGCAGAGCATGGCGATATTGTAAAGCGTGGACACGCCTACCTCGCGCCCGGTGGTAAGCAAATGCTGCTTGAATCTATCGGTAGTGACAAGCGAATTTCCATTGTAGACGCAAGTCAAGCTGATAAAGTGAGTTATAAACCAAGTGTAGATTTAACGTTTAAGTCGCTCGCTGCAGTTTACGGGGGAGATGTGCTTGGTATCATCTTAACGGGCATGGGGGCTGACGGTAGAGAGGGTTGTCGTCTACTCAAAGATAAAGGCGCGACTATTTGGGCGCAAGATCAAGATTCCTGTGTAGTTTACGGTATGCCCCAAGCTGTTGCCGCAGCCAATATATCTAGCAAAAGTATCAATATTGATGATATGAGCAGTTGCGTTCAAACCGAAATGCGGTAGTAGTTTGAACAGTAATGGAACAGCAATTATGAAAGTATGGACTGTAGCAAATCAAAAAGGCGGAGTAGGTAAAACTACTACAACTGTAAGCCTCGGCGGCTTGCTGGCTCAAAAGGGCAAGCGAGTGCTCATGATTGATACTGATCCTCACGCATCGCTTAGTTACTATTTCGGCATTGATGCAGAAGCGACAAGTCATTCTGTTTACGACATTTTTATTAAGTCTAATGAGATGACTGCCGATAACGTAATGGACTGTTTAAGTCCTACAAAGCTCGACAGTTTATACGTGCTACCAGCAACTATGGCCTTGGCTACTTTAGACAGAACCATGGGAAGCGAACAAGGTATGGGTTTAGTGCTAAAAAAGGCACTAGCCAAAATATCCGGTGAATTCGATTTTGCTATTATCGACTGCCCCCCTGTTTTGGGGGTATTAATGGTTAATGCGCTAGCGGCATGTGACAAGGTTATTGTTCCGACTCAGACAGAATATTTGGCGCTTAAAGGCTTAGATAGAATGATTCGAACTATGGAAATAATGGGGCGCTCGCTAAATAAGTCCTTTGACACCCTGATTATTCCAACTATGTTTGATAAGCGCACAAACGCCGCGTTGGCGTCAAGAAAACGATTAATGAATGACTATGGTGAACGCGTATGGGAAGGTGTAATTCCCGTTGATACTCACTTTAGAGATGCAAGTTTGGTTCAACTGCCCATCTCTGCTGCGTATCCAAAAACGAGAGGTGTTAAAGCCTATGAAAAACTGTTAGCCGTACTGGAGAAATAATAAGACCATGAGCAAGCAATCGCCATTTGCCCGTGAAGAAGTGATGGAGGCATATTTAGATAGCCTTCTCAAAGAGCCAGAAGCACCGGAAGATGTAACTGCGCGCACGGCAAAATTGCTCGAACAGGCTTCGCAGAAGATGGCTGAAACAACGCTCGCTTCAACCGCAAGTGAAAATGAGCCACTATTGAATGAGCAAGAGGCGATAGCGGAAAAGATTACATCGTTAATTGAAACGCAAAAAGTAGAGACGGTTGAGGATGAACAGCAAAAGTCTGACGCCGAACCTTTAGTAGAAAATGAACAAAAAAATGCGTTAAGTCGCGAAGAAAAAACAAAAGTTCCACTAAAGGATACTCTCGGTTTTCGTTTTCAGGCGCTATTCTTTGAGGTTGCAGGGCTTACACTTGCGGTGCCGTTGACATCGCTAGGTGGAATTCACCAAATTGAAAAAATAGGCCCTTTATTTGGAAAACCTGACTGGTTTATGGGTGTAATGTTGCATAGAGAGTCTAAACTGAATGTTGTTGACTCTGCAAAATGGGTAATGCCAGAAAAATATGACGAAAACCTCGCACAATCACTTAACTACCGATATCTTATAATGTTAGGGGAAAGTGCGTGGGGGTTAGCAAGCGAAAAGCTTGTAAATACGGTCAATTTGACTACCGATGATGTCAAATGGCGCGAGTCCACAGGTAAGCGTCCCTGGTTAGCGGGGATGGTTAAAGAAAAAATGTGTGCGTTAGTTGACGTTGAAGAATTAATATCTATGCTTAACAAAGGCTTAGGCAGTAACGACCAGACGCCATAGTATTGGGAGCCAGGTTCATGAGCGACGAAAGAACAAACAGTAATACCACCGACAGCAACGATGAAGTCCTGCAATGGGTTACATACCGCTTAGGTGAAGAAACATATGGTATCAACGTAATGCAGGTTCAAGAAGTATTGCGTTATACCGAAATAGCGCCCGTACCTGGAGCCCCGGACTACGTTTTAGGCATTATTAATTTGCGTGGCAATGTGGTAACCGTTATTGATACCCGCGCCCGCTTTGGGCTGCCGCCGACAGAAATTACCGATAATACACGTATCGTTATCATTGAGTCTGACGAGCAGGTTGTTGGTATTTTGGTCGATAGTGTAGCCGAAGTGGTTTATCTGAAGTCCTCAGAGATCGACAGTGCCCCTAATGTAGGTACTGAAGAGAGTGCTAAGTTTATCCAAGGCGTTAGCAATCGCGATGGCGAACTGCTTATTCTTGTCGATCTGAATAAATTGCTAAGCGATGAAGAGTGGGATGAGCTTAGCAGTATCTAAATAAATGAATAGGCGGTATGAGTTTTAATACTGCCTTCATTTCCCCAAGGGTTATGTCCATGGATTGGCAGCTTGCTGCACCTACCTTATTAGAACTCATATTGTGTGTTGTAGTCTTTATACTTGTCGCTGCGATAGGTTTACTGTATTCGCATGTCAAACAGCTGCGTATTACTCTAAGCGAAAGTGAACACAGTAATGCAGAGGCTATTTCGCGAATTGAATCGCTTGCTAAAAACGCAAACAATCAACAAACCGAAGCTCAAGCACGCACCTTAGTCATCACTCGCCACCTTAAAGAGCTAGACGAAAAACAAACTGATATTGAAAATCAGCTTCGCGAACTGAAGCTACAAGACCCTTCTTTACGTCTTTACCAACGTGCGGCAGACCTTGTTAAGCAAGGCGCCAGTATTGAAGAGATTATCGAAGCGTGTGACATCCCTCGTGCCGAAGCTGAAATGATTGTTATGGTGCACAAGCAACACAGTTAGTGTTATTAGCTCAAGTACATGTTTTGATAATAAGAGCTTTAAACAACTCCTCCACTTAAGACTTCGTTTAGACGTCTAGACGTAAAGATGTTGACATATTCACAGTAATAGACACAATACAGGTATTGTAACTTATCACTGGAGCCCTCTATGCCAATTCGTATTCCTGAGCAGTTGCCCGCGCAGAATGTACTTCAAGGTGAAAATATCTTTACTATGGATATGGATAGGGCGGCTAACCAGGATATCCGCCCGCTTGAAGTAGGCATTCTCAATCTCATGCCGAATAAGATAGAGACAGAAGCTCAGCTATTGCGCTTGCTCTCGAATACACCGCTGCAAATCAATGTAGACTTAATTCGCATAGACAACCAGGCGCCAAAAAATACACCTCAGTCGCACATGGATGCGTTTTATCATGACTTTTCAGCGGTGGCGAACAAGAAATATGACGGTCTCATTGTCACGGGTGCACCTTTAGCGCTTATTGATTATGAAGAAGTGAAATATTGGGAAACTATGACCACTATATTGGAGTGGGCTCAGCGTCATGTAAACTCGACCCTTTATTTATGTTGGGCTGCCCATGCCGCCATGTATCACTTTTACGGCATTACCCGAGAACTTAGGAATGAAAAGTTTTCGGGTGTGTTTAAACACAAAGTAAACGATCCTAATAACGAGCTGTTAAGAGGTTTTGACCCAGCGTTTTATGCGCCGCATTCTCGTTATGGCCATATTGATACGTCGCTTTATAACAGTGTCGATGGGTTGAATGTAGTCGCTGAATCAAGTGACGTAGGCGCGTATATTGTCGCCTCGGAAGATAAGCGGATGGTATTTGTAACAGGGCATCCAGAATACGATCCCGACACGTTAAAGGACGAATATTTACGAGACATTGCTGCCGGTCAAACACCAGCAATGCCGAAAAACTATTTTGAAGGGGATGATCCAGCCAAATCTCCTATTGTACAGTGGCGCTCGCACGGCAGCCTATTGTTTACAAATTGGCTGAATTATTATGTCTATCAGACTACGCCTTACGATTTAAGTCAGCTTGCTGAAAAGTCACAGCCAAAGAGGTAGCACGTGAGCCAAAGACCAAATTCTAGCGCGCAGGCAACGCTTACAGAAGCCGCTAAAAAACGTATTCTCATATTAGACGGTGCAATGGGAACGATGATCCAGCGTCACAAGTTGGAAGAGGAAGATTACCGCGGAACGCAGTTTGCCAACTGGCATAGCGACGTTAAGGGTAACAACGATTTGTTGGTCCTTACTCAGCCCGATATTATTTATAATATTCATTGTGATTACTTTGAAGCTGGTGCCGATATTATTGAAACAAACACTTTCAATGCCACCACTATTGCCATGGCCGATTATGATATGCAGGCCTACTCTCGGGATATCAACTTAGCAGCGGCTAAGCTAGCCAGAAAAGCAGCGGATGAATTTACAGCGAAAACACCAAATAAACCCCGTTTTGTCGCCGGTGTGTTAGGCCCAACAAACCGAACCGCTTCAATTTCACCTGACGTGAATGATCCAGGTAAACGAAACGTTACGTTTGATGAATTAGTGGAAGCATATAGTGAGTCTACTGAAGCGCTCATCGAGGGCGGTGCAGATTTAATTATGCTTGAAACTATATTTGACACGTTAAATGCTAAAGCGGCAGCTTATGCGGTAGAGTCCATATTTGAAAAGCTGGGCACATGGCTGCCCGTTATGGTGTCAGGCACTATTACAGATGCTTCAGGTAGAACCTTATCAGGGCAAACTGCTGAAGCATTTTATTACTCAATGCGACATATTAGCCCGTTTTCGTTCGGCTTAAACTGCGCGCTGGGTCCAGATTTATTGCGTCAATACGTTGATGAAGTGGCTAATGTTAGTGAGTGCTTCATATCCGCACATCCTAATGCAGGATTACCTAACGAATTTGGTGAATACGATATGGAAGGCCCAGAGATGGCCGAGCACATCAAAGAGTGGGCGCAGTCAGGGCTAGTGAATATCGTAGGTGGCTGTTGCGGCAGTACCCCGGAGCACATTCGCGATATTGCCAATGCGGTTGAAGGTATCGAGCCACGTAAAGTACCCGTATTTGAACCTAAAATGCGTTTGTCAGGCCTAGAGCCGTTTGTACACTAGGAGGGCATTATGAGCGCAGAATTTTCTACATTTATCAATATCGGTGAGCGCACCACGTTACAGGCTCCGCTCGCTTTAAAAGGCTTATTCTTGAAGGTGATTATGAAACCGCACTTGATGTCGCAAGACAGCAGGTAGAAAACGGTGCCCAAATCATCGATATCAATATGGATGAGGCCATGCTTGATTCAAAGCAGGCCATGATCACCTTTTTAAATCTGATTGCCTCTGAGCCAGATATTAGCCGCGTTCCCATTATGATCGACTCGTCTAAATGGGAAATTATCGAAGCCGGGCTTAAGTGTGTTCAAGGTAAAGCGATAGTTAACTCGATTAGCTTGAAAGAAGGGGAAGAACTCTTCTTAAATCAAGCTAAGCTAATTAAGCGCTATGGTGCTGCAACTGTAGTTATGGCGTTTGACGAAACTGGCCAGGCCGATACACAAGCCCGTAAAGTTGAAATTTGTCAGCGTAGTTACAAGCTTTTGACTGAAGAAGTCGGTTTTCCGCCTGAAGATATTATCTTCGACCCTAATATTTTTGCCGTAGCAACGGGTATAGAGGAACACGATAATTACGCGGTAGATTTCATTGAAGCTACCCGTGAAATACGAAAAACTTGCCCGTACTCGCATATTTCCGGTGGCCTTTCTAATATATCTTTTTCGTTTAGAGGCAATAATCCAGTGCGTGAAGCCATGCACTCGGTATTTTTGTATTACGCTATTCGTGCTGGCATGGATATGGCCATTGTTAATGCCGGTCAACTAGAAGTCTATGATGAAATACCTAGTGAGCTTCGCGATGCGGTTGAAGATGTCATATTGAATCGCAGAAATGATGCCACTGAACGCTTGTTAGATATAGCTCCTAATTATCAAGGAGACGGTAAAGCTGCAGCTAAAGAAGATTTAAGCTGGCGCGAGCAAGAGGTTAACAAGCGCCTAGAGCATGCCCTGGTTAAAGGGATCACCGATTATATCATTGACGATACTGAAGAAGCGCGTCAGAAAGCTGAGCGTCCGCTACACGTTATCGAAGGGCCATTAATGGATGGCATGAACGTGGTGGGAGATTTATTTGGCGAAGGTAAGATGTTTCTTCCTCAGGTAGTAAAATCGGCTCGCGTAATGAAAAAGGCGGTAGCGCACCTACAGCCATTCATTGAAGAAGAAAAATCAGACGATGCTAAAAGCAATGGTAAAATTCTACTAGCCACGGTAAAGGGCGACGTTCACGATATCGGTAAAAATATCGTAGGCGTGGTACTTCAGTGTAATAACTTTGAAGTTATCGACCTTGGTGTGATGGTGCCTGCGGCAACAATTTTACAAACAGCCAAAGATGAAAACGTAGACATGATTGGTCTGTCTGGGCTGATTACGCCTTCGCTTGACGAGATGGTTCATGTTGCCAAAGAAATGGAGCGTCAGGGTTTTGATAAGCCGCTACTTATCGGTGGAGCCACTACATCAAAAGCGCATACCGCAGTAAAAATAGAGCAAAATTACCATGCGCCTGTAGCCTATGTGCCAAATGCAAGTAGGGCCGTAGGCGTATGTCAGCGCCTTCTGAACAAAGCATCCCGCGATGTTTATGCACAAGAACTCGCAAAAGAATACGATACAGTACGTGAACAACACGCCCGTAAAAAGCCGCGCAGCAAGCCGGTGACGTTAGCAAAAGCTAGAGAAAACGCCTTTAAACCAGATTTTACAATACCGCCTGTTAAGCCTGCGAACTTAGGTGTAACACCGGTAACTGCCGATTTAGCCACCCTACGTAACTACATTGATTGGACACCATTCTTCTTAACTTGGTCGTTAGCGGGCAAGTACCCTCGTATACTTGAAGATGAAGTGGTGGGTGAACAAGCACAGTCGCTCTTTGACGATGCCAACGCCATGTTGGATAAAATTATCGAAGACAATACCCTTAAGGCAAAAGGTGTTATCGGTTTGTTTCCGGCTAACCGCGTTAAAGACGATATTGAAATTTACCGCGATGAGTCGAGAGGCCAAGTTCACGGTATCGCTCACCATCTGCGTCAGCAAACTTTAAAAGACAAATTTGCCAACTATTGTTTGGCAGACTTCGTGGCTGAAAAGGCCAGTGGTATTAATGATTACGTGGGTGCTTTTGCGGTCACTGGTGGCATCGGCGAAGACGAACTGGCCGATAGCTATATCCAAGCGGGTGATGACTACAACGGCATTATGGTGAAGGCTGTGGCAGATAGACTTGCCGAAGCGTTTGCAGAATATCTACACGAACAAGTACGCAAGCACTACTGGGGCTACGCCGCTGATGAGACGCTCAGCAATGAAGAGCTGATACGCGAAAAGTATCAGGGCATTCGACCAGCTCCAGGCTATGCTGCGTGTCCTGAGCATACTGAAAAACAGCTTATTTGGGAGTTGTTATCAGTAGAGCAGCACACAGGTATGAAACTCACCGAAAGTTATGCAATGTGGCCAGGGGCGTCGGTATCAGGTTGGTACTTTGCCCATCCTGATGCTAAATATTTTGCGGTCGCAAAAATTCAAGCCGACCAAGTCGAAGATTACGCTAGCCGTAAAGGATGGACGCTAGAAGAAGCCGAAAAATGGCTTGGTCCTAACTTAAGTGATTAATGCTGACAAGGCAGGTAAATAAAATGCCAATTGAAAAGCCTTTTAGTCAGGCCTGTGAGAACAACAAGCGCGCCATTTTGAGCGTGCTTGAACGTACATTTTCCAATTGCCAACAGGTACTAGAAATAGGGAGCGGAACAGGACAGCACGCCGTGTTTTTGGCTGAGCATTTACCGCATCTTATTTGGCACACCAGCGACCAACCACATTATCACGAAGGAATTGCCGCGTGGATGCGTGATTCAAGCGTAGATAATGTGAAACCACCCGTTGCATTCACCGTTGGGCAAGATGTTTTTCCTAACCTCGACGTAGATGGTGTTTTTACGGCGAACACCGCACACATCATGCAAAAAAGCGAGGCGAAGCTACTGATGGAGACAGTGGCGTTGCACTTACCAAAGGGTGGGGTGTTTTGTCAGTATGGCCCTTTCACGCACAATGGGAAGTTTACATCTGACAGTAACCAAGCGTTTCATAATTCTCTATTGGAGCGCGGCTTTGGTGGTTACTGCGATATAAACGATCTTACCGTTTGGGCAGGCGAATTAAGCTTGCAAGATATTATCGATATGCCCGCCAATAACCATATGCTTATTTGGAAAAAGCGATAAATAAGTACCAGAGCTGTAGCGATTTGCATTACGAAAAGTTAAAGCAAAGAGCAATAGCACTCAAATCAAAGGAGTAACTATGAGCTTTAAAGTAAACCATTATTTCGACAACAAAGTGAGCTCGATTGGGTTTGAATCCGCAAACGGCCCATGCACCTCTGGCGTAATGTCACCGGGTGAATATACATTTTCTACTTCTCAAAAAGAGCTGATGAAAGTGGTAGAAGGAGAGCTAGTTGTTAAGCTACCTGGAAGTGATGAGTGGCAGTCTTTCGCTACTGGCACCAGCTTTAACGTACCTGCCGATACTTCTTTTGACGTAAAAGTGTCTACGCCTACTGCTTATCTTTGCTTCTATAGCTAAGGCAGTAAAAGCCAGTTCGCCTTAAACTATAATATTTTCGCTTGCCAATTTTAATGGCAAGCGGTCCGCTTGTTTCACTGGCACGTCAAAGGTTTAAAAAGCATTTTAAAAAAGTTCGTAAAAACTAGGGTGTGTGGGTTTGAGCAAGGGCAATAAAGTCGTCTACAAACCCTAAGGCATCTAGTGCTTTCCTATGCCCTAAGTACAAGGTTTTTGATACGCCCTGTTCCCCTAAAGAACGATATTCCAATAACTCTCGCTCTTTCGATTCATCAATCAACCACTTTGGTAAAGCCGTAATGCCGCGCCCTGCGGCGACCATTTGTAAAATGATCTCTGTGGTTTCAATCGTCTTATGCTGCTTCACCGTGCAGTTAGCAGGCGTCAAAAAATGTGTAAACACGTCTAAACGACTAAGTTCTACAGGATAGGTAATAAGGGTTTCATTGCTTAAATCCTTCGGCGTCACAATTGATTTTTCTACCAAGGGATGATTCTTACCCATTACTAATACTTGTTCGTATTCGAATACGGGCGTGTACGTAATGGTATCAAGAGATAGCGGGTCGGGCGTAAGCAAAATATCAATATCATAGCCATGAAGGGCTTGAAGACCACCAAATGAGAAAGCACGACGCACATCAACATCTACATCTGGGAACGCCTTTAAAAAGGGAGCAACGACTTTAAGTAACCATTCAAAACAAGGGTAGCATTCCATTCCAATGCGTAAAATACCCTGTTTACCGTCAGCGAATCTTCGCAACTGAGCTTCGGTATGCTCAAACTGAGGTAAAACACGATGGGCTAAGCCAAGTACACTTTCGCCAGCTTGTGTGAGCGTTAAGCGTCGGCCCTCTTTTTTCCATAGCGGTACTTCGAAGTGCGCTTCTAGTTTTTTCATTGCATGACTTAACGCCGACTGAGTGAGGAACAGCGACTTGGCCGCTTCAGTCATAGTGCCTTCAGCATCAATGGCTCTGACTATGCGTAAATGTTGCCTATCAATCATAACGGTTCACCAAGATATTAACGAGTTTGGGAAAGGGTAGGTGCGTCATTCACAATAGTGACGGCGTCGCAAAGACGGGTTTCAATAATTTCTTTAATAATAACTGAAATTTCCCTGAATGTTTTTCTACCTGGCGCCGTGTTCCTCCAGGCTAATGAATGCTGGCGTTCAATGGGCATTTCTGCAATTTCGCATACATGTAGAGCTTCTGGCTTATGCAGTTCAGAGTGAATATATAAACCAGGAAGAAAAGCAACGCCCATTCCCATAACCACCATCTGGCGCAGTGTATCAAGACTAGTGCCTTCATAGTCCCGTTGTAAATCTGCGCCTATTTCATCGCAAATTCGCTGTACCTGATGATGGAAGTGGTGCCTATCTTCTAGCGTAAGTACTTTCTCGCCCGTAATTTCTTCGGGTCGTACATAGGCTTGCCCAGCTAGCTTATGGTCTGATGGAGTCACAAATTTTAAGGGCTCGTTAAAAAGTGGCTGTGTAATTAATTGTGAGTTTTCTCCTGACAAGGGAGACAAAATAAGATCGTACTCACCTCTTAGTAAGCCATGTTGAAGAGCGTTAGGCGCTCCCTCTCGAACATAAAAACGTAAACCGGGTTTACGCTTGTGCAGATCGGGTAATACAAATGGTAGCAAATAGGGACCAAGCGTGGGGGGAATGCCAAGTCTATAGGTTACAACTTCACCTTCTGATAAATCCCGGGCAATTTCAGAAAATCGCTGAGATGATTGCAACACTTCTTCCGCAGCACCTAATAGTGCTTTGCCCTGAGGAGATAACAGTGTACCGGTGCGTGAGCGCTCAAAAAGTGTTATTCCCAATAAGTTTTCAAGAGTACTTATTTGGCTGGTCAGCGTTGGTTGGCTAATCCCCAAGATTCCTGCAGCCTGTCTGAAACTTAAGTATTTTGCTACGGCCACAAAGTAGCGAATTTGGTTAATTGACGGCGTTTTTCCGTTAAATTGCATGGTGTATTTTGCCTTTTCTTACTAACCTTATTATTAGAGACTTTTCTATTGTGATAGCATTTAGCTATCGCGAGTTAGTATATTAAACTATTAATCTATCAGGTGAAACTGGCGTAATTACAAAATCATTACAATTATTAAAAAAAGTGGGAGTTTATAATGGATCACGTTATCTCAGGCGTTGCTAAATTCCAGAAAGAAGTTTATCCGAATAAAAAAGCTACGTTTCAGAAACTAGCTACCGGGCAAAATCCTGAAGTGCTTTTCATCACGTGTTCAGACTCACGTATCGACCCTAACTTAGTTACTCAAACAGACCCAGGCGAACTCTTTATCTGCCGTAATGCGGGTAACATAGTACCTCCTCACAGCAACCAAACAGGTGGCATGACAGCGTCTATTGAATTTGCAGTTGCTGCATTGGGCGTTACTCACATTGTTATTTGTGGTCACACAGACTGTGGTGCAATGAAAGGCGCCATTAACCCAGAAGGCCTTAGCGCGCTGCCGCACGTTAAAGAGTGGTTGGGTCATTGCCGAGTGGCAACAGATGTAGTTAAAGAGCGTTGTGGTCATTCAGACCTATCTTTAGAAGATTTGGAAGCGGTAACAAAAGAAAACGTAGTGCAACAAATTCAGCATCTTCGCACTCACCCTTCTGTTGCAGCAAAAATTGCCACAGGGCAGGTCAAACTTCACGGCTGGGTTTATAATATTGGTTCTGGTGAAGTATTGTACTATAACACTGAATCTGGTGAGTTTGATGTTATGGATGAGTCTACTGCTGAAGCTCAATTAGCACGCGGCGCATAAGGTCTAAGACTATGGTAAAAATTAATCTTTCAAATCTACGAGGCGATTTCACCGGCGGTTTAACAGCCGGTATTGTTGCTTTACCACTGGCGCTCGCACTTGGTGTGGCGTCAGGACTAGGCCCAATGGCTGGCTTATACGGTGCTATCGCTGTTGGCTTTTTCGCTGCACTGTTTGGCGGAACACCTGCGCAAATTTCAGGTCCTACAGGACCTATGGTGGTTGTTCTTGCTGGCTTATTCGCAAGTCTTTCTGGCGATGCCAGCCTTATATTCACAGCGGTGATATTGGCGGGTATATTCCAAATTGTTTTTGGTGTGCTTGGCGTAGGTCAATATATCCGCTTGGTTCCCTATCCGGTAATCTCAGGCTTTATGTCGGGCATTGGTGCTATAATCATCATCCTCCAATTAGGCAGACTGTTAGGTCATGAGCCTCCAGGTGGCACGATTGGCGCGTTGACGTACCTGCCAACGGCACTTGCCGATATTAACTTCGCCACACTTGCGCTTGGTTTAGGTACGCTTGTTATTGCGTACAAATGGCCACCGCAACTCGGTAAATTCGTGCCAGGTGCGCTGGCTGCGCTTATCATAGGTACGCTCGTAAGCTTGGCATTGTCTGTGCCAATTCTTGGCGACATTCCTACTGGTTTACCAAGTCTGCATCTACCAGTGTTTGACCAAAGCAAAGCCCTTTTAATTCTTGAAGCGGCGTTTATTCTTGCGGTCTTAGGCGCTATAGATAGTCTACTAACGTCGCTTGTTGCCGATAATATGACTCGTACTCGTCACGACAGTAACAAAGAGCTTATCGGCCAAGGTATCGGTAACACCTTTGCCGGTCTTATTGGCGGTATCGCGGGTGCTGGTGCAACTATGCGTACGGTTGTTAACATTCGCAGCGGTGGTAAATACAACATTTCAGGTATGGTTCACGCGCTGGTTCTACTAGCAATCGTATTAGGTCTAAGCCCATTGGCGGCACAAATTCCTCATGCAGTACTTGCGGGAATTTTGGTTAAAGTTGGCTTGGATATTATCGACTGGAGCTACCTGAAGCGCGCACACAAAGGCCCGCGCTGGGACTTCGGCCTTATGATTATGGTGCTTGCACTTACCGTATTCGTAGACCTAATCACGGCAGTTGGTGTTGGTGTTGTATTCGCAGCATTAGCCTACGTTAAACAAATTGCGCAGCTGCAAATTGAAGAGCTTAAGAAAATTCCAGAGTCGTTAAACGATCCTAAAGAAAACGAATTACTTGAGTCGCTTAAAGATAAAGTATCAATCTTTAGCTTTGGTGGGCCCCTAAGCTTTGGCGCCGCAGCCGATTTGGGACATCATGTCCGAGAGCGTGTGAAACCGGGTTCTAAAGTAACTATTTTAGACTTCTCTCGTGTTCCTTTAATGGATGTGTCGGCGGCTATGGCAGTTGATACGGTTACTTCAGATGCGCTAGCGGCTGGTCGTCAGTTAGTTATTTGTGGTGCCAACGCTGAGATTAATAAAGTGCTTGAGGGCGTAAACGAAGCGCACCCAGGTATACCTAACTTTGAAACGTTACACGACGCCTTACTTTATGCAGAAAAGCAAGTAGCCGGGACTGATAGCAAAAACACCAGCTTTCAAGCCGCAATGCAGTCTTAAAGTAACTCCTAGGTAAATAGAAACCTTTCCCTTTTTAGCCCTCCTAAGTGAGGGCTTTTTTGTGCATGCAGCATAATAACGGTCATTGCACATTTGCTATTTTAAAGACAACGAGTCTCGAATTTGCGCTATAAAATACAAAAATCAAACAGTTATTAAATTAATTGATTGTTCAATTAAACTTAACGTAAGTGTAACAATCCCTCCCTAAAGTAGTGCGAAAACAATTTATAACTACATTGGGAAACACATGAAATCACGTAACAAACTATCTATAGCAGTACTCGCTGCTCTTTCATCTATGTCTGCGATGACAGCTTCCTCATATGCACTAGCAGAGGAAGCAGAACGTGTAGAAGAAGAGCGTATAGAAGAAATCACCGTTGTGGGGCGTAGCGTTTCTTACGCAAATAACGCAACGAGCGACGATATGTTTAAACAGCAGGCAAACCTTAGCAGTGTTCTAGCCGCGGTGGATAATTTACCAGGTGTACTCATCAACGAAGGCGATACCTTTGGCGCTGATGACTGGTCAACATCTATTGTTATTCGTGGATTCCAAGTGAACCTTAACGAACAGCAGATAGGCATGACGGTAGACGGAATTGCTAACGGTAATTCAAACTATGGCGGTGGTGCAAAAGCGAACCGCTATATTGATACCGAAAATGTAAAAGGCGTAGAAGTCTCTCAAGGTACAGCAGATATTGCTTCACGCTCACACGAAGCACTAGGCGGAACCTTAAACTTCACTACTATTGACCCGTCAATGGATCAAGGTCTGGTGACCAGTGTAACTGCTGGCTCATTCGATGCTTCGAAATACTATGTGCGTTATGAAACAGGAGAAATTTTCAAAGATACCTACGCATGGATAAGCCTTTCAAGCCAAGAAAGCTCTGACTTTATGCAGCAGGCAGCAGAGAATACCCGTGACCACCTAGCGATGAAGTTTATTTCTACCGTTAATGACGTATCTCTTACGGGTTACCTATCGTATGACGATACTCACGAAGATAACTACCAGCGCATTTACGGGTTGGCGCAATATGAACAGAACCCAGACTGGGATCAGTTAACAGACGAGTGGACAGGTGTCCCTTATCAAGATCAGGCGTATCGTCGTGGCTGGTCTACATTACGCGAGAACTTATTCGCCTATTTACAGGCTGAATTCACCATTGGCCAAGTTGATTTTATGACCAACGTTTATTATCACGACAATGAAGGCCGCGGCGAGTGGGTTCCACCTTATCTTGTTGATATCACTGATGACGGTGCAGAAGGTCATTCTGAGTTAGTTGTTGGTAACACCGTTTACGGCGGGCAAGAACTAGGACAAATTTACTTCGTTGATAGACAAGGCAATCAGTTAAGTCCAATTGAAGGTTGCCAAAGCTCCCTTACATTCCCTTATGGCGGTGCAGGCGCACAGTATGATCCGGGTTGCCATGAACAAGGTGCTATTCCAGTGGGCTCTTACCGTCACACTCACTATGATAAAGAGCGCTTTGGTATAAATGCTGATGCAGTGTGGTACACCAAAATTGGTGATTTTGATAATACTGTACGATTTGGTATTTGGTGGGAAGACTACGAACGAGGTGAGTCTCGCGACTGGCACAAGATCACAAATTCGTCTATCAGCGTAGATTATGACAATGTGCCTTACTGGGTGCAGTACGACAGAACATTCCCCGTTGATACGCTAATGTATTATGTGGAAGACGAGCTTGATTTAGGCTTTGCTCGCATTCGCGCGGGTGCAAAAAAGTTTAACGTGGATATTGAGAAAACCGACAACTTTGATTCAACCAATAATTTAGCGGTGAATACTGATTCAGATACGCTCTTCTCAGCCGGTATAGTAGCGCCATTGCCATTTGAAGGATTAGAAGTCTTTGCAGGTTACGGTGAGAACTTTGCAGCAATAAAAGATGCGCAACTGGAACGCAACGATACTGACTTACGCTTTATAAAGCCTGAAACGGCAGACAATATTGACGTAGGTTTCCGCTACGCATCACCGGGCTTTAATGCCAGCGTGACTTATTACAATATTGAGTTTAACGACCGTATTCAATTTACTAGTAACGAAACATCTGAGGGAATAGACTTTCTTGAGGCTGCCGCTGGTGGTTATAAAAACGTTGGCGGTATTGAATCTAGCGGTTTTGAAATTTCAGCCGACGTTATGCTAACCGAAGAATTTTCGTTGTTTACCTCTATTACTTTGAGCGAATCGGAGTACGTTGCAACGGTAGGTAATTCAGGTACTCAGTACGCTACCCTTGCCGACGCCCAAGCTGCTATCGCCGACGCGGAAAACCCTGAAGTATCGCTGGTAGCTATTGAAGGTAATACCGTTATCGGTACGCCTGACACAATGGCGGTTGTGAGCCTCGACTGGGCGCGCGATAACTACTTTGCTGGCCTGTCGACCAAATACGTTGATAGCCGCTACCTAGACATTGAAAATGCCGCACAAGTCGATGACTACATTGTTAGTGATTTTTATATTGGTGGTTTCATTGAAAACATTGGCCCAGGTATTGAAGAACTGGAGGTTCGTTTAACAGTAAACAATCTGTTTGATGAAGACTATGCGTCCACCATAGCACCTGGCGCATTTTGGATTGGTGCTCCTCGCGCCGTTGCAGTCAACGCACGCCTAACCTTTTAATCGTGATATCATGCCTGTGACAGCTTAGCGCTGTCGCAGGTTATTTTTTTTAGATTTAAGGTTTGGAGTTGTAGCATGCCCAAGGTGGGAATGGAGCCAGTTCGTAAGAAACAATTAATTGAAGCAACGCTGGAAGTGATGGCTGAAGTGGGCTATCACGGCACAACAATTAGCTTAATTAGTAAAAGAGCAGGGCTTTCTTCAGGGATAATCAGTCACTATTTCGGTGACAAGCAAGGGTTAATTGAAGCAACTATGCGCCACCTACTCGATGCGCTAAAAATTACACAGCGTATTGACAATCCGTTAGAGCGGATTGATTTCATTATCGAAAATAATTTTTCGCAAACCCAAGGGGCTAGTTCAGCAACCAATACGTGGTTTAATTTCTGGGCGCTGTCACTTCATAACAAGGGCCTGCATCGCTTGCAATGCATTAACCATAAACGCTTAGAGCGCAATTTGGCGTTTAGTTACCGCAAGCTACTTCATCCCGAGCAGGTTAAACATGCCGCGGCGTCAACCGCAGCACTAATTGATGGCTATTGGCTGCGCTATTCTATGGGAAGTGTCGGTAATGGTGATTTTTCAGAAGCGGTAGTGCGCTGTAAGCAATACGTTAGGGATTTAATTGCTCAATACGGAAAATAAGCACAGTATAGGCAGCCGGTAAATTCAACAAACTTTACTGGGAAGCGAATTAAAGATTTAAAAAAGGCGGTACGAAAAAAATCGTACCGCCTTTTTATATATCGGCTATTTATTAATGAGCTGCATAATTGGAACAGTTAGCGCTACATCTGATTCACTATCCGGCGCTGCTAGCACATGAGGCTTACCAAATAGCTCACCAGTTAAACTACCAAATTCTCACGCGCTCTTCTGGCGCAAGATAAAGTGCATCACCTGGCTTTACGTCAAACGCTTCATACCATGCGTCGTGGTTTCTTGGCGCTTGAGCGCGGTAACGGCCCGGTGCATGTGTACCTGCGCGCAGCTGGTTAAGCATGCTTTCTTCAGTGCGTTTTTCCTTCCACACCTGTGCCCACGCTAGGAAGAAGCGTTGATCGCCTGTTAGGCCGTCAATAACCGGCGCTTCTTTGCCGTTAAGGCTGAGTTTATAAGCGTGGTAAGCCATAGATAGCCCGCCTACATCACCAATGTTCTCACCAAGGCTGTTACGACCGTTAACAAAGTTACCTTCAATAGGCTCGTATTGGTTGTACTGTTCGGCAAGCATATCTGCTTTTTCTTCGAACGCTGCACGGTCAGCATCTGTCCACCAGTTTCGCTGAATGCCGTTAGCGTCAGACTTTGAGCCTTGGTCGTCAAAGCCATGACCCATTTCGTGGCCGATTACTGCACCAATTGCTCCGTAGTTAACCGCAGCGTCAGCATTGGGGTCAAAAAATGGCGGTTGTAAAATAGCGGCTGGAAATACAATTTCATTGAACGAGCTATTGTAATAAGCATTTACGCGTTGAGGTGTCATTCCCCAGCGATTGCGATCTGTCTTTTCCAGCTCGCGCTCTACCGATTGGTCTTGAAAGAATGTACGTAAGTTACGAATATTACCCACTAGGTCTTTGTCACTAATGGTTACACCGTCGAACGACTGCCATTCGTCTGGGTAGCCAATTTTAGGGTTAAACGCCATTAGCTTTTCTTTAGCATTTACTTTGGTTTCTTCACTCATCCAGTCTAGGTTTTCAATACGCTCACCTAGTGCTGTACGCAAGTTCTCAACCAGTTCTGCCATTTGCTCTTTTGAGCTTTCTGGGAAGTATTCGTTAACGTAAATCTTACCGATAGCAAAACCTAGTGACTCAGTGCCAGACATTTGGCTTACTGCGCGTTTCCAACGAGGGCGAGGCTCTTGCTGGCCGCTAAGTGTACGACCAAAGAAGTCAAAATTAGCTAGGTAGATATCTTCAGAAAGAAAGCCCGCATTGTTTGAAATAGTGTGATATTTCAAATACGACTTCCAATCGGCTATATCAGTCTCGTTAATAATTTTGATAACGTCTTTGACTGGCTCTGGTTGAGTAATATTCAGCTCAGGCACTTTATAGCCGGTTTGTGCAAAATATGTGTCCCAATCAAAACCCGGATACGCGTCAGTCAGTTTGCTGCGCTCAACTTGATTTAGGGTTAGGTCGCGGTCACGGCGCTTTTCGCGGGGCCATTGAATGTCTGCAATTTGTGTTTCAAGGGCAAGAATATTTGCTGCTTTTTCTGCTGCGTTTTCTTCGCCTGCAAAATTAAGCATTTGCTCGATGTGTGCTACATATGCTTCACGAATTTTAACAAAACGTTCGCTATCGCTTAGATAGTAATCGCGATCAGGAAGACCTAAACCACCTACACCAACACTCAGCTGATATTCATTCGGGTCAAGGCGGTTGTACCACATACCTCCACCAATTGGCGTGGTTGAACCCACCAACCAGCTGTTACCAAATGCTTTAGTTAAGTCAGTTCTATTTTCGATACTATCAATAGACGCAAGTGCATCTTCAATTGGCTCAATACCCTTTTCATTGATGGTATCGGTGTCCATGTAGGCAACGAAAAAGTCGTGAACAAGTTGTTCTTCTTCATTTAGAGAGGTTTTCTCCATAAGCCCATCAATAATGTTTTTAACCTGCTCTTCACTTCGCTCAGCAAGGCCTGTAAACGCGCCATAGCGAGTTTTGTCAGCGGGTAGCTCATAGTTGTCGTACCATGTTCCGCTGGCGTACATAAAGAAGTCATCACCAGGTTTAACTGCCTCGTTGCGTGCGCTCAAGTCTACGCCGAAAGAACCTAGCTCCGCTTCACCCTTCGCCTCAACAGTGCTTTCCTGAGTTTGTTCTTTTGCTTGCTCAGGCTGACCGCAGCCTGCAAGGCCTAAAGATGCCGCAATCGCTACGGCTAAAAGTTTATGTTTCATCATTTTTCTCGTTGTGATTATAAGTGTCGTCGTTAGGTGCAGTGACACTCGTTGTTTTAAGAGTAGGCACAAATCCCTTGTTAAACGGTAAAGCATTCCGTGCTTGATTAAAATAGCTTGCGATATGCGGCGTTTCACGCTGTAAAAAGTCTGCTACAGCACTGTGAAACGATGCATGTCTTAATTTGTGGTGTGAACGGCAATAAATGGGCTCGAAACCTCGAAGTATTTTATGTTCACCTTGGGTACCGGGGTTGAATAGCTGTAGCTTTTTCGAGATGGCAAACTCAATGCCTTCAAAATAACAGCAGGCAAAGTGTAACCCGTCTATTTCTTTAAGTGCTCCCCAGTATCTGCCATACAGCCCCGTTTCATCATAGAAAAATAGGGCACTGGCTACCGCAATCTCATTTTCTACTGCAGTAACGATAAGCATGTTGTCGCTCATGGTCTCGACAAGTTGCTCAAAGAACGCATCATTTAAATATCCCACGTGACCGCTGCGTTTTAAATAGGTCGCTTTGTAACACTTCGTGAAAAACTGCAGGGTTTCAGGGCTAATTTCACTTCCCGTATGGTGGGTAAAACGAACGCCCTGCTCACTGAGTTTGCGGCGGCTTTTCTTGATGTCTTTTCTTTTACGGGATGTTAGCGCGTTCAGAAAATCTTCAAAGTCATCATAACCATAGTTATGCCACTGAAACTGAACGGCGTATCGGGTCAAATAGTGTGACTGAGTTTTGCTGCTATTGGTGAGTTGATTTGATGTGTTTTCGTCGGGAAATAGCCAATGAAAAGAAGATAGCGCTTCGCTAAATTCAGACTCTACATACTCCGATAGGGTATGCTCGATTTCGCTTACGAGTGACGGAGTAAGGACAGTGCGACCATCAGATAGTAGCCTCGGCCCTGAAACTGGGGTAAAGGGAATGGCCGAAATCCACTTGGGGTAGTAATCTAGGCCATGCTGAGCATATGCGTTCGCCCATGCGTGATCAAAAACGTATTCCCCATAGCTATGAGTTTTCAGAAAGCCAGGAATAAAGATGCTGACTGTTTCTTGCGGAACACAGGTTATAGCAATATGACATGGTTGCCATCCCGATTCATTTTCACACGAACCGCTGCTTTCAAGTGCATGCAAAAACTCATAGGAAATAAATGGGCCTGCATTTTTTGCAAGTTGTTGCCAACGCTCTTTCGAAAGCTGTTCGATAGAATCTATTATTGTTATGCGATAGTCAGATGCTGTCATGCAATATACATCGTGTAGAGATTAACTGCGTAAAATGTTTAGATAGTCGCAATATACGAGTATCTAACGCTAAAATAGCGTGGTTTCTACGTTTAATACAGAAGAGTAAGTTTACAAAAATGTCAGAGTTCGACCGAAAAATCATTACCGACGCGATTACTCGCATGCTGGCACGACGAGAGCATAGCTTTAATGAAATTATGCGAAAGTTACAGCAAAAGGGTATAGCAAGTGATGCTTTTATGCCTATTCTCGAGGAGTTCAAAGACGCCGATATTCAAAGCGATGCGCGATTTGGCGAAAGCCGAGCACGAGCACTGTATTTAAAAGGGAAGGGACCCAGAGCGATAAAATTAGACTTACAGCAATATGGTGTGGACGAAAGTGTCGCAGAACAGGCGCTGAAAGAGATTGACGCCGATTGGTTTGAAAGTGCAAAAAAGGTTAAAGAAAAAAAATTTGGTGAATTTTATGAAACTGAATTTGCGTTAAGACAAAAGCAGAAGCAATTTCTTCAATACCGCGGCTTTTATCAAGAACACATAGATTATGCTGTAAGTGCTAGTAGCAACTAACCTTTATTTTTATAGTTAGTCACATTAGGTATGACCCGTTCATGTAATCACCTAAATCAATATCCATCATTTTTAATAAATTAACGCAAAATTTGGCTCTATCTCTTACCCTTGCCACTTAACAAAATTGCGCTTTCCATGGTATTGTTGCGCAAATTTATGTGCATTTTTATTATCCAGAGAATTGTAATTGGGTATGGCACATTGAGTAATGGCTAAATGCCCCGATTATAAGTCTTATTAGAACAGGCAAATCGCACGTTTCAAAAATAGAATAAAGGAAGTTAGGTTTTCAATGACATTATCAACTGCTGACTTACGCAACAAGTTTCTCGATTATTATAAAAGCCATGGCCACCAAGCGGTGGCGAGCTCGTCACTGGTTCCAGCAGATGATCCCACACTTCTTTTTACTAATGCGGGCATGAACCAGTTTAAAGATTGCTTCTTAGGTGCGGAAAAGCGTAGCTACACGCGCGCGGTATCGTCTCAACGCTGTGTTCGCGCAGGCGGTAAACATAATGACCTTGAAAACGTAGGTTACACCGCTCGTCACCACACCTTTTTTGAAATGTTAGGTAACTTCAGTTTTGGTGACTATTTCAAAAAAGAAGCGATAGAGTTTGCGTGGAGTTTTCTTACCAAAGAAATTGGTTTGCCAAAAGACAAACTGTTAGTCACCGTTTATTCTGAAGATGACGAAGCTTTTGATATTTGGGAAAACCACATTGGTGTGCCAAAAGAAAAAATTATCCGCATAAGCACATCGGATAACTTCTGGTCTATGGGCGATACCGGTCCATGTGGTCCTTGCTCTGAAATTTTCTACGATCACGGAGGGCACATTTGGGGTGGCCCTCCAGGAACACCTGAAGAAGACGGTGACCGCTTTATCGAAATTTGGAACTTGGTATTCATGCAGTTTAACAAACAAGCTGACGGTACCATGGAGCCCCTACCTAAACCTTCAATCGATACGGGAATGGGCCTTGAGCGTATTTCCGCCATTTTGCAGAACGTACACAGCAACTATGAAATTGACCTGTTCCAAAACTTGATCAAGTCAGCTGCATCAATTGTTGGTACCGACGACCTTGAAAACAAATCCTTGCGCGTTATAGCCGATCACATTCGTTCGTGCAGCTTCTTAATTTGCGATGGCGTTATGCCTTCAAATGAAGGGCGCGGGTATGTTTTACGCCGTATTATTCGTCGCGCGGTTCGCCACGGCTATCAGCTTGGCGCAAACGATATCTTCTTCTACAAACTGGTTGCATCTCTTGCCAAAGAAATGGGTGAGGCGTATCCCGAGCTTGTAGACCAACTTCCAGTTATTGAAAAAGTGCTGCGTGTTGAAGAAGAGCAGTTCAGCAAAACATTGGCTCGCGGTATGGCTATTTTGAACGATACGCTAGAAACCTTAGAAGGCGATACAGTGCCGGGTGACGTGGTATTTAAGCTTTACGACACATACGGTTTCCCAACCGACTTAACAAACGATGTGGCTCGTGAGCATGACCTTAAGATTGACGAAGAAGGTTTTGAAGCTGCTATGCAAGCACAGCGCGCCCGTGCTCAGCAGGCAAGTAACTTTGGCGCAGACTACAACAGCAAGCTCGCCATTGACCACACAACCTCATTTACTGGTTACACTGATGTAGAAGGTCAGGCTAACGTAGTAGAGCTTATTGCTGAAAATGCATTTGTTGAAAAGCTTGAAGACGGTCAAGAAGGCGTTGTGGTATTAGACAGCACGCCGTTCTACGCTGAAAGCGGTGGCCAAGCTGGTGACAAAGGCGTGCTGCGCGTAGCCAGTGGTGAATTCATTGTGACAGACACCCAAAAAATGGGTAATGCGTTTGCGCACAAAGGTATTGCTAAAGGTTCGGTATCTAAAGGTGATACGGCAACTGCTGCTATCGACTTAGCGAACCGCGAGGCCATTAAAAAGAATCATAGCGCGACGCACTTACTTCACGCAGCACTGCGCGAAATTCTAGGTGAGCATGTAACTCAGAAAGGTTCATTGGTTGAAGCGCCTCGCATGCGTTTTGACTTCTCGCATTTCGAAGCGGTAACTGCTGAGCAGATTACTGAAATTGAAAGACGAGTTAACCAAGAAATACGCGCAAACCATACGTTAGCAACTGAACTTATGGACTTAGATGAAGCCAAAGCGTCAGGGGCAATGGCTCTGTTTGGTGAAAAGTATGACGAAAAAGTTCGCGTGGTAACCATGGGCCCATTCTCTGTTGAACTATGTGGTGGTACTCACGTCACGCGCACCGGTGACATTGGCTTGTTTAAAATTACCAGTGAAGCGGGCATTGCTTCTGGTGTTCGACGCATTGAAGCTGTTACTGGAGAGCAGGCCCTTGAAGTTGTGCAAGCACAACAAGCTACCTTGTCATCATTGTCTGCTTTGCTGAAAACTGACAGCCAAAATGTGCTTGATCGTGTAGTTTCTCTACAAAACCAGACTAAAGAACTAGAAAAATCGCTCAATTCTGCGAAACAAAAACTGGCGAGTCAGCAAGGTGCTGATATGCTTAGTAATGCAGTAGAGATAAATGGCGTTAAAGTTCTCATTGCGAATTTGGAAGGTGTTGAAGCGAAGTCATTGCGTTCAATGATGGACGACATTAAGAACCGAATTGGTGAAGGGATCGTAGTATTAGGTGTGGCTAATAACGCGAAAGTGAATCTTATTGCTGGCGTTACTAAAAACCTCACGAGTAAAGTTAAAGCAGGCGAACTTGTTAACTTTGTCGCATCACAAGTTGGTGGCAAAGGCGGCGGTCGTCCTGACATGGCACAGGCAGGCGGTGATCAGCCTGAAAACTTAGGCCAAGCACTAGATTCTGTTAACGCTTGGTTACAAGATAAGCTATAATTATTTGTGTTTATAACAGTGAGTTTTTGAAGTGACGCAGAAACATGGAATCACTGTCGCTTCCATCGGGTCGTGCCGATGGGTTGGCAAATCTTAATGGATGATGTTCAGTATTAAGGAACAGGAGCAAGCGAATGCTTATTTTGACTCGTCGAGTTGGTGAAACGCTTATGGTTGGTGACGATGTAACCGTTACCGTACTAGGTGTAAAAGGGAATCAGGTACGTATCGGTGTGAATGCACCAAAAGAAGTTTCTGTGCACCGTGAAGAAATATATATGCGTATTCAAGCAGAAAAAGGCGGTCAGCCGGGCTCTGCAGAATAATAGCATGTACGCTTCATAGGAAAGGGTCAGCGTTAGCTGGCCTTTTTTGTTTTTAAGTCCAGTGTTTTAATGCTCTTAATTCCTCGCTCCCCTTGATATGTTTTAGCTACCTTAGATAAAAAAATGGTTCTTTTTAGGATTCTTTATAGCAGAGCTTGCATCTATATAAGGTAGCAACAGATTTTTAAGTAATGGGGAAGCCAGTTTTATCCAAACAGTTAAAACGTGAGTAAGTTTATTCCGTTGGCTTTGCATTAGCCGTTTTTTGCTCTATACCTTCTATATAAGATGTTGAAGTTCGAGCGCCGTTTACTTTTTTATCGTTTATGCATTGTTAATTTATGCAAGCAAACTAAAACGAAGCAGCAGAACAGGCGTTAGACAAACAAATTTAAAGCTTTTATGACATTTTTTTTTGAAAAGTTAACCGAATTACTAAAGTGAATTGGTTAAAAATGCTAAGTGACCGCGTAAATTCAAACGTGAATTAACTAATGGCGGTAAACGGAATTCGTTTTAATTGTTTGTATTGCGAACAAATTACTGGTTTTTTGCTCGAATCGTTTAAAATGGCAGCGAGTGAACAATTTCTTTATAAAAAAGGTTTGACTCAGGCCAATGAATCCGTAAAATGCACCCCGCAGTCAAGGAGAGGTGGGTGAGTGGCTGAAACCAGTTCCCTGCTAAGGAACCATACGCATTACGCGTATCGAGGGTTCGAATCCCTCCCTCTCCGCCATTATCATTCGTTGGTAGTGACGGTCGACAACAAGTTTTTGCGCGTGTGTAGCTCAGCTGGATAGAGTACCTGGCTACGAACCAGGCGGTCGGAGGTTCGAATCCTTCCACACGCGCCACTTATTTTAAAGCGTCACCTTTCGAAGTGAAATTCGAAAGTATACAAGTTAACGCGTGTGTAGCTCAGCTGGATAGAGTACCTGGCTACGAACCAGGCGGTCGGAGGTTCGAATCCTTCCACACGCGCCATATTGAAGAGCCCACCTTTTTAGGTGGGCTTTTTCATTTCTGCTGTTTTTATTTCTTTTTATTTACTTTCATATTCGTATAAGCTTGTTCAACGAGCACTTTTCATACAGTGAACTTAATGCCGTGACAGTAATATACTTTTGTTGCAAATTTATTAAAAAATAATGCATTAAGTTTCATATAAATGGGTTTTATTCAATTTTAAGCGGTTTTTTATGCTGTTTTGTTGTTTTTTGAAAAACCACGTGATACTTATTCAGATATAAAATAACAACAGGATTGAATATGAATTCGGAATCCGTCGCTAGTTTGCTCGTAGAAGCAGGCTCTCTCATGCTCATAGGAATGGTATTTGTTTTCTCGTTCTTAGGGCTTCTTATTGTGGGTATTCATTTAATAGCTCGCTTTTGTGAAGCTTTTCCAGGTGAATCACCAGAGCCGTCAGCTAATGTAAACCGACATTCAGCTAATGTGAACCGAAATAATCAAGCGGTACAACCGGGAATAGACGGAAACGTTATCGCTGCTATTTCTGCCGCAATTCATACCCATCGCCAAAATTCTAAAAAATAAGTCTTATCAGGAGTTACCATGTCTAAGCCTCTGGCCCTTACCGAGCTGGTTCTGCGTGATGCCCACCAATCGCTTCTTGCTACGCGCATGCGTATTGAGGATATGCTTCCCATTGCAGAAAAATTAGATAAAGCAGGCTTCTGGTCTGTTGAATCTTGGGGTGGTGCTACCTTTGACGCCTGTATTCGTTATTTGGGTGAAGATCCTTGGGAGCGCATTCGAAAGTTAAAGGCAGCCATGCCTAATACGAAACAGCAAATGTTGTTGCGTGGTCAAAATCTATTGGGTTACCGCCACTATGCTGATGATGTCGTTACTCGCTTTGTAGAGCGAGCTCACGAAAGCGGCGTAGATGTATTTAGAATTTTTGATGCCATGAATGACATCAGAAATTTGAAAACCGCAGTTAAAGCAACCATAGACAGCGGCGCTCACGCTCAAGGGACAATTTCTTATACAGTAAGCCCTGTGCACAATCTTGAGCTGTGGCTTGATATGGCCAAGCAGCTAGAAGACTTGGGGGTTCACTCTATTTGCGTAAAAGACATGGCAGGGCTGTTAAAACCTTATGAATGCGAAGCATTAATTAAGGGATTAAAAGAAACGGTTGATGTGCCTATTGCTATGCAGTGCCACGCAACAACGGGGTTAAGTACGGCGACGTATCAAAAAGCCATTGATGCTGGTATTGATATGCTGGACACGGCTATTTCCTCAATGAGCATGACTTACGGTCATAGCGCAACTGAGACCATGGTCTCTATCGTAGAAGGGACCGAACGCGATACGGGCATTGCATTACCTGAACTAGAAGAAATTGCTAATTATTTCAGAGAAGTAAGAAAGAAATACAGCAAGTTTGAAGGTAGCCTTAAAGGTGTCGACGCGCGTATTTTATTAGCTCAAGTGCCAGGTGGAATGCTAACCAACATGGAAAGTCAGCTAAAAGAGCAGGGCGCTGAAGATAAATTTGAAGAAGTATTAAAAGAAATTCCACGAGTACGTGAAGACCTTGGGTTTATTCCTCTTGTTACACCCACCTCTCAAATTGTCGGTACGCAGTCGGTACTTAACGTGCTAACGGGCGAGCGTTATAAAAGCATTACTAAAGAAACCGCAGGCGTTCTTAAAGGCGAATATGGCGCTACCGCAGCACCAGTAAACAAGAAATTGCAAGAGCGAGTGCTAGATGGCGCAGAGCCTGTAACATGTCGACCTGCTGATAATATTGCGCCAGAGCTCGATGCGCTGAGCAAAGAGCTAGACGAACTGGCTGAGAGAAAGCAATTGTCACTGTCAGTTGACAGAATTGATGACGTGCTAACTTATGCCTTATTTCCTCAGATTGGCCTTAAGTTTATCGAAAACCGCGGCAACCCTGATGCGTTCGAACCTGCACCAAGTGATCAAGACAGCAAAGATGCAAGTGCGCCACAGCCAATTAGCGCTGCGCCGAGCTCACAAGGCACAGCCAAGGCTAAAACTTACGACGTAAACGTAGATGGGAAAGTGTATCACGTAGAGGTGGCCCCTTCAGGTTCTCTTACAAACGTAACTCCTGCTAATACGTCTCAACCCCAGCCGCAGACTGCTAGCACTGCGTCACCTGCTGCGGCGTCGTCTCAGTCTATTGATGCGCCACTTGCGGGTAACGTGTTTAAAGTATTAGTACGAACTGGCGATAGTGTGTCTGAAGGCGATGTGGTTGTAATCCTTGAAGCTATGAAAATGGAGACGGAGATCCGCTCGGCATTTAGCGGCACGATCACCGACATTGCTGTAGGTGAAGGCGATGCCGTAACAAGTGGCCAACCGTTAATCTTACTGGGGTAATTCATGGATAAGTTAATGGTACTTTGGGATAGTACCGCGCTTGCGCATTTTGAGGCCGGCCAGCTGATAATGATGGCAGTAGGCTTCGGCTTACTGTATTTAGCCATTGTTAAGAAATTTGAGCCGTTACTGTTATTGCCCATTGGTTTTGGTGCACTGCTTACTAATATCCCTATTGCTGGTTTTTCAGAGGCGGGTGGTTTACTCCATTACATTTACAAAATCGGCATTGATACGGGCGTGTTCCCTTTGCTCATTTTTATGGGCGTGGGGGCGATGACAGACTTCAGCGCACTTATTGCTAACCCAAGAATGTTATTACTCGGTGCGGCTGCACAATTTGGTATTTTTGCGACCCTATTTGGCGCCATTGCGTTAAACCTTATCCCTGGCTTTGAATTCACTTTAAAGGATGCAAGCGCAATTGCCATTATAGGTGGCGCGGATGGGCCTACTGCTATCTTCTTGGCATCTCGGCTTGCGCCTGATTTGCTTGGTGCCATAGCAGTAGCCGCTTATTCCTATATGGCTTTAGTACCTATAATCCAGCCGCCAATTATGAAAGCGCTGACCACAAAAGAAGAGCGTGAGATAAAAATGGGTCAACTACGGCCTGTATCAAAGCGAGAAAAAATTATTTTTCCACTCGCTGTACTATTTATGACTATCTTGTTTTTACCTGCCGCAACGCCACTTGTTGGCATGTTCTGCTTTGGTAACTTAATGAAAGAATGTGGTGTCGTAGACAGGCTGAGCAAGACTGCACAAAACGAACTTATCAATACGGTTACTATTTTCCTTGGTCTAGCAGTAGGCTCTAAACTGTCAGCAGAGGCATTCCTTACGGTTGAAACCTTGGGTATTTTGGGCCTAGGCGCAATTGCCTTTGGTATAGGTACCGCTGCAGGCGTGTTAATGGCTAAGTTAATGAGTAAGCTATCGGGTGGTAGCATAAATCCGTTGATTGGTGCTGCGGGCGTGTCTGCTGTGCCTATGGCGGCTAGAGTAGTGAACAAGGTTGGTCTGGAAGCAAACCCCCATAACTTCTTACTGATGCATGCTATGGGGCCTAATGTGGCAGGTGTACTAGGTAGTGCTGTTGCCGCAGGTATTCTTTTAGCACTCGTTGGTTAAAACCCCCAACCATTTTATTGATCTTCAAGGGGCATCTTAGGTGCCCCTTTTTCATTGTGTCTTTTATAGGGTATTTACTGATTAAGTTATTTGCCGTTTAACAAGGGAAATGTTTCTGAGGCGAAGTATAAGAGGTATAAGCAACATTTTATGGTAAAGAGGTTTGCGCAGTTACTAATGGGTTAGTAAATTAGCGACTAGCGCTCTAACGAATGGTATTTTGCGGTACGAGCGACTGGTATGCTGTAATCAGCTTCTTAGTACGGTTGTGCTGTGGCCACCTGAAGATAGTCTCGGTTTTACCTTCTTCTACAATTTCCCCTCCCTCCATCACAATAACTCTGTCTGCAATATGGCGCACAATACCTAAATTGTGGCTTATAAAGATAAACGCTAAGCCCAATTCTTGTTGAAGTTTTAGAATGAGATTTACCGTTTGCGATCGAATTGTGGGATCCAGCGCTGCAAATGGCTCGTCTGCCACCAATACTTTTGGGTTTAATATTAAGGCTCGGGCTAACGCCACGCGCTGTTGCTGACCATCAGAAAGCATGTGTCGGTAAAAATGATAGTGTTCGCGAAGTAATCCTACTTTAACGAGCATATCTGCAATAATAGGCTTACGCTCAGCGTCACTAAGGCCGGTGTTTAAACTCAAGGGTTCATCTAAAATTTTGCCTACCGGAACTGACGGATTCATCGACTCTGCGCTGTGCTGCAAAATCATTCGAATATCATGAGTACGTTTGCGCTGGCTGTCTTTGGACTGATATTTTGCTAGGTATTTATGGGTATTTATTTCTATTTCACCGGCATCGGCAGGTAATGCGCCTACCAATAGTTTAGCAAGCAGTGATTTACCTGAACGGTTTTCCCCAATTATGGCGATGGTTTCTCCCCGTTTAACGTTTAAGTTAACCGGTCCGAGTTGAAACACTTCGGGTCGCATCAACCATCGCTTTTTTTCGTTATGAATAAACGTGAGATCTTTTACCTGTAATATATCCATTACAGTTTCTCCATATGTAGCGGGTA
Source organism: Alteromonas sp. ALT199 (assembly GCF_018619335.1). Classification (GTDB taxonomy): domain Bacteria; phylum Pseudomonadota; class Gammaproteobacteria; order Enterobacterales; family Alteromonadaceae; genus Alteromonas. Next base: position 8,517 of record NZ_JAHHDX010000045.1, on the reverse strand, counting down.
ATGGCAACTGTAATTATGGTCGTGGATTTTACGTACAGCGGGCGTCTGCACACAGGCACGCTGAGCCCGCGGGCAGCGCGGACCTAATCGGCAACCAATAGGTAAATGTTGAAGCGTTGGTATAGAGCCACTTAACGTAGGCAATGCAGACTTAGGTGGTAAATCTTTTCTGAAACTTGGCGCACTATCTAATAACGCTTTGGTGTAAGGGTGAAGAGGGCGCTTTTTAATATGCTTCATCTTTCCCGATTCCACAGTTTGCCCAGCGTAAAGCACTGTCATTGAGTGAGACATACTCGCGATTGCAAGCAAATCATGGCTGACAAATAAAATTGATAGCGAGCGAGTTTGATTAAGACGCGTAAAAAGCTTTAGTATTTGTGTCTTGGTGGTTGGTTCCATCCCTCGGGTTGGGTCATCAGCAATAAGTAGTGTAGGCTGAGATACTAAAGCCATTGCTATCATGAACTTTTGCCCGATGTCTGCGGGGATTTGGTGCGGAAACGCACTTAAATAATGTTTGTGATGCTTTATTCCCACTTTATGTACTGTACTTATCGCTATTTTTTTTCTGTGTTGAGCTCGTTGCCAGAACCAGCTACCTTCAACGAATTCGTCAGGGATACTTTCTTCAAGCTGCTCACCAAGTGTGGCAGATGGGTCCAGTGCTGCTTGAGGATTTTGAAAAACCACCGCAATTTCACGACGCATCACCTCGCGGCGCTGCTGCACAGACATTCCCAATAGGTTTTCACCCTTCCAACTCATCCTGTCAGCGGTTAGGTTCCACTGATTAGGTAGCGCCCCACAAATTGCAGCAACAATAAGACTTTTACCTGAGCCCGACTCACCTACAAGCGCCCGAATTTCTCCAGCACTCACCGATAAATTTACTTTGTCTAAGGCCTTTATCGTGTTGTCACCGTTCTGCATTTCTATGGTGAGATTTTTTATGTCAAGCATCGGCATATTAGTAACTCACCCTTTTTCTAAGTGAAGAGCGCAAGCCGTCACCCACAATGTTGATAGACAGCACAATAAAAAATATCGCCATGCCGGGAACTGCTACATTCCAAGGTGCTAGGTAAGTCACGTCTAATCCGTCGGCGAGAATAACGCCCAATTCAGGCAACGGCGATTGCGCGCCTAAATTTAAGAAGCCAAGGGCTGAGATATCGATAACCGCGATTGAAAGGGCCAGTGTCCCTTGAACAACTAGCATTTCCGTCATATTAGGTAAAATTGAGTGAATAAAAAGCTGCCATTTACTTGCGCCATCTAATTTAGAGGCAACGATATAGTCTTTTTTCATTTCTGCGCGCACGAAGCTTCGCGTGTGATGCACAAACTGAGGAATAAGCGCAAGGGTGATGGCCCACATGCTGTTAACTAAGCCAGTGCCAAGTATTGCAACAATAATAATGGCAATTAAAAGGGTAGGTATAGCCATGAGTGCATCGAGTAAGTGGTTTACAATACTTGAGCGAACGCCTTTCAGCATTCCGGCTAGCGTACCTAAACTCACGCCAACCAACATAGCGAGCACAACGGTTATAAACGCTGAACCTAGCGTAGTTCGGCAGCCATAGACAATACGGGTAAATAAATCTCGACCTAGAGCATCTGTGCCGAACAGGTGAGAAATTGAGCCATTAGCTAACCAGCTAGGCGGAATCAACAAACCGTCAATGTTTTGTTCTACTGCGTCGTAAGGTGTGATAATTGGAGCAAATAGGGCGCACACCACAAATAACGCTAGCATGATCAAGCCCAACATAGAAATGTGGCTGTCCTTGAACGAAGCCCAGGTCCGTTGCCACGGTGATGGATGAAACTCTTCTTCGTACAAACTAAACTGTGGCACGCTCGTATTTCTCTCTACTCGGGTCTATCAAACGGTTAAATAAATCAACCAAAATCGTAAGGGTAATTACAACCGTGGATACTGCCATCATACCAATACGTAGAGCTGGATAATCTCGTTGGTAAATAGCCTGAATAAGCCAGTTTCCGATACCTGGCCAGGAAAACAAGGTTTCAACTATCATAGCATTCGTTATAAGCGTAGTAATTTGAATTGCCATTAGCGGTAAAATTGGAAGCAGTGCATTACGCAAAATATGGCGGAAGAATATTTGCCAGCTGGAGAGTCCACGAGACACAGCAGCGGCAATATAAGGGCGATGTTTTACATCAATAACCGAACGTCTCGTTATACGTATCATTGCGGCCGTGGTAATTGCACCAATAGCAACGGTGGGTAGGGCTAAGTGCGACAACGCGTCTTTAAATGCCAAGGATTTGTTTTCAATATCTGAAAGTAAAACGTCAAATAGAATAAACCCAGTTACCGGTTCAATGTCATAAATTAAGCTAATTCGGCCTGACAGGGGGGCTAAATCCAACTCCAAGCTAAATATCAGAATAAGTAAAAGAGCGAACCAGAAAACGGGAAATGAATAGGTAGTAATACTGGCACTGTTTATTAAGTGGTCTGACGTTGAATAGGAACGAATGCCCGCGTAATAGCCCAATGGAATTCCAATAAATAAAGCCATCAGCATTGCATATGTTGCTAGCTCTATTGTGGCTGGCATGGCAATTCCTACTTCTTCCCGTAGCGGAAGGCCAGAGGTGAAACTGTATCCCCAATCACCGGTTAACAAGTTACCCAGGTAGTAGATATACTGAAAAATATAAGACTGCTCCAACTTGAACTGTCTCTCCAGTGCTGCACGCTGAATCTCATTTTGTGGCACGAGCCCGGTCAAATTTTCCAGCGTATCGCCTGGGAAAAGGTATGCGAGTGAAAATGAAATAATCGTCAACACTAATAGCGTTAAAACAAATAAGGTGCAGTATCTAACGAGAATTTGAATCACAGTGTTTTCTCTACCCCGCCAAAACGCACACCGCCAAAGGGATTAATAGTCATGCCTTCTAATTCGTTCCTATATGCTTGGTAGCGGTAAGCATGTGCGATGGGTACTAAAGGAAGACGTTCGTATAGCAAGCGATTCACTTGCTTATAAATAGCTCTACGTTCTTCAATATCATCGGTTTGAATGGCTTTGTTAAGTAGATTGTCGTAATCATCATTGCACCACATCGCTCGATTTGTCCCTGAAGGAATAGCGCCACAACTCAATAACGGACGATAGAAGTTATCAGGGTCACCATTATCGGCAGACCATCCTATTAATACGGAGTCATGCAGGCCTTCCTGTAGATGACGCCTAAATGTAGCCCAATCGTAACTGACAATGGTGGCTTCTACACCTACATCGCGAAGGTAGCGCTGTATAAGCTCTGCCATCTTAGTCGCGTTAGGATTGTAAGCGCGTTCAACTGGCATTGCCCATATTGTCATTGAAAACCCAGGTGCAACACCCGCATTAGCTAACAACTTACGGGCTAATACAGGGTTGTAGGCGGTGTCATCTGCATCATTTTGAAATGCCCAACTTGCTGCAGGCAATAAAGTTTTAGCCCGCGTGGCACTGTCAAAATACACGGCCTCTAACAAGGTGTTTTTATCAATAGCGGCGGCAAGCGCACGTCTTACATCGGGGTTGTCAAACGGCGGGCGCTGCGTATTAAAGGCCCAGAAACCAATGTTTAGACCGGGTTTCTCGGCTAGTATCAAGTCATCTTTAGTGCGAATAACTTCAAGTTCAGTTTGTGCTGGAAACGCCGTTGCGTCGCATTCACCTGTCATTAACTTGGCTAGCCGTAGTGAACTTCGTGGTGTTATATCGAAAATAAGCTGCTCAACCAAGAGGGGGGCGTGTTCTTGACGCTGCTTTGTTGACACTTGTGCTGCACTGCTATCAACTTCGTCATCTTTAAGTATTTGTGTGCGCCAATAGTGGTTGTGGCGCAAATACTTAATGAAATGATCTTTACGATAGCTATCGAATTTGAATGGTCCTGTGCCTATAGGAAACTCATCGATTTTACTAGGCGTACCGGCCTGGACAAGCTGATTTGCATATTCTTCTGATAAAACAACAGCAAAGTCTGTTGCTAAATTTGCCAAAAATGAACTGTCTCGACGTTTGAGCGTAATCTCAACGCGATACCCATTTATCCGCTCCACTGACGCTATATTTTGGGCAAGGCCGATACTTTCAAAATATGGGTATCGTCCGCCCGAGACATAGTGATAAGGGTGTGAACGTAAGCGCCACCTATCGATGCTAAAAATTACGTCGTCTGCATTAAAATTCCTTGAAGGTTCAAAGTAGCGTGTCGTGTGAAACCATACGTCTTTTCTTAGTTGAAAAGTGTAGGTAAGTCCGTCATCGCTAACTAGCCAGCTACTTGCCAAGCTAGGCACAATACGACCTGAGCCTGGGTCAAAATCAAGTAATCTATCGTACAGTTGGTGAGACGACGCATCTGAAGTAGTACTTGACGTATCAAGTTGCGGATTAAACGTCACCGGATTGCTTTCAGAGCAGTAAATAATACCGGTATTGTAAAACGCTTGTTTATTCTGCTTGGCACAGGATGAAACAAGAAGCGCTGTACATAAACATAATGACAAACGCTTTACCAAACCATGGGACATGCTTTACGCCTCGACGCTTTCAGCGGAAGAATCTAGTAAATTGTATTTTTTGAGATAGCCTCGTAGCTGATGGTAAGTCAGGCTCAATTTCTCAGCAGTTTTCTTCTGATTAAACTGACTGTCAGCAAGTGCCTGTTTTATCATATCTATCTCATGTTGTTGAGAGCGTTCTTTCAAATCTATGGGATATTCTACAATTTCTTGCTTTTGGGCGGGGGCTAGTGGCGTAACATCTGCACTTTCAATGCGCTCGTTTATTTCAGGAGCATCTGATTGCACATTAATGCTGGGCGAATCTGATGCACTCACTCTGTCATTTGTTTTTACTCTGCCTTTAGGGCGAAAAGCGGACTCAAAGGGATCTAAAACTATCTCGTGTACTGGAAGGTGAGGGTTATTCGTTCTGTATACCGCACGTTCGACCACATTCTTAAGTTCACGGATATTACCAGGCCAATCATAATCAAGCAGAGTACGCTTTGCTTTCTCAGTGAAGCCGCTAAACAGTTCCATTTCCATTTCACGGGCCATATTAATGGCGAAGTTTTCAGCTAACATCATGATATCTTCTCGACGCTCGCGAAGTGGAGGGATGGTAATAACGTCAAAAGCAAGACGGTCGAGAAGGTCTGCGCGAAATTCACCGGCATCGGCAAGGGCTGGCAAATCTTCGTTTGTAGCTGCGATAAGGCGTACATCAGTTTTTACCGACTTGCTGCCACCTACACGTTCAAATTCTCCATATTCTACAACGCGTAGCAGCTTTTCTTGAATTAGACCTGATGTATTTGCAAGTTCATCTAGAAACAGAGTGCCGTTATTTGCCACCTCAAAGCGACCCTCGCGACGTTTTGAGGCGCCGGTAAAGGCACCCGCTTCGTAGCCGAAAAGCTCACTTTCTAATAAACTCTCATTTAAAGCTGCACAGTTTAGCTTTATGTAGTTTTGATCCCAGCGCTTCGACAAGAAATGGAGGCGAGCAGCAATCAGCTCTTTACCAGTGCCTCGTTCGCCAATGACGAGAACGGGTTTGTCTAGTGGTGCAATTTGTGAAATTTGCTCTAAAACTTCTAGAAAACTATTTGCTTGGCCAAGTAAATTGTCTTGCTGTCGATACCTACTCATTAAATCCCTCAAAAATTAGTCATTTCGACCAATTAATAGTGTAGAACAAAAAATATTGATAAACGAGCATTATTTGAACGTGTGAAAAATGTATAGAAAATAATAGGTTAGCATCTGCACAAAGTTGGCAAGTATATTGAATACTACTTATACCAAGAGTAACCTATTTATCAAGTGTGGTGTTTTTTTAACACTTACCATTTTTAGCAAGAGGTAATTATTATGGGTATCTTCTCGCGTTTTACAGATATTGTGAATTCGAATATTAATGCGATTTTAGACAAGGCCGAAGATCCTGAAAAAATGGTTAGATTAATCATTCAGGAAATGGAAGACACATTGGTTGAGGTTCGCTCAGCATCAGCGAAGACTTTGGCCAACAAAAAGGAAATTGTTAATCAAATTGCAAAGTATGAAAGCGATGCAAGTGATTGGGAAGCAAAAGCAGAACTTGCTTTGAGCAAAGATAGAGAAGACTTAGCCCGTGCTGCGCTACAGGAAAAGAAAAAGTCTGCAGAAGCTGCAGAAGCGTTAAGTAAAGAATTGGCTATCGTCGATGAACAAATCAGTAAACTTCAAAACGAAATAGGTCAACTTCAGGAAAAGCTTGCTGATGCTAAGAGTCGTCAAAAAGCGATAATTATGCGCCAGAAGACAGCTAGCTCTCGTCTTGAAGTGAAAAAGACGCTAGATAGCACTAAAGTAGATAATGCGATGGGACGTTTTGAGCAGTACGAGCGTAAAATCGATGACCTTGAATCTCAAGTCGAAGCTTATGATTTAGGTAAAAAGACGCTGCAAGATGAGTTTGCCGAATTAGAAGCTAGTGACAAAGTGGAAGATGAACTGGCAGCGCTTAAAGCGAAAGTAAAAGGTGCAAATAACAGCACCGAAAAATCAGAATAATAAGAATTGAGTTTACCCTCCTGATGCAAAGTCAGAAGGAGGGTTGTTACATCAGAGTTTGTAGGAGAGATTGAGATGGATGAAGGTACAATTGCAGTGTTGGTTATGCCCCTTGTGGTGTTTTCAATATTCGTTGCTCCCATTTGGCTAATTTTACACTATCGAAGCAAAAAGCAGGTTAACCAGGGATTGAGTGTTGAAGAGCACGCGTCTTTGCAAGATCTTGCCGAGAAAGCTGAAAAAATGAGCGAGCGTATTGAGACGTTAGAAGCCATTTTAGATAGTGAGGCACCTGAGTGGAGGAATAGAGCATGAGAAATGGTAAGCAGCTCTATCGCGACCCTGAAAATGCTCGAATTGCGGGTGTCTGCTCAGGTATAGCCGAGTACTTCGGTTTGGAAACTTGGTTAGTTAGGATTCTAGTTGTGACGGGGTTCTTTTTACTTGCAGGTCCTTTCATCTTAGTCGCTTACATTGCAGCCTGGTTTATTCTTGATAAGAAACCTACAGGGTTAAAAAATACGCCAACGCCGCCAACTTACTCGAAAGGAAAAGGTTGGACTAATTCAAATAGTGGACAGGTTAAAAGCGCTAAAGTGGAAGTGAAAACTAAAGTTTGGCAGGCTGGAGAGCCACCTAAGCAGGCGTTTCACGACATACGCAATCGATTCGAAAAAGCGGAAACGCGCTTACGTAAAATGGAAACCTACGTAACGTCTCGAGAATATCAACTCAATAAAGAAATTAGTCGCCTATAGTTGGCCTATAACTTTGCAAGTGTAACAAACCAAAACCGCTCGTATCGAGCGGTTTTTTATTATGTAAATCAGCGCGTTCAAGTTGCCCTGTAAAATTCTTGTTACAGCCAAATTGAATGCCTCGTAGGGGGCACCACTTTTCGGCGTCGTGAATTTCATTAGACTGATAGGCAAGTTATCTAATACCTATCGGTTAAAGAAGTTATGCCAAAATCAACGCAATACCAGTCGAGACAATCTGACGAAAATGGCGTCATCCATTGGTCGGATGAAGAGAACCAAATTTGGTCAGAACTCTATGCTCGACAAATACCGCTGGTAACGGAACGAGCATGCCAAGAATACTTGGATGGGCTCGACTTGTTGAAATTGAATGAAAAAGAAATTCCTCAGTTACCAGACATTAACAAGGTACTGTTGGAAAAAACGGGGTGGCAAACAGCAGAAGTACCGGCATTGATAAACTTCGGCGAATTTTTTAGGTTGTTGGCTAATAAGCAATTCCCTGTGGCTACTTTCATTCGCACGAGAAAAGAATTTGATTATCTGCAAGAGCCCGATATTTTCCACGAAGTGTTTGGTCACTGCCCGCTGCTAACAAACCCCGCATTTGCCCACTTTACCCACACTTACGGAAAATTAGGTTTAGCGGCAAATAAAGAAGACAGAGTTTACTTAGCACGTCTTTACTGGTTCACGGTTGAGTTTGGATTGGTAAGAGCTAAAGACGAACTAAAAATATATGGCGGCGGCATTTTATCTTCGCCAGGCGAAACAGTATATGCGCTTGATAGTGACAAGCCTCTGCGCAACCCACTTACAGCTGTTGATGCGCTACGTACACCCTACCGCATCGATATCATGCAGCCTCTTTATTATATTCTTCCGAAATTCGACCATTTATTCGAGTTAGCCGAAATGGACATCATGGCACTGGTAGAAGAAGCCAAGTCTTTGGGGCTGTTTTCTCCGCTTTTCCCTCCTAGAGAAAAAAAAGCCAGCTAAAGGCATTGTTAACTAAATGTGTTTTATATAGGATGCCGTTCATTAGAGCGGCGTTCTTGTTATTTCGCGTTGAAACCTAGTTTATAAAACTTTTCTTACCGCTAATGTGCAATTCACCAAAAATTTAAACTCCTGTAACATTTATATTGT